>NZ_CP029553.1:25000-688750 GCF_003173755.1 Methylobacterium terrae
GGTGACGACCTGCATCGCCACGCCCGGGAAGGCGGCGGCGATCTCGGCGCGGATGCCGGCCTCGGTCGGCTTCCCGCCGAGGGCGGCATCGAGGGCGCCCGCGCGCGGGCTCGAGACCAGCACCAGGTCGTCGCGGCCGCCGCTCCGCCCGGGCGCCGCCAGGGTGAGCGCCTGCTCGAAGCCGCCGGGGCCGTCGCGCTCGCGCAGGGCGACGGGCCGTCCGATCCAGGCCGGCAGGACGACGACCGGCGTCGCCCGGGCCCGGCGGACCGGGGCGGGCGGCAGCGACGCGTCGAGGCTGGCGAAGAGCGGTCCCGCGGGACGCTCCTGCGCGGTGCAGGCGGCGAGCGCGAGGGCCGCGGCGGCGAGGACGAGCGGGCGGATCACGGCAGGGTCCTTCGGGTCGCGGCGGCGAGGGCGCCGGTGGTGGCGGTGTCCGGCCGGGCCGGCGGGTCGGCGGGCACCGCCTGCCTCGCCGACCACAGGGTGCCGAGGGGGGCGGGACGCTCGGCGGCGCTCGGCGCGCTCGGGCCGGTCTCGCCGGTCCAGGCCGGCAGGAGCGCGAAGCCGAAGCGCTCGTAGGGCATCGGCCCGACCCCAGGGACCCGCCGCGCGGTGGTCGGACCGCGCGCCGCAGCCCGCGGCGGGGCGAGGGCGACCGGGCTGCCGGCGGGGGCGGCGCGCAGGTCGTTCTCCATCGCCACCGCCAGCGGAAAGTCGCTCCGGCGCACGAGCGGGGCGGACGCCGCCTCGAGGGCGTCGGGCTGGGGCACGCGCCCGCGCGGCTCCGCCCTGGGGGCGAGGTCGAGATAGGCGCCGCGGGCGGCCGGCTCGGCGGGGCGGGCCGGGCCCGGATCGCAGGGCGAGTTCCGCTCGGAGCGGGCCGCGAACAGCAGGCCGACCACCCGCGGAAAAAGCCCGTCGTAGCGGTTGACCACCTCGACGAAGGCGCGCTGCTGCCCGGCCCGCTGCAGTGCCAGGGCGTAGCCGTAGACCGTGGCCTCCTTGGGGAACCAGGCCACGGCGCGGCGGAACCAGGCCAGGGCCGCATCGAACTGGCAGGTGTTGGTGGCGTACCAGGCGAGCGCCTGCGCGCCCTCGCCCGAGGCGGTGGCGGCGGTGACCTCGGCGTAGCGGCGCAGGCGCTCGGGCTCGATCGCCGGAGGCACGGCCCGGGTCAGGTCGCGCTCCAGGATGTCGATGAACAGGAGCGCGTTGTTCACCAGCGGCTCGCGCCAGGCATAGGCCACGTCCTCGGCCTCCCGGCGCAGGCCGAGGCGCAGCAGGGTGTGGGCGAGGCCGTGCGCCACCATCGCGTCGCCGCCGCGGGCGATGGCGCGCTTGAACCAGGCGAGCGCCTCCGGCAGGTCGCTGCGCTTGAAGGCGTACCAGGCCACGAGGCCGGCCTGATCGGCGTCGGGGGCGGCCGCCGCGTAGGCCTGGAAGGCGGCGAGGTCGTCCGGCCGCACCGCCTGCCCGGCCTCGTCGTGCAGCACGGCGGCGATGCGGGCGCGGATCAGGTCGATGCGGACCGGCGCGAGGTCGTCGGCCGGGATGCCGGCGGCGAGACGGTCGATCTCGGCCATCGGCAGCAGAGGGAGCGCCCGCAGGAGGCCGGCCCGGCGCTCGCCCGCGCTGGCGCGGGGGGACGCGAGGCCGGCGCCGAACAGGGCCACGGCCTCCGGCGCCCGGTCGGTGCGGGCGAGCGCCTCGGCGACCGTCCAGGCCACCTCCGCGTCGCCGGCCTCGATCTCCGGCCGGCGCCGGTCGAAGAGGGTCGCGAGGTCGCTCCAGCGCCCGGCCTTGCCCGAGGCCCGCACCTCGTCGCGCAGGATCCGGCGGGCGAGGGCGCCGGCGAGCGCCCCCGAGGGTGTCCAGCCGGGCTCGGTCCGGGCGCGCTCGGCCATGGCCCCGCGCAGGGCGTCGAGGCGGTCGGCATTCAGGAGGTTCCAGAACCCGTCCTCGTCCTCCGCGCCCGGCTCGGCGGACCAGAGGTCGGCGGGCGGCGTCCAGCCCGGGAAGCGGCGGGCGAGGCGCTCGGCCTCCGCGGCCACCCGCTCGGTCCGGGCCTGCGAGGCGTAGTAGCGCAGGGCCGTCTCGTCGGGCCGCTCGGCCGCGAGAGCCGGCGGCGCACCGGCGAGGAGCGCGGGGCCGAGGGCGAGGATCAGCGCGGCGCGCATGCGGGATACCTCGTCTTCAGGGTGGCCAGCGCCAGGAGCTGCAGGGTCGCCGGGTAGTAGTGCTCGCTCTCGGCCCGCACCCGGGTGAGGCCGGGCGGGAACGGCACGGCCTTCGCGGCGCAGGCGGCGAGGGCGGGAATCGCGCCGTAGCCGGATTCGGCGAGCCGGGCGGTGACCCGGCCGCTCGCCACCTCGACGAGGGCGAGCCCGGCTTCCGGCCGCGGCCAGAGGTCCAGGAAGGGCGCGTAGAGGTCGGCCTCGGTCGTCCCCGCCATGGCGAGGTAGAGCGGAATCCGGAGGGCGTTGTAGGCGAACTCGGCCGGAAAGCCGTCGGCCGGGCGCGGCGCCCCGGCGAGGGAAATCCACTCGCTCGGCAGGCGCGCCGGGCCGAAGCGGGCGGCGCGGATCAGCCGGCGGCCGCTGCGGTCGAGCCCGGCCCAGTCGAATTCGGGGGCGAGGAGCGGCATCCGGTCGAAGGCCGGGAAGATCCAGTACGAGAGGTTGACCACCGGGCCGTCGGGCCGGTCCTCGGCGGAGAAGCCCGCCACCGCCGGCAGCAGCAGCGGCCCGTGGGCGGCCCGCGGCAGGATCAGCTTGCGCCCGAGCTCGACCGCGATGCGCCGGCCGGCGACCCGGTGCGAGGGGTCGCCCCACGCCGCCACCGCCTCGGCCAGCGCCCAGGCGACCAGGAGGTCGCCGTCGGCGGCGTCGTTCATGTCGGCGACCGCCGGACGCCGGTCGGGCTCCCAGCGCCAGGCGACGAGCTGGTCGTCGCGCACCATCAGGTTGGCGCGGGTCCAGGTCCAGATCCGCTCGAAGGTGGTCCGGTCGCCGGCCATCGCGGCGAGGAGCATGCCGTAGCCCTGGCCCTCGCTGTGGCTGATGCCGTTGTTGCCGGTATCGACCACCCGGCCGGACTCGGTGACGAAGCGGGCCTTGTAGGCGCGCCAGCCCTCGCTGTCGGCGAGCGGCGCCGTCTGGGCGGCGGCGGTGACGCACGGGCCGAGCAGGGCGAGAAGGACGGCGAGGATTCGCGTCACCTTCGGCCTCGGAACGCGCACTCTCACGACGTCCTCCTGCCGAGGTTGCGCACCAGCCGGTGGGTCGAGGCGGCGAGCAGCCCGGCGCAGGCGAGCGCCAGCAGGGCGTAGACCCCGCCGTTGAGGGAGAGCCAGCCGGCGGCGACGCGGCGCAGGTTGCCGAACGAGGCCGGGGCCGTCGCGACGTAGCGGGCGTTCTCCGGCGGGCTCGCCGTCACCGCGCCGTCGGGCGCCATGAGGGCGTGGCCGCCGCGGAGGCGGCTCCAGACCTGGGGCTGGACGAGGCAGCCGACCGCCTCGCTCAGGCCCGCCGGGGTCGGGGCGGTGACGAGGGTCAGCACGTCGTCCGGCGCCGGCCCGGTCACGGCCTGGGCGAGGGCGAGGGCGGCCTGTGCGACACCGGCATTCGGCGCGCCGGGATCCGATGCCGCCGGCCCGCGGCAGCCCGGGGGCGCGCCGAGGCGCAGGAGCCGGCGGCGGGCGGCCGCTCCCGCGTCGGGTGCCGAGATTTCGTCACCCGGGGCCGAGGATCGGCGCCGGGCCGGGGAGTCGCGCAGCGCCCAGGCGTCGCGCAGGGCCTGCGGGTCGAGGCCGGCCGCGGTCACGAGCGGCGCGTCGAGGCTGCGGGCCGCGGCCACCACCAGGGTCGGGCCGAGGATGCCCGCGCGCCCGGCCGCGAAGGCGAAGGGGATCGGACGCCCGGCGGCGAGGCCGAGGCGGGTCGCGAGCGTGGCGGCGGCCGCCATCGTGTCGCGGTCCGGGGCCGGCACCGCGAGGGTCGGGGCGCGGCCGCGCGCCTCCGGCCGGTAGGGGAACCCCGCGGCCGCGGTGGCGGCGAGGTCGGGCTGGCGGGCGATCCGGGCCAGGCGGGGAACGGTCAGGCGGGTGCTGGCGCGCAGCAGCAGGCGCTCGCCGGCCGGCGCCGCGCAGGCCTGGTCCCGGTCCCGGGGCAGCTCGGCGACGAGGTCGATCCGGTTGAGACCGGGGCGCAGCAGGCGCAGCGGCAGGAAGACCGTGCGCCGGCGCAGGGTCTCGCCGCCGGCCCGCCCGAGGGGGACGCTGCCGGCCGCCTCGCCGTTGATCGCCAGGCCGATCTGCGCGCCCGGCGCGAGGCGGGCCGGGTAGGTCGCGTCGAGGTCGAGGGCGAGCTTGTCGTAATCCGCCGCCAGGAGGTCGTGCGGCAGGGCGAGATCGAGGGTGAGGCGGTGGGTCCGGCCGGTGACGGCCGCGTCGGTGAGGCCGAGATCCGCGAGGGTCAGGCTCTCGCCGCCCTCGATCCGCCGCCCGCCGGCCGCGCTCAGGGCGGCCAGCCCCTCCGGGGTGCCCTTGAGCTTCGCGGCGGCGAGGTCGGCCAGCTGCGCCAGCGCCGCCGTCACGTCGGCCTCGCTCGCCCCGGTGACGACGACGACCGGGCGGCGCTCCGGCGTGCCCGGGATGAGGGCGAGGCGCGGGCCGGTGACCGGGCCGAGGGCCGCGATGTCGAGGCTGCGGGCGAGCTCGGCCGCCGGGGCCACCGCGAGCGCCACGCCGTCCCCGGCCTCGGGTGCCGGCACCGGTGCTTGCGTAAGCACCGGTGCTTGCGCCGGCACCGGTGCTTGCGCCGGCACGAAGGCGACGGCCGGATTCGCGAAGCGGCCGGCGAGCGCGAGCGCCTGGGCGGCGGCGAGCAGGCCCTCGACGCGGCGCTCGGACAGGCGCTCGCCGGTCTGGATCAGGCGGATCGGCACGGCGCCGTCGGGCCCCGGACGGAGGGCGGCGAGGTCGCCGAGCTCGGCCACTCCCCCGCCGGCGGAGACGAGGCCGGTGGTCTCGGTGTCGATCTGGGTCCACAGCTCGTAGGTCGCCGCCACCGTGCAATCGACGCGGTGGCGCTGCTCGACCGCGATCGAAAGGGCGTTGAAGCCCGGGCGCAGGGCGCCCGGCGGGATCGTCACGGTGTCGAGCGTGAGGCCGCGGGCGCCATCGATCGCGGTGCGGCCGATCTCGGCGCCGTTGAGGCCGATCCGCAGGCTCGACGCCTCGGGCAGGACCGAGATCGCCGAGAGGGTGCCGACCTGGAACCGCCCGCCCGCCCGCGCCTCGGCGGCGGTGACGAAGAGCGGCCAGGTCACGCTGCCGCCCTCGCCCCAGAGCCGCAGCGGGCGCGCGACGGCGGGGAGGCGCCGCAGGACCGGGCCCGCCGCGGCGGGCGGCGGGGCGGTGGCCGGGGCCGGCACCGGGCCGGGGGGAGCGCCCGGCAGCAGCATCGTGGGGGTCGGCCCGAATCCGGAGAAGGTCTGGGCCAGGGCTGGCGCGCCGCACAGGAAGGCGGGCGCGCCGCACAGGAGGGCGCCGAGCGCCGGGGGGAGGATGCGCATGGTTCGGGCTCCTCAGGCGGCGTTGCGCGAGGCCGCGAGCGCGTCGCGCAACGCGGCGATGAGGTCGCGGGCATCGCCGGCAGGAGCGGCCTGGACGGGCGGCACGCGGTGGGGCGGCGCGACGACGACCGGCGCCGACCCGGCCCCGGCGAGCGCCCGGATGCTCTCGGCCCAGGCCGTCGCGTCGAGCGTGGCCGCCTCGGGGGAGGACGCGGCGGCGAGGAGGTCGGAGATGGCGGCGCGCCACTCCGCCTCGGCCGCCGGCGCCTCGGGGGCAGAAATCGCTTCAGCGAGGGCCGGAACCGGGACGGGGGCGGACGCTCCCTCCCCCCGCACGGTCGCCGGGGCGACGATCGGAACGGGCGCCGGCACGACCGGGGCCGCCGGTGCGGTGGCGACGGGCGCGTCGACCGGACGCTCCCGGGCGATCTCGGCGGCGAGGATCAGCTGCGGCGCCGGCTCGGCCGCCTCCGTCGCGGCGGGTGCCAAGGCGGCGTGGACCGTGGCGGCGGGGACCGTGGCGATCGGCCTTTCCCGCGCGGCGGGAGCCCGAACGGCCGGCGGCGCGGCCTTGCCGAGGTAGGACAGAGCCCGCACCGGCTCGGCGACGCCCCAGGCGAGGAAGCGCAGGGTGCCGGTGACGAGGTCGCGGTGGCGCCGGCGCCCGTCGAGGAAGCCGCGCAGGGCCCCGGCATCGCCGTAGATCAGGCCGGCGAGCGTGCGGTAATCGGCGGTCGCCAGCGGCGCGAGGGCGACGCGGCACCGGTCCGGCCCGGTGATCGCCCGGAGGGTGAAGCGCAGGGGCGGTCCGCCCTCGGCGTGGAGGCGGCCGCCCTCCGGCATCGCCGGGAACGGCGCGCCGTCGGCCCGGCGCAGCGTCGCGGCCTCGGGGCTCATGCGCTCGACGATCACGGCCAGCCGCTCGGCGCCGATCGCGGCCTCGGCCGGACGGCCGACCGGCAGGCTCGGACTGCGCTCCTCCTGGCGGCGCTCCGCCACGACGCCGAGGCCTACGCCGGCGATCACCAGGTTGAAGGCGCACCACAGGCCGACGACGAGCATCAGGCTGGTGACGCCGGGCTCGTAGAGGTAGCGCCACGCCGCCATGCCGCAGCCGGCGGCGAGGCTTGCGAAGATCGCGAAGAACGGCCAGGCGAGGGCCGAGAGGTGGTCGTGCTCGAGGCTCACGCCCTTGGCGGTGACCGAGAAGCTCGGGCGCCGGGGCGAGGCGATCACCGAGACGATCGAGCGCACCAGGAACACGCCCTGGACGTACTCGTACAGCTCGGAGACGAACGGCCAGCGCACGTGGCCGTAGAGGTAGTTCTGGATCATCAGGTTGGCGACGATGTAGGTCGCCGTGTAGGCCAGGGCCTCGTCGACCGACGAGACGAAGATCTTGACGTCGAAGAAGATGTGCAGCAGCGGCGCCAGCATGAAGATCAGCCGCGGCAGCGGGAAGAACCAGAACGTCATGCTCGACAGGTAGGCGAGCCGCTGGATCGGCCGCAGACCCGGCTTCAGCAGCGGGTTCTTGAGCATCAGGATCTGGATCATGCCCTGGCACCAGCGCGAGCGCTGGACGACGAAGTCGGCCAGGCTCTCGGGCTGCAGGCCCGCGATCAGGGGCTTGGCGACGTAGGCGCTGGTCCAGCCCCGGCCGTGCAGGTCGAGGGCGGTCTCGCAATCCTCCGTGATGGTGATGCCCGAGAACCCGCCGACGGCGTCGAGGGCCCGCCGCCGCAGGAGCGCCGCCGAGCCGCAGAAGAACGAGCCGTTCCACTTGTCGAGCCCGGTCTGGGTCACGCCGTAGAACATCTCGTTCTCGGACGGCATCCTGGCGAAGGTGCGCAGGTTGCGCTCGATCGGGTCCGGGTTGAGGAAGACGTGCGGCGTCTGGACCAGGAACAGGTTCGGATCCTGGGAGAACAGCCCGACGGTCTCGGCGAGGAACGAGCGGAACGGCGCGTGGTCGGCGTCGAGCACCAGCACGATCTCTCCCTGCGAGGCGGAGAGCCCGTTGTTGAGGTTGCCGGCCTTGGCGTGCGCGTTGCGCTCCCGCGTGAGGTAGCGCGCGCCGAGCGCGCCGCAGAGCGCCCGCAGCTCGGCCCGCCGCGCCCGCGCGGCCGCTGCCTTCTCCGGGTCCGTGTCGGCGCACTTCTGGTCGGTGCCGCCGTCGTCGAGGAGCCAGACGGTCAGCTTGTCGGCCGGGTAGTCGAGGTTGAGCGCCGCCGCGACGGTGACGGCGAGGATCGAGGCCGGCTCGTTGTAGCTCGGGATCAGCACGTCGACGGCGGGCAGATCTGCCGGCAGGGCGGCGGTCTCGCGCACCAGCGGATCGGCGTTGACGACGAGGCTGACCGCCAGGATCAGCACGCAGTAGAGCTCGGCGGCGAGCAGCACGAGCCCGAAGCCGAGGCCGACCGGGTCGTCGGGGGACGGCAGCGTGCCGGTGACGCGCCAGTAGACGTAGCGGATCACCACCAGCGTCCCGAGCGCCAGGAAGGCGAGCCGGGGCAGGCCGCGGCGCGGGGTGGCGAGCCAGAGCACCACCATGCCGGCACACGCCCCGCCGCAGAGCCAGGCCTGCGCCTCCGGGCCGACCGGCTGGACGAGGAGACCGACGGTGAGGAGCGCCGACAGGCCCCAGGCGGTCCAGCGGAGAGCGGCGGCCATCAGAATCCCGCCCGCATGTCGACGGTGGTGTAGAGGCCGCCCTTGCGGGCCTGGTCGTGCAGGTAGCCGGCGGCGAGGCCGAATTGCAGCGCGCCGAGCTGGAATCCGCTCCAATGCGCGCCGATCCGCCACTGCCGGTAATAGTCGTCGCCGAGCAGCGCGACCTCGGGGCCGAGGAACCCGCCCATGACCGCCACGCCGCCCCGCACCCGGCCGTAATAGGCGTTGAAGGTGCTGGCATAGGTGCCGGTGGCGTGCACCATCGTGCCCTCGGTCGGCCGGGCGTAGACGTCGAGCGCGGCCTTGAGGCCGCCGGCGTTGCGCACGCTCGCCTCCAGCCCCGGCACCTCGTTGCGGCGGACGTTGAGGCCGACGAAGGCCGACAGCACCGCCTCCGGCCAGACCCAGCCGTAGCCGATCATCGCGGCCGCCTCCGCCTGCTGGCCGAGCCCGGTCCCGGCCCGGTAGGAGCCGATCGCCGTGTCGGCACGCAGGCGCAGGCCGCTTTTCAGAAGGGTGCCCGCCGGCGCCGCGGTGGCGGTGGCCCCGGCGAATTGCGAGCCCTGCGAGCTCACGGTCGCCGAGGTGTCGACCGAGACGATCCAGGCGTCCTGCGCCCCTGCGGGCTCGGCGCCGGTATACCAGTCGGCCGCGAACGCCGGCCGGCCACCGAGAGCGGCCGCCACCAGGACGCACGGAAGTGGGCCGCGCCGGACCACGGCGCGAGCGAGATTGCGGTGCATGTCGATACGCCACGAGACCCTGCGACACGGACAGGATCGGGCGTGCAGCGTTAAGCGGACCTTGCCGGGAAGACCTGCATCCCATGCGATGAAGTCTTACGACCTTCAGGATAATTTCCGCCGGCGGGGTAGCCCGCCGAGGCGCGTCAAGCCTACGGGAGCCTTGCATCCACAGCCGCGGCGGGGGAGGTGGGCCAGGCGCGTCGCGCCGGCTTCACCAAGCTCCGGGACATCGCGGGATCCCCTCCCCCGTGTGGGAGAGGGGTAGGGGTGAGGGTGCGACGCCTCCGGTTAGGTCGCTGAGCGTGGTGCTGGTAGCGGAACGGCCGACGCTTTGTTCGGCACCGTCTCCACCCTCACCCCCGACCCCTCTCCCACACGAGAAAGGGGGGAGCGCTCGACTTGCGAAATCGTGTGTCGTCGGACGCGAGCATTGGACGACGTGCTGCCGATACTTTCGAACCGCAAGCCCCTCCCCGCCCGTGGCGCCCTAGGCCGTACGGCCGAAGTTCGCCGGCGCGGCGGTTCCGGCGTCCAACTCGGCCCTCAGGCGCCGGATCTCGAACGAGGCGGCGGCGCAGCGGGCGCGGGCGCGCGCGAGCGCCATCGCGAAGGCCGCCCCGTCGCGGGCGACCTCGTCCTCGTCGCAGGCCTCGATCTCGGCGCAAGCCCGCGAGAGCGCCGCGAACCCGAGCATGCCGGCCGCCGAGACGAGGCCGTGCGCCTCGAAGCGCAGGCGCGCCCGGTCAGCCGCGTCGGTTCCGTCCCCGGCGAGCGCCCCGGCGACCTGATCGGCGAGGTGGCCGAGCAGCCGGCGCACCGCCTCCGGCGGCAGGATGGCGCGCACGCCGTCGTAGAGCGCGTGGTCGAGCGCCGCGGGCTCGTCCGCGGCGGGCGGCGCGGCCGGGCCGCGGTCGAGCCATCGCGCGAGCATCGCGGCGAGCTCGGCCGGGGTGAACGGCTTGCCGAGGTGGTCGTCCATCCCGGCGTCGCGGAACGACTGCACCTGGTCGGGCAGCACGTTGGCGGTCATGGCGATCACCGGCACCCGCGCGGCCTCGCCCGGCAGGCACCGGATCAGCCGGGTCGCCATCGTGCCGTCGAGGCCCGGCATCTGGACGTCCATCAGCACGAGGTCGTAGGTGCCAGCCTCGACCGCCCGCACCGCCTGGAAGCCGTCGACGGCGACGTCGACGCTGTGGCCGGCGGCCCGCAGGGTCAGGCAGGCGAGCTCGCGGTTCACCTCGATGTCCTCGACGAGGAGGATGCGGCCCCGGCGCCCCGGCACGGCGGCGGGGCGGGGTTCCGGCGCCGCCTGGTCCTCGGCCCGGGGCAGGGTCAGGGTGAACCAGAAGGTCGAGCCGCACCCGGCCTGCGAGATCACCCCGATCTCGCCGCCCATCGCCTCGACGAGGCGGCGGCTGATCGCCAGCCCGAGGCCGGTCCCGCCGTAGTCGCGGCGGATCGAGCTGTCGACCTGGGAGAAGCGCTCGAACAGCCGGTTCTGCTTGTCGGCCGGGATGCCGATGCCGGTATCGGCGACGCTGAGGCGGATGCGCTCGCCGGCCCGGCCGCTGCCCTCGTGGCGCAGCGAGAGGGCGACGCTGCCGCGGGGCGTGAACTTCACCGCGTTGTTGAGGAGGTTGATGAGGATCTGGCGCAGCCGCGCCTCGTCGCCGACGAGGCGGCGCGGCAGGCTCGCGTCGATCGCGCTCGTCACCGCGAGGCTCTTCTCGGCGGCCGCACCCCCGACGACGCCGAGGCAGGCCTCGGCCAGGGCCTCGATCGCGAACGGGTCGCGGCGCAAGGTCACCGCCCCGGCCTCCACCGACGAGAAGTCGAGGATGTCGTTGACGAGCGTCAGGAGGCCGCCCGCCGAGGAGCGCGCGAGAGCCGCGTAGCGCCGGAGCTCCGGCTCCAGCCCCTCGGCCTGGGCGAGCAGGCCCGTGAAGCCGATCACCGCGTTGAGCGGCGTGCGGATCTCGTGGCTCATCGCCGACAGGAAGTCGGTCTTGGCGGCGTTCGCCCGCTCGGCGGCGGCCTTCGCCGCCTCCGCCGCGGCCTTGGCGGCGACGAGGCCGGCCTCCGCGTCCTTGCGGGCCGAGATGTCGAGGTTGAGGCCGGTGACCCGCAGGGCCCGGCCGTCGGCATCGCGGCCGAGCCGGCCGATCGCCTGGATCCAGCGCATCCCGCCGGGGAGCACGACCCGGAAGGCGATGTCGACGGTCCCTCCCCCGGCCACCGCGCCGCGGAAGGCGGCGAGCGCCGGCTTGCGGTCCTGCGGCGCCAGCCGCCGCAGCCAGGCGCCGAGCGCGATCACCGCCGGCCGGTCGCCGGGCAGGCCGTGCAGACGGGCGCTCTCTGGCGCCAGGGTGACCTCGCGGGTGACGAGGTCGAGGTCGAACAGGCCGGCGCCGGCCGCCTCCTGGGCCAGCCGCAGGAGGTCGCCGGTCTCCTCCAGCGCCTTGCGGGCGGCCAGGATCTCGTCGATGTCGAGGGCCGAGCCGAGCCAGCCGAGGAGCGCGTCGTCCTTGCGCAGGGGCTGGAAGGAGAGCTGGTGCCAGCGATAGGCGCCGTCGCGGTCGCGCAGGCGCCCCTGCGCCTCGCCGCTGCCGCCCTCCCCGAGGGCGGCGGCGATCCGCGGCCGGTCGTCGGGGTGATAGCGCTCCTCCCGGCCTGCGCGGCCCGGACCGATCGCGCCGAAATAGCGCTCGAAGGCCGGGTTGGCGTAGACGGTCTCGCCGGTATCGGTGCGCTCCATCCAGACGAGCTGGGGCAGCGTGTCGGCGAGCGCGCGGTAATGCGCCCGGCTCGCCCGCAGCGAGGCCTCGGTGTCCTGGCGCGCGGCGGCGTCGCGGATCGTCGCGACGAAGGGCGGGCCTTGCGCCGACAGCCGGGTCTCGACCCAGATCCAGCGCCCGTCGGCATGGGCGAGGCGGTGCACCAGGGCGCCGCCCCCGGCGAGGAGCGTCGCGAGGCCGGCGCGGTCCTCGGGATGGACGAGGTCGGCGAGGACGAGGCCCGCGAGGGTGTCGGGCGGGCGGCCGGTCAGCGCCCGGCTCGCCGGCGAGGCGCCGACGAGCCGGCCGGAGCGGTCGATCTCGGCGACGAGGTCGGGGCAGGCGGCGAGAAGCCGCGCGGCGCTCCCGCCCCCGAACAGCCGCGCGAGGGCGGCGCGCCAGCCGGCGCGCGTCGGCTCACGCGCCATGACCTCACGCGCCATGACCTCACGCGCCATGACCTCACGCGCCATGACGGCGGTCCGGCCCGGCGCCGCGCACCGCCCTTCTCCGTGCCCGGAGGACCACCGGATGCGGCTTCGTGTCGGAACCCATCGTCATGTCGCGGCGATCTCGGGAAGAACGAAAAGTTGTCAGATGATGGTTAACCGTCAATTCATTAAACGGGACTTAACCTCTCTCTGCGACCACGGACCGTATGAACGCCACGCCCCACACGCCACGAACCGGTCCGGTTTCCCCAGGGTCGGTGGGCCTCGTCGCCGAGGCGCGGAACGGCGGCGAGCGGCGTCGCGACCGGCGCTTCCCCGTCACCCTGTCGGCCCGGCTGCGCCACGGCGATCGGAGCTACCGCACCGAGATCCTGAACCTGAGCCGCGGCGGGCTGCTGCTGGCGCCGGTGGCGGCGATTCCGCTCGGTCCCGGCGCGGCGATCCGGATCGAGGCGGCGTCGATCGGCGAGGTCGAGGCCCGCGTGGTCAGCCTGAGCGCGCTCGGGATCCACGTGCGGCTCGAGGACGCCTCGGAACGCTTCCAGCACGCCCTGGTGCGTCTCGCGCGGCTGACGCGGATCTGGACGGTGCCGGGGGTGTGAGCGGGTTGCCCGACCGCACCGGTCGGCAGCCCGGACGAGCATCCTGTCGGCGCGACGTCCCGATGGCCTCCGCGCCATCCCAGGGCTGCGCAGCGGAGCCCGGTATCCATCAGCGCCGACGATCCAGGATGAGATGGCGGGCGTGCCGCATTCTCCGGAGCCGTCGGCGGCTCCCGGGTCGTCGCCTCCGACGAGCCGCAGGATGACGCGGAGGGCTTCGCGCCGAGGAAGAACATCGGAGACCGGCGTCGCGGGTACGCCGGATACCAGAGCGGAGGCGGCCGAGGTCGGGGCTCATCGGTCACCGGAAGGCGCACGCGAGCGCGTGGCTTCACCGCCCCGTGGGGGCCGCCTCCGCCCCGTCATCCGCTGGATCTGCCGCTACGCCTCGGCCCGAACGGGTGCCGGGGCGATCGTCGCGGCCCGCCTCATGGGTGGCGTCATGCCTTCCTCCGTCGGTGCCGCGCTGCCCGCGAACGGTGGAGCGCGAACGGGAGCCTGATCCCGTCCGCGCCGGCCGTCAAGCGGCCGATGCAAGCGGCCGATGCAAGCGGCCGATGGAGGTCACGCCGCCGAGGCGTCGGCGCCGAGGCGGGCGGGCTTGGTCCGGATGTCCTTCGTCCGGATATCCATCGCGTTGCCGCGCCAGACGATGTCGCGGGCGACCCAGGCGGCGAGCCAGATCGGCACGAACAGCAGGTCGCGGGCGAGGCAGGCGAGCGGGAAGCGCGGGGAGCGCGGCCAGCCGTTGCGGGCGGCGAGCCGCCATTCGGCGCCGTACCAGGCGGCCGCCGTCCCGAGCATCGCCGCGAGGCCGGGGAGCCCGCCGCCGGCCGCCGGATAGGCCGCGAGCATCGGGATCACCGCGCCGGTGCCGATCTCGGGGGCGAAGAACAGCGGGAAGGTGACGCGGCGCAGCCGCGCCCAGCGCAGCTGGCGCGACCACACCTCGCCCGCCCGCCGGGGCCCGAGGGGCTGGGCGAAGGGCGAGGCGACGAGGTGGACCTGCCGGCCCATCGCCCGCACCAGCTTGGTCGCGGCGGCGTCCTCGGCGATCTCGGCGGCGAGCGCCCGGATGCCGCCCTTCGCCTCGAGCAGCGGCCGGTGCCAGAGCATGCTCTTTCCTTGCGCGAAGCCGAGGCCCAGGGCCTCGCCGACGTACTGCCACCGGGCCTGGAGGGTGTTGAGGAAGGCGCACTCGACCTCGGCCCAGAAGCTGCCGGGCCGCGTGCCGATCGGCGTCGAGCAGACGAGGCCGGTCTCGGGCCGCCAGGCCGCGCGCAGGCGCTGGACGTAGTCCGGCGGCATCAGCACGTTCGAATCGGCCAGGACGATCCAGTCGTGGCGCGCCGCCTCCCAGCCGCGGATGCAGTTATTGAGCTTCGGGTTGTCGCTCACGCGCTCCTCGCCGACGATCAGCCGGGCCGGCACGGAGGGGTGACCGGCGATCAGCCGCTCGACGAGCGGCACGATCGGGTCGGTGGCGCGGGCGACGCAGAAGACCAGCTCGTAGGCCGGATAGGCGAGGCGGAAGCTCGAGGTCAGGGTCTCCTCGCTGTAGGTCTCGAGGCCGCAGACCGGCCGCACGATCGTGACCGGGACGTCCGCGAGCATCGCCGGCTCGGGATCCGGCCGCCCGAGCCGGCGCAGCGCGATGGCGAGGCTCGCGAGGTTGATCAGCGTGAGGGTGAGGCAGATGATGGCGGCGATGCCGGTACCGGTCATGCGGGTCCTCCCGGGCCGGTGCCGACCCGGGCCCTGTCCTCCCCTCAAACAGGCGGGCTGTTGCAGCCGTATGACGGTGGGGCGCTCCCGGGCGCGGCGTTCCCCGCGATGCTCCCGGGGGCGTTCCCCGGCGGCATCACCCTGGACCCCGCCCCCGGCCAGGCTAGATCTGACCCGACCCGCGAACCCGAAGGGCCCGGCATGACGCGCACCCCCGATCCCCGCCCGACCCTCCAGGCCCCCGACGACGATCCCCATCTCTGGCTCGAGGAGATCGACGGCGAGCGGGCGCTCGCCTGGGTCGAGGCGCAGAACGCCGACACGCTCGCGGCCCTCGCCGACGGGCGCTACGCCGCCGACCGCGACGGCCTGAAGGCCGCCCTCGACCGGCCGGACAAGATCCCGGGCGTCACCCGGCGCGGCGGCCTGTTCTACAACCTGTGGCAGGATGCCGGGCATCCCCGCGGCCTGTGGCGGCGAACGACGGACAGCGAGTACCCCAAGCCCGAGCCGGCATGGGACGTGCTGCTCGACCTCGACGCGCTCGCCCGCGACGAGGGCGAGGACTGGGTGTGGAGCGGCGCCGCGAGCCTGCCGGGCAGCCACGCGCGGGCGCTGGTCCAGCTCTCCCGCGGCGGCGGCGACGCGACCGTGGTGCGCGAGTTCGACCTCTCCGAGCGCCGCTTCGTCGAGGGCGGCTTCGCGCTGCCGGAAGCGAAGAGCATCCCGGTCTGGCTCGACCCCGACACGCTGCTCCTGGCCTCGCCCCTCGGCGGGCCGGAGCACGCGACGCCGGCGGGCTACGCCCGCACCGTGCGGCTGTGGCGGCGCGGCACCGACCCGCTCCAGGCCCCGGTGATCTTCTCGGCCGGTCCGACCAGCATGGTCGCCTACGCCTATCCGGACCGGGAGGCGACACCGGAGCGCCTGGTCTTCGCCGAGCGGACCGGCTTCTTCGACGGCACGATCGGCTTGGGCGACCGCACCGGCCCGAAGACCCGCCTCGACATCCCGACCGATGCCGATGCCCATTGGCATCGCGGCTTCCTCGCCATCCGCACCCGCACGCCGTGGGAGGTGGGCGGGACGACCCATCCGGCCGACAGCGTGCTCGGCATCGGGCTCGACGCGTTCCTGGCCGGCGCGCGGGACGTGGAGGTGCTGTTCACCCCCGGTCCGCGCCGGGCGCTGCAGGGCTTCTTCTGGACCGGCGGTCGGCTGGTGATCTCGGTCCTCGACGACTTGAAGGCGGTCTTTCCGGTCTTCACCCCCGCGGCGGGCGGCTGGACCGAGAGCAGGGTGGCGGGGCTGCCGGAGCTCGGCGTGGTCGGCGTGTGGTCGATGGACGGCGAGGAGGAGGAATCGAACGGCGACCTCCTGGTGGCGGCGAACGACCCCGTCACCCCCTCGACCCTGCTCGCGTCGAATCCCGACCTCGCCGCGCCGGTGCTCCTGAAGCAGGCCCCGTCCCTGTTCGAGGCCGACGGCCTGGTGGTGACCCGGCACGAGGCGGTGTCGAGCGACGGCGAGCGCATCCCTTACGTCCAGGCCGGGCCGCCGGGAGAGACCGGCGAGGCGCCGGTGCACCTGTCAGGGTATGGCGGCTTCCAGGTGACGAACCTCGCCGGTTACTCGGCGGTGCTCGGCCGGCTCTGGCTCGCCAAGGGCGGCACCCGGGTGGTGGCCAACATCCGCGGCGGCGGCGAGTTCGGCACCCGCTGGCACGAGGCCGGGCGGCGCGAGGGCAAGGCGCTCACCCACGACGACTTCGCGGCGGTGGCCGCCGACCTCGTGCGCCGCGGCGTGACGCACCCCAAGCGCATCGCCGCCGAGGGCGGCTCGAACGGCGGACTCCTGGTCGCCAACATGCTGACGCGTTACCCCGAGCGGTTCGGGGCGCTGTTCTGCACCGTGCCGCTGATCGACATGCGGCGCTACACCAGGCTGCTCGCCGGCGCGAGCTGGATCGCCGAGTACGGCGATCCCGACGTCCCGGAGGACTGGGCCTTCCTGCAGACCATCTCGGCCTACCACGTCGCGGAAGCCGGCAAGCCCTACCCGCCGATCCTGATCGCCACGACGCGACGCGACGACCGGGTGCATCCGGGCCACGCCCGCAAGATGGCGGCGAAGCTCCAGGCGCTCGGCTACGACGCCCGCTTCTACGAGCCCGAGGCCGGCGGCCATTCCCACGGCAAGAACAGCGCCGAGACCGCCGCCTTCGCGGCGCTCGGCGCCGCCTTCCTGCGCCGGGCGATCGGCTGGGAGCCGGAAGTCGCTGGCACGTAGAGGTATCTGCGCAGTCAAACCCGGGAACCTTGACGCGGCGCGCACGTCTTTCCGGCACTCGAAGCGTGGCATATCGCCCCCGCGTCAGTCCGGATGAGGAAGTCTCCACGATGCGCGCCGCAACAGCTCTCCTCGTCACCCTCTGCGTGGCGGGGGCCGGTGCCGGGATGACCGAGGCGCGGGCCGGGATCCTGATCCGGGTCGACAAGACCACCCAGCGAATGACCGTGACGCGCGACGGGCAGACGCTCTACGACTGGCCGGTCTCGACCGGCATGGCCGGCTACAGCACGCCCCGCGGCGCGTTCGCGCCCTCGCGCATGGTGGTCGATTACCGCTCGCGCGAGTGGGACGACGCGCCGATGCCGCACGCGATCTTCTTCACCGGACGTGGCCACGCCATCCACGGCAGCTCCCATACCGGCCGCCTCGGCAGTCCTGCCTCCCACGGCTGCGTGCGCCTCGCCCCGGGCAAGGCCGCGGCCCTCTACGCCCTCGTGAAGGCCGAGGGCATGGGCAACACCCGGGTGGTGATCGGCGGCGACGAGACCGTCCTCGCCGGGCGGGCCTCGCCGCGCCGTGAGGCGCGGGCGCGCCTCGACCAGGACGGCTTCGCACCGGTCGTCCGCGCCGCGCGCGGCCGCTCGTACGATCCGTGGGGCGATGAGGGCTGGCAGCCGGTCGGGGCGACGTACCCGTCTCCCTACGGCGGGACGTCCTACTCGTACGGGCCGTCGTATTGAGAGCGGCGACGTCGCTCAGGTCGAGGTGACATCGTGTCCGGAAGATGACTTCCGGACACGATGTCACAAGCCCGCGCGGTGAAGCCGACGGCTTCACACGCCTGAGCGAAGCCGAGGGCGTCCTACCGCCCCTCCCCCGCCACGAAGGCCAGCGTCCTGCGGTGCGCCTCCTCGTCGGTGAACTGCTCCGGCGGCGACTTCATCAGCCAGCTCGACGGCCCGACCAGCGCCCCCCCGATGCCGCGCTCCCGCGCCAGTGCGGCGCAGCGCACCGCGTCGATGACGATGCCGGCGGAATTCGGCGAATCCCACACCTCCAGCTTCAGCTCGAGGTTCAGCGGCACGCCCCCGAAGGCCGTGCCTTCCAGGCGGATATGCGCCCATTTCCGGTCGCTCAGCCACGGCACGTAGTCGCTCGGGCCGACATGGATGGCGTCGGGCGGCAGGGCGGTCTCGAGCTGGCTCTGCACCGATTGCGTCTTCGAGATCTTCTTCGATTCGAGTCGCTCGCGCTCCAGCATGTTGCGGAAATCGGCGTTGCCGCCGAAATTCAGCTGGTAGGTCCGCTCCAGCCTCACGCCGCGTTCGCGGAAGAGATGGGCGAGCGCCCGATGCACGATGGTGGCGCCGACCTGGCTCTTGATGTCGTCGCCGATGAGCGGCAGCCCGGCGGCCGCGAAGCGCTGGCGCCATTCGGGATGCGAGGCGATGAAGACCGGGATGCAGTTGACGAAGGCGCAGCCCGCCGCCAGCGCCGCTTCCGCGTAGAACTCGGTGGCGGCTTGCGACCCGACCGGCAGGTAGGAGACCAGCACCTCGGCGCGTGCGCGCCGCAAGCTGGCGGCGACGTCGACCGGCCGGACGGAGGATTCCGGCACGATCGCTTCCAGATAGCGGCCGAGCCCGTCGAGTGTCGGGCCGCGCTCCACGGTGACGCCCGTCGGCGCCACGTCGGCGAAGCGGGCGGTGTTGTTGGGCGCGGCCAGGATCGCCTCGGCGAGGTCGCGGCCGACCTTGTCCCGCGCGACGTCGAAGGCCGCCGCCACCGTGACGTCCGCTACACGGTAGCCGCCGAGATCGGGGCTCATCAGGCCCGGCACCGCCTCGCCGGGGCCGGCTTCCCGGTAATAGGTCAGGCCCTGCACGAAGGAGGACGCGCAGTTGCCGACGCCCGCGATCGCGACCCGCACGCTCTTCTGGCCCACTGACGGCACTCCTTCAGACCGATACCCTCCGGGACTAAGTAGAACACTCCGGCGGAGTATCGATCCCCGATCGAGCGTGGCCGTACGCCGCCTCGCGTCCTATAGTGCCGCGAGGCGGCGAGGACCGCGTCGGGAGGAGACCGCATGGAAATCTTCGACGGGCCGGAGGCCCTGAAGGCGTCGATCGGGCAGGAGATCGGGGTCGGCGAGTGGGTCACCGTCGACCAGGCGATGATCGACCGCTTTGCCGAGGCGACGGACGACCACCAGTGGATCCACGTCGATCCGGAGCGGGCGGCGCGCGACTCGCCCTACGGCGCCACGGTGGCGCACGGCTACCTGACCCTGTCGCTGGTGCCGCGCTTCATCGCCGGGGTGCGCCGCCTCGACGGCCTGCGCCTCAGCCTGAATTACGGCCTCGACCGGGTGCGCTTCCCCGCGCCGGTGGTGGTGAATTCCCGGCTGCGCGGGCGGGTTCGGGTGGCGAACGCCCTCGACGTGCCGCCGCGCGGCCTGCGCGTCACCTACGGGGTAACGGTCGAGATCGAGGGCGCCGAGAAGCCGGCCTGCCTCGCCGAGGCGGTGGTGCTGCACCACTGGTGAGGTCTCCGCATCTCGCGGAGCGATTCGAGCCGAGATGGGCACGAGCCCATCCCCGGCGGCCGGCCGCATGTCGGCACCTGCCTCGGCGGGTTTCGCCGTTGATCGGGCGGCGCCGGTCCACTGAAGCCGGCATGACTTCGGACCGTCGTCAGTCTTGGCGAGCAAAGATCCTCCGATCGACTTTCATTTCCTTGAACTCCGGGCGACGCAATCGTTTCTATTATCGCAAATTCAGAAATAAAATTTGTGGTCAGATCTTATAATGATATGATACGATTGATCGGAGGTCCGGCGTCGGTCGTGATAAATCGAAGCGCTCATTCCTTTGGGCTGAGGACTTGCCGGCGCTTCTATCGACAGCTACAAATGTGATGACACGATCGGCGGATCAAATTTCACGCCGAGGCATAATGGGGCTGCATTGCTGCCGACCTTATGATGGTGCCGCAATGTGCATACGTCATGACGTTCTCGCAACCTGATCGGGAATCAAGATGATCTTTGTCCTGACCGGCGCCTTGGCGGCCATATCGTTCTACTACCTATTCGTTATTCAGAATTCTCCGGTTGTCAAACCCGTCCAGTCTTGGGTCGTCGCTCGTGCAAAGCCTACACCTGCCACGCAGGATAGTCAGCAGCCTGGATCGTCATGGCTTTCGAGCTTCAAATCCATTGTTGCGGTCGCATTATTACTGATTCTATTCGGCATTCTGATCTGGCCGGCCCTCTACACATCCGGGCGTCTGATCTACCACGGGTCGAGCATCGACAAGGCGCTGGTCGATGTGCTGATCCCCTGGATCGTCGGAGCCGCATTCGGATACGGATTCGCAAGGATCTTTTCGACAATCAATATCAACAATGCATCCTACATCAAGGCTGCCGCTTTTCTGCTCGTATCCTTTCTATGTACTTTGTTTTTAATGACAGACGGTGAGTACAGCTGGATCAGACGTCTGCAGAAATTCAACGTTGCCGGCAGCTCAATCGAATTTTCGGCCGTCACGACGGCGATCGGCGGCTCGTCATATCCAACCTCCGAAAAATCCTTTCCGTCGTCGGTCGGCGTACCGACCGTCGGCGCCGATCGTATCGAGAACCTGATCTCATACATGGAGTCCTGGAGCGAGACGATCGACCGCGATCGAGACTACGCCAACGAGGCCGGCTTCAAGGCGGGCTTAGACGACAAGCTCCTTCAGCGGGAGAAGACATTCGGTGAGACCGACATCGTACCGCTCGGCAAGATTATAAAATACATTCATAATAATCGTGCCTACAACAACGTCGACACGCTCATACCGCCCGACGACCGCAACAAAATCAGGCAAGAATTGGTCTACGGTGTCTCCAATCGTTATCGAAACAAGACCAGCACGTCGGCGCGTCATAGAGATTTTCAATTAGCTATCAGGGCTTTGTGGAAATCGGCGTGCCGGGCCGCAAAAGACATAGATATATACACAAAAAATGTAAGCAATAAATATATCGATGAATACGAAATGCGTTTCATCAAGTGTCAGGAAAAATTAGCCAACGATGATGAGCCCGCCATTTCTGTTGATCCAAATCTGAATTATTACCATGATGAAACGATGATTCGATTGCCTTACCAGATCATACTGTCGTCGTATCTGCTCGCTGCCGCTGGCGACGACGATGCCGCCATCAAAGACATCGAAGGCTGGATGAAATCGGAGGAGCCAATCATCAGGCGTAACCGGGAGAGTTTCGGCTGGCTCCTGATGTATCGCGCGCATTATATGGTTGCTGCGATCCTGAATGGAAGCAGCACGATCAACGCTCGATCTTATCTTCTGATCGATCGGCACCGGAAGATCATCGATATCGGTCGGAATATACTAACATCCAAGCAAATCAGCGACCCCAAAAGTAAAGAACCGAAATCGTGGCGCCAATTCTCATCCGGCATGAAGATCGAGGAGAGTCCATTTTCTCTCATCAACAACAGTGCTTGCCTGCAGGATGCGAGCGAGGCGTTCAAGAAATTCTTCCAATCTTACGTTTCAGCTGCGAATAACATGGTATGGTTTTCGAGCCAGGAAAAATTTTTCACCGAAAATGAGAATATTATGAACGAAATGCAGGAGAACAATAAGTTTATTTCGGCGGTCAACATGTATTGCCTCGAAAATCGGAAAAACGCTGCCTCGCGACAGGATATCGAAAAAGCCAAGGCCGCGCTGCTGGACACCTCCGCCTCGGCCGACATTTCCATGGCCGAGTTCGAAGAGAAGGACACGATCGCAAAAGATCTGATCTGCAGCGCCCAGCGAAAGCAAAATGAGGCAGTTAAAATATTCGATAAAACGAGATCGATTTTCGCCGGGCATGCGCCAGAGCAATGGAAAGACGCAAGAAATCAAGCAGACGACATCGAGAGATTGCTATCCTACCGCCGCCGCCTGCTGTACATACAAGGCCTGATCAAGGACAAGAGCATCAGATGTTGAAGCTACGGCTGCGATGTGCTCGGTCCGGCCATCGCCTCCATGATCGGCATCATCGCGAAAATGCATACCATGAGGAAGAGGTATATCCTGATCATTGTTCGTCTCCTTCGACCCACACCATCTTAGCCGCGTCCCCTGAAGCCGGGGTGAATGCAGGGATTCGATAGTGCGCCTGATCGAAGCATCTATCAAGCCGGATGGATTGCGTCGTACCGGCAGCCTGCCGCCAGGCGTCTGCGGTTCAGGGGGCGATGCGCGTCCGAGTGTGAACCAGATGCCCCCCGGCAGATTGTCGTGGGGATCATGCGCGCGATGCGAATGCGGGACTCGGCGGAATGGACATCGAGGGTGAACGGCGGGCGCTTCAGCGCGTGGTGGCGGTGGCGGGGCTCGTGCCGGTGCTGGGCGGGCTCTACGGCGTGCTGTTCGGCCAGGCCGGTCTCGGCGGCGGCGCCTTCGACGTCTCGACCGACAGCCATTTCCGCTACCTGTCGGGCCTGCTGCTCGGGATCGGCCTGCTGTTCTGGTCGACGATCCCGGGGATCGAGACCAAGACCTCGCTGTTCCGCTTCCTGACCATGGTGGTGGTGCTCGGCGGCCTCGCCCGGCTCCTCGGCCTGTGGATGACCGGGGTGCCCTCGCTCACCATGCTGGCGGCGCTCGGCATGGAGCTCGTGGTCACGCCGCTGCTCTGCCTGTGGCAGATCCGGGTGGCGAGCCGGGCGGGGACGGCGGTGCTGTAGCTCAAGCCGTAAGCCGCGCCGCCCGCGACCCCTCCACCCTTCTGCGGGGGCGGGTGGCCTACGGAATAGGCCGGGACAGGGGCGGCGCGACGCCGATCCAGGCGGCGACCGTCATCGTGGTCGCGACCTCTCCGGACGCGGCGCGCCCCTTACTCCACCCGCGTCCACATCTGCTTCTTGCAGATCAGCCCGCCGAGCACGCAGCCCGACAGTTCCAGCACGTTCGGCCCCTTCATGGCGAGCTTGCCGGTATAGGTCTTGCCGTCGCGAAAATTGTAGAGCGAGCCCTCCCAGCCCTCGCCGGACGGGCGCATGTCGCGGGTCAGCGCCACGCCGACGAGGCTGCGGCCGCGCAAGCCGGCATCGGGGTTGTTCACGTCCTTGGTCTCGCCGGCCATCACCTTGGCGATGGTGCCGCAATAGGCGGCGCCGCAGCGGGCGATGCGGATCTGCGAATCGCCCCCCGGGGTGAGCCAGGTACCGGTGGGCTGGGGACCCGCCTGCGCGTGGGCGAGGGCCGGCGCGCAGGCGAGGAACAGGGCGGCGAGAAGGACGGGACGCAACGGCGCAGGCTCCGGCAACACGAATCGGGAGCCCCGACCTAGCGCCTTCGCGCCCGTCCCGCCATGCGGTTAGGCGACGAGTTCCGGGAACGGCACGATGGTCGATTTCACCGTCTTCATCGCCATCGCGTCCTTCACCGCCTGCGACACGCCCTCCTGGGTGAAGGGATAGACCGTCTGCATCTCGAGCCAGGGATACTTGTCCCGGGCGCGGTAGAGCATGTCGACGCCGAGGGGCAGGTCGTTGCCGGTGAAAGCCCAGGAGCCGAGCACGTTCAGGTCCTTGGAGCAGATCCGGTGCCAGGAGGTCTCGATCTTCCCGGCATCCGTGAACTGGCCCATCTCCACGTAGGTGCCGCCGTCGCGCAGGAACTCGATGCCCTCCGGCCCCGCCGTCGGGTGGCCCGAGCAATCCATGACGAGGTCGGCGCCGAAGCCGCCGACGATCTCGCGCACCGCCGCGATGCGGGCCTCCGGCGTCGTGACCTCGGTGATGTCGACGGTCGCCTCGGCGCCGAACTTTCGGGCGAGCGCGAGGCGCGGCTCCTCCGGCGCGCCGACGCAGATCACCCGCCCGGCGCCCATCTCCTGGGCGGCCGCCACCGCCAGGATGCCGATCGGCCCTGATCCCTGGATCACCACGGTGTCGCCCCACTTGAAGCCGCCGGCCCGGGTCGCCCGGTTGAAGGCGCGGATGCAGGAGGTCAGCGGCTCGGAGAGCGCACCGAGGCGCAGCGACATGTCGTCGGGCAGCTTGTAGACCTTGGTGCCCGGCAGCATCTCGAGGTCGACGTAGACGTACTCGGCCCAGCCGCCCCACAGGTGCGGCGCCTTGTCGAAGCCGAGGTAGCGCCCGTAATAGACCGGGGTCAGGCACTTGTTGGCCTGCTCCGGATAATGGACGCAGTAATAGCAGTGCCCGCACGGCATCAGCGGCGGGATCATCACCTTCGATCCGACCTGGAGCGGCTTCTCCATGAAGTCGGCGGTGAACTCGTCGCCCTTCTCGACGATGACGCCGCCGATCTCGTGCCCCAGCGTGAAGGGCCACGGCAGGGGCTTCGGCCAGTGGCCCTTGAGGATGTGCTGGTCGGTGCCGCAGACGCCGCAGGCGCCGACCTTGATCAGCGCCGCCTTGCGCGGAACCTTCGGCCAGGGCACCGATTGGATCACGGGTTCCGCCCCGGGGCCCGCGAACGTCGCGACGCGGATCTCTGGCTTGCTCATCGGCGCTTCCTCGGCTGGCTGTTCTGGCACGGCGTGCGGCCGCGGGCCGGGTCGCTGCCCGGTTGCCGCTACCCTACCATCGAATTCGAATCGTGCATCCCAATCGGGCGCGATCGATCTCGACGGCGTCGTTCTCGGCGGTATCGATCGTGACGACGTCGATCTCGGGGGGGCCGGATGGCCGAGGTGAACACCGCGGAGGCGAGTCGGCGGAGCGCCTGGATCGACGCGCTCCTCGACCGGATCGAGCCGCCGCCCCTCGCCTCCTGGGCCTATGCCCTGCGGATCTGGCTCGCCATGATACTGGCCCTCTATGCCGGGTTCTGGCTCCAGCTCGAGAGCGCCTCCTCGGCCGCCGTCACGGTGGCGATCCTGGCTCAAGCACGGCGCGGGCAGGCCCTGTCGAAGGCGGCCTACCGCTTCCTCGGCACGCTGGTCGGCTTTGCCGTCGCGATCCTGTTCACCGCCCTGTTCGGGCAGGACCGGGTCGAGATGCTGGTCGCCTTCGCGCTCTGGATGGGGCTCTGCGTCTTCGTCGCCAACTACCTCCAGGGCACCAAGGCCTACGGCGCCATGCTGTCGGGCTACACGGTGGCGATCATCGCGATCAACAACATCGACGCGCCGCAATCGGTGTTCGAATCCGGCATCGCCCGCGTCGCCGCGATCGCGCTCGGCATCGTGTCGATCACCTTCATCAACGACGCGCTCGGGGCGCCCTCGATCTTCCCCGACCTCAGCGCCGGCATGGGACGGGCGCGCGGCGCGGTGCGCGACTTCGTCCGCCGGGCGGTGCGGGAGGGCGACCCGGGCCCCGAGAGCGCCGCCGACACGATGGGCCTGGCGGCCGCCCCGCGCGACGCGATCGGCGTGGTCGCGACCGAGTTCCACGACGGCGAGAACCGGGCGGCGGGGGCGCGCAGCGCGGTGGCGGCCCTGTTCGCCTCGGTCGCGGCCGCCCGCTCCTTCGCGCTCGCCGTCGCGCGCACCGGCGATCCGGACGGCCTGCGCGCCAGGGTGCTCGCCGGCCTCGACGGCGACCGCGACGCCCTGCCCGGCCTGGTGGCCCGCCTCGACGCTCTCGCGGCGGGCGCCGCCGCGACCCCCGACGCGGTGCTGCTGCACCGGCGCGCCATCGACCTCCTGCGCCAGGACCGGCTCGCCGAGGACGGGATCGAGGCTTTGGAGACCGGGCGCGCCCCCTTGCGCGACATGCGCCTGCCGGTGCACCGCGACTTTCCGGACGCGCTGCGCAACGCCGCCCGGGTGGTGATCACGATCGCGATCAGCGCCGCGCTGTTCGTGCTCAGCGGCTGGCCCGCCACCTCGGCGGCTCTGCTCCAGGTCTCGGCCTTCGCGGCGCTCGCCTCGATCAACCCGAACCCGGTCGGCTTCGCCACCGGCGCGCTGTGGGGGATGCCGCTCGCGGCGGCCTGCGCCGGCATCGTCGAGTTCATCGTGCTCGACGGCGGCCAGGGCTTCCCGCTGCTCGCCATCGCGATGGCGCCGGTCATCATCGTCGCCTGCCTGCTCAGCCTGCGGCCCGCGACCGCGAGCCTCGGATTCATCCTGCTGGTGTTCTTCCCCGTCGTGCTGTCGCCGGCGAACCCGCAGCCCTACAACCCGGAATCCTACGTCAACGCGACCGTGCTGTTCTGCGTCTCCGGGCTGATCCTGTTCCTGGTGATCCGGATCGTGCTGCCGACCACGAACGCCCAGCGCCGGCGCTGGTCGCTCCAGGCCGCCCGCGCCGACGTGATCGAGGCCCTGTCGGGCGAGCCGCAGGAGGCCGACGAGCGGGTCAACCTCGATGCCGACCGCTTGGTGCAGTTCGCCGGCTGGGCCGGCACGGCGGGCGCCTTGCGCCGCGCCACCCTGCGGCACGCCTTCGCGCTCGCGGCCCTCGACACGGCCGCGGCGGGAGCGCAGGCGGGCCTGAACCGGCTCGCGGGCGTGACGGCCTACGACGATGCCGTGGCCCGGGCCCGCGCCGCCTTTGGGCGTGCCGAGGCGGAGCCGCTCCGCGAGGCGGGCGCCGCCCTGCTCGAGGCGGCCCGCACCGCCCCGGCGGAGTCGCGCCGCACCGCAACACGGATTGTGGCCGACCTCACGACCGCGTCCTATGTCGTCGAGGGGCAGGGCCGGGTGCTGCGGCGCCTCGGCCTGTGGGAGGCCGGGAACCGGGCGGGCTATGTTTCATGAACTGACGATCGGCGGGGTGCTGGTCTCTCCCTTCGTCGCCTACGCGGTCGCGGCCCTCGCGGTCCTGCTGGCCGTACGGCCGCTCCTTAGGCTCGTGCGCTTCGAGCGCGTCTTCGCGAACCCGCCGCTCGCCGAGGCGGGACTCTACGTCTGCATCCTGGCGCTCTTGATCGTGCTGGTCTGAGGAGGAAACGGTGGCGGTCAAGCGCACGACCCGGGGACGGCGGCTCCTGCGGATTCTGGCGACGCTGGTGGTGCTGGTGCTGGCCGGCGCGGCGGCGCTGATCGTCTGGCAATACTACGTCACCGCGCCCTGGACCCGGGACGGGCGGGTGCGTGTCCAGGTGGCGAGCGTCGCCCCCCAGGTCTCCGGCCAGATCACGGAGCTGCGCGTCGTCGACAACCAGCTCGTCCGCAAGGGCGACGTGCTCTACGTGATCGACCCGTTCGACTTCAAGATCGCGCTCGATTCGGCGAAGGCCGAGGTCGAGAACCGGGCGGCCGACCTCCAGGTCAAGCGTGCCCAGGCCGCGCGGCGCGAGGCGCTGACCACCGTCTCGACCTCGATCGAGGAGAAGCAGCAATTCGCCGGCACCGCCAAGCAGGCGGAGGCCGCCTTCGCCTCGGCGCAGGCGCAGGCCGCGCAGGCCGAGATCAACCTGAAGCGCACGGAGGTGAGGAGCCCGGTCAATGGCTACGTCACCAACCTGCTCCTGCGGGTCGGCGACTACGCCACCGCCGGCACCCGCAACATCTCGGTCATCGATGGCGATTCGTACTGGATCGACGGCTATTTCGAGGAGACCAAGATGGACCACATCCGGGTCGGCGACCCGGCGAGCGCGGCGCTGATGGGCTATGCCGAGCCGGTCCGCGGCCGGGTCGACAGCATCACCCGCGGCATCAGCACCCCGAACGCCGCGGCGAGCACGCAGGGGCTTCCCAGCGTCGATCCGGTCTATACCTGGGTGCGCCTTGCCCAGAGGGTGCCGGTGCGCATACGCATCGAGCAGGTGCCGCCGAACCTGGCGCTGGTCGCCGGCATGACCGCGACGGTCTCGGTCGGCGCCTACGCCGAGCACGGCGACCGCCTGCGCGACGCGTTCAGCGCCTTCGTCGACCGCCTCGGGCCGCGGCGGCCGGAAGGGACCGCGGTCGCGCCCGCCGGAAACACCACCACCGTCAAGGGCTCGCACGACGTCTCGACCCTGCCGGCGCCCGATCCGAAGGCGGGCCCGAGCGCCGAGCAGATCGCCCCCGGGATCGCGCCGGGCATCAACGAAGCGCCCGAGACGGCCAAGGACGCGGGCAAGGACGCGGGCAAGGACGCGGCTTCGAAGGACCAGCGCGGCCCGCACCGCCAGGGCTCCGGCCGCACCGCGCGGGATTGACACGCTCCCGCTTCGCACGGCACAGGAGAGGGGCTTCACCGCGCGCGGGCGTGGCGGAATTGGTAGACGCAGCGGACTCAAAATCCGCCGTCCTCACGGATATGTCGGTTCGAGTCCGACCGCCCGCACCATCCCCTGTTTTCCCATCGTCATGTCTCATGGCAGCCTGATGGGTGCGGAAATCTTGGCGGTTCGATAACCCTCTCCGCGCAAGTACGGCAGCCGGTTCACGAAGACCAGCTTGAGCACGGCCCTGCGATTCCTCGATCCGGGGCAAATGCCAGAGTTTGCAAGGTAGTCGAACGCGGTTCGATAGGTCTCGCTGAAACTTGCCAGCGGCTTGCCGCAGGAGGCGACCTTTTCGGCGAGCAGCGCCTTCTCCGTTTCGAGGTCCGCGATGCGCTTCTCGTGAGCTGCGACGACCGACGCGCCCTCCGCATCGACCAAGCGGTGTCGGCCATCGCAGATGAACTGACCTCGAAGGAGGGCTCCAGCTGCCTGTGCGATCCCTGCATCCCTCCTTCGAGGTCAGTCGATGTTCAATCGACCGACACCTCGGGATGCGGTCGCGGGTGAGAGGAGTTGCCGCCGCAGCCAGAAAGCCGTGTCGTGGACCGTGGTGCAACTCTCCTCAGCCTGCCGCGTCCCGGAGCTCACGCAGGAGGTCGTCGCGGTCGCCGAACAGGTGCGTGCCGTCGACGCCGCGTCCCTCCCCGCCCCCGACCACCAGGCCCGGCACGCCGCGCAGGCCGTGCCGGGCCATCGCCGCCCGGCCCGCCGCCATGCGGGCGGCGGCCGCCTCGCGCAAGGCCGGGCCGGCCTCGCGCAGGAGGGCGGCGGCGGGTGCGAGGTCGGTCTCCTCCAGGATCTCCGCCAGGGTCCCGGGGTCGCCGATGTCGCGGCCCGCGACGTAGCGCGCTCCCTGGATCGCCGCGAGGGCGTCCGGTTCCCGGTCGGGCGCGGCGAGGTGGATTGCGGTGAGCGCCAGGGTCGCGGGTCCCGAATCGACCAGGCCCCCGCGGGCTTCCAGCACCCGCGTCCGGTAGGCCTCGCCGAAGGGCTGGCCGGTGAGCGCGGCGATGCGCCGGTCGGCCGACCAGGCATGGGCGGAGAAGCCCGCATCCATCGGGACGGCGCCCGGCCCGGCGAAGAGGCCGACCGGCAGCACGGCGAGGGCCACGTCGTCCCGGGCGCGAAGCCAGGCCAGCGCCGGATGGGCGCCGTAGCACCAGCCGCAGAGCGGATCGTAGAGGCACGTCACGGTGATCGGGCCGGGCATGGTCCCTCGCCTCGCTTGTCCGTCAGTAGCCGACGGTGAAGCGCTGGCGCAGGTGCGCCGGGCGCTCGATCTCGTCGACGAGGGCGACGGCGTAATCCTCGTACGAGATGCGGCTGCCGGTCTCGCCGACGAGCAGCGCGTCGCGGCCGAGGCGGAACCGGCCGGTGCGCTCGCCCGCCTCGATCAGCGCCGAGGGCGACAGGAAGCTCCAGTCGAGGTCGGTGACTTCGCGCAGCGCGTCGAGGAACGCCGCGCCGCGCAGGGCCTCGTCCTTGTAGGCGGCCGGAAAGTCCGGCTGGTCGACGAGCCGCTGCCCGGGCGCGATCTCGAGCGAGCCGGCGCCGCCGACCACGAGGTAGCGCGTGACGCCCGAATCCCGCACCGCGCCGATCAGCGCCTCCGGGTCGGTGTCGCGGAAGCGCACCGCGCTCACCACCGCGTCGTGCCCGGCGAGCAGCCGGCTCAAGCCCGCGGCATCCCGCACGTCGCCGGCGGCGGGCTCGACCTGCGGCGCGGCGGCGCCCGGGTGGCGCGAGACGGCGGTGACGCGGTGGCCCCGCGCTGCCAGTTCGGCGACGATGCGCGCGCCGACGTTCCCGGTCGCGCCGATGACGGCAACCTTGGCCATGACACTCTCTTGGTTTGGTTTCGCGATCTGGTCTATGTTCGAGACCGTGGACAGAGCTAGACCCCCGCCGGACCTCGCGCAAGACGTCACCGTCGAGCGACCAGGTCATCGCGCGGTGACCATGGAGAGGTGCCTGTGCTCGACGAGGTGTTGCCGGCCGACAACTTCGGGCAACCTTGCGCGATCCGCGACGTCCTCGACCGGATCGGCGATCAGTGGAGCCTGCTGGTGCTGGCGACGCTGGCACCGGGGGTGAAGCGGTTCAGCCAGCTCGAGCGCGAGATCGGCGACGTCTCGAAGCAGATGCTGTCGAAGACCCTGCGCCGCCTGGAGCAGGACGGCTTCGTGGCCCGCGAGGTCCACGCCGAGGTGCCGCCGCGGGTCGAGTACCGGCTGACGCCGCTCGGGATCTCGTTCCTGGTGCCGATGCGCGGGCTGATCCGCTGGGCGGAGGCGAACCAGGCGGCGATCCAGGCTGCGCGGAGCGCGACGAGAGGGGCTGCGTGAGACGGCGGTTCGACCGAGGCCACGCTCTCTCCGCGCACCGCGTCACACTCCGGGGCCGCGAGAGCGGAGCCCGGAATGACCCTGATGTGTCGAAGTCGCTGCGCCTCGCCGAGGAGACGGCGCTCCGGCTATTCCGCCCGATCCTCCCCCGCCGGCTCCGGCAGCGCCATCACCCGCGGCGGATGCCCCGTCGCCTCCAGGAACCGGATCAGGCCAGCCGGCGCGACCGCCGTGGTGGCGCCGTTGTGGAGCGGGTGGAAGTTGACCGGATCGTGCGCCATCAGCCTGGCATCGAGGACCACCGCGACGGTGGCGTCGCGGTCGTTGATGAGGCCGAACGGCGTCACGGAGCCGGGGCGCACGCCGAGGCGCTCGTAGAGCAGCTCCGGCGAGCCGAAGGAGAGGTGGCCGGTGGCGCCGAGCGGCCCGTGCAGGCGCTTGAGGTCGATCCGCGCCTCGGCCTCGGCGACGACGAGGAAGAGCCGCCCGCGCTTGTCCTTGAGAAAGAGGTTCTTCGAGTGGCCGCCCGGCATCCCGGCCTTGAGGTCGCGGGATTCCGCGACCGTGTGCACGGGCACGTGCGCCACGGTGGCGTGGGCGACCCCGAGGCGGTCGAGGACGGCGAACAGGTCCTCTTGCGTCGCAGGACTCATGCGGCGAGGTGACGGGCGAGCGCCGCCGGGTCGACGTTGCCGCCCGACAGGATCACGCCGACGCGCTTGCCCGTCACCGGCACCGCGCCCTCGAAGGCGGCGGCCGCAGCGAGGCACCCGGTCGGCTCGACGACGAGCTTCATCCGCTCGACGAAGAACCGCATCGCCGACACGAGCTGCGCGTCCGTCGCGGTGACGATGCCGGCCGCCTCGCGCCGGATGATCGGGAAGGTGTGCTGTCCGAGATGCGTCGTCAGCGCGCCGTCGGCGATCGAGACCGGTACGGGGATGCGCACCACCTCGCCCTTGGCGAGCGATTGCTGGCCGTCATTGCCGGCCTCCGGCTCGACGCCCCAGATCTCGACCCCCGGCGACAGGGCGCGCGCGGCGAGGCAGGAGCCGGCGAGCAGCCCGCCGCCGCCGAGGCAGACGAGCAGCACGTCGAGGGGGCCGACCTCCTCGATGAGCTCCTTTGCCGCCGTGCCCTGGCCGGCGATCACGTCCGGATGGTCGTAGGGCGGGATCACCGACAGGCCGCGCGCCTCGGCGAGCCGCCGGCTCACCTCCTCGCGGTCCTCCTTGTAGCGGTCGTAAACGACGATCTCGGCGCCGTAGCCGCGGGTCGCCGCGACCTTGATGGCGGGCGCGTCGTGCGGCATCACGATCACGGTCGGCACGCCTTGCAGCGCCCCCGCATAGGCGATCGCCTGGGCGTGGTTGCCGGACGAGAAGGCCAGCACGCCGCGCCTGCGCTGCTCGGGCGAGAGTGCCCCGATGGCGTTGCAGGCGCCCCGGAACTTGAAGGCGCCGGCGCGCTGCAGCGGCTCGGCCTTGAAGAACAGGGTGGCGCCCGTCTGCGCGTTGGCGGTGCGGGAGGTGAGGACGGGGGTGCGGTGGGCGATGCCGTCGATCCGGCGGGACGCGGCCTCGACGTCGGCATAAGCGAGGCTCATCAGCGGTTCTCGAAGTTCGGTTTGCGCTTCTCGACGAAGGCCGTCATGCCTTCCTTCTGGTCGTGGGTGGCGAACAGCCCGTAGAACACCCGGCGCTCGTAGCGGATGCCCTCGGTCAGCGTGGTCTCGAAGGCGCGGTCGACGCTCTCCTTGGCCACCATCACAGCGGGCAGCGACATCGACGCGATGGTCTCGGCGGCCTTCATGGCCTCGTCGAGGAGTTCGGCCGCCGGCACCACCCGGGCGACGAGGCCCGAGCGCTCGGCCTCGGCCGCGTCCATCATCCGGCCGGTGAGGCAGAGTTCCATCGCCTTGGCCTTGCCGACCGCGCGGGTGAGGCGCTGGGTGCCGCCGGCGCCCGGGATCACCCCGAGCTTGATCTCGGGCTGGCCGAACCTGGCGGTGTCGGCGGCCAGGATGAAGTCGCACATCAGCGCCAGCTCGCAGCCGCCGCCGAGGGCGTAGCCCGCCACCGCGGCGATGATCGGCTTGCGGCGCCGGCCGACCTTGTCCCACTCGCCGAACGGGTCGGCCATGTAGAATTCGGGGTGGGTGCGGTCCTGCATCTCGCGGATGTCGGCGCCGGCGGCGAAAGCCTTCTCCGAGCCGGTGATGACGATGCAGCCGATGCCCTCGTCCGCCTCGTAGCCGTCGAGGGCGTGGTTCAGCTCGGCGATCAGCGCGTTGCACAGGGCGTTCAGCGCCGCCGGCCGGTGCAGGGTGACGAGCGCCACGCGCCCGCGCGTCTCGACCCGGATGTTCTCGTAGTCCACGGCGTTCCTCCCGCTCGTCTCCCGCACTTGGCTATGGGAGGGCGGGGCGGCGCGCAAGCGCCCCGCGTGAGTCCCTGTTCAGGCCGGCGGCGGGTCGGGGGCCTCCACCACGTCCTGGCGCTGGAGCTGCAGGGCGACGAACCAGCACAGGGAAGCCCAGGCGGCGCCGATGCACCAGCCGGCGAGCACGTCGCTCGGCCAGTGCACGCCGAGATAGATCCGGCTCACCCCGACGAGCAGCGTCGTGACGACGCCGAGCCCCATCACGAAGGCCTTGACCTTGCGCGAGCGCTCGACCCGGGCGAGCAGGATCGCCATCGTCAGGTAGGCGATCGCCGACAGCATGGCGTGGCCGCTCGGGAAGCTCGCCGTGAAGGTCTCCATGCCGTGCGGCACCAGCTCCGGCCGCGGGCGCCGGAAGAACAGCTTCAGGCCAGTCGACAGGAGCTCGCCGCCGCCGATCGCGATCACGACGAACAGGGCGGCGCGCCGCCGCGCCGTGATCGCGAGGTAGAGCACCACGCAGGCCGTGACGTAGACGATGCCGAACACGCTGCCGAAGGCGGTGATGTCCCGCATCGTCTCCGGCAGCCATGACGGTCCGATCGGCTGGGCGAGGTCGCCGGGCACCCGGAGCGCCAGGAGCAGCCGGTCGTCGAAGCCGAACGAGCCGCCCTCGCGGATCTCGTCGGCGAGCTTGAGGAACCCGAAGCCGAACAGGCTGACGGCGAGCAGCGAGGCCAGCGGCCCGATCTCGTTCAGGCGCAGGCGCCGCCACACGGCCGTGGCATGACTCTGGAACGGAATCGGCACCATCACGCGCCCCCGAACGGAAAACGTCCCCGGGCCTCCCACGGCCCGCCGAGGTAGCGCCAGAGCAGGAGCCCGGTGCCGGCGATCTCCCGGGGCACGAAGGCGGCCTCGAGCTCGCGGTGCAGCGCCCGCGCGTCTTCCGGCGCGACCTTGTTCTGCACCGTGACGTGCGGGCGGTAGCCCTGCCGGTCCTGCGGCGTCAGCCAGGGCTCGAAGGTCGCGGCGAGCCGCCCGCGCAAGGCCGACAGGCGCGGCGCCTCGAGCGCGTAGGCGACGCCGCGGCCGATGAAGCGCAAGGACGCGACCTTGACCGGGATCGGGCCCTCCGCTCGCATCTCCGCCGCCAGGGTCTCGACGATCCCGCGCTCCTCCTCGCCGGGCAGGTGGTGGAACAGCGTGACGTGGGCCGGAATCTTGTTGAGGCTTTCCGGAAAGTAGCGCCGGCGCTGGCCGTCGAACTCCGCGAAGGCGGCCTCGTCGAGTTCCAGGGTGAGGATCAGGGGGTTCTGCGGCATCCTGCCTGCGAAATGGCGCGGGCCCGGGGAAAGGCCAGGGCCGCCGCACGCTGTTCACGCCGCCGCCGTCCGGCTACACGGCGCCGATGCGCGACACGAGCGACATGGTCCATCGCGGCCGGGACGGATGGCTCTTCCTGACCGGCGGCACCAACCGGGTGCTCCGGCAGTACCGGGCGAGCCTTCCCGTGGCGTGGCGGCTGTGGCGCTGGCGCCGGCTGATCGAGGCCCGCACCGCGAGGGCCGCGGCGCTCGGCGCGCGCGCCTTCCACGTCGCGGTGCCGGAGAAGCTCAGCATCTACGACGACCGCCTCGACGGGCTTCCCCTCGATCCGGCTTTGTCGCCGGCCCGCCGCCTCGGCGCGCGCCTTGCCCGCTCGCCGGCGGCCCGGGCCTGGATCGATCTCGTCGGGCCCTTGCGGGCGGCGCGCGACGTCGAGCCGCCGCTCTATCTTCGCACCGACACCCACTGGAGCCAGGACGGCTGCCGGCTGGCCTACGGCGAGATCATGCGGGCGCTCGGGGCCGCGCCGCCGCCCGATCTCGCGGGCCGCCCGTTCCACGACCACGACGGCGTGCTCGACCTCGGCGCCAAGGTCGAACCGCCCCTGCGCGAGACGATGCGGATCTACGAGGTCCAGCGCGATGCCGTGCGGGTCTTCGCCAACCCGCTCGTCGCGGGCCACGAGGCGCGGGGCACGGCGGCCGACCTGCATGTCGGCGCCCACGTGGTGTTCCGCAACGAGAGCCCCACCGCCGACCCGCGCACGCTGATGCTGTTCGGCGATTCCTGCTCGCACTTCCACCCGATCTTCCTGACCGGGCTCCTGGCGGAGAGCTTTCGCGAGCTGCACTTCGTCTGGTCGGCGAGCCTCGACTGGTCCTACGTCGAGCGGGTGCGCCCGCACCTGCTGCTGGTCGAGGTGGCGGAGCGCTTCCTCGCGCGGGTGCCGGCCGACCGGTTCGACGTCGAGGAAGCGGGCGCGCGGGGCCTCGATTCCGCCGCCGAGGCCGGGATCTGAGCGAGGGACCATTGCGGCGCCGGGCGGCCGCCCCACCTTCGAGCCGACGGGCGAGGGAGGGTGCGATGGGACTTCTGGTCGACGGCGTCTGGCACGACCAATGGTACGACACGGGCAAGACCGGCGGGCGCTTCATGCGCAAGGACGCGGCCTTCCGCAACTGGGTCACGCCCGACGGCGCCCCGGGCCCGAGCGGCGCGGGCGGCTTTCCGGCGGAGGCCGGGCGCTACCACCTCTACGTCTCGCTCGCCTGCCCGTGGGCCCACCGCACCCTGATCGTGCGAGCGCTCAAGGGATTGGAGGACGCCGTCACGGTCTCGGTGGTCGACCCGCAGATGGGCCGCGAGGGCTGGGTGTTCGGCGACAGCCCGGGCGCCGGGCCGGACACGGTCAACGGCGCGAGCCGCCTCTACGAGGTCTACGGCAAGGCCGACCCGCATTACAGCGGCCGGGTCACGGTGCCGGTGCTGTGGGACAGGGTCCGGGGCACCATCGTGTCGAACGAGTCGGCCGAGATCATCCGGATGCTGAACGCGGCCTTTCCGGGCGGCCCCGACCTCTGCCCCGAGGAACTGGCCCCCGAGATCGACGCCGTAAACGCCCGGGTCTACGACCGGGTCAACAACGGGGTCTACAAGGCCGGCTTCGCGACCAGCCAGGACGCGTACGAGGAGGCCGTGACGGCCTTGTTCGAGGAACTCGACGCCCTCGACGCCCGCCTCGACCGCGCCCGCTACCTGGTCGGCGGACGCCTGACCGAGGCCGACATCCGGCTCTTCACCACGCTGGTGCGGTTCGACCCGGTCTATGTCGGGCACTTCAAGTGCAACCTGCGCCGGATCGCCGACTACCCGAACCTTGCGCCCTACCTGCGCGACCTCTACCAGACCCCCGGCATCGCCCCGACGGTGAACCTCACCCACATCAAGCGGCACTATTACGAGAGCCATCCGACCATCAACCCGACCGGGATCGTGCCCCTCGGGCCGGTGCTGGACTACGACGCGCCGCACGGGCGGGCGGAGCGCTTTCGCGACTGAAAGCCTGGCAGACGAGGGCCGGTCACGTCCCCAGCCGCGCGGCCACCTCGTTGCGCCGCAGGAAGGGAAGCGCGAAGGGCGGATCGTAGCCCATGAAGAGCGGCGGGCCCGCCGGTGTCCGGCCGGCCTGGCGCAGCACCTCCGCCAAGACGCGCTCCTGGGCGGCCCGCGCCTCGGGGGTGATGCGGCCGGAGAAGCGCAGGGCGGCGATCCGCTCCGGCGGGATCTCGACGAGGCGCACGCCGGCTTCCGTCGGCTCCGGGGCGCCGGCCGCCGCGACGGCGTGCGGCAGGAAGAACCGCATCGTCCCGCCGGTCCCCTGCTCGACCGGCACCGTCATGGCGATCCGTTGCCCGCCGGCTTCCACGGGAGCCGTCATGGCGATCCGGCCGCCGGTCCGGTTCGCGCCGGTGATGTAACGGAACAGTCGCCCGAACGCTTCGCCGTCGCCCTGGCCGCGCGCGTCGGTCTCGACCGCGAGGCGCGGCTCGTAGGCGCGGATCTCGACGCCGCGATCGAGCCGCTCGACCACGGCGTAGCGGGGCTGGTCGTAGAACGCCCGCACCCCGAACACGCCGAGGACGGATTCGACGAGGGTGACGGCGTAGTAGAGGATCTTGTCCATGGTGCGGGATCAGAGCGGGAGCGCGTGGCTGATGAGCACGACGGCGCGCCCGACATGGTCGCGGGATTCGAGGTCCCGGACGATGAACTGCGCCACGTCCGCCCGGGCGATCAGCCCGTTCGTCCACGACGAGGGCCGGTCCAGCACCCGGTAGCGCCCGGTCGCAGGCCCGCCGGTGAGCACGCCGGGGCGCACGAAGGTCCAGTCCAGGGACGAGCGGCGGATGCGCATCTCCTGCGCGTCCTTGTCGTCGTAGGCGCGACCGAAGACGAGGCGGAACGGCAGGCGCTGCAGCGGGCCGATCGCCTCGCGGCTATCGCCTGTGCCGAACCCGGTCACTGCGATCAGCCGGCGCACGCCGGCCGCCTCCATTGCCGGCACCAGGACGTTGGTGGCGTTCGAGAACAGCCGTACCGGACCGAGCAGGTCGCGGACCGGCACGCCGAGGGCCTGCACCACGGCATCGATCCCGCCGAGGGCGCCGGCGACGTCCGGCGCCGACGTCGCATCGCCGGGAAAGCGCTCGAGATTCGGATCGGACAGGGCGATGTCGCCCGCCGAGCGGGCGAAGGCGCGCACCCGATGCCCCGCGGCGAGCGCCGCCTTCACCGTCTCCAGGCCGATGCCCTGGCTGGCGCCGATGACGAGGAGATGGGCCATGGATCGCGTCCTGGGTGCGTGAGGCGGCAGACCCTCAAGACGATGGGAGGCGTGATGGTTGCTCGCGCTGCGGCAGATTTCCGGGCCGGGCCTGGCGTGTGTCTTCCCCGTTCTCGTCGACGATCACACGCTTACCGGCCACTCTGTTCCGAAACCAATGAAATCCCCTCTCACCGCGGGCGGGGAGAGGGGAGTGGCGCTATACATTTACCGCTCAGATCAGACAGAAAACGCATCGCACAGGAGACGTGCGATGCGCTGGCACGTCAATCCAACGTGACGAAGGAGGATGAAACGTCATCCTGCCGGTTCAAGCTCGTTCTCGGATGGTCGTCCCGGGCGACCTGCCCGACCCTCCGGCCGGGCAGGCGTCGGGGTCTCACACCCGCGCTTCCTCGAAGGCCCGCACCCACTCGGCGCAGATCCCCGAGCGCACGATGTCGTCCAGCCCGAACTCGACGATCGGGATCGGCATCATCCGGCTCTTGACCAGGTGGATCACGGTGCGCAGCCCCGAGGTCTCGCGCAGATCGGTCTGGGAGACGTCGCCGTTGATGATGACCTGGGTGTCGTCGCCGATCCGGGTCAGGAACATCTTGATCTCGGCGGGGGTGGTGTTCTGGGCCTCGTCGAGGATCACCAGGCAGTTCTTGAAGGTGCGGCCCCGCATCACCTCGAAGGGGACGACCTCGATGTCGCCGGCCTTGACGGCAATCTCGAAGGCGCCGTCGCCCATGCGCTCCTTCATCGTCTCGGTGAGGGGCGCGACCCAGGGGGCGATCTTCTCCTCGATGCTGCCGGGGAAGAAGCCGAGGGAACGGCCGGAGGGCACGTTCGGCCGGGTGATCACCACCTTGGCGACGCGGCGCTGGCGCAAGAGGTCGGCGGCGCGGGTTCCGGCGATGTAGGTCTTGCCGGTGCCGGCAGGGCCGAGGACGATGACTTGCGGATGGGACCCGAGGGCGTCCAGATACTCGGCCTGGCGGGCCGTCATCGGCTGGATCGGTGGCGGGTTGCGTTCCTCCTCGAAGCGAGTGCGGTGCACCCGGATCGAGCGGTCATCAACCAGTTCAAGTCGTGCGCGTCGTCTCTTCACGGATCAACACTCCCACTGGACTTGCGGTGCCGACTATCGTGTGCCCTCTCGTGTCCCGTATCTCCTGTGTTCTACTGGCGATTCAAAGCCTCGCGGGCCGTAACGGTTCCGGTCGGGGTTGACGCAGGCGGTGGACAAGTCCGCTTGCTTCTCCCGATACGGTAAGCGGATGGTGATGAACGAGCAATTGTCGCGCCGCACCATGCCGTTGAGAAACGGGAGGGGGCTGAACGGCACGACGACTTGTGATGAAAACCACACAGGGGGTTGGGGGGAGGTCGGCGCGGATCTCCGCGATCTGCCTGCCGGAGGGGGTCGCCACCTGATCGCCGCTCCCCGGTTGGCGCAGGTCGGGCCCGCACGGGACCGCTTCAGGCCGGCTGGACGAAGCTGTCGAGGACCATCTTCCGGCCGGCCTTGTCGAAGTCAACGGTGAGCTTGTTGCCGTCGACGGCCGCCACCGAGCCCGGTCCGAATTTGGTGTGGAAGATCCGCGCGCCGGGCTCGTAGGCCGACGGCGTGCCGGTGGACTTCGCCACCAGCGTGCCCTCGATCTGCTGCGGCCCGCGCCGGCCGGGTGCGCTGCCCCGCCCTCCCCCGCCGAACCGGTCCTGGCCGGCGGTCTGCGCCTGCGCCCGCTGCCAGCCGGGCGTGGAATAGGACGAGCCGAAGGCCGGCGCCTGGCGGTCGAAGCGCGAGGGGCCTTGCGAAAAACTCGCCGGCGCGTCGAGCACCGCGACGCTCGCCTCGGGCAACTCGTCGATGAAGCGGCTCGGCACGGTCGAGGACCACAGGCCGTGGATGCGGCGGTTGACCGCGAACGAGATCTTGGCGCGCTTGCGCGCCCTCGTCAGGCCGACATGTGCCAGCCGCCGCTCCTCCTCCAGGCCCGCCCGCCCGCTCTCGTCGAGGGCGCGCTGGTTCGGCATCAGACCGTTCTCCCAGCCGGGCAGGAACACGGTGTCGAACTCGAGGCCCTTCGCCGCGTGGAGCGTCATCAGGCTGACCCGGTCGCCGCCCTCGGCCTCGTTGGCGTCCATGACGAGCGACACGTGCTCGAGGAAGCCGGCGAGGTCCGGGAACTCCTCCATCGAGCGCACCAGCTCCTTGAGGTTCTCGAGGCGCCCGGCGGCGTCGGCGGTGCGCTCCTTCTGCCACATCTCGGTGTAGCCGGATTCCTCCAGGATCGTCTGCGCCACTTCGGTGAACGGCTGGTCCTCCAGGAGCTTGGCCCAGCGGGAGAAGCTCTGGCACAGGGCGCGCAGCGTCGAGCGGGGCTTGGGCTTCAGCTCCTCGGTCTCGCTCATCATGCGCGCCGCCTGGAGCAGCGGCACCTTGGCGCGGCGGGCGAGCCCGTGCAGGGCCTGGAGCGTCGCGTCGCCGAGGCCGCGCTTGGGCGTGTTGAAGATCCGCTCGAAGGCGAGGTCGTCGGAGCCGTTGGCGACGATGCGCAGGTAGGCCAGCGCGTCGCGGATCTCGGCCCGCTCGTAGAAGCGCGGGCCGCCGACGACGCGATAGGGCAGGCCGAGCTGGACGAACCGGTCCTCGACCTCGCGCATCTGGGCCGAGATGCGCACCAGCACGGCGATCTCCGACAGCTTGTGGCCCTTGGCCTGCAGGCTCTCGATCTCCTCGCAGACGAGGCGCGCCTCCTCCTCCGAGTCCCAGGCGCCCGTGACGGTGACCTTCTCGCCCTCCGGGCTGTCGGTGCGCAGGGTCTTCCCGAGCCGCCCCTCGTTGTGGGCGATCAGCACCGAGGCCGCGGCCAGGATGTGGCCGGTCGAGCGGTAGTTGTTCTCGAGCCGCACCACCAGGGCGCCGGGGAAGTCGTGCTCGAAGCGCAGGATGTTGTCGACCTCGGCGCCGCGCCAGCCGTAGATCGATTGGTCGTCGTCGCCGACGCAGGCGACGTTGCGGTGCCCCTGCGCCAGCAGGCGCAGCCAGAGGTACTGGGCGACGTTGGTGTCCTGGTACTCGTCGACCAGGATGTAGCGGAAGCGCTGCTGGTAATTGGCCAGCACGTCCGGGTTCTCGCGCCACAGCCGCAGGCAGAGCAGCAGGAGGTCGCCGAAATCGACGGCGTTCAACGCTTTCAGCCGTTCCTGGTAGGCGGCGTAGAGCGCGCCGCCCTTGCCGAAGCCGAAGGCGCCGGCCTCGCCCGCCGGCACCTGCTCGGGCGACAGGCCGCGGTTCTTCCAGCCGTCGATGGTGCCGGCGAGGCTGCGGGCCGGCCAGCGCTTCTCGTCGAGGTCGGCCGCCGCGATCACCTGCTTCAAGAGCCGCAGCTGGTCGTCGGTGCCGAGGATCGTGAAGTCGGAGCGCAGGCCCACGAGCTCGGCGTGGCGGCGCAGGATCTTGGTGCCGATGGCGTGGAAGGTGCCGAGCCACGGCATCCCCTCGCCTGCCGGACCGATGAGCGAACCGATGCGCTCCTTCATCTCCCGGGCGGCCTTGTTGGTGAAGGTCACCGCCAGGATGTCGAAGGGCCGGGCGCGGCCGGTCGAGATCAGGTGCGCGATGCGGGTGGTCAGCACCCGGGTCTTGCCGGTGCCGGCGCCGGCCAGCACCAGCACCGGCCCCTCCGTCGCCTCGACGGCGCGGCGCTGCTCGGGGTTGAGCCCGGCGAGGTAGGACCCCTCCTGCGGCACCACCGCGGCGCGGGCGCGGGCGGAGATCGAGGTCGGGGCGGTCCCGGCGGGCAGTTCGCGAGTCATGCGCGCATCACTGGACCAAAACGCGAACGGCGTCGAGGGTGGCGGGCGCATCCCTCGTCCGCGAGCGCCCGGAACCGCGCAACGGAACCTTGCGCGGCCCCCGGCGTCGTCTCCCACGGACGATGCCCCCGCACACGGAAGGACACCCCGATGCGCGCCCACAGCCTCCTGATCCTGGCGCTCGCCGCCGCCGCGCCGCTCCCGGCGCTCGCCCAGAACCAGGTGCCGGTCAACCGCTCGCAGCAGCGGGTCGAAGGGATCAACCGCTCGCTCGAGGCCGGCGCCGAATCGCGCGGCATCCAGCAGCAGAACCGGTTCGAGACCAACCAGCTCCAGGGCCAGATCCAGCGCCAGCAGAGCGTCGCACCGCCGCCCCCGGCGCCGATCATCGTGCCGAACCGCTGACGGCGGGGGCGACCGGTCGCCGGGCCGAAGCCTCTAGTGCCGGACCCGGGCGCCCCCGGCCGCGAAGGCCATGGTGTCCGGCCGGGCGTGGCCGCGGGCCGGGATGCCGATCACCCGCCCGAGATCGTCGGGACGTGGCAGCCGGGCATGCGACCCGAGCATCACCGCCAGGTTGGCCTGGATGTCCTCGGGAAAGGCCGCCACCCGGCGCGTCGCCGGGTCGACGTGGAGCGACAGGTTCTCCGAGGTCGCGGCGACCCAGCCCTCGGTGGCGTGCCGGATCTCGGAGTAGAAGTGGATGCGCTTCTCGTCGAAGGCGATGAGCTGCAGCGTCACCCGGATCGGATCGTCGAGCACGAGTTCGCGGCGGTAGCGCACGTGGACTTCGGCCGCGAAGGTCGTGCCGCGCCCGCTCTCCATGTAGTCGGGTCCGAGGCCGACCACGCCGAACGCCTCGTCCACCGCCCGGTCGAACAGGACGTGGTAGTACGCCATGTTCAGGTGACCGTTGTAATCGATCCAGCCGGGCTCGATCGCCATGGTGGACGATACGAAGGGCGCGAAGAAGAAGACCGATGCGGGACGGTCGTCAGCCATTGTGGGGCTCCCGATCAGGCGCAGGCGGGATGACAAGGGCGCCGTGGGACGTACCATGCCTGATCCGGCGATGCACCCCCGATCGGGTTGCACCTTGGGGCAAGGCGGCACTCCCGTGACGCACTTCTCCGTGACCGGCGGTCCGGATATGCCGGGCCGGACGCGGCTGCTAGAGTGGCCGGCAAAAGGCCGGGCCCGCCCGGTCGCCGAAAATCCGTCCGGGAGGTCGATGTCCCATGAACGCCCAGAGCCCTGCCCCGTCGCGCGAGCGCCCATCCCCTGAGACCGTCGAGGCGGTCATCCGCGAGCTGACGGCGCAGTTCGGCAACCGCGTCGTCACCTCGCAGGCGGTGCGCGAGCAGCATGCCAGCACCCTGACCTGGGTCGTCAACCAGCCGCCGGACGCGGTGGTCTACGCCGAGAGCACCGAGGACGTGCAGGCGATCGTGCGCGTCTGCGCCGCGCACAAGATGCCGGTCGTCGCCTTCGGCACCGGCACCTCGCTCGAGGGCCACGTCAACGCGCCGTTCGGCGGTATCTCGATCGACATGAACGGGATGAACAAGGTGCTTGCCGTCCATGCCGAGGACCTCGACTGCGTGGTCCAGCCCGGGGTGACCCGCAAGGCGGTGAACGAGCACCTGCGCGACCAGGGCCTGTTCTTCCCGATCGATCCGGGCGCCGACGCCTCGCTCGGCGGCATGGCGGCCACGCGCGCCTCGGGCACCAACGCGGTGCGCTACGGCACGATGAAGGACAACGTCCTGTCGCTCACCGCCGTGATGCCGAACGGCGACATCGTCCGCACCAGCCCGCGCGCCCGCAAGACCTCGGCCGGCTACGACCTGACCCGGCTGATGGTCGGCTCGGAAGGCACCTTCGGCATCATCACCGAGCTGACCCTCAAGCTCGCCGGCATCCCGGAGGCGATCTCGGCGGGCGTCTGCCCGTTCCCGAGCATCAAGGCGGCCTGCGACGCCGTCATCGTGACGATCCAGTCCGGCCTGCCGGTGGCGCGCATCGAGCTCCTCGACGAGGTCCAGGTCGCGGCCTGCAACGCCTACTCGAAGCTGACCCTCCCCGAGACCCCGCTCCTGCTGGTCGAGTTCCACGGCACCGACGCCAGCGTGCGCGAGCAGGCCGAGCGCTTCGGCGAGATCGCGGCGGAGTTCGAGGGCGGACCCTACGAGTGGGCGACGAAGCCGGAGGACCGCACCCGGCTCTGGCAGGCCCGCCACGACGTCTACTGGGCGGCGGTCGGCATGCGCCCGGGCGCGCGCGTCATCGCCACCGACGTCTGCGTGCCGATCTCGCGGCTCGCCGAATGCGTCGACGAGACCAAGCGCGACATCGTCGAGAGCGGCATCACGGCACCGATCGCGGGACATGTCGGCGACGGGAACTTCCACACCTCGCCGCTCGTCATGATGGACGATCCCGACGAGATCGCCCGGGTCACCGGCTTCATCGAGCGCCTGGTCGCCCGCGCCATCGCCATGGAGGGCACCTGCACCGGCGAGCACGGCATCGGCCAGAAGAAGATGCGCTTCATGGAGTTGGAGCACGGGCCGGAGGCGCTGAACCTGATGCGGGTGCTCAAGCGGGCGATCGACCCGGACAACATCATGAATCCGGGAAAGGTCGTGGCGGTTTAAGCGGAGGCGTTTTTCCCCTGACGCGGAGCGGCTCCGCCGGCGTTTGTGCTGGCGTATTGAGCCGCTTCGCACCCGGATGGCACTCTCGAGAAAAAGCCTACGGCAGCACCACCACCTTCGTCCCCACCTTCACGCGATCGTACAGGTCGATCACGTCCCGGTTGGTCATGCGGATGCAGCCGGACGACACCGCGGCGCCGATCGTCTCCGGCTCGTTCGAGCCGTGGATGCGGTATAGCGACGAGCCGAGATAGAGCGCGCGCGCGCCGAGCGGGTTGTCGTTGCCGCCGGCCATGTAGCGCGGCAGGTCGGGGCGGCGCTTGATCATCTGCTCAGGCGGGCGCCAGGCCGGCCATTCCTTCTTCATCGTCACGGTCTTCGTGCCGGCCCACGAGAACCCCTCGCGGCCGACGCCGACGCCGTACTGCACCGCCTCCTGGTTCGGCAGGATGTAGTAGAGCCGACGCTGGCTGGTCGAGATCACCACCGTGCCGGGCTTGTAGGGGCTGTTCCAGCCGATGGTCTGGCGCGGCACGCCCTGCTGGCGGAACACCGTCAGGAAATCGGCGATCGGCCCGCGGTCGAGCAGGCTCAGGGCCTGGGCCGGCGCCGCCAGGGTGAGCAGGGCGGCCGCTGTCAGGAGCGGCTTCAACAGGCGCCGCGGCGCGGTCAGACGGGTCATCGTCCCCTCCCGTTCGATTAACGTCGAACGGGTTGGCCGCCGGGCTGTGGCGACAACGTGGCAGAAACAATGGCTGGGCGGCCTGTGATGCATGTGCGCCACAGGCCGCGACGGCGCAGCCCCGCCTACTCCGCCGCCGGCCGGAGCGGCATGAAGCCGATCGGCTGGCGCTGCGGACCCTCCTGCTTGAGCGTGCGCAACATGGTCTCGTACTCCTGCTCCATCTCGGGCGTCACCGACGGGCGCGTCTCATGCAGGGCCGCGTCGAAATGGGCTTGGCGGACGCGCTCGCTCGCCAGGTTCTCGCGCAGGGCCATCAGGCCGGCGCGCCGGGTGAGGTCCTCGAGATCGGCGCCCGTGAAGCGCGTGGTGCGCTCGGCGAGGGCATCGAGGTCGACGTCGTCGGCGAGCGGCATCGACCGGGTGTGGATGCCCAGGATGTGGCGTCGCCCGGCGATGCTCGGCACCGGCACGTAGACGAGCTCGTCGAAGCGGCCCGGGCGCAGGAGCGCCGGATCGACGAGGTTCGGCCGGTTGGTGGCGGCCATCACCACCACGCCCTGCAGTTCCTCCAGCCCGTCCATCTCGGCCAGGATGGTGTTGACCACCCGCTCGGTCACCGCCGGCTCGCCGAGGCCTCCGCCGCGCACGGGGGCGAGCGAATCGATCTCGTCGATGAAGATCACCGTCGGGGCGACCTGGCGGGCGCGGGCGAACAGGCGCGAGACCTGCTGCTCGGATTCGCCGTACCACTTGGAGAGCAGGTCGGAGGATTTCGTCGCGACGAAATTGGCCTGCGCCTCGCGGGCCACCGCCTTGGCGAGCAGGGTCTTGCCGGTGCCGGGAGGGCCGAACAGCAGGAACCCCTTGGCCGGGCGGATACCGATGCGGCGGAAGGCCTCCGGGTTGCGCAACGGCAGCTCGACGCCCTCGCGCAGCGTCGTCTGCACCTCGCCGAGGCCCCCGATATCGTCCCAGGTGACGTTCGGGACCTGGATCATGATCTCGCGCAGGGCCGAGGGCTGGACGCGCTTGAGGGCGTTCAGGAAGTCCTCGCGGCAGACCTGGAGCTTCTCCAGGATCTCGGGCGGGATGCCCTCCTTGAGGTTGATCTGCGGCAGCACCCGGCGGAGCGCATCCATCGCCGCCTCGCGGGCGAGGGCGGAGAGATCGGCGCCGACGAAGCCGTAGGTGGTCCTGGCGATCTCGTCGAGATCGACGTTGTCGCCGAGCGGCATGCCGCGGGTGTGGATCGTCAGCACCTCGCGCCGGCCCGGCTCGTCGGGCACGCCGATGATGATCTCGCGGTCGAAGCGGCCGGGCCGGCGCAGGGCCTCGTCGATCGCGTCGCGCCGGTTGGTGGCGCCGATCACCACGATGTTCTGGCGCGGCTCGAGGCCGTCCATCAGGGTGAGGAGCTGGGCGACGATGCGCCGCTCGACCTCGCCGCGGACTTCCTCGCGCTTCGGGGCGATCGAGTCGATCTCGTCGATGAAGATGATCGCGGGCGCGTTGCGCTGGGCCTCGGAGAAGATCTGGCGCAGGCGCTGCTCGGATTCGCCGTACTGGCTGCCCATGATCTCGGGGCCGGCGATGTGGAAGAACTGCGCCTCGGTCTCGTTCGCGACCGCGCGGGCGAGCAGCGTCTTGCCGGTGCCGGGGGGGCCGTAGAGCAGCACGCCCTTCGGCGGGTCGATGCCGAGGCGCTGGAACAGCTCGGGGTGGCGAAGCGGCAATTCCACCATCTCCCGGACCTGGTCGACGGTGTTCCCCAGGCCCCCGATGTCGTCGTAGGTGACGTCGGCCCTGCGGACCTCCTTCGGCTCCTCGTAGAGCGGGCGCAGTTCGACCTCGGTCTCGGCGGTGACCTGGACGATGCCGCGGGCCGGCTGGGTCGAGACCACGACGAGGCGGATCTCCTGCAGGCCGTAGGCCGGCAGGCTGAACATCTGGCGCAGTTCCTCCGGCACCTGGTCGCGGGCGAAGCGCGAGGGCACGGAGGTCGAGATCACGTCGCCCGACACGAGCGGACGGCGGTAGAAGGTGCGGCGCAGGGCCTCGCCTGAGCCCTGAAGCCGCAGGTTCTTCTGGGCCGGGGCCAGCACCACCCGGGTCGCGGGGCGGACCTCGGCCTTGCGGATCTCGACGTGGTCGCCGGAGCCGACCCCGGCATTGACGCGCTGGAGGCCGTCGAGGCGGATGATGCTCAGGCCCTCGTCCTCCTGGCCGAGCGCGATGGCGAGCGCCGTGGTGTGGCGCTTGCCGATGATCTCGATCGGCTGGCCCTCCTGGAGGCCGAGGCTCGACAGGACGGCGGCGGAGACCCGGGCGACGCCCCGGCCTACATCCTCCGCCCGCGCGTTCGCGACCTGCGCCCTGACGTCGCCTGCTTCGTCTGCCATCGGCTTCCTCTCCGTGCGGGAGCGGAACCGGACCGGCCGGGGGCGTCGCCCGCCGACCGAGCGCGCGCGGGCAACTGCCCGGCCCCGACACGATCAGGCGCCGCCACGGCGCCTTCGGCGGGGGAAACGCCGACCCTCCTGAAATGTTGCGGCGGATCGACGGCAGGGCGCCGGGCCGCTCCGCCACCTCTCGCGGCCCGGCCCCGTCCCGGTTCCTGGGCGACGCCGAGAGAAGCGACGCCGGTCTGGATCGGGATATCGAAGACCGGGATGCCGGGCCTCACGGGGTTCCCGCCTCCGCCCGGACCGCCGGCTGCGGCATCGCCCAGGAACCGGGACGGTGCCGGGCCGCGAGCGCGGCGGCGACGCGCAGGGCGGGGCCGGCCCGCCAGGGCCGCCAGCGCCAGCCTGGGGCTGTCGCCGGCGCCAGGCGCTCGGCCAGGATCCAGGCCGCCAGAACCGCCATCGCGGCGAGGTGCCCGGCCGGCAGCACCAGCATCACCAGCATCAGCGCCCAGCAGGAGCCGGCGCACCAAGCCCCATGGGCGAGCCCGAACCACCAGGCATCGCGCCTCGCTGCCGCCCCGAAGGCGGCGAGCGGGGGCCGGGCGTGGCAGCGGTTGAGGCAGCGCTGCTTGGCGGGCGAGGCCTGCCAGAGCAGGGCGGCCAGGAGTACCGGCGCCAAGGCCGCCGCGGGCCCGGCCGGCAGCAGCACCAGGGCAAGCGCCGCGAGGCCGATCCCGGCGATGCTCCATGCCGCCGCGTAGCCGGCGAGGAAGAGGGCGACCGCACGCCCCCGTCCCGATGCGAGGCTGCGGGCGCGCAGGTGGCAGAGGGGTGCGACCAGGGTCGGCCCCATCATGGCGGCGACCATCAGGATCCAGGTCGCCGCGAGGGCGGCCGGCGGGGTGACGGCCAGCGCCAGGATCACCTCGTCGGCCGAGGGCAGCCGCCAGGCGATGCCGCCGGCGCAGGCAGCCGGCAGGGTCCAACCGATCGGGATCGCGGCGAGCCCCAGCCAGGCGACGGCACCGGCCGCGAGGACCGGAACCCGGACGCCCATGCGCTCGCGGGCGGCAGGCGACATGAGGAACGTCCCCATCGGCGGCCTCGCTCAGCGACCCTGGCGGAACACGCTGACGCGCCCGATGCTGATCTGCGCCTCGGCCGGCACCGGCTGGAGCGGGACGATGCGCACGTCGAGCTTGTCGGCGTCGAGGTCCCGGCTCGCGTGCAGGGCCTCGACGATGGGCGTGATGTCGAGCACGAAGGTCAGTCCGCTTCCCCCGTGGGGTCCGTCGCGCTCGGTCGCCTGGCTGACGCCGAACAGGCCGACGCTGCCGGCCAGGGCCTCCGATTTCCCGGACGGGTCGCTCCCCTGCGGCCCGACATAGACTTGGAACGCCACCCCATCGAGGAGGCCGCGGACGTTCTCGAGGTTGAGGAGGACGCGCTCCGGGGGAGCCGCCGCGGCGTTCTGCGCCGACACGGTGCCCGGGGCCGAGGCCGCCAGGTTCGCGGAGACGCGCTGGCGCGCGTCCGGCGCCAGGGTGACGGCGGCCTGGGCGCTCTGCCCGACGACCTTGATCGCGGATTGGCTCGCACCGACCAGTTCCACGTTCTTGCCGCTGGTCATGGCGGGACTCCCCTGAGGTAGGCTTGCCTGAAGTGGGCTTGCCTGGGACGCATTTGCCTGGGCTACGCCTGCCGTCGCGGCCTGCGCGCGGAGCGCCGGATGCAGCGCCGCCATCAGGACCTCGCCGCCCGAGACGTCGTCGTACTCGTAGCCGAGCTCCACCGTGCTCTCGGTCTGCCCGGGCGCGAAGGTCCAGTTCCGCTTGCCCGGGAGCGGCATCACGAAGGAGCGATCCGCCGGACCGTCGACCCAGTTCGCCACGGTCGGATCGACGTGACCCGGCGCGCGCCCGCGCCAGACCTGCCACAGCCGGTCGATGTTGGCGTGATGCAGCCAGAAGATCGGGTCGAGCCCGGCCGTCGAGGGAACCGACATCAGGCCGGGTTGCCGGGTCCCTCGCAGGACCCCGCCGATGAGGACGTGCACGATGTTGTGCGGCTGCGATTCGACGCCGCCGTTGACGCTGCCGCCGTGCGAGAAACCGGTATCGACGCCGCCGAAGCCCGGGCTGCCGCCGCCCGCCTCCCCGGTGAACTCGCGGTCGTTCAGGGCGAGCAGATTGACCTGGTCCAGCGGGATGAAGACCTTGCCGTCGCCCGCCGGCCCGTAGCGCTGCGGCACGAAGAGCGGGTTGTCCCCGTCGCCGCCCGTCCAGTTCCGGGACGCGAAGGCGGGTGGCAGCGCCGACTGCCCCTTCGCGAAGTAGTTCCAGTACGGCAGGGTCCAGTCGGCCGGTCCGCCGAGGCTGACGACCGCGTCGCGCACTACGGTCTCGAACGCCCACAGGTAGCCGCGGTGCCAGGGCAGGAAGTACCAGGTCTGGTGCTGGCACTGATCCCAGAACAACGTCCTGGTCTTCGCATCCGGAAGCTTGTCGTTGTCGCTCAGGAGACCGAGTTGTTTCCAGAGCTGCGCGTTGAAACCGTGGATGCCGCCGTAGAAGCGCCAGCTCGTCGGGTCGTCGAGCGGCCGCTTCTTCATGAGGGCAACGGCGCGGGCGTACCACAGGATCGGGTCGGCCCAGTCTGATCCGAGCGCATAGACATTCTTCCGGACGAGCACCAAATCCGCCTCCCGTCGAATCTGACGACTTCGCTTTTATACTCTCAGAAGCGTACCTCGAAACGGCGGAAACTGCAAAACTGTTTCTCGTTCTCCATCGCCCGGCCCGGCGAGGACGAGCCGGGGGCGGGGCGAGGCGCGTCGTCAGCCCCGGAGCGTCAGGGTGCCGAGATCGCCCAGCCCCCCCTCCGGCAGGAGCCCGCGCAGGGTGGCGGTGAGGGAGAATCCGGTGGCGGTGCGCTCGATCTCGTAGAGGTGGTAGCCGGCGCAGTGCTTGAGCGCCCCGCCGCGGGCGGAGGCCGAGGGCGCGCCGATCACCGGCACCCGCCGCCCGCCCGGCGCCATCACGAAGGCGACCGAGCCGACATGGTTGTGGCCGTGCAGCACGAGGTCGGCGCCGACGCGGCCGATCATCGCCTCGAAGGCGTGGGCGTCGGTGAGGTTGCGCCCCGCCTTGGCGCCGCCGACATGGGGTGGATGGTGGATCATCACCACCCGGCACGGCCGCTCGGGCTCGGCGGCGAGGTCCTTGAGCATCCGCTCGGCGGCCCGGATCTGGTCCGAGCCGAGGCGCCCGCTCGCCACGAAGGGGGCGGTCGGGATCGCCGAGGACAGCCCGACGAGCGCGATCGGCCCCCTCCGGCGCAGGTAGGGAAACGCCTTGTCCCGGCCGGCATCGTCCCGGGTCCAGGGGCCGACCGCGTCGAGGAGCCCCTTCAGCGAGCCGCGCACGTAGGCGTCGTGGTTGCCGGGCACGAAGCTGACGAAGCCGGGCTCGCCCAACTCCTCCATGAAGGTGCGGGCGGTCTCCCACTCGCTCGGCAGGCCGATGTTGCAGAGGTCGCCCGTGCAGGCGATGTGGTCCGGCGCGGCGGCCCGGATATCGGCCACCAGGGCGGCGAGGATCTCCATGTCGTGGGTGAGCTTGCGGCCACGGCTCCAGTTGACCCAGCCGGTGGCGCGCTTGCTCATCAGCTGGCGCAGGCGCGGGCGCGGCAGCGGGCCGACATGGGGATCGGTGAGGTGGGCGAGACGGAACATCGGGGGAGGCCGGTCGTCGGAGCGCGTCACGCCGGGAATCCCGACAATCTCTCAGGCATCGCCTTCGGCTTCATGACACACCACGCAGAGCTTGTTGCCGTCGAGATCACGGACATAGGCACCATAGTCATTCGGATGATAGTGCGGCCGCAGCCCGGGAGGACCCTCGCAGGTGCCGCCCGCCGCGAGGGCGAGCGCATGGCAGCGATCGACGCTCGCCCGCGACCGCGCGGTCAGCGCCGTCATCGGCCCGTTGCCCGGCGCGGGCGCCTGCCTGTTATACGGCCGGCCGACGATCAGGAGCGGCCGGTCGGCGTCGCGCGGCATCCAGCCGGCCCATCCGTTCTCGGGCTCGTGGAACCGGAGCTTCAGGCCGAGCTCCTCGAAGAGCGGGGCGTAGAAGGCGACGGCGCGGGCGAGGTCGGCCGCGCCGAAGCAGACATGCGAGATGACGCTCACGGTCTTCGCTCCCTCCCGGCAGCCGTCCCCCGGCCGGCGGCCGGGAGGCTGTCAGATCCCGGCGTACATCCGCCCCGGGTTGAACAGGCCGGCGGGGTCGTGCGCGGCCTTGAGGCCGGCGGTGATGCGCATCAGGGGCTCGGACAGGGGCTCGAAGACCGGCACCGCCGCCCGCACCGCGTCGGGCGCCCGCACCAGCGTGGCGTGGCCGGCGCCGGCGAGGGCCGCCCGCACGGTCTCGGCGCCCGCATCGCCGGTCGCCGGCGTCGCGAGCCAGATCAGGCCGCCGCCCCAATCGTAGAACCAGCGCGCCGGCCGGGCGGCGGCGATCGCCGCGGTCACCGCGGGGCCGCGGCCCGGGGCGGTCGAGAGCCGCCACACCGCGTCCTCGCCGCCGGCGAAGGGCAGGACGTCGCGCACCGCGATCCAGAGCTTGCCCGCGGGCTCGCCCTCCTGGATCTCCGGACGGCCGAAGCGGCGCAGCAGGCGGGTCAGCTCGCCGAGACGGTAATCGACGGAGGCGGAAAAACCCTCGATGCGCAGGAGCGTGCGCGCGGAACCGTCGAGGCCCCCGGGCAGGTGGGCCGCGCCGGTGATCTCGAAGGCTGAGCCGAGCGCCAGGCTCATCGCCTCGACGGCGCGGGCATCGTCGAGGCCGGCGAGCACCAGGGTCGCGGTGCGTTCAGGGGTCGGCAGCACCTTGAAGGTGACCTCGGTGAGGAAGCCCAGCGTGCCCCAGGAGCCCGCCATCAGCTTCACGAGGTCGAGCCCGGTGACGTTCTTCATCACCCGGCCGCCGGACTTCACCGCCTCGCCGCGCCCGTTGACGAAGCGCACGCCGATCAGGCTGTCGCGGGCGGCGCCCCCGGCGATGCGGCGCGGCCCCGAGATGTTGCCGGCCGCGATCGCCCCGATGGTCGGCGCGCCGGCGGAGCCCAGGAGCGCGCGGTGGTCCATCGGCTCGAAGGGCAGCATCTGGCCGCCCTCGGCGAGCCGCGCCTCGACCTCGGCCAGCGGCGTGCCGGCCCGGGCCGCGATGACGAGCTCGGCCGGCTCGTGGAGGGTGATGCCGGTGAGCCCCGCCGCCGACAGGGTCGCCTCGTCTTGCGCCGGCCGGCCGATCCCGGTCCTCGTGCCGCCGCCGACGAGCCGCAGCCGCTCGCGCCGCCCCGCCGCCTCGCCGATCAGGGCGGCGGCCTCCGCCTCGCTCCGGGGCTGGTAGTTGCTCATCGGGGGCTCGCTCGGTGGGCCGGGCCTTGCGCCGGGTGCGCGGGATCGGGCGCGGATCTTTGCGGGCAACCGGGGCGGGTTGCAAGCGGGGGAGGCGTCAGGTCGGGCCGAGGCCGCGATCCTGCCGACGCATTGATGGTGCTCTCTTGCGAATTTCGGAGCCTGCTTGACCTGATCGACAGTCTTGACGCCCACCGGGTCATTCCGGGGCCGCGCAGCGGAGCCCGGAATCCAGAAGCTCAGGTTATGCAGGACGAGTCGGAACGCTCCTCGCTTGATCCTGAACACTCAGCGGTTCGGATTTCGGGCTCCGCCGCCCGGCTGGCTGACATGTCCCGGCCACGGCCAGCGTTTGATTTCGCGTGACACGGAAGGAGATTATCCTGCAAACTGGCGCTGGACCCTACGGCATAGGGGTAGCGAAAATCCGAAATTTTCGAAGTTTATCAGATCGCGATAGATGATGCATGTTTATATTTGCTCTTATTCTGACGACCTGCATCGTAATACTTATTGTAAAGTTTGGGATACTGTGGCGACTATTCCAAAAATCGAGATTCGTCATATCCTGGTGGCCGCTTCCGGACGTCACTGCGCCGGATGGGTGGGAGGTCGGACGCGGTGCGATCCCGGGGGCGCTCGTCGGCTCATTCATGTTTCCTGTCGTGCCATTCATCCTGTGGCTTTTCGCATGGGCCGCCAGAGATTCCCATGATTATTCGATATCTTTGTCGGACGTGATTTTATTTATAAAAACGATATTCATAGTTCTAATATTTTGGGCATTTTGTGCCGCAGTTTGGATGATTTTCATCATCATGATAATCCCGATCTGGGATCTCGCGTGCCGGCGCGGTGTGCCTGGCCCCAGGTCCGCCGCATCGTTGGGCGCGGCCTCCGCCTACATGACCATGGTCATCGGCTTCCTGGCGGGCAAGACCCCCGTTTTGGCGATTACTTCGCAGATCGCCGCCATATACGTCGCCGCCGCCGGGGCAATCAGTGGCGCCGTCATGTGGTGGGCCGCTTACGAACCGGATACGCTCAAGGTACGCATCCGTCTCTGCCTAATTGTTCGCCACTGTTGCGATCAGCGCCGAGTCAGATGATCGGATGTAGGATCGGCGCACCACGATTACGCCGGCACGGCCCGCCCGAACCGCGCGACCATCGCCGCCCGCAACCCCGCGATGTCGAAGCGCCAGACCAGCGCGCCGTAGACGAAGCCGCCGACGATGACGCAGGCCGGTAGGGCGAGCCAGGGGTCGAGCCCGCGCAAGGGGACGATCGCGACCGTCATCGCGGCGGTAGCAAGCACGACGGCGAGCGGATCGCGCCAGGGCATCCGCAGACGGTTCGGCCCGGTGAGCCCGCGGATTCCGAGGAACAGCATGGCGGCGAGGAAGCCGAGCGATTGCGCCGCGGCGATGCCGTGGGGGCCGAAGGGCCCGGCCAGCGCCAGGGCGCCCACGAGGTTGACGAGCGCCCCGACGAGGCCGGCCGCCACGAGCGGCAGGGTGCGGCGGCGGATCTGGAAGATCGGGTTGAGGGCAAAGTTCATCACTGCCAGGGCGACGAGGCCGGGCAGCAGCAGCAGCGTGTAGTCCACGAAATGGCCGCGATAGGCCGCCGGCACCACGAGCGCATCCAGCGCCGGGGCCACCGCCCAGAACCCGGCCGCGCTCGGCAGGATCAAGGCCAGCACCACGGCGCCGTTGCGGGCGACCTGCTCCTCGCCGGCCTCGTGGCCGTGGGTCTCCGCCGCCAGTACGGCGATCTGGAACAGCAGCAGGTCGAGGGCGGCGCCGAGCGTGCCGAAGATCCGCCCGCCGATATCGGCCGCCAGCGAGAAGTAGCCGGACTCGGCGAAGCCCGCGACGGCCGCGACGGCCGAGCGGTTGGCGAAGGGCATCAGCTGGTAGACCACGTTGGCGGCGACCACCGGCAGGCCGTAGGCCATGAACAGGCGGAGCGACTCGCGGCGGCGGCCGGCGGCGTGGGGGCGAGGCGGATCGCTCAGCGCCCGGTGCACGATCACGGCGGCGAGGAACTGGCTCAGGCCTCCGGCGAGCATCACCGCGGCGGCATCCGCCGTCGCCCAGGCGGCGCTGACCATCATCACCAGGGCGAGGCCGTTCTTGACCAGCACGAGGCGCAGATAGAGCCCGCCGACGAACCGGGCGCGCGCCAGCGCCGCCTGGTAGTCGAACAGCCCGATCCCGACCGCCGTCCCGGCCGCGGCGGCCGCGAGAAGGGCCGGCTCCCCGAGCACGGGGGTTCCAGCGAGCGCCAGGACGGCCGCCCCGGTCAGGCCGATCGCCGTCGCCGCGTAGGCGCGGTCGAGCATGGCGCGGATCCAGGGTTCCGCCTCCCGGACCCGCGCCGAGTAGAACCGGGTCGCCGAGAGCCGCAGCCACTCGAACAGCAGGATGTTGAGCACCACCGCTCCGGCGGTGCCGAGGGCGAAGCGGCCGAAATTCGCCGGCCCCAGGATCTGCGCGATCAGCAGGCCGAGGACGAGGTTGAGGGCCGCATTGACCACGAAGGCCGCGATGACCGCCATTGGTGGGTGCTCGTCGAAGGGCCGGAGGCTGCGTGCGTCCAGCGTGGTTCTCGCGTCGTCACAAACGCCGCTTCGAGGACTTGGCGCGTGTCCCCCCTCTCCCGAGTGGGAGAGGGGATCCCGCGCCTCGCCTTAGACGGCCGGAAGAGACTTATCACACCGCCCGCGCCAGCGGCCTCGCTTGCTCCCCCCGGCCCGACACGTCGCGATAGACCCGCTCCAGCCCGTCGAGGTGCCGGTCCATGGTCAGCGGGTCGGCCCAGAACAGGTCGTAGGCGGCCCGCCCCATCCGCAACGCCGTGGCGTCGTTGGCGAGATGCGCCATGGCGTCGGCCAGCGAGCGGGGATCATTGGAGCGGAACCACAATCCGCTCTCGCCGTGGCGCACCGCCTCGCGCCCGGCGCAGACGTCGCTCACGATCACCGGGGTGCCGAGGGCGAGGGATTCGAGCACCGTGAGGGGCTGGCCCTCGTACCAGACGGAGGGGAAAACCAGGGCACGGGCGGCCCGCAGCACCGCCTTCACCTGGTCCGGGCTCTGCCACCCGAGGAAGGATGCCTCGGGGAACCGGGATTCCAGCTCGGCTCGCATCGGCCCGTCGCCGGCGAAGACCGCCCGCGCCCCGGCGAGGCGCGCGGCCTCCCCGAACACCCCGGCCCCTTCTCGGGCGACAGCCGGCCGACGAAGACGAAGTCGCCGGGAGGACCGGCGCGGTGGCCGAGCGGCTCGGCATCGACCGGGTTCGGCACGTCGTAGTAGCGCATCCCCGCCGGCAGGTGGGGCGCCAAAGCCTCGCGCTGCAGCCGGCTGATGGTGATCATCGCGTAGATGCCCTCGACGAGGCCGGTGCGGCGCATCAGGGCGTGGCGGGCAACCCGCATCAGCTTGCGCGGATAGGTGCGCGAATCGCAGTTGTGGGTCAGGCAGGCCGGCCCGTTCGGCACCCGGTGGCAGGCCGCGGCGACCGGGTAGTCGTAGAAGCCGCCATTCGGGCAGGCGAGGTAGTATTCGTGCGCGGTGTAGGCCACCGGCGCGGGGCTCGCCCGCAGCACCGGGCCGATCGCGGGCGACAGGGCCTTGGCCCAGGCATGGACGTGCACCACGGTGTCGCGCGGGTCGGATTCGGCGATGAGGGCGCTCAGGGCGGCGGCGGCGGGAGCGTTCCACAGCCACTGCACCCCGAAGGCGGCGAGCGAGCGCGCCCCGGTCACGTCGGTCTGGCCGAGGAGCACGACCCGCACCCCCGCTTCCGCCAGCCGGGGATCGGCCGGGCCGACGGCGGCGAACAGCACGACCTCGTGGCCGCGGCGGGCGAGCCCGATCGCGCTCTCGAGCGAGACCTTGGCCTGGCCGCCGTTGATGTAGGCGTGGTCGGCGACGAGGATGACCTTCATGATCTCATTCCCAGCCGCCTCGCGCGGATCGGGCGCCAGGATGGATCCCACCCCTTAGGAAACGCCTAAGCGGCGTGGTGCATCACGACACCTCGCATCGGCCCTTGCGCCGCGGCCGCGGGCGGGCCATCCGCCTCCGCATGCTCCCCCGCTCCACCTCCCCCGCCTCGGCGGTGCTGCTCGCCGCCCTCGGCATCGGGCTCCTGTCGCTGATGGACGCCACCATCAAGGGCCTGTCGGAGCGCTACGGCGTCACCGGCATCGCCTTCGCGCGCTACGCCGTCGGCACCCTCGTCATGGCGATGGTGCTCGCCGCCTTGCGACCCGGATGGCCCTCCGCGGAGACCTGGCGCACCAATGGTCTCAGGGCGGTGCTGGTGGTCGTCACCGCCCTCTGCTTCTTCCACGGCCTGTCGGTGCTGCCGCTGGCCGAGGCGCTGGCGCTCTCGTTCCTGAGTCCGATCTTCATCGCGCTGTTCGCCGCCCTGCTGCTGCGCGAGCGGGTGCGGCCGCCGGTCTGGGCCGGGCTGATCGTCGGCTTCGTCGGGGTCGGGATCGTGGTCGCGGGCCAGATCGGGTCCGGCGACGTCGGGGCGGCGGGCCCGGGGCGCGGCGGGGCTTCCGCCTGGGGCATCGCCGCGATCCTCGCCTCGGCCCTCACCTACGCGCTGTCGATGGTGCTGCTGCGGGCGCGAGCCCGTCACGACCCGGTGGTCACCATCGTGGCGATCCAGAACGCGGGTCCCGCCGCGATGCTGGCCGCCCCCGCGGCCTGGACCTGGGCCCCGGTGGCGGCGCCGGACTGGGCGCTCCTCGTCCTCGTCGGCGTGCTCGGGGTCGCCGGGCACCTGGTGCTCAGCCGGGCCTACGCCAAGGCCGAGGCCGCGCGCCTCGCCGCGATGGAATACACCGCGCTCCTGTGGGCGATCGGCCTCGGGTACGTCGCCTTCGGCGAGGTACCGGGGATGGCGACGCTGGCGGGGGCGGGGCTGATCCTCGCCGGATCGGCGCTGGCGGCGCGGCGGTGAGCCGGCGTCAGAACCAGCCCCTCAGCTTGAAGTACACGGCCGGGACCAGCGCGCTCGCGGCGATCACCGCGAGCCCGTAGGGATACCCCCAGGCCCAGTCCAGCTCCGGCATGTGCTTGAAGTTCATGCCGTAGACCGAGGCCATCAGGGTCGGCGGGATCCCGATCACCGAGACCACGGTCAGCACCCGGAAGGTGTTGTTCTGCTCCATGTTGATGAGGCCGAGGGTGGCGTCGAGCAGGAACTGCACGGTCTCGGAGAGCCGGGTCTCGAACTCGTCGAGGGAGGTGACGTCGAGGCGCAGGCTCTCGAAGCGGGCCTTCTCCTCGGGCTTCAACCAGCTCTCGGCCTCGCCGGCGACGTAGGGCAGGATGCGGCCGAAGCCGAGCAGCGAGGCGCGCAGCTTCGCCAGCGCCTTGCCGCGCCGGCCGATGGCGCGCAGGAGCCGGCGCAGGGCGAGGTCGCGGCGCTTCGGCGCGGACGCCTCGCGCCGGGCGTTGCCGTTGGCGCTGACGTCGAAGGTGAAGACCCGGGTCGAGAGCGAATCGAGCTCGTCGCTCGTCGTCTCGAGGGTGTCCGCCATGCGGTCGACCAGTTCCTCGACGAGGGCCAGGAACGTCTCGACGCTGGAGGCTGGCCCGTCGCGCTCGGCCTGGCGCGCCTTGACGGTGTCGAAGGCGGCGAGCGGCTGGAACCGGATGGTCAAGAGGCGCTCCGGCGTCAGCACGAAGCCCAGCGGGCGCAAGGTCAGGTCGTCGTCGCGGAACGAGACCATCGGCGTGCTGAGATAGAAGGCGTCCCGGCGCCGGTTGAGCCGGCGGGAATTCTGCACCTCGCTCAGGGCCGCCCGGGAGGGGACGGCCAGGCCGGTGACCGACTCGGCCAAGGCCGTCTCGGCCTCGCTCGGGTCGTCGAGGTCGAGCCAGGTGCCGTGGGCGGGCAGAGGCCGCGCCGCGCAGGCCTGCCCCTCGGCGACGACGCCATCGGAGCCGTGCAGCGTGATCATGATCGGGCCCCCTCGACCCTGGCTGGTTCGCGCTGGATTGTTTCCCGCGGGCCACAGGCCAGCGCCTTGACTCGTCCGCGGAGCCCGATTATCTCCTCGCCAGCCTTAGCACTCACCTCAAGAGAGTGCTAATGCCCGGGTTGGAAGGCGGCTTCGGCGCCAGCACCAACCGCAATGCGTTCTGCGAAGCAAGAGGGCAGCACATGCAATTCCGTCCGCTGCACGACCGTGTCGTCGTCCGTCGCATCGAGAGCGAGGAGAAGACCAAGGGCGGCATCATCATCCCGGACACCGCCAAGGAGAAGCCGCAAGAGGGCGAGATCGTCGCCGTCGGCCCCGGCGCCCGCGACGAGTCCGGCAAGCTGAACCCGCTCGACGTGAAGGCCGGCGACCGCGTCCTGTTCGGCAAGTGGTCGGGCACTGAGGTCAAGATCGACGGCAAGGACCTCCTCATCATGAAGGAGTCCGACATCATGGGCGTGCTGGCGTAGACCGCCACACCCTGATCGCCCTGCAAGCCTGACGGCGGCGCCCCTTCCCGGGAGCTGACGCCTGACGGCTTTTCCCTGCAACACCGATCTTAAAGTGAGGAATCACCATGGCAGCGAAAGACGTTCGTTTCGCCTCCGACGCCCGCGAGAAGATGCTGCGCGGCGTCGACATCCTGGCGGATGCGGTGAAGGTCACGCTCGGCCCCAAGGGCCGCAACGTCGTGATCGAGAAGAGCTTCGGCGCTCCCCGGATCACCAAGGACGGCGTGACCGTCGCCAAGGAGATCGAGCTCGCCGACAAGTTCGAGAACATGGGCGCCCAGATGGTGCGCGAAGTGGCCTCGAAGACCAACGACATCGCGGGTGACGGCACCACCACCGCGACCGTGCTGGCCCAGGCGATCGTCCGCGAGGGCGCCAAGTACGTCGCCGCCGGCATGAACCCGATGGACCTGAAGCGCGGCATCGACCTCGCCACCCAGGCCGCCGTGAAGGACATCCAGAGCCGCGCCAAGAAGGTGTCGGCCTCGGAGGAGATCGCCCAGGTCGGCACGATCTCGGCCAACGGCGACAAGGACATCGGCGAGATGATCGCCCATGCCATGCAGAAGGTCGGCAACGAGGGCGTGATCACGGTCGAGGAGGCGAAGACCGCCGAGACCGAGCTCGACGTCGTCGAGGGCATGCAGTTCGACCGCGGCTACCTCTCCCCGTACTTCATCACGAATGCGGAGAAGATGATCGCCGAGCTCGAGGACCCCTACATCCTCATCCACGAGAAGAAGCTGTCGTCGCTCCAGGCGATGCTGCCGGTTCTCGAGGCCGTCGTTCAGACCGGCAAGCCGCTGCTGATCGTCGCCGAGGACATCGAGGGCGAGGCGCTGGCCACCCTGGTGGTCAACAAGCTGCGCGGCGGCCTGAAGGTCGCGGCCGTGAAGGCGCCGGGCTTCGGTGACCGTCGCAAGGCCATGCTCGAGGACATCGCGATCCTGACCCAGGGTCAGATGATCGCCGAGGACCTCGGCATCAAGCTCGAGAACGTGACCCTCCCGATGCTCGGCCGCGCCAAGCGCGTCCGCATCGAGAAGGAGAACACCACGATCATCGACGGCGCCGGCGAGAAGGCCGACATCGAGGCCCGCGTCCAGCAGATCAAGGCGCAGATCGAGGAGACCACCTCGGACTACGACCGCGAGAAGCTCCAGGAGCGTCTGGCCAAGCTCGCGGGCGGCGTCGCGGTGATCCGCGTCGGCGGCGCGACCGAGGTCGAGGTCAAGGAGAAGAAGGACCGCGTCGACGACGCCCTCCACGCCACCCGCGCGGCGGTCGAGGAAGGCATCGTTCCCGGCGGCGGCACCGCGCTCCTGCGCGCCAAGAAGGCCGTGGCCGCTCTCTCGAGCGACAACGCCGACGTCCAGGCCGGCATCAAGATCGTCCTGAAGGCGCTTGAGGCCCCGATCCGCCAGATCGCCAGCAACGCCGGCGTCGAGGGCTCGATCGTGGTCGGCAAGATCGGCGACAAGGGCGACTCGGAGACCTACGGCTTCAACGCCCAGACCGAAGAGTACGTCGACATGATCCAGGCCGGCATCGTCGACCCGGCCAAGGTCGTGCGCACCGCCCTGCAGGACGCCGCCTCGGTGGCCGGCCTGCTCGTGACGACCGAGGCGATGGTCGCCGACGCCCCGAAGAAGGACTCCCCGGCTCCGGCGATGCCGGGCGGCGGCATGGGCGGCATGGACTTCTAAGTCCAGCCACCCGGTCCTGAGAGACGGGAAGGGGTCGCCGCGAGGCGGCCCCTTTTCCGTTGGGGCCCTTGCTCATCCTTGTTTTGTACGTCCGGCCGACGTACATTTTCGAAAGAGGAGGCAGCCATGACGAATGCTGCGCGCAAGGCGGCCCAGGTATCGCGCGACGAGCGACTGGGCTTCCGGATCGACGAGGAGACCAAGGCGCTCATCGAGCGCGCGGCTCAACTCGAGCGTCGGAAAGTGACGGATTTCTGCCTGACCGCCCTCGCGGAGGCGGCCCGCCGCACCATCGCAGAGCACGAGATCCTCGTTCTGTCGGATTGTGATCGCACCGTCTTCTTCGACACGCTGATCAATCCGCCTCGTGCGAACGAGAAGCTGCGGGCAGCCTTAGCCGAGCACGCGCGCCGCGTGGCACGGTGACGGTGAGACATGTCGCTGCCGGATCTGCTCGTCGTTCCGCTCGATGACGGGCACGACCGCGCCGCCTTCTCGTCAGGCGTCGAGAGTCTCGACCGCTATCTCCACACGCAGGCCCGACAGGATCTCCGCCGCAAGGCGAACGCGGTTTTCATTCTCAGCGCCTGCGACACGCCGAGCCGCATCCTGGGCTACTACACGCTTTGCGCCCTGGCGGTGTCGCAGGGCGACGTTCCTGCCGCTGCTCGCAGACACGTCCCGCGCTATCCGCAGGTCAGCGCGACGCTGATCGGTCGTCTGGCCGTCGCTCGCGAGATGCAGGGACGAAAGCTCGGCTCCATTCTGCTCGCGGACGCGCTCCGCCGGGCCTTCGAGAGCGCCGGGACAGTGGGCTCGTCGATGGTCGTGGTCGACGCGCTGAACGAAGCCGTGGCGGTCTTCTACGAAACCTTCGGCTTCGTACGACTTCCTGACTCGCTCAAGTTGATCCTGCCGATGGTTCAAGCTGGCGAGGCCGCGCCCTGACAACCGACGCCTTGCAGGGGTCGGCGGTCAAGCCGATGGCTGGCAGGCATAAGGCCTTCTCGCGGTTACGGGATTGAAAGCTATCCCGGACTCGCCGCCGACCCGGCCAGCAACCCGCCATCCAGGTTGAGCTCCGCCCCCGTCATGTAGGCAGCCTCGTCCGAGGCGAGCATCGCCGCCACCGCCGCGACCTCCTCCGGCGTCCCGAACCGCTTGAGCGGCGTGTCCGCCACCAGGGCCGTCATCCGCGCCTCGCGCTCGGTCCCCTCTCCCAGCATCGGCTCCCAGATCGGCGTCAGGATCGCCGCCGGGTGGATCGAGTTGCAGCGGATCGCCCAGCCCCGCTGTGCGCAGTAGAGGGCCACACTCTTGGTGTGGTTGCGGATCGCGGCCTTGGACGAGGCGTAGGCCGCCGCGGCCGGGATCCCGACGAGGCCGGAGCGCGACGAGACGTTGATGATCGAACCTGTACCGCGCGCCTTCATCGCGCGGATCGCGTAGCGGCAGCCGAGGAAGGTGCCGTCGAGGTTGACGCGGTGGACCGCCCGCCAATCCTCCAGGCTCGCATGCTCGGGATCGTGGGCCACCGGTCCGGTCTCGAAGCCGGTGATGCCGGCATTGTTGACGACCACGTCCGGGGCCGGAACGATGTCCTCCAGGTGCAGCCAGTCCTCCTCCCGGGCGACGTCGAGCTGGATGAACCGGCCGCCGATCTCCGCGGCCGTCGCCGCACTCCCGGCTTCATCGCGATCCGTGACGATCACGTCGCCGCCCTCCTGCCGAAAGCGAGCCGCGATGGCTCGCCCGATGCCGCGGGCGGCGCCGGTGACGAGGCAGGTCTTAGCCGTCAGGCGCTGCATGGTCGCCTCGCAGATGGGATTCGGAACGGCATGACCCCGAGGCATGGATGGTCCGACGGCCAACGCGCCTCACCCGAGGTCCAGCATCCCCTGTCGCCCGCCGAGCGTCACGCCCTCGTGCGCCAGGAGCCACTGCTTGCGGTGGAGCCCGCCGCCATACCCGGTGAGGCTGTCGTTCGCCCCGATCACCCGGTGGCACGGCACCACGAGGCCGACCGGGTTGGCGCCGTTGGCGAGCCCCACCGCCCGCACGGCCTTAGTCCGGCCGAGGCGCTGCGCGAGGGCGCCGTAGCTCAGGGTGGTGCCGGCCGGGATGGCCCGGAGCGCCGCCCAGACCGCGCGCTGGAACACGGTGCCGCTGGTGCGGACCGTGAGCCCGTCGATCGCCCGCAGGTCGCCGGCGAAATAGGCCGCGATCGGCTCGGCGAGCGCGGGCGGCAAGGCGGCGTCGCGCATGGAGAAGGCGATGCCGTAATGCAGCCGCAGCAGGCGCCGCATCCGCGCCTCGTGGTCCGACCAGTCGAGGGCGCGCAGGGCGGCGTCCTCGTCGAAGACCAGGAGCATCGTGCCGATCGGGGTCGGCAGGGTGCCGAGGAGGAAGGATTCGGGCATGATGCCCGATCCTATCCCGGACGCCGGCCCGCCGCGACGGGCGCGGCGACCGGTCCACCGCTCAGTCGACCCAGCCCTTCAGCTCGCGGGCGACGACGTGCTCGATCACCCGCATGCCCTCCGGGCCGTCGTTGAGGCAGGGCAGGTAGGCGAAGTGCGTGCCGCCGCCATCCTCGAAGTAGTGCCGGTTCTCGCCGTCGAGCTCCTCGAGGGTCTCGAGGCAGTCGGCGGTGAAGCCCGGCGCCACGATGGCGAGGCGCTTCACGCCCTGCGCCGCCAGCTCCTTGACGGTCTCGTCGGTATAGGGCTTCAGCCATTCCTCGTTGCCGAAGCGCGACTGGAAGGTCGTGCGCATCCGCTCGGGCGAGTAGCCGAGCGCCTCGCGGATCAGCCGGCCGGTCTTCACGCACTGGCAGTGGTAGGGATCGCCCTTCATCAGGTACGATTTCGGCACGCCGTGGAACGAGGTCAGGATGACCTCGGGCTCGAAGTCGAGGGCGGCGAGGTCGCGGCGGATCGCGCTCGCCACCGCCTCGATGTAGACCGGGTCGTCGTGGTAGGGCGGCGAGACCCGCACGGTCGGCTGCCAGCGCATCTTCATCAAGGCGCGGAAGGCCTGGTCGCAGGCGGTGGCCGAGGTCGCGGCGGCGTATTGCGGATAGAGCGGCACCAGGAGGATGCGGTCGCAGCCCTGGTCGAGGAGCGCCTGGATGCGCTGGTCGACCTCGGGCTTGCCGTAGCGCATCGCCCAGTCGACCACGACGCGGTCCCCCATCGCCGCCTGCAGCTTCTCGGCCTGGCCGCGGGTGATGGTCTTGAGCGGGCCCTCGTCGCGCTCGTTGTTCCAGACCGACGCGTAGTCGCGCCCCTTCGGGCCGGGGCGCTTGGTCAGGATGACGAGGTTGAGGAGCGGCCACCAGATCGCGCGCGGCACCTCGATCACCCGCCGGTCGGACAGGAACTCCTTGAGGTAGCGCCGCATCGGCCAGTAGCTGGTGCCCTCCGGCGTGCCGAGATTCATCAGGAGCACGCCGACCCGGCCCCAGCGCACCGCCGGGTGGCCGGCCGGGAGGGCGCCCGCCTGGCCCGCGGGCGTTGGGGCGACGGGGGTGGCGCCGCGGGCGAGCGCGGCGTTCGGGGTCACCTCGTTCATGGTCGTCCGGTCTGCTCTTCTGGTGGCCCGGAGGATGGCGCGCCCGGGCCCGTCTGTCTTCGCGTCGGGTGGCCGCTTATAGAGCGCAACGTGCGCCCGAACCAACGCGTCGTGACGCTGCACCGCGGTGCGCCACCGACATCCAACGGTCAAGATGACCGTGAGACATATCCGTCCCGGGCGCCCTCGGCCCGCTTGGAGCCCCGCATGACCTCGCCCAGCCGCCGCCAGACCCTCGCCCTCGGCCTCGGTGCCGGTCTCGCGGGATTCGCCGGCGGTCCGGCCGCCGCGCGGGCGCCGGACGTCGGCTTCACCCTGGTCCTCGTCAACGACATCTACCGCATGGGCGCACTCGACGGCCGCGGCGGATTCCCGAAGCTCGCGGCCGTGGTCAAGGCCGAGCGGGCGACAGGCCGGCCGGTCCTGGTCTGCCACGCCGGCGACACGCTCTCGCCCTCGCTGATGTCGGGCATCGACAAGGGCCGCCACATCATCGAGCTCACCAACCTCATCAGGCCCGACGTGTTCGTGCCGGGCAACCACGAATTCGATTTCGGGCAGGACGTCTATCTGGAGCGGATGCGCGCCGCGAACTTTCCGGTGTTTGCCGCCAACCTGCGCCGGCCCGACGGCACGCCGGTGCCGGGTACCAGCGACTCGACGATCCTGACGATCGGCGGGGTCAAGCTGGGCATCGTCGGCATCGCGCTCCCCGAGACGCCGGCCAAGTCGCAATCCGGCGACTGGACCTTCGGACCCGCCGTCGCGACCCTCGCCCGGGAGGCGGCGTCCCTACGGGCGGTGGGCGCCGAGATGGTGCTGGCGGTCTGCCACACCGACCGGGCGACCGACGAGGCCCTGGTGGCGAGCCGCCACGCCGACATCGTGCTCTCGGGCCACGACCACGACCTGGCCTTGCGCTACGACGGCCGCACGGTCTTCGCGGAATCGGGCCACGACGCCGAGTCCGTCACCGCCATCGACGTGAAGGCGGAAGGGGCGGGCACGGCGCTGACCTGGAGCGCCGCCTTCCGCATCCACGACAGCGCCGGGATCGAGCCCGACCCCGAGGTGCTGGCGGTGGTCGAGCGCCAGGAGGCGGAGCTTGCCCGCGAGCTCGACGTGCCGCTCGGCCGGGTGACCAATCCCCTCGACACCCGCATCGACGTCGTGCGCCGGGGCGAGGCGGCCTTCGGCGATCTCGTGGCGGATGCGCTCCGCCACGCCGCCGAGGCCGAGATCGGCCTGATGAATGGCGGCGGCATCCGCGGCAACCGGACCTATCCGGCCGACAGCGAGCTGACCCGCCGCGACGTGCTGACCGAACTGCCGTTCGGCAACACCTCGGTGCTGGTCAAGATCACCGGCGCCCAGGTGCGCGCCGCCCTCGAGAACGGTTTGTCGGAGATCGGCCGCTCCGCTGGCCGCTTCCCGCAGATCTCAGGCATCACCGTCACGGTCGATGCCGCCGCCCCGGTCGGCAAGCGGGTCACCGAGGTCCGCGTCGGCGCCGCACTCCTCGATCCGGCCCGGACCTACACGGTCGCGGCCAACAACTTCATGCTCGCCGGCGGCAACGATTACGGAATGCTCGCCGAGGGACGAACCCTGGTCGGCGCCACCGACGGCACGCTCGTCGCCAACGTGGTGATGTCCTACATCCGGGCCCACGCGCCCCTGACCGTCGCGACGGGGCGCCTCACCCTCCGCCCCTGAGGTTCGATGCCGACCGACGAGTCCGTGGCGGGCGCCCTCGCCCGCTTCCGCGCCAGCCGCTCTCCCTGGCTCGCCCTGCCGTTCTTCCAGGACGGCAGCGCCGAGCGGGTCGCGGAGGCGGTCGATGCCCGCCGGGAGGCCGGCGCCCGGGTGCTGCCGGCGCCCGAGGACATCTTCAACGCCCTGACCCTGACACCCCTGGATCGGGTCCGTGCGGTAATCCTCGGCCAGGACCCCTACCCCACCCCGGGCGACGCCCACGGCCTCGCCTTCTCGTATGTCGGCGGGCGCCGGCTGCCGGCCTCGCTGAAGGTGATCCTCGCCGAGATGGCGGAGGAGACCGGGACGAACGTGCCGCGCACCGGCGATCTCAGTTCGTGGGCACGGCAGGGCGTGCTGCTGCTCAACTCGGCGCTGACCGTCGAGGCGGGGAAGTCCGGCGCCCACATGAAGCTCGGCTGGTCGACGCTCGCCGACCAGGCGGTATCGGCGGTCTCGTCGATGCGCCCGGCGGTCGCCTTCCTGCTCTGGGGCGCGCCGGCCCGCCAGCGCGCCGCGCTGATCGACGGCGACAGGCATCTGGTGCTGGAGGCGGGCCATCCCTCGCCCCTCAACCGGAAAGCGGATTTTCGCGGGAGCCGGCCTTTCGGGCAGGCCAATGCGTGGCTGGAGGAGAAGGGACTGGACCCGATCGACTGGCGGTTGACGTAACAAACTTCCCGCGCTCCCCCGGCAATGCTGACACCTTCCGCGTCATCCCGGGCCTGTCCACGGACGAGTTCCGGGACGATGCGGAAGGGACTGGTACCGCCGCGCCTTGGAACGGACCCGTTCCAAGGCGCTGGCTAAGCCCGAATGGGCGTCGGCGCTGATGCGCCGGACGCCTTGGCATCGACGTGTCGATGCCAAGGCGCGAGGGTATGAGACCCGTCGGAGACGGCGGCGCGATCCGTCGCGCCGCCACGCCCCGCCTTGCCGAACCCCTCCCCGCGCGACACCTACCGCCCACGCCGCCTCACGAGGGAGCAGGCCCCCGCATGCGCAGCCTGTTCGTCCTGATGAGCATCGCGGTAGCCCTCGGCTTCGTGGTCAGCGGGCTCATCAACGGCCTCGACGACCGGGCGCTCGCCCGGAGCGAACGCGAGGCGCAGAGGCGGGTCGGGGTCGCGGTGAGCGACTTCGCCCACCGGCTCGGCCTGTCGCAGGATTGGGTCGCCTATTGCCGGGCCGAGACCCGGCGCAAGCTCGCCACCTACCCGAAGGACGGCTCGATCCCGTTCGGCCTGCGCTACTCGAGCGCCGGCACAGAGGAGGTCGAGCGGGCGATCCGCGAGCGCGAGACCTACGAGCGCCAGGACCAGATCCTGTGCCTGACGCAGCTGCCGGCGAGCCTGCGGGACGGGGCGGCGCCGTAGCCCGCCCTACAGGCCGTAGCGGGCGAAGGCGGCGCGCTCGTCGAGGACCGCGAGCGCGCCCTCGACCGCCGCGAGGCCGACCGCCCCCGGCTCGCGCCGGCGCAGCAGGCGGGCGAGGAGGCCGCCGCGGACGGGCTCGACCAGCGGCAGCTTGACCGTCTCGCCGAAGCGGGCGCGCAGGACCGAGCGGACGTCGCCGTGGCCGTCGACGAGGCCGAGCGCGAGGCCCTGGCGGCCGGTCCAGACCGCGCCGGAGAAGAGGTCGTCGGGGTCGCCCTTGAGGCCGGGCCGGCGGCTCGTGACCAGTTCGGTGAACATCGCCTGCACGTCGGCCTGGATGGTCTTCAGCCGGGCGACGTCGTCGGGATTCTCGGGCCGGAACGGGTCGAGCATCGCCTTGGCCTTGCCGGCGGTGTGCACCCGGCGCTCGACGCCGAGGCGCTCGATCAGGCCGGTGAAGCCGAACCCCGCCGAGACGACGCCGATCGACCCGACGAGCGAGGAGGGATCGCAGAAGATCTCGTCGGCCGCGCAGGCAATCATGTAGCCGCCCGACGCCGCGACGTCCTCGACGAAGGCGAGGACCGGCACCCCGGCCTCCGCGGCGAGCGCCCGGATGCGGCGGTGGATCAGGTGCGACTGCGCCGCCGAGCCGCCGGGCGAGTTGATGACGAGCGCCACCGCCCGGATCCCCTTCATGCCGAAGGCCCGCTCCAGGGCCGGCGCGCAGGCTCCGAGCGACAGCCCGGCCCGCAGGGGCGAGACCGCCCCGATGGCGCCGCTCAGGCGCACGACCGGGACCACCGGGTAACGACGGGCCCAGCGCTCGGGCAGGAGGGCGCGCAGGGCGGCGAGGGGCCGGAACGGCATGGCGGGGCGGGATCTCCGATGGCGCCCGACAGGTACGCGGACCGCCCCGCCCCGGCAAGCGAGCCCGGTCCCGGCGGGACCTCGAGGACCGGCAGGCCATGTATGTCGGTGGGAAGACCTGGCATTGGCGAGATCCGCCAGCGCGGGCCTCGGTTTCGGCTCCTTGCATCGAGAAGTCCGGCGCGAGCGCGCCGATGCCGACAAGTTGACCTGAAGTTTTTCGCGTCCATCGATTGAAGCGGAGCCGCGTGCGTCTAGTTCAGCAGCCAGCGCCCCTGGGTCGTCCGGCGGGCGTCCCGCCGACCCATGGCCGGCGGGAACGAACCTCGTTGTCCACGTCGCAGCCGGGGCGCCGGTGGTGAGTGCCGCGCCGCCCGCAGGAGATCGACCGCATGCGCGCCCTTCGATGGATCAGCCTGGTCCTGACCCTCCTCGTCGCCGGGATCGGGCTCGGCACCAGCCGCAGCTCCGCCGCGGCCCTGCCCACCGCCGGCGCCCTCGCGACCGGGGCCAGCGCCGCCGCTCCCCTGGTCGACAAGGCCTATTACTACCGCCGCTACTACCGCTACCGGCCCTATCGGCGCTACTACGGTTACCGGCCCTACCGCCGCTACGGCTACCGGCCGTACTACCGGCGCGCCTATCGGCCGTATTACCGCCGTTACTATCGACCCTACTACCGCCCGTATTATCGCCGCATCTACGGCCCGCGCTTCTTCTTCTAGCGCCGCTTCGCCGCGACGCCGGTCGCGTGCGGACGGCTCCGAGCGAACCGGCATCCGATCGCATCGCGACCGGGCGCCGGTTCAGCATTCCCCTCCCCGGACCCGGGCGGTGCCGATCCCGAGAGACCGTATCCACGCCGCGCGATCTCGCGCGAGATCTCGGCTGGCACGCCGGGCCGCCGGGTGCGGAGGGTCGACACTCTCCTGGGATCGGCCTCGTTTCACGGGGCACGGTCGCAGGATCGTCCGGTTCCGACGCAGCAACGGGAATCGCGAAGAACGGTTTCGGCGCGGCGCGTGCTTCGGGTCGTGACGCGACGAACCGGCACAATGGTGTCGCACGGGGATCGAGCAGTTTCCCGACACGGTTCGGATGGCGGAAGCGATCTCGCTCGCCCATCGGTCCAAATGAACAACTTTTGCTCAATCTGCGTCTTTGCTGCCCATCACGACATCGGTCCGGACGGCCCCAGTTCGCCACGCAGCCGGATTTCTGATCCTGGCAGCCACGATCCTGTACGGCTGTTTACTCACGGTTAATCGGGCAATCTCAGGATCACCGCACGAACAGGTCGGATCCTGACCTGGAACTCGTGGGAGCCCTCGGCTCCCCATGCCGCGGGAATCGGCACAGGGCCGAACGTCGGGCGCCGCGGGAGATGGGCAGATGGACGTACTCGTCGTCGATGACAGCCGGACGATGCTCACCCGCCTGAAACGGCTCCTGGATCGCGACCGGCAAGCGGTGGCGTCGATCTTCCAGGATCCGCTCGCCGCGCTCGACGAGGCGCGGATGCGCGCCTTCGACCTCGTCCTCGTCGACTACAACATGCCCGGGATGGACGGGCTCGCGGTGATCCGTCACCTGCGGATGATCGAGCACTACGCCCAGGTACCGATCGTGATGATCACCAGCGAGGTGAGCGACGCGGTCCGCCTCGCCGCCCTCGATGCGGGCGCGACGGACTTCCTGGACAAGCGGTGCGGGCGCGTCGAGCTCTCGGTGCGGCTGCGCAACATGGTGCGGCTCGCCGCCGCCGTACGGCGGCTCGACGATCAGGCGTCCTGGCTCGCCGGCGAGGTCGAGAAGGCGGTGCGCACGCTGCGCGAGCGCGAGGCCGAGATCATCTTCCGGCTCTCGCTGGCGGTCGAGTACCGCGACAACGACACCGGCGACCACACCTGGCGCGTGGCCCGCTACAGCCAGATCATGGCCGAGGCCCTCGGCCTCGACGCCGACCTGTGCCGCCGCGTCTACCTGGCGGCCCCGCTCCACGACGTCGGCAAGGTGGCGATCCCGGACGGCGTGCTGCTGAAGCCCGGCCGCCTCGACGAGGAGGAGTTCGCGCTGATCCGCACCCACGCGGCGATCGGCAAGCGCATCCTGGGCGGCAGCACCTGCGAGCTGATCGGGCTCGCCGCCGAGATCGCCGAGGCCCATCACGAGCGCTGGGACGGCGGCGGCTACCCGCACGGCCTGTCGGGCGAGGCGATCCCGCTCGCCGCGCGCATCGTCGCCGTCGCCGACGTGTTCGACGCGCTGACCACGCAGCGGCCCTACAAGGCGGCGATGCCGCTCGACCTCGCGCGGTCCTGCATCGAGCAGGAGAGCGGCCGCCACTTCGATCCGGCCTGCGTGGCCGCCTTCCTGTCGCGCTGGGACGACATCGTGGCGGTCGGCGCCGGCACCTCGGCGCGCCTGCGCGACATCCCGTTCCGGATCGAGCCCTGGGCCCGGGTGCCGGCGCTGCCCCGGGAGGTGCCGGTCCGGGAGGCGGGGCCGGCTCAGGACGAGGCGGCCTGAGAGGCCGCGCCCGGCAGGGCCGGCAGCCAGCCGGCGCCCTCCCCCACGAGGAAGTCCCAGAAGGCCAGCCCGGCGGGGCTCAGAACCTTGTCGGCCCGGCGGACCGCGAACCAGTCGCGGCGGATCGGCAGGCCCTCGACGTCGAGGAGGACGAGGCGGCCGGCCGCGACCTCCGCCGCGACGGTGTGGCCGGAGATCAGCGCGATGCCGAGGCCGGCCATCACCGTCTGCTTGATGGTCTCGTTCGAGCCGTTGTCGATGCCGATGCGGGCGCGCCGGATCAATAGGCCGGTCATGAACTCCTCGAACACCGTCCGCGTGCCCGAGCCGTACTCGCGCACCAGGAACGGCTCCTCGGCGAGCTCCTCGCGGGTCAGCCCGCGCCGCCCGGCGAAGCGGTGGCCGGGGGCGGCGATCACCACCAGGGGATGGGGGCCGAAGGGCTCGGCGGTGATGGCGAAGTCCCGCGGCGGGCGTCCCATCAGGGCGAGATCGACCCGGTAGTCGCGCAAGGCCTCGACGGTGGCGCCGCGGTTGCCGACCACGAGGTCGATCTCGACCCCCGGATGACCCGCCGCGAAGCCGCCGACGATCCGGGGCGCGAAGTACTTCGCGGTCGAGACCACGCCGAGGGCGACCCGGCCGCCATGGCCGCCCCGCAGCGTCCGCAGCCGCTCGGTGCAGGTCTCGAGCACCGTGCCGATGCTGTCGATGGCCCAGAGCAGCTCGCGGCCGGCATCGGTCGGCTTCAGGCCCGCATGGGTCCGGTCGAACAGCAGCAGGCCGATCTCGTCCTCGAGGCCCTTGATCCGCGCCGTCAGGGCCGCCGGGGTCACGTTCAGCTCCTGGGCCGCCCGGGTCATGGTGCCGAGCCGCGCGATCGCCGCGACGGCGTGGAGCTGCTTGAGCGAGAGGTTGCGAATCCGGTCCTGCGCCACGCGCCCCCTCCTCTCGCGCCATGCGCCGTCCCGCCGCCGATCATTCGCGCGGACCCGATCCGACATCGCGGCCGGCGCGGACGCATCCCGTACTTCGGAACAGGATGACGGATCCCGCCTCCGCCGCCTAAGCTGCCGGAGAACGGGCCAGACGAACGAGCCGGGAGGAGAACGGGCCGGCATCCGGCAAGTCCCCGAACCGGCACTTCCGGCAAGGCGGGACATTCCCGGGGATCGCATCATGCTCCTGAGCGCCCTCATCGACGCGAGACCGCCGCGGCGGCATCCGGATCTCGCCCCGGTCCTCGCCGCGCTCGCCGGCGCCGCCTCGTCGGCGGCCGAGACGATCGCGGCGGCACCCGGAAACCCGGAGGCGGCCGTCCGCCGGATCTTCGCGGAGGGCCTGCGGGGGACCGAGGTCGCGGCGATCGCCTGGGACGACAGGGCGGACCCGGAACCGTGGATGCCCGGCGCCGCGCTCGTCCTCGCCCTCTGCCCGCTCGAGGGCGCCGCCGACCTCGACGGCGGGATGCCGGCCGGCACGCTCTTCTCCCTGCGGCCCGCCGGCTCGGATCCCCGGGCCGCCTTCCTGGCGCCCGGCCGGACCCAGGCGGCGGCGGGTTTCGTCACCTACGGCCCGCGCACCCTCCTGACGCTGAGCGACGGGACGGCGACCACGACGCGGGTCCTCGATTCCCGCGGCCGCACCGTCCGGCCGCCGGTCCTCCTCCGCGTGCCGGAGGCCGGCTCCCGCGGCGGGGCCGGCGCGCAGGCTTTCCCCCTCTCGCTCGCGGCCGCGGCCCAGGGCGTGCTCGCCCGCGGCGGGCTGCATCGGCGGGGAGACGCGGGCGAGGTCCGGCTCGTCCACGCCGCGGCCCCGGTCGCCCTCGCGATCGAGGGCGCGGGCGGCGCCGCCACGGACGCGCGCGGGCGGGCGATCCTCGACATCCCGGCCGCCGGGCTGCACCAGGGGACACCCCTCGCCTTCGGCTGCGTCTCGGAGGTCGCGGGCCTCGCCCGCTCGCTCGACGCCGACCGCTCGCCGCTCTTCACGCCCCGCGGGCTGCTGCGGGCCTGACGGTGTCGGACCGCCATCCCATCGTGTCGGTGACCGGCTCGTCGGGCTCGGGCACCACCTCGGTGCGCAACACCTTCGAGCAGATCTTCCGCCGCGAGGGCGTGACCGCGGTGTTCATCGAGGGCGACGCCTTCCACGCCCTCGACCGGGCGGCGATGCGCGAGGCGGAGGCGCGGGAGCCGACCCTGAACCATTTCGCCGAGCGGGCGAACCTGCTGCCCGAGCTCGAGGCCGTGTTCCGGGACTACGCCGCCTCGGGACGCGGCCGCACCCGGCACTACGTGCACGACGCCGAGGATGCGGCGCGCTTCGGGGCCGAGCCCGGCACCTTCACGCCCTGGGAGGCGTTTCTGGAGGGCTCGGACCTCCTGTTCTACGAGGGCCTGCACGGGGCGCTCGCCAACGAGCGCATCGACATCGCGCGCCACGCCGACCTCAAGATCGGCGTCGTGCCGGTGATCAACCTCGAGTGGATCCAGAAGCTCCACCGCGACAAGGCCGCCCGCGGCTACTCGACCGAGGCGGTGACCGACGTGATCCTGCGCCGGATGCCCGACTACGTCACCACGATCTGCCCGCAATTCACCAACACCGACATCAACTTCCAGCGCATCCCGACGGTCGACACCTCGAACCCGTTCGTCGCCCGCTGGATCCCGACCGCCGACGAATCCATGGTGGTGATCCGCTTCCGCGACCCGCGCGGGATCGACTTCCCCTACCTGATCTCGATGATCGCCGGCAGCTTCATGTCGCGGGCGAACTCGGTGGTGATCCCCGGCGGCAAGCTCGACCTCGCGATGCAGCTGATCCTGACCCCGATGATCCTCCGCCTGGTCGAGCGCCGGCGGCGCCTGCCGTAAGCGCGGGAGCGCCGGTCGCCCGAGTTCTGCGCGCGGGCGTTCCCGGCTTGTGCTCGCGACAGGATGGCGTAAGAGTCCGGCCATCCGACGTGCCTCAGGGAAAAGGCACCCAGGGAGAAGGCATTCCGGGGAAGGCTCCCCGTCTGTCGAAGGTCCCGGTGCGTGGCGAGTGACCATGGCGAGTGACGGGTCGATCCGTGAGGCGCACGAGGCCGGGGGGCGGGCGGAACTGCCGTACCGGCTGCGCCAGCAGGCGCTGCTGGGCGCCTTCGCCCGGATGGCGCTGCAGACCCGCGACCTCGACGCGCTGCTCCAGCGCGCCAGCGAGCTCTGCGCCGAGGGCCTCGGCGCCGCGTGCTGCCAGGTGCTGGAGTACCGCGCGCCCGACCACGTCTTCGTGATCCGGGCCTGCACCGGCCTGAAGGCCGGCCTCGTCGGCACCGACGTGAGCGCGGCGGACGAGGCGACCCCCGCCTCCTACGCCTTCCGCACCGGCGCCGGCGTGCTGGCCAACGGCATCCCGATCGGGTCCGGGCATGGCGCGACCGAGCATGACGGCGCCCGCCTCCACCTGCCGGAGGCGCTGGCGAGCACCGACATCCGGCACGCGGTCAACGTCCCGATCGCGCTCGGCGACGAGAGCCGGCGCGCCTACGGCGTGCTCGAGGCCTGGGGAGCGGAAGGCCACGGCTTCGACCGCGCCGACCAGGAATTCCTCGCCGGCTTCTCCGGGCTGATCGGCATCGCGGTCGAGCGTCACCAGGGCGATGCCCGCCTGCGCGACGCCCTCGACCATCAGGTCCAGCTGACCCGGGAGATGAGCCACCGGGTCAAGAACAGCCTCGGCGTGGTGGCGGGCCTGCTGCGGCTCCAGGCCCGGGACGCCCAGTCCGACGAGGTGCGCCACGCCCTCGAGGATGCCGGCGCGCGCATCGCCACGGTGGCGGAGGTGCACGACCACCTCTGGCGCGGCATCCACCAGCTCGGCATGGTCGACCTGGCGGATTTCCTGCGCGAGCTGGTGGCAAAGCTCCAGGAGGAGGCGCCGGGCCACGGGCTCGCCTGCGAGGCCGACCCGAAGGTGATCAGCGCCGACCAGGCGATCCCGATCGGGCTCGTGGTCAACGAGCTCGTGACCAACGCGGTCAAGCACGCCTATCCGCAGGGCTGCGGGCCGGTGCGGGTGACCCTCTCGGTGATGGCCGAGGGCCTGCGCCTCGCCGTCCGCGACGACGGCGTCGGCCTGCCGCCGGGCTTCGACGTCTCGATGCGCCAGCGCTCCCTCGGCCTCAAGATCATCGCCAGCCTGATCCGCCAGCTCGACGGGCGGCTGAGCACCTCGGCGGGCGGGCCGGGCGCGCATTTCGTGCTGGATATTCCGCTGGCCTGACGGCTCACCGGCGGCGACGGTCCGCTCGGGGATGCGCGGCAGGAGAAGCCGCCGGGAGAGGGGGAAGCCAGCGCTTCATGCGCCTCGCCTCGCGGCGTTCACGAGCGGCAGATCTCCGGCTCGAACCGGGCTTACGCGTCACGCCGCCCTGATCGAGCGCGCCGGGACGGCCTCGCCCTCCGACACCGCCGGCAGGGCGTCCATCACCCGGGTCGCCGGGAAGGTCACGATGACCTCGGTGCCCTCCCGCGGGCGCGACTTCAGCTGGAAGCCGCCGCCATGCAGGTCGACGAGGCCCTTGACGATCGGAAGGCCGAGTCCCGACCCCTGCTCTGCGGTCTTGATCGCCAGCGAGCCGCGCCCGAAAGACGACATCACGGTGGGGATCTCGTCCTCGGGGATCCCCGGGCCGGTATCCTTCACGCTGAGATACTGGCCGCCCGACGAGGTCCAGCCGACCTTGATGACGATCTCGCCCCCCGGCGGGGTGAACTTCACGGCGTTCGACAGCACGTTGAGCACGATCTGGCGCAGCGCCCGCTCGTCGGCCCAGAGCCGCGGCAGGGTCGGGTCGATCAGCTCGCGGAAGGTCTGGTTCTTCGCGCGCGCGCGCAAGCCCATCATGTGCCGGCCCTCCTCGACCACGTAGGCGAGTTGCAGGGCCTCCTCGTTGAGCTCGTAGCGACCGGCCTCGATGCGCGACAGGTCGAGGATCTCGTTGATGAGGTTCAACAGATGCATGCCGCTGTCGTGGATATCGGTCGAATATTCCTGGTAGGAGGCCGAGGAATGGGGGCCGAACACCTCGTTCTTCATCACCTCCGAGAAGCCCAGGATGGCGTTGAGCGGCGTGCGCAACTCGTGGCTCATCGTGGCGAGGAAGCGCGACTTGGCGAGGTTGGCCTCCTCGGCCCGCCGGCGCGCCTCGTCGGAATTGGCCTTGGCCTGCTCCAGCTCGCCGAAGATCGCGTCCTTCTCGGCGCGCGACTGCAACGCCGAGACCGTCGAGGTGTGCAGGTGGTTCGACAGGAACAGGAAGAAGAGCTGCGCGCAGACCGCCATGGCGACGAGCAGGACCGCCTCCGCCTCGCGCGACAGGAGCAGAAGGGCGGCGGTGGCGGCACTGAGCGGCAGGAGTCCCGCATAGGCGGCGAGCGGCACCGTGGCGGCCAGCATCGTGGTGACGGCGGCCACGATGACGAGCACGAACATCACGAAAGTGCGGGCGTTCGCGGCGTCGACCTGAACCAGCATCAGGGCGAGCAGCGCCCAGGCGACGCTCTGCACCAGCTCGCCGACGATCACCCGCCGGCGCGAGGCCCGGAGCGAGATCGCGTCCGGGTCCTGCCGCAGCAGGGACCGGGACAGGGCGGTGTTGCCGGCGATCACCGCCAGCACGCCGGCGCACCAGGCGCCGCTGAGGATCGCGGGCGCCCAGAACACCGAGGCCGCACCGATGCAGCAGGCCAGCAGCACCAGGGGAAGGAAGGCGCCGAGCCGGTACTGGGCGTAGACGCGCAGGAGCTCGTAGTCGAAGGCGCGCTCGAGCCCGATCGAGGAGGTCAGCCGCTCGCGGGCGGAGCGGACGTCCCGCGCCACCTTGCGCCGCCGGGCCGCCTCCTCCGCCGTCGGGCCGCGCCCGCGCTGGACCATTTGCGCCGTGACTTCGGACATCGCGATCGGGTCGTGCCGCTCCCTCGCCGCCGCAGACCGCCGGCCGGTCCGGGAGAGGCTGGTCGAAATTCGTTAAGGTCCCCCTGCCGCAACCCCACGAATGCGACGCAAATCCCCGTCCCGTCCTGCCGCTGCGGCACGCCGCGTCGGGTGCGCTGGCGCACATCGGCCATGCTTGCCGAGGGTACAGGAGCAGCCGCACACAAGCAGGACTGGAACAATTCCAGCCTCTCGTCGGAAGCGCACGATGACGAAGCTCACCCTCAACGGCCGGACCTACGAGGTCGAGGCCGATCCCGAGATGCCGCTCCTCTGGGCGATCCGCGACCACCTCAACCTCACCGGCACGAAGTACGGCTGCGGCATCGCCCAGTGCGGCGCCTGCACGGTCCACGTCGACGGGCAGCCGGTGCGCTCGTGCCAGACCCGCCTCGGCGACGTCGGCGAGGGCAAGATCACCACGATCGAGGGGATTTCGGGTCCGGTGGCGGAGGCGGTGCGGACCGCCTGGCGCCAGCTCGACGTGGTCCAGTGCGGCTACTGCCAGTCGGGCCAGATGATGTCGGCGATCGGCCTCCTCTCGGAGAACAGGACGCCGAGCGACGCCGACATCGACGCCGCCATGGACGGCAACGTCTGCCGCTGCGGCACCTACCAGCGCATCCGCGCGGCGATCCACGACGCCGCCCGCTCCCTCGCCTGACCGGGACGCCGCCATGCTGAACCACAGGATCAAGACGCGCGACAGCGCCGTGACCTCCCGCCGCGCCTTCCTGCGCGGCACGGCCGCCGCCGGCGGCGCCCTGGTGATCGGGCTCACCCTCGACCCGAAGGGCGCGCGGGCCGCGGGCGGTCCCGACCTGTCGAAGGCACCGGCGAAGCCGAACGCCTTCGTGCGCATCGCCGCCGACGACACCGTGACGGTGGTGATCAAGCACCTCGACATGGGCCAGGGCAACACGACCGGGCTCGCCACCATCGTGGCGGAAGAGCTCGACGCCGACTGGGCGCAGATGCGCGCGGTCTTCGCGCCCGCCGATGCCAGCCTCTACAACAACCTCGCCTTCGGGCCGATCCAGGGCACCGGCGGCTCGACCGCGGTGGCGAATTCCTGGATCCAGCTGCGCAAGGCGGGAGCCGCCGCCCGGGCGATGCTGGTCGCCGCCGCGGCCCAGGACTGGAAGGTGCCGGCGGGCGAGATCACGGTCGAGAAGGGCGTTCTGCGCCACGCCAGCGGCAAGGAGGCTCGCTTCGGCGCGCTGGCGGCCAAGGCGGCGACGCAGGCCGTTCCGGAGAACCCGACCCTCAAGGACCCGTCGGCCTTCCGGCTGATCGGCACCAGGGTGCCGCGGCTCGACTCGACGTCGAAGACCGACGGCAGCGCGCAATACGCCCTCGACGTGCGCCGGCCGGGCCAGCTCACGGCGCTCGTCGCCCGCGCGCCCCGCTTCGGCGCGACGCTGAAGAGCGTCGACGACAAGGCCGCCAAGGCGGTGCCGGGCGTGGTCCAGGTCGTGCGCGTCCCGAGCGGCGTCGCGGTGGTGGCGCGTGACACCTGGTCGGCGATGAAGGGCCGCGAGGCCCTGGCGCTGACCTGGGACGATGCCGGGGCCGAGCGCCAGTCGACCGAGTCGCAAGCTGCCGCCTACAAGGCGATGGCCGACAAGCCCGGCCTCGTCGCCTCGAAGAGCGGCGATGCGGCGAGCGCCATCAAGGGCGCCGCCAAGGTGCTGGAGGCGGAGTTCAACTTCCCCTACCTGGCGCATGCGCCGATGGAGCCGCTCAACGCCACGATCGAGCGGGCGGCCGACGGCTCGTACGACATCTATGCCGGCTCGCAGTTCCAGACCATCGAGCAGGCGGTCGCCGCCGGGATCCTCGGCACCACCGCCGACAAGGTCCGCATCACCACCCTGTGGGCCGGCGGCTCGTTCGGCCGGCGCGCGACGGCCTCGGCCGACTACATCGCGGAGGCCGCCGCGATCCTGAAGGCCACCGGCGAGAAGGCCCCGATCCACCTCGTCTGGACCCGGGAGGACGACATCACCGGCGGCTATTACCGCCCGGCCGCCTATCACCGCATCCGCGCCGGCCTCGACGCCAAGGGGGCGATCACGGGGTGGGAGCACCGCGTCGTCGGCAAGTCGATCATCATCGGCACGCCCCTCGAGGCGATGATGGTGAAGGACGGCGTCGACGCCACGACCGTCGAGGGCGCGTCCGACACGCCCTACGCCCTGCCGGCCTACCGGTTCGAGGTCCACAACGCCCGCGAGGGCGTGCCGGTGCTGTGGTGGCGCTCGGTCGGGCACTCGCACACCGCGCAGGCGATGGAGGTGTTCATCGATGAACTGGCGCACGCGGCCGGCCAGGACCCGGTGGCCTACCGCCTCGGCCTGCTGAAGCAGGCGCCGCGCCTCTCCGCCGCGCTGACGCTCGCCGCCGAGAAGGCGGGCTGGAGCGCCCGCGAGACGAAGCCCGGTCGCGGCTACGGGGTCGCCGCGCACGAGTCTTTCGGCTCCTACGTGGCGATGGTGGCCGACGTGACGACCGAGGCCGGCAAGGTGAAGGTCAACCGCATCGTCGCGGCGGTCGATGTCGGCGTGGCGGTCAACCCGGACATCATCCGGGCCCAGGTCGAGGGTGCGGTCGGCTTCGCCCTCTCGGCGGTCCTGCGCAACCGCATCACCTTCAAGGACGGCGAGGTGCAGGAGAAGAACTTCGACACCTACGAGCCGACCCGGATGAGCGAGATGCCGAAGGTCGAGGTCCACATCGTGCCGTCGGCCGCCGCGCCCACCGGCATCGGCGAGCCCGGCGTGCCGGTGCTGGGCCCCGCGATCTCGAACGCGGTCTTCGCCGCCACCGGCCAGCGCCTGCGCTCGCTGCCCCTCGACCTGAGCTCGCTCCGCGGCGTGTGATCGCGCACCACACGCTTAACCTCCGCCCTATATGAGGGGCATGACTTCCAGTTTTGGACCCGAGACGACTTCAGGGTGTGGCGAGAGCCGCACCCTTTTTTCATCCGCGAAGCCGGATTTCACCGAGACCGCCGAGCGCGTGCGCGCCTGCCGGCTCTGCCGCGAGGCGCCCCGCCACGGACCTCCCCTGCCCGTCGAGCCGCGGCCGATCGTCCAGGGCACGTCGCGCGCCCGGATCTGCATCGCCAGCCAGGCCCCGGGCAATCGGGCGTTCCAGAGCGGGGTGCCGTTCCAGGATCCCTCCGGCAAGCGCCTGCGCGAGTGGCTCGGTCTCGACGAGCCGGCCTTCTACGATCCCGACCTGGTGGCGATCGTGCCGATGGGCGCCTGCTTCCCCGGCCACGACACGAAGGGCGGCGACCTGCCGCCGCGGCGCGAATGCGCCGAGACCTGGCGCGCCCCGCTGCTGGCCGGGCTGCCGGACCTCGAACTGATCCTGCTGATCGGTCAGTACGCGCAGGCCTGGCAGCTCGGCCGCCAGCCCGGCGGCCTCACCGGGACGGTGGCGCGCTGGCGCGAGATCTTTTCTCAAGGTCAGCGCCCCCGCCTGCTGCCGCTGCCGCACCCGTCCTGGCGCAACACGCCGTGGCTGCGGAAGCATCCGTGGTTCGAAGCCGAGCTCTTGCCGGTCCTGCGGGGGGAGGTGGCGCGGCTGGCCGGACGGACTTGATTCCGGGGCGCAGTCCCGTGAAGGGGGTGCGGACGACATTTCTTTCGTGACGGAGGTCCCGTGCCCGAGCCCATCAGCCCCCGCGACCGCCTGATCGTCGCCCTCGACATGGCGACCACCGACGAGGCCGAGCGTCTGATCGAGCGGATCGGCGACGCCGCGAGCTTCTACAAGATCGGTTATCGCCTCGGTTACGCGGGCGGCCTCGGCCTCGCCGAGCGGCTGGTCCGGGGCGGCCGCAAGGTCTTCCTCGACCTCAAGCTCCACGACATCGGCAACACCGTCGAGGAGGGCGTGCAGTCGCTCGCCGGCATCGGCGCCACCTTCCTCACGGTGCACGCCTATCCCCAGACCATGCGGGCGGCGGCGAGCGGGCGCGACAAGGCGGGAAGCGGCCTGAAGATCCTCGGCGTCACGGTACTGACCTCCTACGACGATGCGGACGCCCGCGAGGCCGGCTACGCGCTGTCGGTCGCCGATCTCGTCGCGGTGCGGGCCGCCGCCGCCAAGGCGATCGGCATCGACGGGATCGTCTGCTCGGCGGCCGAGGCCGCGCAGGTGCGGGCGGTGATCGGGCCCGACCGGCTGATCGTCACCCCGGGCATCCGCCCGGCGGGCGCCGAGATCGGCGACCAGAAGCGGGTCGTGACCCCGGCCGAGGCGATGCGCGCCGGCGTCGACCACGTCGTGGTCGGCCGGCCCATCACCGGCGCCGGCGACCCGCGCGACGTCGCCCGCCGCATCGTCGACGAGATGGCGGCGGCGCTCTAGAACTCACGCGACACCAAGGGAGGAGCCACATGGCGAAGGGTTACTGGGTCGGCCGCGTCGACGTCTCGAACGCGGAGGCCTACAAGAACTACGTCGCGGCGAACGGCGCCGCCTTCGCCAAGTTCGGCGGGCGCTTCCTGGTGCGCGGGGGAAGCTTCGAGGCGGTCAGCGGATCGAGCCGCGCCCGCAACGTGGTGATCGAGTTCCCGAGCTACGACCAGGCGCTTGCCTGCTGGAACTCGCCCGAGTACCAGGCCGCCCGCGCCAAGCAGGAGGGCGGCGCCGAGATCGACCTCATCGTGATCGAGGGCTACGACGGGCCGCAGCCCGGCGCGGCGTGAACGGCGGCTCCCGGAGCGGCGGATGATCGATCCCGAAAGCCGGACCACCCCGAACGGCGACGCGGGAGCGATCGCGTTCGGCGTGGCGACCGCCGAGACCGGGCGCTGAGGGGGCGATGGCGATGGACGGATCATCCGCACGCGGCTGGCGCAGGGCCGTGCGCCTCGCCCTCACCGTCGTGCCGCCGCTGATCGGGGTGGTGCTGATCGCCCAGGCGGTGGTGGCGTCGATCGGCGGCGACATCCGCCGCTGGCAGTTCGCCCTCGGGGCGGTCTGCCTGTGCCTGACCGTCGCCGGGAAGCTGGTGCCGGAGGAATGAGGATCGGCGCGAGCAGAGACGCCGCGCCGATCCTCGTCCTCGATCATCATGGCGGCTCGGACCGGGCCGAGCCCCGGGATGAGTGTGGGGCAACCCCGGGAACGGCGGAGCCGGGCGCGCTCACACCTCCCTCAGCACTGGCACCATCCGGCGCATCGCCTCGGTGAGATCGGCGGTCGAGCGCGCGAAGCACAGCCTCAGGAATCCCTCGCCGCCGGCCCCGAAGGCCGAGCCGGGAGCGAGCCCGACATTCGCCTCGTCGACGATGCGCTTGGCGAGCCGCCGGTCGTCCGGCTCGGCCGGCACCCGCGGGAAGGCGTAGAAGGCGCCGGGCGGGGCCGGAAGCTCGACGCCGGGCAGGGCGCCGAGGGCCTCGGAGACGATGGCGCGGCCGGCCCGGGCCTGCGCGACCTGCTCGGCGATGAGCGCCTCGCCCTCGCGGATCGCCGTGACCGCGGCGTGCTGCAGGAAGGTGGCGACGCCCGACGTGCCGTAGAGCACGAGCCCGTCGACCAGCCGGCCGATCGCCGCCGGTCCTTCGAGCCACCCGACCCGCCAGCCGGTCATCGCCCAGTTCTTGGAGAAGGTCTGGACGAACAGCACCCGGTCGCGGTCCTCGGGCTGCCAGACGTCGCGGATCGAGGGCGCGCGGCCCATGGCCTCGTGGGCGGGGTCGAAGCAGAACCGGCCGTAGATCTCGTCGGCGACGATCCACAGGTCGTGGCGTCGCGCGATTTCCAGCACGGCCGCGAGGTCGGCCCGGGTCGCGACCCAGCCGGTCGGGTTGGCCGGGGTGTTGAGCACGATCGCCCGGGTGCGGGGGGTGATCGCAGCGGCGATCCGGGCGATGTCGAGGCTCCAGCCGCCGCCTGCGTCGAACTGCATCGGCACCGGAACGGGCCGGGCGCCCTGCATCGCCACCGCGCCGAAGAAGTTCGACCAGGTCGGGGTCGGCAGCACCACCTCGTTGCCGGGCTCGGCGGCGATGCGGATCGCGGTGTGGAAGGCGTGCATGCCGCCCACCGTCACGAAGAACCGCTCGGGGCCGACGGGATCGCCGTAGAGGCGCGAGACGTACTCGGCCAGGGCCTCGCGCAAGGCGGGGATGCCGAGCATCCGGGTGTAGAAGGTGGCGCCGTCGCGAAGCGCGCGCTGCGCCGCCTCGCAGATGAAGCCCGGCGTCGGCCGGTCGCCCTCGCCGACCCAGAGCGGGATCAGGCCGGGCCGGTCGACGCCGTAGGCCACGAGTTCGCCGATGCCGCTCGGCAGCACCCCGGCCGCCTCGCGGCTCACCGGCGGCATCGTGTCGGGCAGGGGCGTGACGGACATGCGGGTCTCACCGATCGTGACGGGGAGACCCAGGGATGACAAGCGGAACGCCCCGGCGCAAGCCGGAGCGCCAGCACATCAGATCCGCGTCGCGATGAAGAACCAGCGGGTGCCTTCGAGCGAACCGGTCTCGCTCAAGGGGATGAACGGCCCCTCGTCCGAGCGGCAGAAGTGGCGCTTGAACCGGTCGGCCGGGAAGTAGCCGAGAAGCCGGTCGACCGAGCCGCCGAATTTTTCCAGGCCCGCCCCGCCATGGACCTCGACGAACCAGTTCGGGATCCGCCCGAACGACGCGCCCGCACCGTCCAGCACCGCACATTCAAAGCCCTCGACGTCGACGTAGACGATGTCGGGCGTGCCGAACTCGCGGGCGAGGCTGTCGATCGAGCGGGACTTCACCTGCACCTTGCCGTGGGTGCCGGCGCCGCCGTCGACCTGGCCGTTCAGGCTCTCGTTGAATTCGAGCATCCCGTCCTCGCTCGCCGCCGCGGCGTGCAGGATCGTCAGGTTGCGCTTATCGTTGAGGGCGACGTTCTCGGCGGCGACCCGGGCGTTGTGCGGGTTGGCCTCCAGGGCGACGACCCGGCCCGTGGGACCGACATGGGTGGCGAGCTGAAGCGCCACGACCGCCTGATGCGCGCCGAGATCGAACACGGTCGCGCCGTCATTGAGCGCGCCGCTCTCCCTGAAGAACGTGATCTCGGCGAGGGTGCCGGAATCGTGGTCGTACCACTCCTCGCCGACCGGATCGCACAGGCTGACCTTCAGCTCGATCCCGCCGAAGCGGTGCGTCGCCACCCGCCGCTCGAAGATCTTCAGCGAGCGCTCCAACTTGGCCCGCCGTGCCATGGACTGCATCCATGGCGGCATCAACTGCTTGGATAACGCCGTCAACATGGAATGAACGCCCTTCGTCTCGATCACCCCAAGTCCATAGCAGGCCGAGGGTGGGGGCCGAAGCGGCTTCACGTTTCTCGGTTAAGCGGTTCTATGCCGGAGGGCGAAGACCGCACCTCTTCCGTCAGGACTTCGGTGATTGAACGACATGATCTGACCCGCAAATACAATGAAGCGCGGGATCCCCCTCCCGCTCGGATGAGGGGCTCCCGCGCTTCGTCGTCATGATTCGATGTCCTTCGCTACCCCTGTCGCACCAGGATCAGGGTCGCCAGCGGCGGCAGCGACAGGGTCAGCGAGTGGCCCTGGCCGTGCGAGGCCTCCGCCACCGCGTCGACCCCGCCGTAATTACCGACATTGCTGCCGCCATATCCTTCGGCATCCGAGTTGAACGCCTCACGATAGTGGCCGGCCATCGGCACGCCGATGCGGTAGCCGTGGCGTACCACGGGCGTGAAGTTCGACACCACGATCGCGATCTCGCCCGGCTCGCGGCCCTTGCGGGCCCAGGCGATGACGTTGTTCTCGGCATCGTCCGAGACCAGCCACTGGAAGCCGGCGGCCTCGGTGTCGCGCGCGTAGAGCGCCGGGGTCGCGGCGTAGAGGTGGTTGAGGTCGCGCACCAGCGCCTTGAGGCCGGCGTGGAACGGATCGTCCAGCAGGTGCCAGTCGAGGCTCTGGTTGTGGTTCCACTCCTTTTCCTGGCCGAACTCGCCGCCCATGAACAGGAGCTTCTTGCCGGGATGCCCCCACATGAAGCCGAAATAGGCGCGCAGGTTGGCGAATTTCTGCCAGCGGTCGCCCGGCATCTTGCCGAGCAGCGAGCCCTTCCCGTGCACCACCTCATCGTGGGACAGGGGCAGGATGAAATTCTCCGAGAAGGCGTAGAGCAGCCCGAAGGTCAGGTCGTGGTGGTGGTAGCGGCGATGCACCGGCTCTTTCGAGATGAACCGCAGGGTGTCGTGCATCCACCCCATGTTCCACTTGAAGCCGAAGCCGAGGCCCCCGGTATAGGTCGGGTGCGAGACGCCCGGCCAGGAGGTCGATTCCTCCGCCACCGTCATCGTGCCGGGGGCGTGGCTGTAGGTCGCCTCGTTGGTCTTGCGCAGGAAGTCGATGGCTTCCAGGTTCTCGTTGCCGCCGTACTGGTTGGGGATCCACTCGCCCGCCCGGCGCGAGTAGTCGAGGTAGAGCATCGAGGCCACCGCATCGACCCGCAGGCCGTCGAGGTGGTAGTGCTCGAGCCAGAACCGGGCGTTCGAGGCCAGGAAGGCCGAGACCTCCGTGCGCCCGAAATTGTAGATGTAGGTGCCCCAGTCCTGGTGGAAGCCCTGGCGCGGGTCGGCGTGCTCGTAGAGATGGGTGCCGTCGAACTGGCCGAGGCCGTGGGCGTCGAGGGGGAAGTGGCCCGGCACCCAGTCGAGCAGGATGCCGATGCCGGCCTCGTGCGCCGCGTTGACGAACTCCGAGAAATCCTCCGGCGAGCCGAAGCGGCTGGTCGGGGCGTAGAGCGAGACCGGCTGGTAGCCCCAGGACCCGTCGAACGGGTGCTCGGTGATCGGCAGGAGCTCGATATGGGTGAAGCCCATCTCCTTGGCGTAGGGGATCAGGCGCTCGGCGAGCTCGCGGTAGGTGAGGTAGCGGTTGCCCTCCCCCGGCACCCGGGCCCACGAGCCGAGATGGACCTCGTAGATCGAGATCGGGCCGTGACGGTGGTCGAGGGCGTTGCGGCTCTGCATCCAGGCCTGGTCGCGCCAGACCGGCGACGGCAGCCCTTCGAGGCGCGAGGCGGTCTCGGGCGGCTGCTGCGCCGCGAAGGCGACCGGATCGGCCTTGAGCGGCAGGAGCGCGCCGTCGGGCCCGCGGATCTCGAACTTGTAGTGGCCGCCCTTCTTCAGCTCGGGGATGAACAGCTCCCAGACGCCGCCATCCTGCCACAGCCGCATCGGGTGGCGCCGGCCGTCCCAGTCGTTGAAGTCGCCCACCACCGAGACCCGGCGGGCATTGGGCGCCCAGACCGCGAAGCGGAAGCCCGGCGTGCCGCCGATCTCGACGGCCTGGGCGCCGAGCACCCGGTGCACGGCGTCGTTGCCGACGTCGCGCAGGAGGCCGATCTCCTGCTGGTTCAGCGTCGCGCCGTACTCGTAGGGGTCGCGCCGGGTGCGCTCGGTGTTGTCCCAGCCCTCGACCGCGATGCGGTAATCGGGCCGCTGCGGGTGAGCGAAGCTCGCGACGAAGAAGCCGGCCGGGTGCCGGCGCTCCATCGGCACCCGGGTCTCGCCGACCACCACCGTGGCGGCACGGGCCTCGGGCAGGACCGCGCGGACCTCCCACTGGCCCTCGCCGACCTCGTGCGGGCCGAGCACCCCGAAGGGGTCGCCGTGCTCGGCCCGCATCATCGCCTCGACGGCGTCGGGATGGACCGCGTAGTCGCGTCCCGCTACCGGCGGCCGGGCGGGCCGGCTCGGCGCCGGCCCGGAGACGCGGGGCGAGGCCGCCGCCTGCATGGCGGCGACGCGCAGCGAGACCGGCTTGGCGGCGGACGTCTTCGTCGGCTTGCCGGCGATGGCCTTGCTCGTGCCCGCGCTCGTTCCTTTGCCGGCCTTGGCCTTCGCGGTCACCGGCGCGATCAGGGCGCCCTTCACGGCTTTCGGCTTCTTCACGGTGTCGGTCACGCTCGTCTCAAGGCTGCGGGGGGTCTGGCGCCGGCGAGCGGCCGGCTTCCGGGCGCTGGTCTCGTCGTCCATGGGTCACGCACCTCTCTGGTCTTCCAGGATGGCCAGCACGCCGCGGGCCGGAATCTCGATCCAGTCCGGACGGTTGTTGGCCTCGTAATCGATCTCGTAGAGCGCCTTCTGCAGCAGGCAGAGGCGCAGCAGGCGCTCGTGCGTGCCCTCGTGGGTGACGGCCGCGCGGCTGCCCTGCACGGCGGCGGCGTAGGCCTCCAGGAAGGCCCCGCTCACCATCCGGCGCCAGGCGGCGACCGCGGTCTTCGCCCGGTCGCCGGCCTCGGCGAAGCGCGACGACACCTCCCGGGTCACCGTCTCGCCGCCATAGGCGAACGAGCGCAGGATGCCGGCGACGTCGCGCAGCGGCGTCGACTTCGCCCGGCGCTCGTCCACCGGCCGGGACGGCTCGCCCTCGAAGTCGACGATGATGAGGTCGTCCTGCGAGGCCAGCACCTGGCCGAGATGGTAGTCCCCGTGGATGCGGGTGCGGTGAGCGCCCTGCGGCACGTCCCGGCTCAGGGACGCGATCAAGGCCTCGATCTCCGCCTTGGCGGAGACGATCGCGGAGGCCGCCTCCTGGGCGCTCTCGGGCGCCGTGAAGCCGAGTGCGCCGCAGGCCCGCAAGGCCTTCTCGGCCTGGCGCCGCGTGTCGGCGGCGAGCGCAGCGAGATCCTCCTCGGTGAAGGGCTCGGCGGCGAAGGCCCGGTCGGCGGTCTCGGTCGCGAGCGCGCGGTGCATCTCGGCGGTGCGCTGACCCAGGAGCCCCGCCCAGCGCAGGTGGGTGGCGAAGGTCTCCTCGGGCGCCGGCGCCTCGCTCTCGGGCACCAGCACGATCGTGTCGAGGTCGCGGCGCAGGTACTCGAGCATCAGGGTCCAGGCATCGCCCTGGTTGCGCACGAAGGCCTGGAGCAGGCCGAGCGCCGTCGCCGTGCCGTCGGGCCCGACATGCTCGATCACGCCCAGCAGCGCCGGGGTGTTCTTGAACCCGGCCTCCTCGGTGAGGAAGCGCCCGACCTCGATCTCCGGATGCGTGCCGGGCTGGAGCCGGCGCAGGAGCTTGAGCATCGCCCGCGAGCCGAAGGCGATCGAGGTGTTGCTCTGCTCCGCCGAGAGCCGCCGGATGTCGGCCGGGTCGAGCTCGAGTTCGGGATCGAAGGCCGAGGTCGCGGTGAAGCGGATGCGGCCCTTCTCGGAGGCGATCTCGCGGCCGTGGCGGATCGCGTCAACCATCGCCAGGGCGAAGTCGGGCGAGGAGGCAGCACCGTAGAGGAGGCCCATCCTCGGGCCGCGGCGCACCCGGGCGACCGCGTGGTCCATGAGCGACTCGTCCTCGCGGCCCTCGTCGACGGCGAGCGGCACGAAGTAGTCCTGGGTCTCGCCGTTGCCGAGCGAGACCGCGATGCGCGGCAGCAGGAAGCCGCCGGCGCCGCTCGAGGACGGCAGGATCGCGCTGTCGACCACCTCGACGCCGCGGATGCGCGTGCCCTTGGCGCCGAACCAGCGCCGCGAGCCGATGAAGCGGGGCGCCACCGTGCGCTCGAAGGCCTGGCGCTCGCGGCCCTTCATCAGGGTCTCGACGCCGCCGGTGAGAACGAGCGTGAACAGCTCCGGCGCCTCGGGGCTCGGGCCCATCGTTCCGGCATTCGCGGTCGAGAGCGAGAACCAGTAGAAGCCGTAGGCCGGCATGGTCAGCAGGTACGGCAGGTCGCCGATCGGCGGGAACGAGGTGCCGCCGGTCAGCTCCACCGGCACCGCGGTGCGCAGGTCGGACAGGTCGAGCTGCACCGCCTGCGGCGCCCGCGACAGGTTGGCGACGCAGAGCACCCGCTCGTTGTCGTGCTCGCGGATCCAGGCCAGGACCTTGCGGTTGTCCGGATACAGGAAGCGCAAGGCCCCGCGACCGAGCGAGACGTGGTTGTTGCGGATCGCGATCATCCGCCGGGTCCAGTTGAGCAGGCTGGTCTGGGCGCGCGCCTGCGCCTCGACGTTGACCGCGTCGAAGCCGTAGATCGGGTCCTGGATGGTCGGCAGGAACAGGCGGGCCGGGTCGGAGCGGGAGAAGCCGCCGTTTCGGTCCGGCGACCACTGCATCGGCGTGCGCACGCCGTCGCGGTCGCCGAGATAGATGTTGTCGCCCATGCCGATCTCGTCGCCGTAATACAGCACCGGGGTGCCGGGCATCGAGAGGACCAGGAACTTCATCAGCTCGATCTTGCGCCGGTCGTTCTCGAGCAGCGGCGCGAGGCGGCGGCGGATGCCGAGATTGATGCGGGCGCGCCGGTCAGCGGCGTAGAAGGTCCAGAGGTAGTCGCGCTCCTTGTCGGTCACCATCTCGAGCGTCAGCTCGTCATGGTTGCGCAGGAAGATCGCCCATTGGCAGCCCTCCGGGATCTCCGGCGTCTGCCGCATGATGTCGGTGATCGGGTGCCGGTCCTCCTGCGCGATCGCCATGTACATCCGCGGCATCAGCGGGAAGTGGAACGCCATGTGGCATTCGTCGCCGTCGCCGAAATACTGCGCGGTCTCCTCCGGCCACTGGTTGGCCTCGGCGAGCAGCATCCGGTCGGGGTAGGATTCGTCGAGGGCGGCGCGGATCTTCTTGATGACCGTGTGGGTCTCGGGCAAATTCTCGCAGTTCGTGCCGTCGCGCTCGATCAGGTAGGGGATCGCGTCGAGGCGCAAGCCGTCCACCCCCATGTCGAGCCAGTAGCGCATCACCTCGATCACCGCGTCCAGAACCTTCGGGTTGTCGAAGTTCAGGTCGGGCTGGTGCGAGTAGAAGCGGTGCCAGTAATACGCCTTGGCGACCGGGTCCCAGGTCCAGTTCGAGGCCTCGGTGTCGAGGAAGATGATGCGGGTGTCGGTGTACTTCTCGTCGGTGTCCGACCACACGTAGAAGTCGCGCCACTCCGAGTCCTTCGGGGCGTTGCGGGCCTGCTGGAACCAGGGATGCTGGTCCGAGGTGTGGTTGATGACGAGCTCGGTGATGACCCTGAGGCCGCGGGCATGGGCCTCGTCCACGAAGGTCCGGAACTGGTCCATCGTGCCGTAGGACTGGTTGATGTCGCGGTAATCCGCGATGTCGTAGCCGTCGTCGCGCAGCGGCGAAGGGTAGAACGGCATCACCCAGATCGCCGTGACGCCGAGGTCGCGGATGTAGTCGAGCTTCGCGGTCAGGCCGTCGAAGTCGCCGATGCCGTCGTTGTTCGCATCGAAGAAGGACTTGACGTGCACCTGGTAGATGATGGCGTCACGGTACCATTGCGGATCGCTGCGATCGATCATCGCGTCAAAGCCTCATTCGATCGGGTCGTGGCGCCGGGCTGATGGCCTTCGTGGCTGTCGCCATATTCGGGCTCAACGCGGGGCGCCGGGGAGAGTTCGGATTGCCTGCCGGCGCGGACGGTCGCCCGCCCGTGCCGATACGCAACCGGCTAGGCGGAGCCCTGCTGCCATGCGCCGCCGGGCGCGGCAAGGCGGTCGGGGCAGCGAAGCCGCCAGATCACGACGGAGCGCTCGGCCGGGTCGAGGGCGATGCGGTGGGTCTTGCCGCGCAGCTCGAACTTGTAGCCCTGGATCAGGTCCTCGACCTCGACCGCGCCGTCGTCGGGCAGCCCGAGTTGCCAGAGCGGCACCTCGTAGGTGCATTCCTGGCGGTTCCTCGGGTCGAGATTGACCATGCAGAACACCGCGTTGTCGCCGGACGGCGTCATCCGCAGGTAGGCGAGGATCTGCTCGTTCCAGGCCGGCGTGAAGACGACGTTGCGGAAATCCCAGAGGGCCGGGTTCTCGCGCCGGATGCGGTTCAGCGCGATGATGTGGTCGCGGATGTTGCCGGGCCGGTAATAATCCCAGGCCTTCAGCTCGTACTTCTCGGAATCGAGGTACTCCTCCTTGCCCGGCACCGGCGCGGCGTCGCACAGCTCGAAGCCGTTATAGATGCCGTAGACGCTCGACAGCGTCGCGGCGAGCGTCCCGCGGATGACGAAGCCCGGCCGGCCACTGGTCTGGAGGAAGACCGGGTTGATGTCCGGCGTGTTGGCGAAGAAGTTCGGGCGGTAATACTCACCCATCTCGCCAGCGAGTTCCGTCGAGTAGGAGGCCAGCTCCTCCTTGGTGTTGCGCCAGGTGAAGTAGGTGTAGCTCTGCTGGAAGCCGGCCTTGGCGAGCTTCTTCATCATCTTCGGCCGGGTGAAGGCCTCGGCGAGGAACAGCACGTCCGGGTAGCGGTCGTTGACGTCGCGGATCATCCATTCCCAGAACGGGATCGGCTTGGTGTGAGGGTTGTCGACCCGGAAGATCTTCACCCCGAGCTCGACCCAGCCGACGATGATGTCGCGCAGCTCGACCCAGAGCGACGGCACCGCGCCCTCGCGGTAGAAATCGACGTTGACGATGTCCTCGTACTTCTTCGGCGGGTTCTCGGCGAACTTGATCGTGCCGTCGGGCCGCCAGTCGAACCATTCCGGGTGCTGCTTGATCCACGGGTGGTCCGGCGAGCACTGGATCGCGAAGTCGAGCGCCACCTCCATGCCGTGGGCGTGGCTCGCCGCGACGAGGCGCCGGAAGTCGTCGAGGGATCCGAGGTCGGGATGCACCGCCTCGTGGCCGCCCTCCTCCGCGCCGACGGCGTAGACCGAGCCGACATCGCCCTCCTTCGCCTTCAGCGAGTTGTTCTTGCCCTTCCGGTTGGTGCGGCCGATCGGGTGGATCGGCGTGAAGTAGAGCACGTCGAAGCCGAGTTCGCGGATCTCGGGCAGACGGGCGATGACGTCGTCGAAGGTGCCGTGACGGTTCGGATCGCCCGACTGCGAGCGCGGGAAGATCTCGTACCAGGCCGAGAACCGGGCGGCGAGCCGGTCGGCGAAGACCTCCAGCACGACGGGATAGCGCGAGAGGTTCGCCCGCTCCGAGTTGCGGTGGATCAGCGCCGTCTGCTCCAGAAGGCGGTGGAGCTGCGCGGCCGATCCGGCCTCGTCGGCTTCCAGGGCCGCCACCAGGGCGTTCAGCGCGGCGGCGTCGCTGCCCTCGGCGAGGGACGCCGCGCGCCGGACGAGGCCGACGCCCTCCTGCGTCTCGAGATGCACGGCGATCCCGGCCTTGCGCTTCTTCTCGAGGCCCCGCAACCAGGACGAGAAGTCGTCGCGCCACGCCTCGACCGTGTACTCGTAGCGGGCGTTGCGGGTGAGCGGGAAGTGGCCGTGCCAGCGGTCGTTGTCGACGAACAGCATCGGGTCGCGGCGCCACTCGGTCTCGCCGGCCAGCCGCGAGAGGACCGCGGCGTTGATGACGTCGTGACCGTCGGTGAAGATGTCGGCCTCGACGTGGACCTGGTCGCCGACGACCCGCTTGATCGCCGAGCGGCCGCCGTCGATCTCGGGGCTCACCGCCTCGATGATCACCCGCCCCTCGCCGTTCGGGGTGGCGCGGCGCGGGCGCCGCACGGCGGCGATGCGGCGGGCGGCGAGGATGCGCACTGCGCGGGGCTCCAGGCCGATCGATTGGTCGGCCCGGAACACCAGGGGCGCGGCCTCCGGCGTCAGATCCTGGAACGGCCCGAACTCGCCGCCGGAGCCGGCGATCAGCGGCGCGGGATCGACGGCGACCGGCTTGTCCGTCGGGTTGTGCAGCACGATCACGGCGTTCTCGGCCGAGCCGGGATGGCCGGTGTCGATCCGGATCAGCGCGACGTAAGCGGCGTCCGGGGCCGAGAGGCGCCACTGCGCGCCCTCGACATTGGCCGCCGGCAGGTCGGCCCGCAGGCGGTTCACCGCCGCGACGAAGCCCGAGATGTCGATGCCGGTGTGGTGCTCGCGGCTCTCCGGCGTGGTCTCCACCACGTGGAGCGCCTTCGCGTAGCCCCACTCGTAGCCGATCGGCATCAGCACCCCGGCGGAGAAGAAGGCGGCGAGCGCGTAGCGGCTCTTGAGTTCCGCCGCCACCGCCCCGGGCCCGCCCTCCAGCGAGGCGGCGAGGCGCTGCATGTCGTGGTTCTCGGGGAAGGCGATTGAGGGCGCCAGGATGCGCAGGCGCTCGTACTGCTCGAGCGCCCAGGGCGCCTTCAGGTCCCACCAGGCGAAGGAGTTGAACAGGTAGTCGAACCCGGCCTCGGCCGTGGCGCGGGCCTCCTCGAAGGTGCAGCCCAGGGTCTCGGCGGCGAAGAGCGCGGCGTGGTCGCGCTCCTTGGCGGCCCCGATCAGGCTGCGCCACACGTCCGGCGGCACCTTGTAGGCGGCGTCGCACCGGAAGCCGGCAACGCCGAGCCCCTGGAGCCGGGCGATGTAGCCGTTCCACAATTCGGTGAGGGCCGTGCGCGGGCCGGCCTCGACGTAGTCGAACTCGGCGAGGTCGCCCCAGACGGTGATCTTCGACGGATCGTCCGGATCGACGGCGTGCGGGCTCACCGGCGCGCCGGATTCGTCGCGCACGAAGAGGTCCGGGCGCTCGTGGGCCAACGTCCCGTCGTTGGCGGCGTGGTTCACCACGAGGTCGGTCATGATCTTCAGGCCGTGCCCGGCCGCCGCCTGGCAGAAGCGGCGGATCTGCTCGTCGTCCGGGGTGCCGTCGAGGTCGCGCAGGCGCTCGTCGAGGCGGTCCACGTCGGCCACCGCGTAGAGCGAGCGCGAGCCGCCGGCCTGGTGGAACGGGTTCAGGTAGACCCAGTCGAAGCCGAGCTCGGCGATGCGGGGGAGTTCCGCGGTCCAGGCCGAGACCCGGCCGACCAGGAGGGGAAACAGGTTGTAGATCCGCGGTCCGGCCGCCAGCGGCGCCAGGGTGGCCGGGAGCGGCGTCACCTCGCGGGTGCGCTTCGCCGGCTTGGTGCTGGTGCGGGGTACGTTCATCGGCCCGATCCTGCCTGCTCTCTCTCGATCATCTCAGGCGGGCCGGCCGCGGCACCCCGAGGGGTTGCCGGCCGGCCCGACGTCTCAACTGGCGGAGTGACGCAGAACCGCCAGGGGCAAACGTGCGAAGAGTCGCTCGACGTGCAGCCGACCGCCCTCCGCCCGCACCTCGTCGCCGGTCACCAGGTCGCGCCAGACGCCGCCCTCCGGCACCGGCAGCACGGTCCCGGCGAACGACCCTGCGAGGCGCGGGCCGTCCCCGGCCGCGACGCGGCGGGGCACCGCCACCAGGAGGTCGCCGGCCTCGGAGCCCACGGTCGCGTCCTGGCGCAGGAAGGCGACGACGCGCTCCGCCCCCTGCCCCTCGGCCGCGACCGGGGTGTAGTCGGCCTCGGCGTAGAAGCCGGGATGGGCGCCGCGGTCGGCGAGCAGCCGGGCCAGCACCGCCTGCTTGATCCGCCCGTCCGGCCAGGCGGCGAGCAGGTCCTCCAGCGCCACGTCCTGCCCGAGCGCCGCCTCGCGCTCGGCGTAGTCGACCGGGCGGCGGTTGTCGGGATCGACGAAGGAGAAGTCCCAGAACTCCGTGCCCTGGTAGATGTCGGGCAGGCCAGGCAGTGTGCATTTCAGTGCCGAGCGGGCGAGCCCCGTCACCATGCCGACCCGCGCCAGCCGTTCGGCGAAGGGCCAGAACTCGCGCAGGAAGTCCGAGCCCGGCGCCACCAGGGCGTCGAAGAGCCTGGAGACCGCGCCCTCGTAGGCCTCGTCGACGTTGACCCAGCTAGACCGGCGCTTGCCCTCGCGCATCGCCTTCTCGGCATAGGCGCCGAGCCGCTCGCGGAACTCCTCGACGGACGACGGGTCCGGCGTCTCCGTCAGCAGTTCCAGCGGCCAGGCGCCGAGGATCGCCTGCAGAAACATCCACTGGTCGTTGGCGTCGGGCGCCGCCTCGCCCTCGACCTCCGAGAGGTGCGGCTGCACCAGCCGACCCCACAGGGCCCAGGCCTCGCCCCATTCCTGCGGGATCTCCGAGAGGGCGAGGAGCCGGGTGCGGGCATCCTCGCCGCGCTTGGTGTCGTGGGTGGCGGTCGTGATCATCGCGTTCGGCCAGTCGCGGGCACGGGCCGCCTGGAGCGCGTGGAAATGCTCCGCCGACAGGCCGTACTCGCCCGGATCGCCCCCGACCTCGTTGAGCCCGAGCAGCTCGACGTAGCGGTAGAACAGGGTGTCCTCCAGGCTCTTTGCCATCACCGGGCCGGTGAGCTGCTGGAAGCGGCGGCGGAAGCGGCGCACCACCTCGGGATCGGGGCGGCCCGGCCCCTCGGTGTCGAGACGCCCGAGGAGCACGGCCTGCGCGAAGTCGTGCACCGAGCGGTCGGGCAGGCGCGAGCGGCGCTTGGCCTTGCGCACGGTGTCGCCGATGAGCTTCAGGTCCTCGGCCTCGATCTCGCCCTCGTCGAGCTCCTGCGGCAGGTAGCTGCGATAGACCGGGAAGCGGGCGATGATCTCGGACAGGGCCTGGCGCAGGGCATTGACCGAGAAGTCGCGGGTGCGCCGGTCGGCATCCGCGACCTGCTTCAGGTCCGAGGTCAGGACTTCCAGCTCGCTGGCGAAGCTGGTCTCCAGGATCTCGCCCTTCACGTTGCGCAGGAGCCAAGCATAGGGCTCGTCCATGCCGGTCGCCCCGGCATAGAGCCCGGCCACCGCCTCGCGCCTGCCCTGGTCGACGAACAGCCCGTCGATCTGGTTGAGCACGTCGTAGCCGGTGGTGCCGGCGATCGGCCACGGACGCAGCTTCTCGCCCGGCTCGAGGATCTTCTCGACCACGATGTAGAAGCCGGGCCCGAGCGCCGCCTGGAGCGCGCGGGCGTAGCCCGCCGGGTCGGCGAGTCCGTCGATGTGGTCGATGCGCAGCCCGTCGATCCGCCCCTCGCGGATCTGGCGGAAGAGCATCGCGTGGGCGCCCTCGAACACCCGCCTGTCCTCGACCTTGAGCCCGGCGAGCGAGTTCACGTCGAAGAAGCGGCGGTAGTTGATGTCGCTCGCCGCGACCCGCCAATGGGCCAGCCGGTAAGCCTGGGCTTCCAGGATCCGGTGCAGCGCCCCGAAGCTGTCGGGATGGCCCTTGAACCCGTTGACCAGGGTCACCGCCCGGTCGATCGCGGTCTTGAGGTGGCTCGAGGCCGCGACCGCGTGGGCGAGGCGCCGCTTCAAGCCTTCCGCCTCCTCCGGGAAGGCGGCGAGACGGTCGTGGTGGGTCTCGTCGCCCATCCGGCGCAGGCGCTCGGAGATCGACAGCACTTCCGCCGAGGCCTCGTCGCCGACCTCCGGCAGGGCCGCCAGCGCCCGGTCGAGGATGATCGGGTAGCTCAGCGGGTTGACCGGGAAGCGGTGCTCGAAGTGCCAGACGCTGAAGCCGCCCTCCTCCGGGTCGAAGGCGAGCTTGAGGTCGCCCTTCTCCAGGGCCTCGCCGTAGCGGTCGCCGAGGAACGGCACGACGAGCTTGTTGCGGGCACCGAGCCGGCCCCAGTCGATGTCGAAGGCGTCGGCCGCCGGCGACAGGGCGCCCCATTCGAGCACCGAGAGCCACCACGGGTTGTCGGCGCCGCCGACGCCCATGTGGTTGGGCACGATGTCGAGCAGGAACTTGAGGCCGTGGGCCTTCAGCGTGTCGCTGAAGCGGATGAACGCCTCCTCGCCGCCGAGCTCCGGGTTGATCTCGCGGTGGTCGACGATGTCGTAGCCGTGCATCGAGCCCGGCCGCGCCTTGTGGATCGGCGAGGCGTAGACGTGGCTGATGCCGAGCTTCGCGAGATACGGGACGATCCTCGCGGCGTGGTCGAAGGTGAAGTCCTTGTGGAATTGCAGCCGGTAGGTCGCCCGCGGCGGCGGCGAGGCGAGGCGCGCGGCCCCCGAGCGCGGTCCGCGCTCCTCGGCCGAGAGCGACGAGGCGAGCTTGGCCAGCGGCCCGCCGGGGGCGGCGATTGCCGCGAGGTCGCGGTCGAGCTTGCGGCGCCAGTTCGGGTAGCCCTCGGTGACGCCCGGCATGTTGGCCTGGCTCACCTCGCCGAGGATGTCCTCGTACTGCACCGCCGTGAGCACCGACGGGGCGCGGGCGAGGAACCGCACCGCGGCCTCGAAGGGCGGCTCGGCCGGCACCTCGTTCGTCGGAATCAGGCCCTCCTGGTGGAGGGCTTCCGCGAGGCGCCGGCGCTCGTGCACCCGCTCCTCGCGTTCGGCCCCGGCCCGGTCGGCGTCGTAGAGGCCGAGCGACTGGCGGAGTTCCGTGTCAACCCCGCGCCACCAGCCGACGAAGGTCGGCAGGTCGTGGGTGGTGATGGCGCAGAGCGCGTCGCGCGGGTACTCGGCCGGGCGCTTGAACGCGCCGCCGTCGCCCCGCTCGAAGGACAGGATGCGGTAGCTCAGGATGCCGGCCTGCATCAGGGCGTCGGAGAACCCGGCCGGCGCGGTGCCGAGGTCTTCCGCGATGACGAGGCACTTCGCCCGGTGGCTCTCCAGGCGCAGCACCGCCAGCATCGCGTCGAACGGCATCGCCACGTAGGCGCCGCCCTTCGCGCCCTGCCCCACCGGGATCAGGAACAGCCGGGCGAGCTGGAAGGCGTGGTCGATGCGGATCGCGCCGGCGTGCCGCATGTTGGCCTGGACGAGGGCCCGGAAGGCCGCGAGACCGTCGCGCTCCAGCTCCAGCGGGTCGAAGGGCGGAAGCCCCCAATCCTGGCCGTTCGGGGCCAGGATGTCCGGCGGCGCGCCGATCGACAGGCCCGCGGCGAAGCGCTCAGGGTGCGACCAGACCTCCGAGCCGCCGCGATCGGCGCCGACCGCGAGGTCGCGGTAGAGCCCGAGGCGCATCCCCGAGGCCAGGCCCGCTTGCGCCGCGCGGGCGAGCTGCCGGTCGGCGAGGAACTGCAGCCAGGCGTGGTAGGAGACCCGCTCCTGATGCTCGGCCGCGAACGCTGAGACCTCCGGCGTGCCGTTGCGGCGGTAGGCCTCCGGCCAGTCGCCGAGCCAGTGGGCGCCTGCCTGCGAGAAATGCTCCGCCAGGGCCTCGAAGGTGGCATGGGCCTCCAGGTTCTCGCCGAAGGCGGCCCGGAAGGTCAGGAACTCAGTGTCCCGTCCGGCCCGGGCCGGCGAATCCTGCCACAGGGCCTCGAGCACCGGGCTCAGCACCTGCCAGACGCCGGCATGGTCGACCAGGGAGGCGTCGCGCAGGCGCGCGATCTCGGGCGCCGAGTCCCTCAGCAGGTGCTCGGCGGGGCTGCCGGCCAGGCCCGGGAGCGTCGTCGGGTCAACGAACAGCGTCTCGAGGAACAGGCGCGAGGACGGCGAGTAGGGCGAGACCTTCTGGCGATCGGTCGAGAACAGGGCGTGGACCGGGCTCAGGCCGAGGAACGCCGCGCCCCTCGCGCCGGCATCCGCCGCGGCCCGGCCGGCATCGGCGTAGGTGCCGATGCCGAGATTGGTCTCCGAGCGCAGGCCGTAGAGCTGCGCGGCAAGGCCCCAGTCCCGGGCGCCCTCGTCGCCGAGCGCGCGCGGGCGCCAGCAGCGCTGGGGAGCGGCGATCACCGTCGCCTCGGCGCGGCTCTCGCCGAGCGTCACGGTGAGGCGGTGGTAGCCGGGGGTGAGCGGCGGCAGCTCGATCGCGTCGGTCTCGGGGCCGAGCGCGACGCGGCCGTCACGGGCGGTGCCCCGCTCGTCGACGATGCGCCAGCTCACCGTGCCTGCGGCCTCGCCCGGCCTCACCGGCACCCGGGCGGCGCGCCTGGCCTCGACCGGGACCAGCGGCGGCACGAGGCCGTGGCGCAGGGAATGGATGCGGTCCAGGCTCGCCCGCGCCTCTTCCTCGGTGCCGGCCGGCAGGCCGAGGGCAGCGAGGAGGCCCCGGCGCACGTCGAGCGGGGTCTCGACGCGCTGGCCGAAGGCGTCGGTGTAGTCCGCGGCGATGCCCGCCTCATCGGCGAGCCGCGCGACGACATCCTCGGTCACGGCCATCTCAACGTACCTCTTTCACGAACACGCCCGACCAGGCGGGCAGGACCAGGGAACCGTTCTCGCCCTCGGACACGGCCGGCGAGCGCCAGACGACGCGGCCGGGCAGCGTGGCGAGTTCGTAGGGCTCGCCCCCGAATGCGCCGACGAATCGCAGGGAGCCGCCGGCGTAGGACCAGGTCACGTCGATCACGTCGGGCCGCGGCAGCGCGTAGCGCCCGCCCCGCCAGGCGGTCTTCGTCAGCGGCACCACCTCGCGCTGGCGTAAGCGCAGGAGCGCGGTCGTGTCGGCCAGGACCTCGCGATGGCCCGGGCGGTCGCGCTCCGCCCAATCGAGGGCCGAGCGCCGGAACGTCTCCTCGGCAGTGGGATCGGGAATGGTCTTGGCCTTCTCCTCGTCGGCGAAGGCCGCGAAGCTCTTGAACTCGCGCCGCCTCCCGTCGCGGACCGCCTTGTTCAGCTCCTCGTCGGGGGCGAAATCGACGAAGAACAGGAACGGCGTCGAGGCCGACCATTCCTCGCCCATCCACAGCATCGGGATCTGCGGGCTGAGGAGCAGCCCGGCCCGGGCGAGCGCCAGCCTCGACGGATCGGCAAGGTGGCTCAGCCGCTCGCCGAGCGCCCGGTTGCCGACCTGGTCGTGGTTCTGCAGGAAGGTGACGAAGGCCGAGGGCGGCAGGTGGCCGGAGGGCTCGCCGCGGGGATGGTCGTCGAGGGTCTTGAACGGCTCGCCCTGGTAGGCGAAGCCCTCCGCAAGGCTGCGGGCGAGGTGGGCGGCCGGCTTGTCGGCGAAGCTCTCGTAGTAGCCGGAATCCTCGCCGGTGAGCAGGATGTGCCAGCCGTGATGGGTGTCGTCCGCCCATTGCGCGCTGTGGAAGCGCGGCTTCCCCGCCCCGTCGCGCTCCAGCCACGAGGCCTGGTTGGCCTCGTTCTCGAGCATCAGGTGGATCGGCCGGTGGGGGTGAGCCGCGCGGATGCGCTCGGCCAGCTCGCCGAGGAAGTGCTTCTCCGAATCGTCCAGGATCGCGTGGACGGCGTCGAAGCGCAGGCCGTCGACGTGGAACTCCTCCAGCCAGTACAGGGAGTTGTGGACGAAGTAGTCCCGCACCACCTCGCCGCTGGTCTTGCCGTCGAAGTTGATGCCCGCGCCCCACGGCGTCTGGTGGCGCTCGGTGAAGAACGACTTGGCGTAGGCGTTGAGATAGTTCCCGGCCGGCCCGAAGTGATTGTAGACGACGTCGAGGAAGACCATCAGGCCGAGGGAATGGGCCCTGTCGACGAGACGGCGCAGGTCGTCGGGCGTGCCGTAGGCGGAATCCGGCGCGTAGGGCAGCACGCCGTCATAGCCCCAGTTGCGGCTGCCCTTGAAGTCGGCGAGCGGCAGGAGCTCGATCGCGGTGACGCCCAGGTCGCGCAGGGCCTCGAGCTTGCCGGCGAGCGCCGCGTAGGTCCCCTCCGGCGTCGCGGTGCCGACGTGGCACTCGTAGATCACCGTCTCCTCGAAGGGGCGCCCGGCCCAGTCCCGGTCGGTCCAGGCGAAGGCCGCCGGGTCGATCACCTCGGAGAGCCCCGAAACGTCCTCCGGCTGGAAGCGCGAGGCGGGATCGGGCACGACGAGGTCGCCGTCGATCCGGTAGCCGTAGCGGGTGCCCGCCCGCACGCCCGGCACGGTCAGGCGGCGCCAGCCCTCGCCCCCATCGGGGAGGTCGTGTTCGGTCCCGTCGAGAACCAGGGCGACGCTCGTCGCGGTCGGAGCCCAGAGAGCGAAACGCACGCCCTCCGGTCCGATCTCCGCACCGAATGGCATGCTGTGGGCGCGCCGCATCGGGCCACCATCCTTCGAAAGCGAGACTGCAAAAGAGCGAGACTGAGCGGCGTGGGGGGCCGTTCAGGAAATTCGGCCGGGGTGGCCGGGTTCCGCACTGCGAAAAGAGCGTGGACCGCCGCGGGAGCTAAGGCGGCCGGCGCCCCCGGCAATGGCCGGACCGGAGGGTCGATGGGGATGGCGGGCCGCGATCACCCCGACACGGTGGGACGCGCGAGCGACGGCGCTCACGGCATCGCCGACGATTGACTGATGAGAGCCGTGAAAAGGGCTCAGAGCGCCCAGGCGAGCGTCGCCGCGAAAGCCACCACGACGGCGGCCCCGGTCGCGGTCGCGGCCACCCGTCCGAAGCCCGTCGCCACGGCCGCGACGCCGTCCTCGGCGAAGCCGAAGGCCTGGCCGGCGGCCTGCTCGGCGCGGGCAAGGGAGAGATGGCGGGCGTGGCGGTTGGCGGCTCTCATCGTCGGGACGCTCCTGCGGCGCGGGCCTCCCCCGTCGGGCGTCGGGAGCAGCCGTTCGGACAACGGGCGGTCACGGCCGAGGTTCCGGGAGGGGCTCCTGGGGATGCCTCGGGCCTCATCAAGCTTTAAGGGAGTTTGTTTACGTCTCGGTGACTCTGGTACGGGTTCTGCTGCGCGTCGGATTCGCAACCCCCGACGCGACCATGCCCGTTCGTCACACCCCGGCTCCGCCCGAAACCCCTTTTTGTTCCGCGTTTGTTCCGGTATAGGGAGAGGATGACCTCGAATGCTGCCAGAGCCCTTCCCCCACCGCGAGGCCGTCGCGTGAGCGAGGCCGCACGAGACCTGTTCGGACCGGGCGCCAAGCCGGTGGACCCGCTGAAGGCGGAGGCCGCCAAGGCCGAGGCCTCCAGGCGCCCGAAGCCCGTCGCCGTGCCCCCGCCCGCGGAGGCCGCCGAGGCCGGCTACGACGCCTCGGCGATCGAGGTGCTGGAGGGGCTGGAACCGGTGCGGCGCCGGCCCGGCATGTATATCGGCGGCACCGACGAGAAGGCGCTGCACCACCTCTTCGCCGAGGTGATCGACAACTCCATGGACGAGGCGGTGGCGGGACACGCCAGCTTCATCGAGGTGGAGCTGGAGGAGAGCGGCTGCCTCGTCGTGACCGATAACGGCCGCGGCATCCCGGTCGACCCGCACCCGAAGTTTCCCGGCAAGTCGGCGCTCGAGGTCATCATGACCACGCTGCATGCCGGCGGAAAGTTCGATTCGAAGGTCTACGAGACCTCGGGCGGCCTGCACGGCGTCGGCATCTCGGTGGTGAACGCCCTTTCGGACGTGCTCGAGGTCGAGGTCGCCCGCAACCAGACCCTCTACCGGCAGACCTTCTCCCGCGGCCACGCGCAAGGGCCGATCGAGACGGTCGGCCGGGTGCAGAACCGGCGCGGCACCAGGGTGCGCTTCCATCCGGACGCCGAGATCTTCGGCGAGCACAGGTTCGATCCGCGCCGCCTGTTCAAGATGGCCCGCTCGAAGGCGTACCTGTTCGGCGGGGTCGAGATCCGCTGGCGCTGTGCCCCTGCCCTGCTGGAGGGCGTCGAGAACGTGCCTGCGGAGGCCGTGCACCGCTTCCCGGCCGGCCTCAAGGACTACCTCGCCCGCGAGATCGACGGCAAGGACCTCGTCGCCGACAACGTCTTCGCCGGCAAGGTGACGAAGCCCGGCAGTCACGGCTCGCTCGAATGGGCGGTGGCGTGGCTGTCAAACGACGACGGCTTCTCCTCGTCCTACTGCAACACCATCCCGACGCCGGAGGGCGGCACCCACGAGAGCGGGATGCGGGTGGCGCTGCTGCGGGGCCTGCGCGACCACGCCGAGCGCGTCGGCCAGGTCAAGCGCGTGCAGTCGGTCACCGCCGACGACGTGATGGCGACCTGCGCGGCGATGCTCTCGGTGTTCATCCGCGAGCCCGAGTTCCAGGGCCAGACCAAGGACAAGCTCGCGACGCTGGAGGCCTCCCGCATCGTCGAGGCGGCGATCCGCGACGCCTTCGACCACTGGCTCGCCGCCTCCCCGGCCCAGGCCAACAAGCTCCTCGACTGGGTGATCGACCGGGCCGAGGAGCGCCTGCGCCGGCGCCAGGAGAAGGAGGTCGCCCGCAAGACCGCGACGCGCAAACTGCGCCTGCCGGGCAAGCTCGCCGATTGCTCGAAGGCGGGCGCCGCGGGCTCCGAGATCTTCATCGTCGAGGGCGATTCGGCCGGCGGCTCGGCCAAGCAGGCGAGGGACCGCGCCACACAGGCGATCCTCCCCTTGCGCGGCAAGATCCTCAACGTCGCCTCGGCGAGCCGGGACAAGCTCGGGGCGAACCAGCTCCTCTCCGACCTGATCCTGGCGCTCGGCTGCGGCATCGGCAAGCAGTACCGACACGACGACCTTCGCTACGAGAAGGTCATCATCATGACCGACGCCGACGTCGACGGCGCCCACATCGCCTCGCTGCTGATCACCTTCTTCTATCGGCAGATGCCGGAGCTGATCGAGGGCGGCCACCTCTACCTGGCGGTCCCTCCCCTCTACCGGCTGACCCAAGGCGCGAAGAGCGCCTACGCCCGGGACGACCGCCACAAGGAGCAGCTGCTCAAGACCACCTTCAAGTCGGGCAAGGTCGAGATCGGGCGCTTCAAGGGCCTCGGCGAGATGATGCCGGGGCAGCTCAAGGAGACCACGATGGACCCGAAGAAGCGCACGCTCCTGCGGGTCGAGGTGGTGGAGGAGGCGCGCGACGCCACCGGCGACACGGTCGAGCGGCTGATGGGCAACAAGCCCGAGGCCCGCTTCGCCTTCATCTCCGAGCGGGCGGTCTTCGCCGACGAGATCGAGCTCGACATCTGACGCCCGCCGGCGAGGAGCGATCCGCTCTTTCGTACGAAGAAGGCCCGGCCGCTCGCGCGGCTGGGCCTTCTTCGTACGAAAGAGCGTCCGTCGAGCGGACCTCGCCCGTGCCTACGCCCGACGATCGTCCGCGATAGCGAGCCGCGGCGACCCCGACGGGTCCCTTCCACGCGAAAAGCCCGGCCGTGAGGCCGGGCTCCGCTCCGTCGGTGAGACGGACAGTTCGGCTTAGAAGCCGCCGAACTTGTAGTTCAGGCCGGCGCGGACGACCGCGAACTCGGTCTCGCGACGGTACAGGTTGGCCGGGCCGACCGACACCACGCCCGGCGAGAACACCGAGTACTGCGTGCCGTTGGCGGTCTGGGCGAACACGCCGTTGTTGCGGTTGCCCTGATCCAGGTTCACGTACAGGCCTTCGACCTTGAGGGTCACGGCCGACGAACGGAAGAAGTTCAGGAACGAGTCGGTGGGCAGAGCGTACTCGACGCCGCCGCCGACGACCCAGCCGGTCTGGAAGTTGTCGCGCGAGCTGTTCGGCAGGCCGAAGTCGCGACCGCCGCCCGAGCCGTAGGCGAAACCGCCGGTGGCGTACACGAGGGTGCGGTCCCAGGCGTAGCCGAGACGGCCGCGGACGGTGCCGAAGAAGTCCAGGCCCGAGATGCCGTTCGGGTTGAACACCAGGGCGCCCGGAGCGACGTTGCCGCCCGGCACGGTGGCGAAGGCGTAGCGGTTACGATCGCGGCCGAAATCGGCGTACTGAGCGTCGGCCTCGATGCCGACGACCACGCCCGAGCCCGGGGTGAACTGGTAGTTGTAGCCGATCTGGCCGCCGCCGACGAAGCCGTCGTTGCTGTTGCGGTTGCCGAAGGCGAGCACGCCGGCGGCCGGGGCGCCGGCGCCGGTGACGAACACGCTGCTGGCGGCGGTGGCGCCGGCCGGCACGCCGACGACGGTCGGGGCGCGGGTGTCAGCGGTGTTGAAGCCGTAGCCGGCGTTGAAACCGGCGTAGAAGCCCGTCCAGGTGAAGACCGGCACCGGCGTGAAGACCGGCGGCGGGGCGACGCGGCGCGGCAGGTCGGCGGCCGAGGCAGCGGCGGACAGGCCGACGAGGGCCACGGAGGCGAGGAGGATCTTCTTCATTCTCTGACTGGTCCTGATTGGCGAGAGCCGGCGCGCTTCTATCCCCGGTCGGTCACCCGGTCTGTCGCATTCCTGCAACGAGGCCAGGATTTACCCCGCCACCCGTCAACGAAACGTGAATCGGGAGCGAGCGCCGTCGCGAAAAATCGAGGCGTTGCGGTCACTTGGCATTAACCATGGTGCCGCAGCCTCTCACGGGAGAACTTCCCCCGAGGAACCGAGATGGCCGCTCACGGGCGCGAGACCGCGCCGACACCCCTCCTCCGGCGCACCTGGAGGATGGCCCTGATCGCCGTCGCGGCGTCGCTGGCCGCCACCCACTTCCTCGCCTCGCGCGGCACGCCCGCGAGCACGGGCGCGGTCGCGGCCCTGCGCGGCCACGCCGAGCCCGAGACCACCGGATCGATCGCCGGACGGGCGGCGGGCACCCGCCTCGATCCCTGCGCGGCGGCATCGCGTCCATAAGGAGGGCGGGCGGCGGGACGGATCGCGCCGCCGTCCACCGGAGGCACCGAACAAATCACGGCCAGGACTTGACAAAAGGGCGCGCATCGGGCGTGTCCTGCGGGCGGTCGCGTGCCCGACGCGACGGAGCAATGGCGTGAACGTCCCTCCTCGGCACATCCGGCGCGGGACAGGCTGCGAAACGACTTTGCCTCCCGGCCGTTGCCGCGACGGTTTCTCCGCGCCGGCCCGATCTGCCCGCGCGCAACGGTTCTCTTCAGGATGTCATTCGCCGAACTGGGTTTAAGCGAGAAGGTCCAGCAGGCCGTCGAGGCCGCGGGCTACACCACGCCGACCCCGATCCAAGCCCAAGCCATCCCGCACGTCCTGGCGCGGCGCGACGTCCTGGGCGTCGCCCAGACCGGCACCGGCAAGACGGCGGCCTTCACGCTGCCGATGCTCACCCTCCTGGAGCAGGGCCGGGCCCGGGCGCGGATGCCGCGCACGCTGATCCTCGAACCGACGCGCGAGCTCGCCGCGCAGGTCGAGGAGAATTTCGAGCGCTACGGCAGCAATCACAAGCTGAACGTCGCGCTCCTGATCGGCGGCGTCTCGTTCGCCGACCAGGACCTCAAGATCACCCGCGGCGTCGACGTGCTGATCGCGACTCCCGGCCGTCTCCTCGACCACTTCGAGCGCGGCAAGCTGCTGCTCACCGGCGTCGAGCTGCTCGTCATCGACGAGGCCGACCGGATGCTCGACATGGGGTTCATCCCCGACATCGAGCGGATCGTGAAGATGGTGCCGTTCACGCGCCAGACGCTGTTCTTCTCCGCGACGATGCCGCCGGAGATCCAGCGCCTCGCCGACGACTTCCTGCACAATCCCGTCCGCATCGAGGTGGCGCGCCCCGCCTCCACCGCCGCCACCATCACCCAGCGGTTGGTCGCGACGGGCGCCGAGGGGCACCAGAAGCGCAAGACCCTGCGCAAGCTGATCCGCGCGGCGGAAGAGCTGAACAACGGCATCATCTTCTGCAACCGCAAGCGCGACGTCGCGCAGCTGCAGAAGTCGCTGTCGAACCACGGCTTCAACGTCGCGGCCCTGCACGGCGACATGGACCAGCGCGCCCGCATGGCGGCGCTCGACGCGTTCCGCTCCGGCGAGGTGCCGCTGCTCGTCGCCAGCGACGTCGCCGCCCGCGGCCTCGACATCCCGGCGGTGAGCCACGTCTTCAATTTCGACGTGCCCCACCACGCGGAGGATTACGTCCACCGCATCGGCCGCACCGGCCGGGCGGGCCGCTCCGGGGCCGCCTTCACCCTGATCGGCCGCGGCGACGAAAAGTCGCTCTCGGCGATCGAGACGCTGATCGGCCAACCGATTCCCTGGGCGGAGGGCGACCTCGCCAGCCTGCCCGAGGACGAGGCGAGCGAGCCGGGCGAGCGGCGCGGCCGCAACGGCCGCGGCAGGCGGGCCGAGGGACCGCGCGACGAAGGACGTCGCGAGGAGAGCCGCCGGGACGAGGGGCGCCGGGACGAGACGCGCCGCCGGCGCGCCCGCAGCCCGCGGTCCGAGGACGGCGAGACGACGCCCGCGCGCGCCAACGGCGAGGCGCGGCGCCAGCCGGACGATCGGCGCGTACCGGAGACGCGTCGGACCCCGGACGAGCGTCGTCCCCAGGTCGAACGCCAGTCTCAGGTCGAGCGCCAACACCAGGATGACCGTCGCCCTCAGGACGAGCGTGCCTCCGGTGGCCGCCGCGGCGACCGCCACCGCCAGCGGGACGACGACGCGATGCCGGAGGCCGGGATCGGGATGGGGGCTCACATCCCTGCCTTCCTGCTACGACCGGTTGTCCTGAAGAAGCGCAAGGACGACGAATAACGGGCGGAATTCAGTGTTGTCAGCGCCTGACCAGTCCGCGCCTTAACTGCTTCTCCACGGACCCCCGTTACTGGTCCTGGAGAGGTGCCGGCACGAAGCGGGTGCCCAGCGCGGAGACGTTCGATGCCTGACCTGAGCAGCGCCGAGCTTGATCGGAGCTTCCTGTTCGGTCAGCGGGCGATGGAGCTGATGAAGGCGTACCGGTCCCCGGCGACGCCGCGCAGCTACGCCGTCTGGTACACGTATGTCGCCGGCCTGAACCCGCCGCTCAACGAGGCGGTGAAGCGGATCACCGCCGAGCACGGTGCGCTCGGAGACGGCACGATCGACCAGCTGTTCGAGACCTACCTCGACGGACGGCGGCTCTCGTCCGAGACCGAGCGGGCGAGCGCGGGCGTGCTCACCGAGATCGAGCAGATCATGGAGATGCTCGACGCGGCGCTCGGCTCCACGGCGCGCTACGGCGCTTCGCTGCAGGCGTTCAGCCAGGATCTCGCCGCGCCGGCGGTGAACCGGGCCCGGGTGCGGGAGATCATCTCCTCCCTCGTCGTCACCACCCGCGACGTGGCGGCCAACAACCGCACCCTCGAGGCACGGATGCGCGAGAGCCGCAACGAGATCGAGACCCTGCGCGAGACCCTCGAGGCGGTGCGCGTCGAATCCCTGACCGACCCCCTCACCGGCATCGGCAACCGCAAGCATTTCGAGGAGATGCTGCGCATGGCGGTCGACCAGGCGGCGGTGCAGGGACAGCCGCTCTGCCTCGTCGTCCTCGACATCGACCACTTCAAGCGCTTCAACGACCTCTACGGCCACCTCACCGGCGACCAGGTGCTGCGCCTCGTCGCGATGACGATGCGCGAGAACGTCGAGTCCCGCACCACCCTGGCGCGGTTCGGCGGCGAGGAGTTCGGGATCATCCTGCCGGATTGCGAGCGGCTCGCGGCGCGGGAGCTGGCCGAGAAGGTGCGCACCAGCGTGATGGGCCGGGAGCTGGTCAAGCGCTCCACCGGCGAGAGCCTCGGGCGGATCACCGTCTCGGTCGGGCTCGCGGCCTACCGACGCGGCGATACCGCCGTCTCGCTGCTCGAGCGGGCCGACCACTGCATGTTCACGGCCAAGCGCTCGGGCCGCAACCGCGTGGTCGACGATTCGGTCCCGGTCGACAGCATGAACGACGTCGCCTGAGCGGGCGGCCCGCCAGGGCCGCCCCGGGACCGCGCCGCGCGCTCAGGCGTGGGCGGCCGTCAGCGCGTTCGGGTCGGCGGGGGTGATCGCCACCGATTCGCCGCAGCCGCAGGCCGAGGTCTGGTTGGGATTGTTGAACACGAACTGCGACGCCAGCTTCGTGGTCTGGAAATCCATCTGCGTACCGAGCAGGAACAGCACCGCCTTCGGGTCGATGAAGACGCGGACGCCCTTGTCCTCGATCATGTCCTCGCCGGCCTTGCGCTCCTCGGCGTATTCCATCGTGTAGCTCATGCCGGCGCAGCCGCCGTTCTTGACCCCGACGCGCAGGCCCGCAATCGGGCGCTCGGCGTCGGCCATGATGCCCTTGATCCGCTCGGCGGCGGCCTCGGTCAGCGACATCACCTTGAAGCTCGGTGCCATTGTGAAAACTCTCTCCGACGGCCGGGTTCAAGGCCCGGGCGGTTGAGGCGTGACGTTACAGCCGCAAGATAAGCATCCCGGTGCCCGCGGTCCACCGCGGGCCATGCTAGGATGGGATGCGACGGAGGTGGTGATGGCGGATGCGGCGCACCGGCGTATGACGCCCGAGGAATTCTTTCGCTGGCAGGAGGGTCAGGACGAGCCGTTCGAACTCGTGGACGGCGTTCCGATCCCGAAGCACCGGATGATGACCGGCGCCAGCGTCCAGCATGATCGCGTGACGGTGAACGTCATCGTCACATTGGGCAACCAGCTTCGCGGCTCGCGTTGCCGGCCGACGACCGACGACGTCTCCTTGCGGACCAGCATCACGACGATCCGGCGGCCCGACGTCACGGTCGAGTGTGGCGAATTGGTCTACGACACCCACGAGTCCCGCGAGCCGCGCCTCGTCGTCGAGGTCGCCTCCCCGTCCACGACCGCCGTCGACCGGACCGTGAAGCTCGAGGAGTACAAACGCCACCCGACGCTTCGCTACATCCTGCTCCTCGAGACCGTGGCCCCGGTCGCCCTGCTCTACCGCCGCGAGGCGGAGGGCTGGCAACCGGAGCTGTTCGAGGGCCTCGATGCCGTGATCGCGCTGCCGGACATCGGGGCGGAACTGGTGCTCGCCGAGGTCTATGACGGCCTCGCCTTCCCGCCCCGCATCACCGATGCGATGCGCTGACCCGCCTCACCACATGTCGAGCGCGATGCGGGCCTCGTCCGACATCCGGCTCTGGTCCCACGGCGGGTCGAACACCATCGTGACGCTGCACCCGGCGATGCCCGGCACCGCCGAGACGGCGTTCTCGACCCAGCCCGGCATCTCGCCGGCGACGGGGCAGCCCGGCGCCGTCAGGGTCATGTCGATGGCGACGTTGCGGTCGTCGGCGATGTCGACCCGGTAGATCAGGCCGAGCTCGTAGATGTCGGCCGGGATCTCTGGATCGTAGACGGATTTGAGCGCCGCCACGATGCCGTCGGTCAGCCGGTCCATCTCCTCCGGCGGGATCGCGGAGGCGTTCACCTGGGCGTTCAGCGGCGCGGGATTCGCGCCGCTCGAGGCGGGGGTATCGGTCATGGGGTCCTCACGCGAACATCCGTTCGGCCCGGGTCAGGGCCGAGACGAGGGCGTCGATCTCCGCCGTCGTATTATACAGGCCGAACGAGGCGCGACAGGTCGAAGTGGTGCCGAAGCGCTTGAGCAGCGGCATGGCGCAGTGGGTGCCGGCCCGCACAGCGACCCCCTGGCGGTCGATGACGGTCGCGACGTCGTGGGCGTGAGCCCCCTTCATCTCGAACGAGATCACCGCGCCCTTGGTCTTCGCCGTGCCGATGATCCGCAGGCTGTTCATGCCCCGCAGCGCGTCCTGCGCGTAGGCGAGGAGGTGCGCCTCGTGGGCGGCGATGCGCTCGCGGCCGAGATTCATCATGAATTCGAGCGCCGCGCCGAGCCCGATCGCCTCGATGATCGCCGGGGTGCCGGCCTCGAAGCGGTGCGGGGGCGCGTTGTAGGTGATGCGCTCCTCCTCGACGATCTCGATCATCTCGCCGCCGCCCTGGTAGGGGGGCAAGCGCTCCAGCCACTCCTTCTTGCCGTAGAGCACGCCGATGCCGGTCGGCCCGTAGACCTTGTGGCCGGTGAAGACGAAGAAGTCGCAATCGAGGGCCTGGACGTCGATCGCCTGGTGCACCGCGCTCTGGGCCCCGTCGAGCAGCACCGGCACGCCGTGGGCGTGCGCGATGCGGACGATCTCGGCCGCCGGCGTCACCGTGCCGAGGACGTTCGACATGTGGCTGATCGCCACCATCTTGGTCTTCGGCGTGAAGAGCTTTTCGTACTCCTCGACCAGGAAGTTGCCCTCGTCGTCGACGGGGGCGAATTTCAGCACGGCGCCGCGGCGCTCGCGCAGGAAGTGCCAGGGCACGATGTTGGAATGGTGCTCCATGATCGACAGGATGATCTCGTCACCCTCGCCGATCAGCCCGGCCCAGCCCATGCAGGTCGCAACTAAGTTGTAGGCTTCGGTGGCGTTGCGGGTGAAGATGATCTCGTCGGTGGAGCGGGCGTTGAGGAACTGGCGCGTGGTCTCGCGCGCGCCCTCGAAGCCTTCCGTGGCGGCGTTCGCCATGAAGTGCAGGCCGCGATGCACGTTGGCGTAGGCCGTCTCCATCGCGCCCGACATCGCGTCGATCACCGCCCGCGGCTTCTGCGACGAGGCGGCGTTGTCGAGGTAGACCAGCGGCTTGCCGTAGACCTGCTGCGACAGGATCGGGAATTGCGCCCGGATCGCCTCGACGTCGTAGGGGGTCTGGAGGACGGGTGCGTTCATCTCGGGCTCTCGTGCAGGGCGTGAGAGTGGGCCGGCCCCGGCTGGGCCGGCCCGTTCGTGTGTGTCAGCCGCGGCGAGCCAGCCAGCCTTCGATCTCGGCGATCATCGCCTCGCGGGCCCCCTCGTGGGTGACCGCCTCGATCGCCTCGCCGAGGAAGGCCTGGACCAGCAGGCTCTCGGCTTCGGGACGCGGCAGGCCGCGGGCCATCAGGTAGAACAGCAGGTCCTCGTCCGGCGCGCCGCAGGTCGCGCCGTGCCCGCAGGCCACGTCGTCGGCGAAGATCTCCAGCTCCGGCTTGTTCATCATCTGCCCCTCGTCGGTGAGGAGGAGGCAGTCCGACTTCATCTTGCCGTCGGTCTTCTGGGCGATCTGCCGGACGATGATCTTGCCCTGGAACACGCCGGTGGCGTCGCCGTCGATCACCGTCTTGAACTGCTCGCGGCTGATGCCGCCGACCGCCGCGTGGTCGGCGAGCAGGGTCGAGTCGGCGAGCTGGCCGTCGCGGATCATCGCGGCGCCGTTGACGGTGGCGGTCGCGTCGTCGCCCGCGAAGTGCAGGTAGAGCTGGTGGCGCGACAGCACCGCGCCGGTCACCACGTTCACGGTCTCGATGTGCGAGCCGGCGCCGAGGCGGGCCGAGACGGTCGAGAGCGCGATGGCCGCGTCACCCTCGATGTTGAGGCGGCTGTGCAGCACGCGGGCGCGGTCGCCGATCACGACGTCGAGGACGTCGTTGGGCTGGTAGGCGATCCCGTCCGGGCCCTCGTGGCTCTCCAGCAGCGTGAACTCGGATTCGTCGCCGGCGACGACCAGCACGCGGGTCGCGGTCGAGAACGGGCTGCTCCCGGTGCCGATGAAGCGCAGGTGCAGGGCCCGCTCGATCCGGGCGCCGGCCGCGACCCGGATCACCGCCCCGTCCGCCATGAAGGCGGCGTTGAGCTGGTAGATCGGGTTCTCGCGGGTCTGCTCGACCGGGGCGAGATGGTCGAGGAGCGGGTGACCCTCCGCCATGGCTTTGGCGAAGGTCACCACCTCCAGGCCCTCGGGCAGGCCCGAGAGATCGGAGAGCGCCGCGACCAGGTGACCGTTGACGAAGGTCAGGCGCGCGGCCTCGATCCCGGCGAAACCGCGCGCCGCCTTGACGGCGTTGCGGGCGGTCTCCGCGTCGGGGGCGTCCGCCGGCGGCGCGGCCTCGCGGACGGCGGCGCGCAGGTCGGTGTACTTGAACGCCTCGACGCGGCGGTGGGGCAGGCCCGCCGCCTCGAAGTAGCGGAAGGCCTCCTCGCGGGCGATGGCCGCCCCCGGGAGCTTGAGCCGATGGACCTCGAACAGCTTCGACAGCCCGGTCTCGGCGGCGGTGCGGAGGGTCGTGACGTCGGCCATGGTCAGGCGGCCTCGCTCGACCGATACTCGGCGTAGCCCGAGGCCTCGAGCTCGAGGGCGAGCTCCTTGCCGCCGGACTTCACCACGCGGCCCTGCGCCATCACGTGCACGGTGTCGGGCACGATGTGGTTGAGCAGGCGCTGGTAGTGGGTGATGACCAGGAAGCTGCGATCCTTGCCCCGCAGCGCGTTCACGCCCTCGGAAACGATGCGCAGCGCGTCGATGTCGAGGCCGGAATCGGTCTCGTCGAGGACGCAGAAGCGCGGCGAGAGCAGCGCCATCTGGAGGATCTCCATGCGCTTCTTCTCGCCGCCGGAGAACCCGACGTTGAGGGCGCGCTTCAGCATGTCCTTGTTGATCTCGAGCTTGTCGGCCGCGGCGTAGACCTGGCGCATGAAGTCGGGCGTGGTCAGCTCGTCCTCGCCGCGGGTCTTGCGCTGGGCGTTCATCGCCGCCTTGAGGAAGGTCATGGTGCCGACGCCGGGGATCTCCAGCGGGTACTGGAAGGCCAGGAAGATGCCGGCGGCCGCGCGGGCATCCGCCTCCATCTCCAGGATGTTCTCGCCGTCGAGCAGGATCTCGCCGTCGAGGACCTCGTAGTCCTCCTTGCCGGCGATGACGTAGGACAGGGTCGACTTGCCGGAGCCGTTCGGCCCCATGATGGCGGCGACCTCGCCGTCGTTGACGGTCAGGCTGAGGCCGTTGAGGATGCGCTTGTCCTCGATGTTGACGACCAGGTTCTTGATCTCGAGCATTTTCGTCAAATTCCCTTAAAACCAGTGCCGGTGCATCGCCTGCAGGAAAACCCGATTTCCAACTGGGAAGCCCGACAAATCGCCGATGACCGCATCAATGCCGCACCGGGGACAGAGGGCCGTGCCTTCGTCGGCGATCCAATGCGTGATCTCGTTCGATGAGAAAACTTCGAGGCAGTAGAAGCATCCGCAACTGACGCTGCTCCTGACCTCGTCGGCATGCCGGGAGGAGTGCGTGTGCGCAGCCCCCAGCATGCCGTCGTCGACGGTGTCGTCCAGAGGCGTCAGCCGACCGAGCCTTCCAGGCTGATCGAGATCAGCTTCTGGGCCTCGACGGCGAACTCCATCGGAAGCTGCTGCAGCACGTCGCGGACGAAGCCGTTGACGATGAGCGCCGTCGCCTCCTCCTCGGAGAGGCCGCGCTGCAGGCAGTAGAACTTCTGGTCCTCGGAGATCTTCGAGGTGGTGGCCTCGTGCTCGAACACGGCCGAAGCGTTCTTCGACTCGATGTACGGCACGGTGTGCGCGCCGCACTGATCGCCGATCAGCAGCGAGTCGCAGTTGGTGAAGTTGCGCGCGCCCTTGGCCTTCTTATGGGCCGAGACGAGGCCCCGGTAGGTGTTCTGCGACCGGCCGGCCGAGATGCCCTTCGAGATGATCCGGCTCGTCGTGTTCTTGCCGAGATGGATCATCTTGGTGCCGGAATCGACCTGCTGCATGCCGTTCGACACCGCGATCGAGTAGAACTCACCCCGAGAGTTGTCACCGCGCAGGATGCAGGACGGGTACTTCCAGGTGATCGCCGAGCCGGTCTCGACCTGCGTCCACGAGATCTTCGAGTTCGCGCCGCGGCAATCGCCACGCTTGGTCACGAAGTTGTAGATGCCGCCGCGGCCCTCCGCGTCGCCCGGGTACCAGTTCTGCACCGTCGAGTACTTGATCTCGGCGTCGTCGAGAGCGACGAGCTCGACCACCGCGGCGTGGAGCTGGTTGTCGTCGCGCTTCGGGGCGGTGCAGCCCTCGAGGTACGAGACGTACGAGCCCTTGTCGGCGATGATCAGCGTGCGCTCGAACTGGCCGGTGTCACGCTCGTTGATGCGGAAATAGGTCGACAGCTCCATCGGGCAGCGCACGCCGGGCGGAATGTAGACGAACGATCCGTCCGAGAACACCGCCGAGTTCAGCGTCGCGAAGTAGTTGTCGGTCACGGGCACGACCGAGCCGAGGTACTTCTTCACCAGCTCAGGGTATTCGCGCACGGCCTCCGAGATCGGCATGAAGATGACGCCGGCCTTGGCGAGCTCCGCCTTGAAGGTGGTGGCGACCGAGACTGAATCGAACACCGCATCGACCGCGACGCGGCGCTCAGGCGCAATGCCCTCCAGCACCTCGACCTCGCGCAAGGGGATGCCGAGCTTCTCGTAGGTCTTCAGGATCTCGGGATCGATCTCGTCGAGCGACTGCGCCGCCTTGCGCTTCGGCGCGGCGTAGTAGTAAAGCTCGTCGTAGTTGATCTTGTCGTACTCGACCCGCGCCCAGTTCGGCTCCTTCATCGTGAGCCAGCGGCGATAGGCGTCGAGGCGCCATTCGAGCATCCACTCCGGCTCGTCCTTCTTGGCCGAGATGAAGCGGATCACGTCCTCGGAGAGGCCCTTCTCGGACTTCTCCATCTCGATCGTGGTCTCGAACCCGTACTTGTACTGATCGACGTCGATGGCGCGGACGCGATCGACCGTCTCCTGCACTGCAGGCATACCCGTCTCCTACCGCTTACGGCTTCAAGGGCCGCGAGGTGATGACACGGCCGGGGAGGGTTCGCACGCTCATGCGGCCCGTTCCCGGCGCTTATATAGGGACGAAACCAGCCGATCGAAGGCCGCGAGGAAGCTTTCCCCGTCCTCTTGCCGGCTGTTCCACCCCAAACTCACGCGCAGCGCCCCCGCCGACAGGGTGGAATCGACCCCCATCGCCGCGAGCACGCCGGAGCGCGACACCTTGCCCGAGGCGCAGGCGGCCCCGGACGACACCGCCACGCCGTCGAGGTCGAGGGCGATCAGGGCCGTCTCGGCCTTGAGCCCCGGCACCGCGAAGCACAGCGTATTGGGCAGGCGCTCGGCTCCCGCCCCGAACACCACCGCGTCCGGCGCCCGCGCCCGCACGCCGGCCTCGATCGCGTCGCGAAGGCCGGCGAGGCGCGTCGCCTCCTCGGCCAAGCTCGACGAGGCGGTCTCCGCCGCGACGCCGAACCCCACGATGCCCGGCACGTTCTCGGTCCCAGCCCGCAGGCGCCCCTCCTGCCCGCCGCCGCGGACGAGCCCGGGCGCCAGGGTCGCGCCCTCGCGGAGCAGGATCGCGCCGACCCCTTTCGGGGCTCCGAGCTTGTGGCCGGACAGCGTCAGCGCGTCGATGCCGCTTATATTGCGCGCGATCGAAACCCGTCCAGCGGCCTGGACGGCGTCGCTGTGGAGCAGGGCGCCGTGCTGGCATGTGAGCGCCGCAACCCTCGCCAGGGGCTGGATCACCCCGGTCTCGTTGTTGGCGGCCTGGACCGACACGAGAGCGGTGACGCCCTCCGCCGCCAGGGCACCGAGCCGCGCCTCCAGCACGTCGAGGCGCAAGGCCCCGTGTTCGTCGACCGGCAGGATCTCGGTCGCATCGCCCGGGAAGCCGTGGCCCTCCAGGCAGCAGGGATGCTCGGTCGCGCCGATCAGGAGCCGGGTCGGTGCCGGCAGGTCCCGTCGGCGGAGCGCGCCCGACAGCACCGCGTTCGCCGCCTCGGTGCCGCCGCTGGTGAACGCCACCCGCGCCGGCGCGGCGCCGGCGAGGGACGCGACCCGCACCCGCGCCGCCTCGATGGCCGAGCGGGCGGCCCGCCCTTCGCGGTGGATCGAGGACGGGTTGCCCGGAAGCGCGACGAGCGCGCGCGCGACCGCCTCCGCCACCTCGGGCCGCACGGGCGAGGTCGCGTTGTGATCGAGGTAGGCGCGCTCGCGCTCCATGCGCTGAATTCCTTTGCCTTTCCCCCCGGGGGCCGTGCTAAGGCCCGCCCCGGACACGCGTAATCAGATGGTGCGTGCTCACCGGCGCGAGGCGCGGGACGGCGGCACCCAGTTGTTTAGAACGATTCTAGTCCTCTAGAACCGTTCTAAGGGTGCTTTTATGGGAGACCGACCCCGAGTCAAGCATCGGGCCCGGCCTCTTCGTCCATCCCTGCGCGGCGCTCACGCACCCTTGAAGCTCGAAAGAGGTCGTTCATGCCCGAGGTCATCTTCGCCGGTCCCGCCGGTCGGCTGGAGGGGCGCTACCAGGCGCCGAAGCAGAAGGGTGCCCCGATCGCCATCGTGCTGCACCCGCACCCGCAATTCGGCGGCACGATGAACAACCAGATCGTCTACAACCTGTTCTACACGTTCGCGAATCGCGGCTTCGCGGCCCTGCGCTTCAACTTCCGCGGCGTCGGGCGCAGCCAGGGCTCGTTCGACCACGGCGTCGGCGAATTGTCGGATGCGGCCGCCGCCCTCGACTGGGTGCAGGCGGTGAACCCCGAGGCGCGGGCGTGCTGGATCGCCGGCGTGTCGTTCGGCTCGTGGATCGGCATGCAACTCTTGATGCGCCGCCCGGAGATCGAGGGCTTCATCTCGATCGCCGCGATGGCCAACCGCTACGATTTCAGCTTCCTCGCGCCCTGCCCGTCCTCGGGCCTGTTCGTGCATGGCTCCGAGGACCGGGTCGCGCCGGCCCGCGAGGTGATGCCGGTGATCGAGAAGGTGAAGACCCAGAAGGGCGTCATCATCGAGCACCAGATCGTCGAGGGCGCCAACCACTTCTTCGACGGCAAGGTCGACGAGCTGACCCAGACGGTGGACACCTACCTCGACAAGCGCCTGGGCAAGCGCGACGAGGCGGCGTAGTCGCAACCCTCGGCCTCACCGTTCACTCCCACCCATGATCTCATCCTGAGGTCATGGGTGGGAGTGACCTTCCAGAGATGGCCGGACGATTGCGTCAATCCGGCACCGTGACCCCGCTCAGATCGGCCTTCGGCTCCGGAAATCGCGGGTCCATCGCCTCCAGCGTGTCGGCGATGAGCCGCGCCACCGCGAGGTTGCGAAACCACTTACGGTTCGCCGGCACCACGTGCCAGGGTGCCAGCCGCGTGCCGCAGAGCGTCAGGGCGTCCTGGAACGCCGCCTGGTAGGAATCCCAGGCCTCCCGCTCGACGAGGTCGGCGGGGTCGAACTTCCAGTTCTTGGTCGGATCGGCGAGCCGGCTCTCCAGCCGCTCCTTCTGCTCGGCTTTCGAGATGTGCAGGAAGATCTTGAGCACGGTCGTGCCCGAGAGGGTCAGCAGGCGCTCGAAATCGTTGATGAGGTCGTAGCGCGGGCGCCAGACCGCCTCCGGCACCAGCCGCTTCACCCGGACGATCAGCACGTCCTCGTAGTGGCTGCGGTTGAACACGCCGATCAGGCCGCGGGCCGGGGCCTCCCGGTGGTAGCGCCAGAGGAAATCGTGGTCGAGTTCCTCGGCGCTCGGCGTCTTGAACGACGAGACCCGGCACCCTTGCGGGTTCACCCCCTCGAAGACGTGGCGGATGGTGCCGTCCTTGCCGCCGGTGTCGATCGCCTGCAACACCACCAGCAGGCTGCGCCTGCGCTCGGCGTAGAGCCGCACCTGCAGGGCCTGGATGCGGGTGCGCACCTGCACCAGCTCGTCCTCGGCCGCCGCCTTGCCGTCGGAGGAGCCCGGCGCGTCCGGGTCGATCTCGGCGAGTCGGCACGGCGCCTCGGGCCGGCACTGGACCACGCCAGGCGGGGGCGGCGGCATCGTCGCCCCGTGCTCGGCGAGGAAGCCCGGGCTCGCCTCGGCGAGGGATCCGGCCTCGTTCGCCCAGGCGGCGGAGGACGGGCGCGGATGGCCGGGGAGCGAAACCGGCTTGTGTTTCGGGTTCTTCTTCGACATCGGAAGGCTTCAGGGGGCTCCGGCGGGGACAGGGACGTGCGACCGAACGTGACGGGAATAACGGCAGCGAAGCGGGGCCGTTCCGAGGGACCGGGGCGATGAGCCGGGCGCCGATCTACTTCGTGCGCCACGGCGAGACCGATTGGAACGCGGAAGGCCGGCTGCAGGGCCAGCGCGACACGCCCCTCAACGCCAAGGGCCGCGGGCAGGCCGTGGAGGCCGGCGAGCGGCTGCGCGGCCTCGTCGGCACCGGGGTCGGCGACCTGCCCTACCTGGCGAGCCCGATGGAGCGCACGCGCCACACGATGGAGGGCCTGCGCGCCGCGCTCGGCCTCGATCCCGCCGGCTACGCCACCGATCCGCGCCTGCGCGAGATCGGCTTCGGCGCCTGGGAGGGGCTGACCTGGAAGGACGTGCGGCGCCACGATCCCGCCCGGTCGCAGGCCCGCGACCGCGACCGCTGGGGCTTCTGCCCGCCGGGCGAGGGAGCGGAGAGCTACGCCATGGTGGCCGAGCGGGTGCGCCCGCTCCTCGACGCCCTCGACCGGCCGACGGTCATCGTCGCCCATGGCGGCGTCGCCCGCGCGGTGATGGTGACGCTGGGGGCGGCGGGACCCGAGGAGGCGCCCCATCTGGAGATCCTCCAGGGCCGGATCCTGGTGCTCGAGGCCGGCGCCCGCCGCTGGGTCTGACACCGCGTTTTGTCGCCGGCCGTGCCTTGAACCGGCCCCGGTTCTCGTCCACCTCCCGCGTTCCCGCCCGCCGGCGGGGCCTCCTCCCGCGCCGGATTCCGGCGATGCCGGTCTCGCTCCGGCGCCCATGAGCTCAACGGCCCGCCCGGGCCAGCGGAGTCGCTTGATGAACCACACCGCCGGGACCGTCCGCCCGTCGAGCCACGCGGTGAGCCAGCCGGCTGTCCCGCCCGCGGGAGCGGCGGTGCTGCGCGGTCCCGTGCGGCCGGACCTGCTGCGCGACGAGGTGCTGGCCGAGGTTTTTCGGGAGACGGCCCGGGGGCGGCCCGATCACGTCGCGCTCATCGACGCGGCGAGCGGGGCGGATGCGGCGTCCCGCACCCGCCTGACCTACGGCGAGGTCGACCGGTTGTCCGACGCGATCGCCGCGGGGCTGGCGGCGCGGGGCATCGAGCCCGGCGACGTGGTCGGCCTGTGGATGGCGCGCTCGCCCGACCTCCTGGTGGCGCAGATCGGCATCACCAAGGCCGGCGCGGCCTGGCTGCCCTTCGACGCCGAGGCTCCCGCCGACCGGGTCGCGGTCTGCCTCAAGGATGCCGACGCCAAGGCGCTGGTCGTGTCGAGCGCCCTCAAGGACAAGGCGCCGACGGAGACCTGCCCGGCGCTCACCCCGGACGAGGTCGCGAGCGGTGCGGGCGGCCCGGCGCCGGACCTGCGCGCAGCCGGCCTCACGCCGGAGCACCCGGCCTACCTGATCTACACCTCGGGCTCGACCGGCGTGCCGAAGGGCATCGTCATCAGCCACCGCAACATCTGCCATTTCCTGCGCTCGGCCAACGACCTCTACGGCGTCGCCGGCGACGACGTGGTGTTCCAGGGTGCCTCCGTCGCCTTCGATCTCTCGATGGAGGAGATCTGGGTTCCCTACCTCGTCGGCGCGACCCTGTTCGTGGCGAGCCCGGCCCAGATGGGCGACGCCGAGGCGCTGCCGGACATCCTGATCGAGGCCGGCATCACGGTGCTCGACACCGTGCCGACGCTGCTCGGGCTGATGACCAAGGACGTGCCGCGCCTGCGGCTGATCCTGCTCGGCGGCGAGGCCCTCCCCGAGCCGCTGATCGCCCGCTGGGCGACGCCATCGCGAAGGCTGTTCAACACCTACGGGCCGACCGAGGCGACCGTGGTGGCGACCGCCGCCGAGATGCGACCGGGCGACCCCGTCACGATCGGAGGGCCGATCGCCAACTACACCGCCTACATCGCCGACGAGGCCCTGAATCTCGTCGGCCCCGGCGTGCAGGGGGAGCTGCTGATCGGCGGTCCGGGCGTCGCCAAGGGCTACCTCGCCCGGCCGGAGCTGACGGCGGAGAAATTCGTCGCCAACCCCTATGGCGGCGACGGGTCCGACCCGGTGCTCTACCGCTCCGGCGACGCGGTCTCGCTCGATCACGCCGGCCGCATCGTGTTCCACGGCCGCATCGACGACCAGGTGAAGGTGCGCGGCTTCCGGGTCGAGCTCGGCGAGATCGAGTCCCGGATCCGGGCGCAGCCCGGCATCGCCTCCGCGGCGGTGGTCCTGCGCCAGGACGACGGCGTCGACCGGCTCGTCGCCTTCGTGGTTCCAGAGCGCGGCAGCGCGTCCCAGGAAGAAGACCCGCGGGGCGCGGAGTTCGACCGCGGCCGGCTGCGCTCGGCGCTCGCCGAGACGATGCCGCCCTACATGATCCCGGCGCATTTCGAGGTGGTGGAGAGCCTCCCGGTGCTGGCCGCCTCCGGCAAGGTCGACCGCAAGGCCCTGCGCGCCGTAGCCCTCGCCGTCGTCGAGCCCTCGGGCGAGCAGGAGGAGCCGCGCGACGAGACCGAAGCGGCCCTGCTCGCCGCCGCCCACAAGGTGTTCGGCAACCAGCCGATCCCGTTCGAGGCCGATTTCTTCGGCGATCTCGGCGGCCACTCGCTGCTGGCCGCGCGCTTCGTCTCGGCGGTGCGCGAGGTGCCGGCGCTCGCCGCGATCACCCTCCAGGACGTCTATAACGGCCGCACCCTCCGGGCGATGTCCGAGACCTTGATCACCCGCACCGGCGGCGCCGGTGCGGCGGCCGCGGCCCACGACCTCTCCTTCGCGCCGCCGCCGCTCCTGCGGCGCTTCCTGTGCGGCCTCGCTCAGGCGATCGTGCTGCCCTTCGTGATCGCGCTCGCGACCGCGCAGTGGCTCGGCATCTTCGTCACCTACCTGCTGATCACCGGCGGCGAGCTCGGCTTCTTCGCCGAGATGGCGGTGCTTCTTCTCGTCTATATCGGGCTCAACGCCGTCACCGCGCTGATCGCCATCGCGGTCAAGTGGCTGGTGCTCGGGCGCACCCGGCCCGGGCGCTACCCGCTCTGGGGCACCTACTATTTCCGCTGGTGGCTGACCCAGCGCCTGACGCCGCTCGTCCACGTCAAGTGGCTCCAGGGCTCGCCGATGATCCGCATCTACCTGCGGCTGTTAGGGGCCAAGGTCGGCGAGGACGCGCTGATCTCCGACATCGAGATCGGCGCGCCGGACCTCGTCAGCATCGGGCGCGGCGCCTCGCTCGGCGGCCGGCTGACGCTCGCCAATGCGGAGGTCGTCGGCAACGAGCTCGTCATCGGCCGGGTCTCGATCGGCGACGACGTCGCCATCGGCACCTCCTGCGTCGTCGGCTACGACACGCGGATCGAGGACCACGCCGAACTCGCCGACCTGACGACGGTGCCGTCGGGCACCGTCGTGGGGCGCGCCGAGGCCTGGGACGGCTCGCCCGGCCGCAAGGTCGGCACCGTCGATGTCGCGCACCAGCATCCGGTGCCCGAGGCTTCGCCTCGGCGCCGGGCCGTGTTCTTCGTGATCTACGCCGCCCTGTTGGCGGCGATTCCCGCCGTCGGCCTGCTGCCGATCTTCCCGGCCTTCTACATCTTCGACCAGATCAGCGACACGCTGGCGACGTTGACGGACGTGGACTACCACTGGTACCTGCCGCTCCTGACTTGGCCGACCGCGATGCTGATGACCGCCGGCACGGTCGGGCTGATCGCCGGCATCCGCTGGGCGGTCCTGCCGCGCCTGCGCGAGGGCAGCTACTCGATCCACAGCGGCACCTACCTGCGCAAATGGGCGGTGGCGCTCGCCGCCGAGGTGACGCTCGAGACCCTCTCGTCGCTCTTCGCCACCGTCTACATGCGGGCCTGGTACCGGCTGATGGGCGCCGGGATGGGCCAGGGCGCCGAGATCTCGACCAACCTCGCCGGCCGCTACGACCTCGCGGAGGTGGGCCCGCGCAACTTCATCGCCGACGAGGTCGTCTACGGCGAGGAGGAGGTGCGCCGCGGCGTGATGGAGCTGGCGCCGGTGCGCACCGGCGCCCGGGTCTTCGTCGGCAACGACGCGGTGGTGCCGCCCGGCGCGATCATCCCCGACGACGTGCTGATCGGCATCAAGTCGAAGCCGCCGGCCAACGACCGCATGGCGCCGGGCGAGACCTGGTTCGGCTCGCCGCCGATCAAGCTGCCGGTCCGCCAGAAGGTCGATCTCGGCCAGGCCCAGACCTTCGAGCCGGGCCTGTGGCCCCGGCTGCGCCGCGGCATCTTCGAGGCCTTCACCTCCTCGTTCTCGCCGATGCTGTTCATCACCTTCGCCATCCTGGCGATCGATTTCGTGTTCTACCCGGCGATCTTAGGCGGCGACTGGAGCGGCCTCGCGCTGAGCTTCGTCGCCACCAGCGTGGTGATCGCGGTGCTGCAGACCCTGGTGGTGATCGCCGTCAAGTGGCTGCTGATGGGCCGCTACGAACCCGGCATGCACCCGATGTGGTCGTGGTGGGCGATGCGCACCGAGGCCGTCGCGGTGATGTACTGGGGCCTCGCCGGCAAGGTTCTGCTCGAGCACCTGATGGGCACGCCGTTCCTGCCCTGGGTGCTGCGGCTGTTCGGCACCCGCACCGGCGAGGGCGTGTGCATGCTCGCCACCGACATCACCGAGTTCGACTGCGTGACGATCGGCGACTTCGCGTCGGTCAACCGGATGTCGGCGCTCCAGACCCACCTCTACGAGGACCGGGTGATGAAGGTCGGCCGGGTCGAGGTCGGCCGCGGGGTCAGCGTCGGCGCCTTCGCGACCGTGCTCTACGACACCAAGGTCGGCGACTACGCCCAGCTGCGCCCGCTGACCATCGTGATGAAGGGCGAATCGATCCCGGCCAATTCCCGCTGGGAGGGCGCGCCCGCGGTGCCGGTGGTGCACCAGGCGGTGGCCGCGGAGTAGGTCCGGGCCGCGCCCGGCCGCAACGCGGCCGGGCGCGGATCTCTCGTCAGCGCCGGAAATTCGCCGGCGGGCTCACCTGGATGGCCGCCCCTTTCGGCAACCGGTCCTTTCCGTTGCCGGCACCCGCCGAGACGACCCCGCCGTGGCCCTGCCCGACCTTCACCGGGTTCATGACAGGCGGGGGAAGGCCGCCGCTCCGGCCGACGCCGCCGCCCACCCCGGGATTGCCCGGACGCGCAAGGCAGGTGATGCCGGAGCAGGCCTGCGCCGCGGGGGCGGCGAGGAAGCCGGCGGCGAGCAACGATGCGCCGAGGGCGGCGCGGGGCGACGTGCGTGACATGGGAACTCCCCTGGCGGAGGATCGAGGGCTGCGAAATCCGCGCCGTCCGCCGGCGGCGTCGGTCATTCCTGGAGACGGGCCGGGGCGACGAAGGCGCGGCCGCCGGCCATCGAGCGGGGGGGGTTACCGGATGCCGCCGGGCGCCACCGGGCGGGGCGGCGGGCCGCCGGCATTCACGGTCGCGCCGCTGGGTGTCCGGTACCAGCCGCCGCCGATATAGATCGGCCCGTTCCGGCTCTGCGTGGGACGCGGCATCGTCTCGAGCTTGGGCGGCGGCATCCCGGGCGGGCGGACGGGCTGGATGCGTTGATCGAGGGCCCTGGACGGCCCGGCGAGTGCGAGAAAGGCGAGGGCTGCGGCCACCGCAAGTCGTGATCTGTCGACGGACACCGGGCATCTCCTGGAAAGCCCGTAAATCCTAGGAGATATTTCGGCTCCTGCTCATCCTCACTTGTGACGACACGACGGCCGGGGCAGCTGATCGATAGAACAGGCATCTCGATTGCGGAACGAGGCAATCAATCGAGCATATCAGGAATTATCATTCGATAAATATCTACATGTGATTGATCTGCGGCATGGATCCCAGCAGACGGAGCAGATCTCGAAGATTATCCGTGCCGGTCTTGCGCAGGATCGTACTGAAGTGCGTCCGCGCCGTGCTGAGCGCGACGCCCCGCTCCGCCGCCGCGGCCTCGAACGTCAACCCGCGGGCGAGCTGAACGCAGAGATGGGCCTGAGCCGGCGTCAGGTCGAAGAGCTGACGCAGCAGCTCCAGGGACGGTCCGGCCACCGCGTCGGCCCGGCGCAGCGTCACGAGGGCCCGGCCTTGATTCAGCTCGGGCCGCGCCCCGGGCAGCGGCGTGACGAGGGCGAGGACGAGACCGTCGGTCCCGAGCGCGAGGCTCCCCGCCTCGCCCCTCGTCGCCGCCGCGGCGATCAGACGGCGCAGCCCGTTGGTCTTCTCGGCGGTCATCGCCGACAGGCCGCCCTGGCTGCCGTTGAGCCGGATCGCGCGTTCGGCTTCCAGCGTGCGCGCCGCATCGTTGGCGAACAGAACCTCGCCCTCCGGCGTGCACACGATGGCCGCGAAGGCGAGCCGCTCGAACGCGGTGGCGAGCGCGCCTTGCGCGCTCCGTTCGATCCCGAGGCGGTGGCGCAGCGTGAGCGCGCCCTTCAGATGGGCGACGAGATCGGAGAAGCGGGCCTTGTCGAGGTCGTCGAGCAGCCGGCCCGGGCTCCCCCGGTTGGTCGAGATCATGACGGTCGTGTTCGTCGCGATGTCGAACGAGACGCCCATCGGTCGCGTCATCTCGAAGTGGCGCGCGAAATCGGTGTAGAACTCTCCCTTCAGCAGCTTGTCCTCGCTGTAGATCTCGCTGCCGAGGGTGACGCGGTCGCGCATCTTCGCGACCGCCGACCAGGGATCGATCTGACAGTAATAGGCGAGATAGGGGCCGACGGAGGCGGCAATCGAGTCGCTGACGGTCAGTTCTCGGATCTCGGTGCCGCTGCGGAGCCAGATCCCGGCATTGTCGACATCCACCACCCGGCGGACGATGTCGACGAGCCGCACGAGCCCGTCCTCGACCGTCGCCGCCTCGTAGATCTCCGCGATCAGCGCCGGCGTGATCTCGTCACCCAAATCTCCCTCCCCCTCGATCCGGTCCAGGCGCGGTGCAGGCCGAGTTCAGCGCCGGTCCATACGCGCCGCGACAGTCGGGAGGCACTGGGAAACACGCATCGGTCGTCTCCGCTGACCAAAGGTTGCAGGCCCCGCTGGTCGGCACCGGGACCGAAGCCTGGGTATGTGTTGCAAATTGTATCTTCCATCCTCACTTGTGAGGAAGCAGAAACGTTATCGCCATGCGATGTTTTCGCTCACCGGCGATTCGGGCCGGCAGGATGCGGCGCTGACTGTCGCCGAGCCGGCAACGGACGACGAACGTCTTCCTGAAGCGGTCTCGATCGATGGCGACCATGTCGAATCATTCAATCGAAAGGCCGATCATGGATCATCGGACATGATCCATGATCTTGTTTTTCTGTATTGATATTAAACGAGAATAATACAACAAATTAACACTAAGTTAACCATCGAAGACTACCAAGACCGACGAAACGCGGGGCTCTCTGGCCAACGAACATGCCGGAACGGCGCGAGCGCTGCCCCAGCGATGGGCGCGGCGAGGGGATGGGGGACGGGATGACAGTGTTACGATGGGCCGCCGCATTCGGCCTGCTCTGCGGGACCGCCGAGGCGGCCGACCTTCCGGTCGCACCGGCCGCGCCGGCGGCCTTCGAGCCGGTCTGGACGACGACGTTCAACACCGAGTTCCGCTATTTCAGCTTCAGCGGCACCAAGGGCCAGCCGGTCGGCATCGCGCCGCTCGGCGTGCGCGGCAGCGGCTCGCAATTCTACCTGCCGTTCGGCCTGTCCTTCTCGGGCCAGCCGGTGCCGGACCTGAGGATCGACCTCGTGGCGCGCGGCGGCTACGCCGATTCGCGGCAATCGACGCCCGGCCTGTCGGGCGCGGTGAGCACCGCCCTCGACACCCAATTGTCCGCCACCGCGACCTATCTGGGTCTCGACGGGGTGCAGCCCTTCGCCTCGCTGAACCTCAACCTGCCGACGGGCACCTCGTACCTCGCCGGGTCGCGCTTCCTCGCGCGGTTCGATTCGGACCTCGTCGACGTGCCGACCTTCGGCGAGGGCTTCAACATCGGCCCGAGCGTCGGCGTGAACGTGCCGATCGGGCAGACCCTGATGTTCAACCTGACCTTCGGCTACACCGCCCGCGGCGCCTATTTCCGCGAGGGTCCGCCGGATCCGCTGACGGGGATCGACGCTTACATCCACACCCGCTCCGGCGACACGACCTCGGTCACCGCCTCGCTGTTCTACGAGGAGGGCCCGTGGACCGGCAACGTCGCGCTCGTCTACTCCCAGGACGGCACGACCTTCATCGAGCGGGTGCCGGTGATCCGCTCCGGCTCGCGCATCGGCGTCTCGGGCCAGCTCGGCTACGCCTGGGCGGAGAACTGGCGCACGACGCTCAACGCCTCGTTCAACCACACCGAGCGCAACTTCGTCCCGGGCGCCTTCCTGCCCGGCCTGGTCGCCGAGCCGCGCAACTCGAACAGCAACCTCTACCGCGTCGGGCTCGACACCCTGTACACCACCGGGGCCCTCGCCCTCGGACCGACGGCGAGCTACCTCTACCGCGACACGAATTCCTACGATCCCACCACCCTGCAGTTCCTGCCGGCCCGCGAGCGCTACGGGGCGGGCGGCCTCCTGCAATACACGGTCAACGAGCAGGTCTCGCTCTCCTTGCGCGGGGAGCGGCTCTGGGTGCACGAGGCCGCCAATACCGGCACCGGCGAGGGCCGCCTGTCCTACACGGGCTGGTCCATCGGCGGCGGCGCGACGATCAGGTTCTGAGGAGGCATCCATGGCCCAGACGATCTCTCCCCGGACGTTCATGCGCCGGACGATGCGCCCGGCTCAGACGCTGCTCCTCGCCGGAGCCGCATTCTGCGCCCTCGCGGGAGCGGCCGCGGCCCAGACGAGGCCGGCCCAGATCCGTCCCCCGGCGTGCCCGGAAGGCCGGCTCGCGGACGGCGCCTGCGTGAACCCGCGCCTCGCCTTCCTCGCCCGGCAGCAGGCGGTCTGCTACAGCCAGTTCAAGCTGTCCTACATCGCCTGCCCGGGCACGCTGCCCGCCGTCGACATGCGCTACAAGTTCCCGTTCAACGTCGTCACCGAGCGGCAGACCGAGCTGAACTTCATCCTGGAGCGGTAGGGACACCGGAGCGCGCGACCGTCGCGGTCGCGCGCTCCGGTGTCGGTCACACGTCGGAGCTCAGCCCCAGGGCCGCAAGCCCCTCGTCGAGCAGGTCGCCGACATTGGGGATGCCCAGGAGGTAGTCGGCGGTGCGGGTGCCGGCGGCCTCGCGCTCGCGGGCGAGGCGGACCGCATCGGGGAACTCCTCCGGCTCCATGTCGCCGCGGCCGACGAACAGGATCGCCACCAGTTCGGCGCGCTCGTCGTCGTTGAGGCCGGCGACCATCTCGCGCAGCTCCTCCTCGGTCGCGTCGTCGGGGCCGTCGACCAGGACGTCGCGGGCGCCGTCGTCGATCGGGTTCGAGCCGGAATCGGGATCGCTCAACCCCTCCTTCACGTCGAGGGCCCGGGCCCGCAAGATGAACTCACTGACCTTATCAACGGCGATGTCCATCGGTCGAACCTCCTCGTGACGCACTCGCGACGTATGGTGCAGCCTCAACCCGCGAGGCGGAGACGGGTTCGCCGATGTCACGCCGTCGAGCGCGTTTCACCCCTGGACGGCGGCGGCGTTCGCCCTCACCTGAGCCTCGGTCAAGTCCACCCCCGAGGTCCCGATGCTGATCAACGCCGCCTTCGCGGCCCTGCGGCAGGTCTTCTCCCCCGCGCTGCGCCAGATCCTGTGGAAGTCCCTCGGGCTGACGATCGGGCTCCTGTTCCTCGTGTGGTTCGGGCTCTCCAAGGGCATCGCGGCGCTCATCGCCGCGCACCCGATCTCGACCGACTACGCGATGGTCAACGCCGTCGCGTCGTTCCTGGCCGGGGCCGGACTGTTCGTCGGGCTCGCCTACATCCTGCCGCCGGTCTCGATCCTGGTGGCGGGCTACTTCCTCGACGACGCCGCCGAGATCGTCGAGCGCACGGACTTCCCCGACGAGGTGCCGGGCCGAGCGATGCCGCTGTCCCAGGCGATGCTCTACACCCTGCGCTTCGCCGCGCTGGCACTCGCCGTCAACCTCGCGGCCCTGGCGCTGCTTCTCGTCCCGGGCATCAACGTCGCGGCGTTCTTCCTCGCCAACACCTACCTGCTCGGGCGGGAGTATTTCGAGCTCGCCGCCGCCCGGTTCCGGCCGCTGCCCGAGGCCGGCGCGATGCGGCGATACCACACCGCGACCGTCATGCTCGCCGGCGCGCTCCTCGCCGGGCTGATGCTGGTGCCGATCGTCAACCTCGTCACGCCGCTCTTCGGCATCGCCCTGATGGTGCACGTCCACAAGGGCCTGAGCCGCGACCGCCTGCTGAAGGCGCCGGCGGCCCACCCGCCGGTGGCGATGGACCGGGACCGGCTCGACGTGAACCGGCGCTGAGCCGGCGGCCTCAGCCCGGAGCGGGGCGGACCTGGATCACCGGAGCCGCGGCGGCGAGGATCGCGGCGCGGTCGCGCCCGGGGGGCGGGTAGATCCGGCTGCCGTTGATCGCCCGCTTGACGGCCTTGGCCGCCGCGCCGATCGAGACCAGGTGCTCGCGCTCCCACCCCGCCGTGTAGGCGGCGCCCCAGGGGCCGAGATCGAGCACCGTCACGTAGTCCGGCGCCGCGAAGGGCAGGCGATCCTGCGGGCGCCCGGCGAGGTCGCAGACGGCGTTGTGGCCGGCGATCCGGCCCATCGGCCGGGCGTGCTGGCACGACATCACGGTCCGGTGGCCGGCGGCGTCGGCCGGCGCCACCGCGACGTCGCCGGCCGCGAGGATGTCGGGCACGCCCTCGACCCGCAGGAGCGCGTCGACCGGCAGCCGGCCGAGCGGGTCGAGCGGCACGCGAAGCGTCGCGGCGAGCGGGCTCGCCCGCAGGCCGGTGGCGAGCACCACCGTCAGGGCCGGCAGCCGGGCGCCGTCGGACAGGGTGACACCGGCCGCGTCGATCGCCGCGACGCTCGCGCCGCCGCGATACGCGACCCCGGCCGCCGCCAGGGCCTGGCGGATCGCCGGGGCCGCCGCCCCCATCGCGGTCCCGGCCTGCGCGGCGGGATCGACGAGGGTCGTGCCGACCGGCCCGGCATCGCCGGCCTGGGCGCGGGCCCGCGCGAGGCGCGCCGGCAGCTCGCAGGCGATCTCCAGTCCGACGAGGCCGCCACCGACCACGACCGCGTCCCACCGCCCGGCGTGGCGGGCGCCCGCCGCCGCGCGGGCGAGACGCTCGAGATGGGCGGCGAGGCGCTGCGCCCCCGCGAGGGTGTCGACGTCGAGCGCGCAATCGGCACCCGGCACGTCCGGGCGGTGGATCGCGCTCCCGGCCGCCAGGACGAGGCGATCGTAGCCGAGGGCCGCGGGCGTCGCGCCGACGGGGTCGGGCTGCAGGATCACCCGGCGTCCGGCCGGGTCGATCGCCGCGGCCGTCGCGTCGACCTGGTCCACCCCGATCGGGCCGAGCACGGCGTCGTAGGCGACGCGCAGGGGCGCGAGGTCGGCCTCGTAGCAGCGCACCCGCACGACGTGGGAACGGCCGGGCGCCACGAGGGTGATGGCGTCGTCGCGCCCGAGGGCGTCCCGGGTCCGCGCCGCCGCCGCGGCCGCCCACAGGCCGGCGAAGCCGCCCCCCACCACGACGATGCGTCCTGCCATCGCGGATCCCTCCCCGTCGGGACGGCCGGCCACTCGACCCGCTCGCCCAGGCCCGGCGCCGAGCCGCTCGCCCAGGCCCGGCGCCGAGCCGCCCATCATGGTAGCAGCCCGGTGCCCCCGGCCTCATCACCGCCGAAAGGCGAGGGCCGGTTGCGCGGCTCGCGGCCGCGGGGCACCATCGCCCGATGACGGCCGGCACCCACGAGGTCTTCAACCAGAGCCCGCCCTTCGGCGACGCCAACCTGTACGCCGCCGACGCCCCCTTGCGGGGAGCGCTCGCGGCGCTCGGTGCGCCGGCGGATGCGGAGGGGCTCGCGGCGTTCGGCGCGGCCTGGGGCGCGGCGGAGCGCCTCGACCTCGGCCGCCTCGCCAACGCGCATCCGCCGGCCTTGCGCACCCACGACGCGCGCGGGCACCGGGCCGACCGGGTCGAGTTCCACCCGGCCTACCACGCCCTGATGGCCGCGAGCGTCGCCGACGGCCTGCACGCCTCGATCTGGGACGGGGCGGGGGCGGGCGCGCCGCAGCCACGCGGGCACCTCGCGCGGGCGGCGCGGTTCTACCTCGCGGCGGGCGTCGAGAGCGGGCACCTCTGCCCGATGACCATGACGAGCGCGGCCGTGGCGGCCCTGCGAAGCGCGCCCGACCACCTCGCCGCCTGGCTGCCGCGGATCGCGAGCCGGACCTACGACCCGTCCTTGCGGCCCTGGTACGAGAAGGCGGGCGTCACCCTCGGCATGGGGATGACCGAGAAGCAGGGCGGCACGGATGTCCGCGCCAACACCACGACGGCCGCGCCCGCCGGCGGCGACACCTACGCGCTCACCGGGCACAAGTGGTTCTTCTCGGCCCCGATGTCGGACGGCTTCCTGGTGCTGGGCCAAGCGCCCGGCGGCCTGACCTGCCTGCTGGTGCCGCGCCACCGGCCCGACGGGTCGGTCAACGCCCTTCACCTGCAGCGGCTCAAGGACAAGCTCGGCAACCGCGCGAACGCCTCCGCCGAGGTCGAGTTCCGCCAAGCCTTCGGGTGGCGCGTCGGCGAGGAGGGGCGCGGCGTCCCGACCATCCTGGCGATGGTGCAGCTGACCCGGCTCGACTGCGCGGTCGCCTCGGCGGGCCTGTGCCGCATGGCCCTGGTGCTGGCCCTCCACCACGCCCGCCACCGCCGGGTGTTCCAGGCCCCCCTCGCCGACCAGCCGGCGATGCGCCGGGTGCTCGCCGACCTCGCCCTCGAGAGCGAGGCGCAGACCGCGCTCGCCTTCCGGCTCGCCGCCGCCTTCGACCGGGGCGAGGCGGCGCGGATGCGCGTCCTCACGCCGGCGGCGAAGTACGCGGTCTGCAAGGCCGCGCCCGGCTTCGTCTACGAGGCGATGGAGGCCCTCGGCGGCAACGGCTACGTCGAGGAGAGCCCCCTGCCCCGGCTCTACCGCGAGGCGCCGGTCAACGCGATCTGGGAGGGATCCGGCACCGTCATGGCCCTCGACGTGCTGCGCGCCGCCGCCCGCGCGCCCGAGGAGGCGGTCGGTCTCGTCGCCGAGCTCGCCGAGGAGGCCGAGGGCCTGCCCGGCGTGCGGGAGGCCGCCGCCGACATCGTCGCGGCGCTCCAGGCGCCCGACGCCGAGGCCCGCGCCCGCTTCGCCACCGGCCGCCTCGCGACCCTGGCGGCGGCCGCGGCGCTCGCGACTTGCGCGCCGCCGGCCGTGGCGGAAGCCTACGCGGCGACGCGGCTCGCGCGGGAGCGGGCGACGTACGGGGCGAACGGCGTCGGAGCCGTCACCGAGATGCTGCTGGCCCGGGCCCTGCCGTGATGCCCGTTCCGAACACCACGTGCCCCATGATCCGTCCGGGCAGCAGCGTGAACAAACCGGTGATGACCAGCGCGCCGAGATAGAGCCCGATCATCGCCCTGCGATGGGCGACGATGCGTCCCTGCCGGGCAAAGGCGACCGCCAGCACCAGGCCGCCGAGGGTGAAGACCGACAGGCCGTGGATCCAGCTGAACGGCCCGACCTGCCGCAGGCCCGAGATGCCGAAGGAGCTGAGCGCCACCAGCGCGATCAGGCCGACCCAGAACTTGCCCATCAGCCGGTGCCGGCGCCCGCCCCGCCGCAGGCCGAATTGCAGCGCCCCGAGCACCAGGGCGGCGACGGCCGCCGCGGCGTGGACCTGGATCACCGGCGAGGCCTGGAGCAGCGGGTGCAGGGTCATGAACGCCTCCAGCAACGGGGCTGCCGCAGCTTGCAGCACGCGACATCCCGCGTATGTTGACAGGCGCAACATACGGGGAGTGTGGGCATTGTCAACATCCGAGGGCGGCGCGTATCATCACGGCGACCTGCGCCGCAGCCTGATCGCGGCGGCGCATGACCTGCTGCGGTCCGGCGGCGTCGAGGCCGTGACCCTTCGAGAAGCGGCACGCCTCGCCGGCGTGTCGCACAACGCTCCCTACCGACACTTTCCCAGCCGGGAGGCGCTGCTCGCGGCGCTCGCGGTCGAGGGGTTCCGGGGCTTGCGGCGGGCGCTCGACGAGGCGGCCGGCGGGGCGGAGCCGCCTGGGAGGCTCACCGCCCTCGGGCGCGCCTACCTGCGCTTCGCCGAGGCCGACCGCGCGACCTTCCGGCTGATGTTCGGCGGCGTCCTCGAGATCGCGTCGCATCCCGACCTTGCCGCGGCCGCGGCGGACGCGTTCGGGACGCTGCGGAGCGTGGTGGCGGAGCAGGCGCCGCCACCCGCCGCCGAGCGCGAGGCCCTGCGCGCCTGGGGCCTGGTGCACGGCCTCGCCCATCTCGTCGCCGACCGGCAGATCGACGCCGCGCGGGCGGAGGCCTGCCTGCTGTGATGGCACCGTCGCCGCGAATCGTTCGCATGCAAATGAGGCAGCCTAGAATTTGAGCACCTGAACCAGCCGGGCCCGGGTCTTCGCGACGGAACCGATTGGCAGGGCTCTTGCAGCTGACTTGCCGTCATTCACCGACGGGGACGTCCAACGATGCCGCTGCTCACCCGCCCGCCCCTGCGCCCGCTGGCGCGAACCCTGTCCGGGCTCGCCCTCGCCCTCGCGCTGACCGGGCCCGCGAGCGCGCAAGGCGTGCTGCGCATCGGCATGACCGCCTCCGACATCCCGCTCACCACCGGCCAGGCCGACAATGGCGGCGAGGGCATGCGCTTCACCGGCTACACGGTGTACGACGCGCTCATCAACTGGGACCTCGGCCGGGCCGACAAGGCCTCCGACCTGACCCCCGGCCTCGCCACCGCCTGGACGATCGACCCCGCCGACAAGACCCGCTGGACCTTCAAGCTCCGGCCCGACGTCACCTTCCACGACGGTTCCAGCTTCGACGCCAACGCGGTGGTGTGGAACCTCGACAAGCTCCTGAAGTCGGACAGCCCGCAATTCGACCCGCGCCAGTCGGCGCAGGGGCGCACCCGCATCCCGGCGGTGGCCTCCTACAAGGCGCTCGACCCGATGACGGTCGAGATCGTCACCAAGAACCCGGACGCGACCTTCCCCTACCAGCTCGCCTGGATCCTGATGTCGTCTCCCGCCAACTGGGAGAAGCAGGGCAAGAGCTGGGACGCGGTCGCCAAGGCGCCCTCCGGCACCGGGCCGTGGAAGGTGACGGGCTTCGTGCCGCGCGAGCGCCTCGAGCTGGTGCCGAACAAGGCCTACTGGGACAAGGCGCGGGTGCCGAAGCTCGACCGCATGGTCCTGGTACCTCTCCCCGAGGCCAATGCCCGGGTGGCGGCTTTGCGCTCCGGCCAGGTCGACTGGATCGAGGCGCCGGCGCCGGACGCGGTGCCCTCGCTCAAGGCGGCGGGCTTCGCGCTGGTCACCAACCTCTATCCCCATAACTGGACCTGGCACCTGTCGCGGGCCGAGGGCTCGCCGTGGAACGACGTCCGCGTGCGCAAGGCCGCGAACCTCGCGGTCGACCGCGAGGGGCTGAAGGAGTTCTTAGGGGGACTCGCCACCCCGGCGGAGGGCTTCCTCACCCCCGGCCATCCGTGGTTCGGCAAGCCGGGCTTCAAGCTCTCGTACGATCCCGAGGCGGCGAAGGCGCTCCTGAAGGAGGCCGGCTACGGCCCGAGCAAGCCCCTCGTCACCAAGGTGCTGATCTCGGCCTCGGGCTCGGGCCAGATGCAGCCGCTGCCGATGAACGAGTTCATCCAGCAGAACCTGGCCGAGGTCGGCATCAAGGTCGATTACGAGGTCGTGGAGTGGAACACGCTCATCAACATCTGGCGCGCCGGCTCGAAGTCCGACAGCGCGCGGGGCGGCACCGCGATGAACTACTCCTACCTGATCCAGGACCCGTTCACCGCCTTCATCCGGCATGCCCAGTGCAACCTGGCGCCGCCGAACGGCACCAACTGGGGATATTACTGCGACCCGGCGATGGACAAGCTGTTCGATGAGGTCCGCACGACCTTCGAGCCGAAGGACCAGGTCGCGGTCCTGCAGAGGGTGCACGAGAAATTCGTCGACGACGCGCTGTTCCTGATGGTCACCCACGACGTCAACCCGCGGGCGATGAGCAAGAAGGTGCAGGGCTTCGTCCAGGCCCAGAGCTGGTTCCAGGATTTCTCGCCGATCACGATGGCGAAGTAGACGGCAGTTCGTCCGCACTGGCTTGATAGAAGCCAGTGCGGACAGGTTCCTGCTCTCAACCCTCGACCTCATCCCGAGGTGTCAGTCCATCAAAGGGGGACTGACCTCGACGGAGGGCTCCAGAAGACACGGGGCTCGCTGGAGCCCTCCTTCGAGCCTCACTTCGTTCGCACCTCAGGATGAGGTCGTGGGTTGGAACACCCTGCATGACGACAGCCCATCCCAGCCTGACACATTACGACCCCGACAACCGGCGCAGCCCCGGGATCCTCTCGCCATGATCCTCTTCATCCTCAAGCGCATCGGCTACGCCGCCCCAGTCGCCCTGGGCGTGAGCCTGGTATGCTTCCTCCTCGTCCACCTCGCCCCCGGCGATCCGCTGAGCGCGATCCTGCCGGTGGACGCCACCGCCGAGATGCAGGCGCAGATGCGCGCGGCCTACGGCTTCGACAAGCCGCTGCCGGTGCAGTACGGCCTGTGGCTCTGGAAGATCCTGCACGGCGACCTCGGCACCTCGATCGCCACCGGCCGCCCGGTCCTGTCGGAGGTCGGCCGCGCCGTCGGCAACAGCCTGATCCTGGCCTCGGTCGCGACGCTGATCGGCTTCACCTTCGGCACCTTCTTCGGCTTCGTCGCCGGCTATGCCCGCGATTCCTGGCTCGACCGGGCGGCCTCGGCCATCGCGGTCTTCGGGGTCAGCGTGCCGCATTACTGGCTCGGCATCGTGCTGGTGATCGTGTTCTCGGCCACCCTCGGCTGGCTGCCGCCGACCGGTGCGGGGCCGCAGGGGTCGGGCAACTGGGTGCCCGACCTCGAGCACCTGCGCTACATCCTGCTCCCGGCCATCACCATGTCGGTGATCCCCATGGGGGTGATCTCCCGCACAGTCCGGGCGCTCGTCGGCGACATCCTGCACCAGGACTTCGTCCAGGCGCTGCGCGCCAAGGGCCTGTCGGAGTTCGGCGTCTTCCGCCACGTGGTCAAGAACGCGGCCCCCACCGCCATCGCCATCATGGGGCTGCAACTCGGCTACCTGCTCGGCGGCTCGATCCTGATCGAGACGGTGTTCGCCTGGCCGGGCACCGGCTTCCTCCTCAACGCCGCGATCTTCCAGCGCGACCTGCCGCTGCTCCAGGGCACGATCCTGGTGCTCGCCATGTTCTTCGTCACCCTCAACCTCCTGGTCGACGTGGTGCAGACCGCGCTCGACCCCCGCATCGAGAGGGCCTGACCGCATGACCATTCAGACCTCGCTCGCCACCGGCGATCCCGTCGCGGCGGTCGCCGCGCCAGAGATCCCGGTCGTGGCCTCGCGCGGCTACTGGGGCAGCGTTCTCCGGCGGCTCGCCCGCGATCCGGTCGCGATGGCCGCCGCCTGCGTGATCCTGGCCATCGTGCTCGCGGCGATCTTCGCGCCGCTGATCGCCCCGATGGACCCGTTCAAGGGCTCGATGGCCCGGCGCCTGCGCCACGTCGGCGACGCGACCTACTGGCTCGGCTCGGACGAGCTCGGCCGCGACATGCTCACCCGCCTCCTCTATGCCGGCCGCCTGTCGCTGTTCATGGGCGTGCTGCCGGTCGTCATCGCGTTCTTCGTCGGATCTAGCCTCGGGATCCTCGCGGGCTATGCCGGCGGCTGGGTCAACACGCTGGTCATGCGCGTGGTCGACGTGTTCTTCGCCTTTCCGTCGGTGCTGCTGGCCATCGCGCTCTCGGGCGCGCTGGGGGCCGGCATCCTCAACTCGATCGTATCGCTCACCGTCGTCTTCGTGCCGCAGATCACCCGCGTCGCCGAGAGCGTCACGGTGCAGATCCGCAACCGCGACTACGTCGAGGCCGCCCGGGTCTCGGGCGCGAACCCGTTCACGGTGGTGCGGGTGCAGGTGCTCGGCAACGTGCTCGGTCCGGTCTTCGTCTACGCCACCAGCCTGATCTCGGTCTCGATGATCCTGGCCTCGGGACTCTCCTTCCTCGGCCTCGGCGTGAAGCCGCCGGAGCCGGAATGGGGCTTGATGCTCAACACCCTGCGCACCGCGATCTACGTCAACCCGGTCGTCGCGGCGCTGCCGGGCGTGATGATCTTCCTCACCTCGATCTCCTTCAACCTTCTGTCGGACGGCCTGCGCTCGGCCATGGAGGTGCGCCAGTGAACGATCTCGATCCGCGCGACCGCGGCGGGCCCGCCCAGCCGCTCCTCACCGTCGAGCGCCTGGCGAAGCACTTTCCCGGCAAGGGCGGGCTGTTCGGCAAGGGCAATCTCTTCGGCAAGGGACCTGCGGTCCGCGCCGTCGACGGCATCGACTTCACGGTGATGAAGGGCGAGACCCTCGGTGTGGTCGGAGAATCGGGCTGCGGCAAGTCGACGACGGCGCGCCTGCTGATGCAGATCGCCCGGCAGGACCGGGGCGACATCGTCTTCGACGGCGAGCTGCTGGGTTCGCGCGCCCTCGACCTGAAGGCCTATCGCCGCCAGGTGCAGATGGTGTTCCAGGATTCCTACGCCTCGCTCAACCCGCGGCTGACGGTCGAGGAATCGGTGGCCTTCGGGCCGAAGGCGCACGGGCTGTCCGCGGCGGCGGCGTTGTCGCGCGCCCACGACCTCCTGCGCCAGGTCGGCCTCGAGCCGCGGCGCTTCGGCGGGCGCTACCCGCACGAGGTCTCGGGCGGCCAGCGCCAGCGGGTCAACATCGCTCGCGCCCTCGCCCTCGAGCCGCGGCTCCTCATCCTCGACGAGGCGGTCTCGGCCCTCGACAAGTCGGTGGAGGCGCAGGTGCTGAACCTGCTGACCGATCTCAAGCAGGAATTCGGGCTGACCTACATCTTCATCTCGCACGACCTCAACGTCGTGCGCTTCATGTCCGACCGGGTGATGGTGATGTATCTCGGCCGGATCGCCGAGATCGGCCCGGCCGACGCCATCCTCGGGTCGCCGCGCCACCCCTACACGGCGGCCTTGCTGGCCTCCCAGCCCTCGACCGACCCGGAGGCGCGGCTGGAGGAAGCGCCGCTGACCGGCGACCCGCCGAACCCGATCAACCCGCCCCCGGGCTGCCGCTTCCACACCCGCTGCCGGTTCGCCGCGGAGGTCTGCCGGACGCGCGAGCCCGGCCTCGACCCGGTGGCGCCGGCCCATTTCGCGGCTTGCCACATGGCGGTCGCCGGCTCCGGCCATCCCGACGCTCCCCCGGTCCCGCTGGCGGCGTGAGGCGATCATGAACGCACCCTTGCGCGCGAACGACACCGCGGCCTCCGGCGCCCTGATCGAGGTCCGCGGCCTGACGGTCGATTTCCTCGGCGGCCGAAAACCGGTCCGGGCGGTCGGCGGGGTCGATGTCACCATCCGCGCCGGCGAGGCCCTGGCGCTGCTCGGGGAATCGGGCTCGGGCAAGTCCGTGACCCTGCGGGCCCTGATGCGATTGCTGCCGGAATCCCGCACCCGCATCGGCGGGCATCTCCGGGTCGACGGCCACGACGTGCTCGGCCTGAAGCGGCGGGCGCTCTCGGCCTATCGCGGCGGCACGGTCGCGATGATCTTCCAGGATCCGGGCCTCGCCCTCGATCCGGTCTACCGCATCGGCGACCAGATCGCGGAAGCCGTGATGCGCCACGAGGGCGCCTCCCGCGCCGCCGCGAGGGCCCGGGCGCTCGAACTGTTCGAGCGCGTCCACATCCCCTCCCCGGCGCGGCGCCTCGAGGCCTACCCGCACGAGCTGTCCGGCGGCATGCGCCAGCGGGCGATGATCGCTCTGGCGCTCGCCTGCCGGCCCAAGGTGCTGCTCGCCGACGAGCCGACGACCGCCCTCGACGCGACGGTGCAGATCCAGATTCTGCTGCTCCTGCGCGAGTTGCAGCGCGACCTCGGCCTCGCCGTGATCTTCGTCACCCACGATGTCGGCGTCGCCGTGCAGGTCGCCGACCGGGTCGCCGTGATGTATGGCGGCCACCTCGTCGAGGTCGGGGCGAGCGGCGACGTGATCGGCCGGCCGGCGCACCCCTACACGCAGGGGCTGCTCGCCTCGCGCATCACCCCGGATTCGCCGAAGGGGGTGCGGCTCGCCACCATCCCGGGCTCGCCCCCGGACCTCGCCGAGCCGCCCCCGGGCTGCCCGTTCGAGCCCCGCTGCCCCCTCGCCGTCCCGGCCTGCCGGGAGGGCCTGCCGGCGCGGGCGGACATCGCGCCGGGCCACGCCGCGCGCTGCATCCGCCTCGGCGAGACGAGGCCGGTGCTCTGAGCGAAACGCGACCTTGACGAATCTGCCGGCGTGGCGCCTCCTGCACCGATAACAAGCGTCAATCGGGAGGTCGTCTTGCTGGGTGTGAAGCGTGTGCTGGTGTCCGCCGGGTGTCTGTTGCTGTCGGTGGCGTCCTCGTCGGCCCAGACGAGCGTCAAGGTCGGCATCCTGAACGACATGTCGGGTGTCTATTCCGATATCGGCGGCAAGGGATCGGTCGCCGCGGCGCAGCTCGCGGCGGAAGACTTCGCGGCGATCGACAAGACCATCCAGGTCGAGATCGTCTCCGCCGACCACCAGAACAAGCCGGATGTCGGCGCCGGCATCGCGCGGCAATGGTACGACCGCGACGGCGTCGACGCGATCTTCGACGTGCCGACATCGTCGGTGGCGCTCGCGGTCAGCCAGGTCACCCGCGAGAAGAACAAGATCTTCATCAACTCGGGCGCCGGCACCACCGACCTGACCGGTTCGCAGTGCTCTCCCAATACCATCCACTGGACCTACGACACCTACGCGCTCGCCAACGGCACCGGCGGCGAGATGGTCAAGCGCGGCGGCAACACCTGGTTCTTCCTGACGGCGGACTACGCCTTCGGGCAATCGCTCCAGAACGAGACCGCGGCCGTCGTGACGCGCAACGGCGGCAAGGTCCTGGGCTCCGCCCGGGTGCCGTTCCCGGCCAGCGACTTCTCCTCCTTCCTGCTCCAGGCGCAGGCCTCGGGTTCCAAGGTGGTCGGGCTCGCCAATGCCGGCGGCGACACCATCAACGCCGTCAAGCAGGCCCACGAGTTCGGCCTCACCGAGGGTGGGCAGAAGCTCGCGGCCCTGCTGTTCTACGCCCAGGACGCCAAGGCGCTCGGCCTCGAGATCGCCAAGGGGCTGGTGCTGACGGAGGCGTTCTACTGGGACCTGAACGACGGGACCCGGGCCTTCTCGCAGCGCTTCGCCAAGAAGGCGAACGGCAACATGCCGAGCATGAACCAGGCCGGCGTCTACGGCGGGATGATGCACTACCTGAAGGCGGTCTCGGCGACGAAGTCGAAGGACCCCAAGGTCGTCATGGAGTGGATGAAGGCCAACCCGACCGACGACCCGCTGTTCGGCAAGGGCATGGTCCGGGCCGACGGCCGCACGATCCACGACATGTACCTGTTCGAGGTCAAGAAGCCATCCGAGTCGAAGGGACCCTGGGACGTCTACAACAAGCTCGCGACGATCCCCGGCGACCAGGCGTTCAAGCCGATGAACCAGGGCGGCTGCCCGCTCGTCGGCAAGAGCTGATCGAGGGCCGACCGCGGGCTGTCGCCGCGGGAGACCGTGACGGCGCGGCGTCCCGACGCCGCGTCATGCCGCGTTGCACCCGGTCCGGCCGGAGGGTAACCCCGGCCCGGACGCGGAACACGCAACGGGAGACCAGGACGCGGTGAGCAAGGCGCCGGTGACGAAACGCGGACCAGTCAAGGCGGCGGCCGCACCGTTCGCCGAGATCGTGATGGTGTGCGCCAAGTGCGCCAAGCGGCAGGGGGTCGGCGCCAAGGCGGTGCGGGGCGGGCTGAAGCGCGCCCTGAAGGCGGATCGCCGCGGCCGCAAGGTGCGGGTGGTCGAGACCGGATGCCTCGGCCTGTGCCCGAAGCGCAGCCTGACGCTCGCCACCACCGGCTCCCTCGGGGCCGGCCGCCTCGTGGTGATCGACCCCTCCCTGGAGCCGGCGGCGATGCTCGACGCCCTGCTGCCCGCGCGGACCGATCGGCCGTGACGGCGGTGCGAGCCGGCACGGGCCCGGGCCTCGGCCGCCGCCTGCTGCGGCGGGTGCCGCTCCTCGGCGCCGCGATCGGCGTCGTGCTGGCGCTGTGGCTCGTCGCCGCGAACGACGTCGGCGCGGTGGCGGACGCCTTCGGGCGCGTCGGCCTCCTCGGCATCGGTGCGGTGGTGCTGGTGCGGGTCGCGATCATCGGGCTGTGCGGCGTCGCCTGGGCCCGGGTCCTCACCGGCCTCGTCGGTGTCGCCACCGGCCCGTTCGTGCTGCTGCGCTTCGTGCGCGAGGGCGTCAACGTGCTCCTGCCCGTCGCCTCGGTCGGCGGCGAGGTGCTGGGCGCGCGCCTCCTCACCTTCTGGGGCGTGACCGGCGCGGCGAGCGCCGCCGGCATCCTGGTCGACATGTTCTTCCAGGTCGTCACCCAGACGTTGTTCGCGCTGACCGGCGTGGTGCTGCTGAGCCGGATCGAGGGCGAGCAGGCGGCGACCCTGGCGGCGTGGTGCGCCAAGGGACTCGTCCTGAGCGGCGTCGTGCTCGCCGCCTTCTTCGCGGTCCAGCGCTACGGCGGCGCCGGCGCGATCGAGCGGCGCGTGACGGCGCTCGCCCGCCGCTTCGCGGCGGAGGGCGGCGCAGGCCCGGCCGGCGGCGGCGTGCAGGCCGCCCTCGACGCGGTCTGGGACCGCCGGCGCTGGCTGCCCCTGGGCCAGGGCTTCCTGCTCCATCTCGCGGCCTGGTTCCTCGGCGCGCTGGAGATCTGGATCGCGCTCCGGTGCATCGGCATCGACGGGGTGACGCTCGCCGAGGCGGTGGTGCTCGAGTCGCTCAGCCAGGCGATCAAGTCCGCGGCCTTCCCGGTCCCGAGCGGGCTCGGCGTCCAGGAGGGCGGCTTCGTGCTCCTCGGCAGCCTGTTCGGCATCGATCCGCACACCGCGCTCGCCCTCTCGCTGGTCAAGCGGGTGCCGGACGTGGTGCTGGGCCTGCCGGGGCTGATGGCCTGGCAGGCGATCGAGGCCCGGCGCGGGCTGATGGCGCCGAAGGCGGCGCCACCCGCGATCTAACGATCCGCCTTCGCCGCTGCCGCCCGGGCCAGCACGTCCGGCGTGTCGGGCGCGCTCATGGCGCGGGCGGCGGTCTCGGCGGTGTGGCCGCTCGCGTCGCGGCGGGCCGGATCGGCGCCGCGGGCGAGCAGGGCCTCCACCATCTCGACCCGGTTGAACATCGCGGCCGTCATCAGGGCGGTGCGCCCGTCCGGGCCGGCGCCGTCGATCGCCGCCCCGCCGTCGAGGAGAGCGAGCACCACCGGCATCGCACCCTTGAACGCCGCCGCGGCGAGCGGGGTCTGGCCGCGGTCGTTGGCGATCTCCGGGTCGGCCTCGTGCGCCATCAGCGCGCCGACGGTCTCGACGTGGCCGTGATAGGCCGCGAGCATCAGGAGCGTGTCGCCCTTGTCGTTGCGCAGGTTGGGCGGCAGGCCCATCGACAGCAGCTCCGCCAGCTCGGCGTGGTGGCCGAGCCGGGCATACTGGAACACCCGGCCCGCGAAGGCGATCGTATCCTCGTCCATCGCCGGCCGCGCCGGGGCATCCGGCTCCTCGTTCTGCATCGCGTTCGCGTCCATTCCTCGTCGACGCGGCATATCGGGCGGGCGGGGGCGCCGCCAAGAGGGGCGCCGCCAAGAGGGGCGCCGCCAAGAGGGGCGCCGGCAAGGCGCGGCCGGGGATGCCGGGCGGCGCCCTGCCGTCAGGGCATTAGGAACAGATTCACTACACGCCGCGGAACCACGCTGCACGGCGAAGCTATAGCATGGATATTCATCGCCGCCTGGGCATCTTGAGCGCGACAAAGCTCCCGAGCGTGAGAAACACGTCGTGACCGCCCTCTATGATTGTATTACCGGAAATCACGACCTCAAGTTGGTTTTCCTCGCAGCCGTCGTGTGCAATCTCGCTGCGGCGACCAGCCTGACGCTCCTCGATCACGCCCGCGTGAGCGCCGGGAAGGGGCGCCGGCTCTGGCTCCTCACCGCCGCCCTGGCGGGCGGGACCGGGATCTGGGCGACGCACTTCATCGCCATGCTGGCCTTCTCGCCCGGCATCGCCTCGGCCTACGACCTCGGCCTGACCGGGCTGTCCCTGACGATCGGGATCGGCATGACGGCAGCCGGCTTCTGGATCGCCCTGCGGCCGGCCCTGCCTGCCGCCGCCTGGCTCGGCGGCGCGCAGATCGGCCTCGGCGTCGGCGCGATGCACTTCACCGGCATGGCGGCGTTCGAGGTCGCGGGCCGCATCGCCTGGGATCTCGGCCTGGTCCTGGCGGCGCTCGCGGCCGGGACCGGGCTCGGCAGCCTCGCGCTCGCCGCCACCCTGCGGGACGGCTCGGTCCGGACGAAGCTCGTCGGGGCCGGCCTGATGGTGCTGGGCATCTGCGGCCTGCACTTCACCGCGATGACGGCCGCCGTGATCGTCCCGGACCCGAGCGTGGCCTTGTCGGGCACCGCGGTGCCGGCGGAGATGCTCGCCGTGGCGGTGGCCATCGCCAGCATCACGATCCTGGTCCTGGCCTTCGCCGGCTTGTGGCTGCACCTGCGCGACGAGCGCCGCTCGGTACTCGAGGGCGACCGGATGCGCGGGCTCGCCAACGCCGCCGTCGAGGGGCTGGTGGTCTGCGACGGCGACCGGATCGTGACCGTCAACGACAGCTTCGCCGACCTCGTCGGCCGCCCGGCCGAGGCGCTGACCGGGGCGGTCCTGGCGGACCTCCTCGCCGAGCCGGCCGTGGCCGGCGCCGAGGCGCCCGAGGCGCAGCTGCGCCGGGCCGAGGGCGGGACGATCCCGGTCGAGGTCATCCGGCGCACGATCGACTTCGCCGGCCGGCCGCACGCCGCCCTGGCGGTGCGGGATCTCCGGGCGCGCAAGCGCGCCGAGGCGCGCATCGCCTACCTCGCCCATCACGACGCGCTGACAGGCTCGCCGAACCGCACCAGCTTCAACGACCGGCTGGCGCAGGAGCTGGCGCTGGCGAGGGCCGCCGGCCGGCCGCTGGCGGTCCTGTGCGCCGACCTCGACCGGTTCAAGGAGGTCAACGACCTGTTCGGCCACGCCGCCGGCGACGCCCTGCTGCGCGCGGTCTGCGCGGCGATCGCCGGAGCGCTCGCCCCGGGCCAGATGCTGTCCCGGCTCGGCGGCGACGAGTTCGCGGTGCTGGCGCCGAACCTCGATGCCGCCGCCGCCGAGGCGCTCGGCGAGGCGATCCTCGACGCCCTGCGGCAGGCCGAGATCGGTCCGGCCGGCGCGATCGCGGCGGCGAGCCTCGGCATCGCGCTCTTCCCGCACGACGGCGAGGAGGCCGAGACCCTGATGGTCCAGGCCGACACCGCGCTCTACCGCGCCAAGCAGGAGGGCCGCGGCCGCCTGCGCTTCTACGAGGCGCGGATGGGCGCGCAGGTCCGCGAGCGGCGCTCCCTCGAGCACGACCTGCGTCACGCCGTCGAGCGGGGCGAGCTCAGGGTCGTCTACCAGCCCCAGACCCGCATCGACACCGGAGAGACGGTGGGCTTCGAGGCGCTGCTGCGCTGGCAGCACCCGGAGCGCGGCACCGTGCCGCCGAACCTGTTCATCCCGATCTCCGAGGAGACCGGCAGCATCCTCGGGATCGGCGAGTGGGTCCTGCGCGAGACCTGCCGCGAGGCCGCCTCGTGGGAGAAGCCCCTGCGCATCGCCGTCAACGTCTCGGCGGTCCAGCTCCACGCCCCGGGCTTCGCCGAGCTGGTCCACGAGGTCCTGGTCGTCACCGGCCTCTCGCCCGCCCGGCTGGAGCTCGAGATCACCGAGACGGCGCTGATCCGCGACCTGCCGCGGGCGCTGGCGACGCTCAGGCGGGTCAAGGCGATGGGGGTGCGGATCGCGATGGACGATTTCGGCACCGGCTACTCGTCGCTGTCGAACCTGCGCGCCTTCCCGTTCGACAAGATCAAGATCGATTCCTCCTTCACCCGCTCCGTCGACACGAGCGAGCAGGCCGCCACGATCGTGCGCTCGGTGCTGGGCCTGGGTCGCGGCCTCGGCCTGCCGGTCCTGGCGGAGGGCGTCGAGACCTCGGCCGAGCTGGCCTTCCTCGGCGCCGAGGCCTGTCACGAGGCGCAAGGATACCTGTTCGGCCGCCCCGGCCCGATCGACGGCTTCCGGCACCTGACGACGGGCCGAGCCCTTCCCGCCGAGGACGCCGCGTAGGCGGCCTGCCCGCGAAACCGGCCGCGCGGGCTGGAAGCCGGCGGCGCGAGGCGGCATAAGCGCGGCTGAGGGGCCGTTCAGGCCCCGCCCCTACCGAGACGAGACCCCATGACCGTCAAGGCCGTCGCCACGCAGCCCTTCCCCGACCAGAAGCCCGGCACCTCGGGCCTGCGCAAGAAGGTGCCGGTCTTCCGCCAGCCGACTTACGTCGAGAATTTCGTCCAGGCGATCTTCGACTGCCTGCCCGACCGGGCCGGCACCACCCTGGTGGTCGGCGGCGACGGGCGCTTCCTCAACCGCGAGGTGGTGCAGACGACCCTGAAGATCGCGGCCGCCAACGGCTTCGCGCGCATCCTGGTCGGCCGCGGCGGCCTGCTCTCGACCCCGGCGGCCTCCTGCGTGATCCGCCAGTACGGCGCGATCGGCGGCGTGGTGCTCTCGGCGAGCCACAACCCGGGCGGACCTGAGGGCGATTTCGGCATCAAGTTCAACGGCCGCAACGGCGGCCCGGCGCCCGAGCCGGTGACCGAGGCGATCTTCGCCCGCACCAAGGCGATCACCGAGTACCGCATCGTCGAGGCCGACGACATCGACCTCGACGCGCTCGGCGACGTCACTCTGGCCGGGGCCACCGTCACGGTGATCGATCCGGTGGCGGATTACGCCGCGCTGATGGAGACCCTGGTCGACTTTCCCGCCATCGCGGCCCTGTTCCGCTCCGGCTTCCGGATGCGCTTCGACGCGATGAGCGCGGTGACCGGCCCCTACGCCGTGGAGATCCTGGAGCGGCGCCTCGGCGCTCCCGCCGGCACGGTGGTCAACGCCGAGCCGCTGCCCGATTTCGGCGGCCACCACCCGGACCCGAACCCGGTCCACGCCCACGACCTGATGGCCGAGATGACCGGCCCCGACGCGCCCGATTTCGGCGCGGCCTCCGACGGCGACGGCGACCGCAACATGATCGTGGCGCCCCACCTCTTCGTCACCCCGAGCGACAGCCTGGCGATCCTGGCCGCCCACGCGCATCTCGCGCCGGGCTACCGGGACGGGCTCTCGGGCATCGCCCGCTCGATGCCGACGAGCCGCGCCGCCGACCGGGTCGCGGCGTCCCTCGGCATCCCGGCCTTCGAGACCCCGACCGGCTGGAAGTTCTTCGGCAACCTGCTCGATGCCGGGCGGATCACGCTCTGCGGCGAGGAGAGCGCCGGCACCGGCTCGAACCACGTGCGCGAGAAGGACGGGCTGTGGGCGGTGCTGCTCTGGCTCAACCTGCTCGCGGCGACGGCCAAGCCCGCCGACCGGGTGGTGCGCGACCACTGGGCAACCTATGGCCGCGACTACTACGCCCGCCACGATTACGAGGAGGTGGAGAGCGCCGCCGCCGAGGGCCTGATGACGGCCCTTCGCGAAAAACTCGCCGGGCTGCCGGGTCAGAGCTTCGGCGGGCTCACCGTCGAGACCGCCGACGACTTCGCCTATACCGACCCGGTCGACGGCTCGGTGACGGCGCGCCAGGGCGTGCGGATCCTGTTCCGCGAGGATGCCCGCGTGGTCTTCCGCCTGTCGGGCACCGGCACGGTCGGGGCGACGCTCAGGGTCTATCTCGAGCGCTTCTCGAAGGACCGGCTCGACGCGCCGACCGCCGAGATGCTGGCCCCGGTCGTGGCCGCCGCGGAGGCGATCGCGGGGATCGCGCAGCATACCGGCCGGACGGAGCCGTCGGTCGTGACCTGAGCGGGGTGGAACGACCCCTCAACCGTTGCAAGAGGCTGCACGGGGACGATCAAAGCGCGGGGATCCCCTCTCCCCGCGGGCGGGGAGAGGCCTGAACTCCGAAGGGGCTCAGGGAGCTGCGAACCGCAGGTTCGCCGCGGTGGTGAGGGGGTGGTTCCAGAGGAGCCTCACTCGTCGAGACCCCCTCACCCTCGCTCCACCCGCGAGGAGAGGCGAAACTCGCGCCTCCCCCTTTGCCGGGCAGCCCTGCCCGTTGCAGGGGAGAATATCCCCGCCGGCCGGGAAACCTGACCGCCGCACAACGCCGGCTTCAGCCGCGGTTCAAGGCCGGCGCGCGATCGTGGCGACGTGCCGGGGGCCATGACCGCCCCGGGCCTCATCAGCCGAAGGCCGCCCGCCATGACTGCGCGCTTCCCGCGCTCCCTGATCCCAGGCTCCCTGATTCTCGGCGCCCTCGCGCTCGCTGCCCTCGCCGGCCCGGTCGCCGCGGCCGATCTCGACGAGGAGCCGCCGCCCCGCTTCGAGGGCCGCGGCGACTGGCGGGCGCCGCCGCCTCCCCCGCCCCGCTTCGTGCAGGCGCCCGAGGGCTGCCGGGTCTTCGTCAAGCGCCGCATCGATGCGTACGGCGACGAGGTGGTGCGCCGGGTCCGGGTCTGCGACGAGGGCCCCGGAGACCGGGCCGGCTATCGCGACGGACCCCGCTGGGGCGGCCCGCCGCCCTGGCCGCCGCGCCACCGGCACTGGGACGACGAGCCCGGGCCCGGCCGCTGGTGAGGGCTCACAGGTCGATCGGGATCTCGGTCCCGATCGTCACCTCGGTCGCGTCGACCCGGCAGGTGAAGGCGTGCGCCGCCACGCCCGCACCCCGCGCCCGCCGGAAGGCTGCGGCGAAGCCCGGGTCGAGGTCGCCGGCGACGGTGAAGCGCCCGGCCCGCATCTGCACCACCCAGATCACCATCGCCCGCCCGCCCAGGCGCACCACCTCGGCGAGTTCGTCCATGTGGCGGGCGCTGCGGGCGGCGACGCAGTCCGGGAACTCGGCGAGGCCGGGCCGGCGCATCAGGTGGCAGTTCTTCACCTCGACGTGGATCGGGCCGGCGGCGTCGCCGGCGAGGAAGTCGACCCGGCTGGCGCGGCCGTAGGCGACCTCCGCCCGCCACGACGTGGCGCCGGCGAGCGGGGGCAGGCGCCCCTCCCGAAAGGCTTCCGCCACGAGCGCGTTCGGCCGCGCGGTGTTGATGCCGACCCATTGCGGCCCGCCCGGCAGCTCGGCCTCGACGAGTTCCCACGACCAGGCGAGCTTGCGGGCCGGATTGGTCGAGGCGGAGAGCAGCACCGGCCGGCCGGGCGCGACGAGGCCCAGCATCGCCCCCGGATTGGCGCAATGCGCGGTGACGAGGCTCCCGTCGGAGAGCTCGACATCGGCGAGGAAGCGCTTGTAGCGGCGCACCAGCCGCCCCTCGGTCAGCGGGCCGGGGAAGCGCATCGGCGGGAGACGTTGTCGGTGGGCATTCCGGGCGCTTACCCCGACGATCCCGGGGTGTCACGCTTGAGCCGGGTCGGGCGCCGGGATAAGGCGGGCGTCAACCGTGTCGCTTCGTTCACGAGGATCCCCGATGCCTGATGCCAGCCCCGCCCCGGTCACGGCCGCCATCCTGGTCATCGGCGACGAGATCTTGTCCGGACGCACCAAGGACAAGAACATCGGCTACATCGCCGAGTACCTGACCAATTCGGGCATCGACCTGCGCGAGGTGCGGGTGGTGCCGGACGTGGCCGAGGAGATCGTCGGTGCGGTGAACGCCCTGCGGCAGCGCTACACCTACCTGTTCACCACCGGCGGGATCGGCCCGACCCACGACGACATCACGGCCGATTGCGTGGCGCAGGCCCTCGGCGTCGGCATCGACGTCGATCCCCGCGCCCGCGCGATGCTGCTCGAGCGCATCAAGCCGGAGGACCTCAACGAGGCGCGCCTGCGGATGGCCCGGATCCCGTTCGGCGCGGATCTCGTCGAGAACCCGATCTCGAAGGCGCCCGGCTTCATGATCGGGAACGTGATCGTGATGGCCGGCGTGCCCTCCATCATGCAGGCGATGCTCGATTCGGTCGCGCCGCGGCTGAAGACCGGCGCGCGCGTGACCGCCGAGACGATCGAGGCCGGCAACCTGCCGGAGGGCGGCTACGCGGAGGGGCTCGCCCTCATCGCCAAGGCGCATCCGGGCGTCTCGATCGGCTCCTACCCGTCGATGACGCCGGCGGGCTTTCGCAACCAGATCGTGGTGCGCGGCCGCGAGCCCCAGGCGCTGGCCGCGGCGCGCACCGAGATCGAGGCGCTCCTGGCGCGCCTCCAGGCAGAGCGGAACTGACGCACGATGGCTGCTCCGAGCGACAAGGCCTTCCCGGTTTCCTGGGACCAATTCCACCGCGACGCCCGGGCGCTCGCCTGGCGCCTCGCCGGCGCCGGCCCGTTCGAGGCCATCGTCTGCATCACCCGCGGCGGCCTGGTGCCGGCGGCGATCGTGGCGCGCGAACTCGGCATCCGGCTCGTCGAGACGGTGTGCGTGGCGAGCTACCACGACTACCAGGAGCAGGGCGCCCTCCAGGTACTCAAGGACGTGGCCCCGAGCGTCCGCGCCATCGGCGACGGCAGCGGCCGCGGCGTCCTGGTCCTCGACGACCTGACCGATACCGGCAAGACCGCCCAGGTGGTCCGCGCCATGCTGCCGAACGCCCACTTCGCGACCGTCTACGCCAAGCCCGCCGGCCGGCCGCTGATCGACACCTTCGTCACGGAGGTGAGCCAGGACACCTGGATCTACTTCCCGTGGGACATGGGCCTGTCCTACCAGGCGCCGATCCAGCCCGGAACGTCCGGTTAAGTTGAACGGCCCGCTAACGCGATCCGGGGCTTTCGCCGTACCAGTTGAGCGAGGTCTTGGGTCTGTTCGCGGGCCCGGGCCCTCGGCCCCCGAATCGATAAAATTGCGCGGATCCATTTCAGCGCCGGCCAGCAGGTCGGCGGCCATTCTCCTTCGTAACGAAGGGGATGGCGCAGATGACCACGGGTTTCGGGCGGCAGGTGAAGCGGGTTCTGGCCGGTGCGGCGATGATCGCGGCGGCCCTGGTCTCGGCCCAGACCGGCGAGGCGACGGCCCAGACGCTCGCGGCCCTGCCGATGCCGAGCGCCGGCGCCCCCGACCTCGGCCACGCCCGGCCGATCGTCGGCTGGGTCGAGTTCTGCGCCCGCTACGCCTCCGAATGCGCGGTCGATCCGAGCGAGCCGGCCCAGGTGACGCTCACCCCGCGGCTGTGGCAGACGGTCACCGGCGTCAACCGCCAGGTCAACACCAGCTTGCGCGCCGTGACCGACATGGAGCATTGGGGCGTGCCGGACCGCTGGGACCTCGCCGAGGACGGCTCGGGCGATTGCGAGGACTTCCAGCTGCTCAAGCGCAAGCTGCTGGCCCAGGCCGGCCTGCCGCGGCGCGCGATGCGGATGACGGTGGTGATCGACGAGAAGGGCGAGGGCCACGCCGTGCTGATGCTGCGCACCGACCGCGGCGATCTGGTCCTCGACAACAAGACCAGCGCCGTGCTGCCCTGGCACAGGACCGGCTACACCTTCATCAAGCGCGAATCGCAGGACGCCACCGCCTGGGTCTCGCTCGGCGGCGCCACCGCCCCGACCGTCACCGCCAACCGCTGAGACGCCGAATCAGGCGAAAATTCTGCGTCTCGAATTGGAACCAAAGTGCGGCAGGGGCGTTTATCAGGGTTTAAATTTTTCGGTTGAGCCCCGCCCTGCCCCGTGGCAGCTTGGATGCAAGAACCAAGCTCAACGAGTCGATGGGGCAATGCGGGCAGTGATGGACGGCCTTGGCCGCGCGATCCACCTCGATCGCCAGGGCCTGCTGATGCGCGGCGCCCGGGTGGCGCAGCTGGGGCTTCTCGGGACGCTGCTGCTGATCGGCGGCGCCACGACGCAGGGACAGACCCAGACCCTCGCGGCCCTGCCCGATGCCAGCGTGGCGATCGAGCGCGGCGGTGCGGCCAAGCCCGTGAGCGCCTGGACCGACTTCTGCAACCGCTACCCGGCGGAATGCGCGGTCGACACCAAGGAGCCGACGGCGCTCACCATGACGCCGGCCCTCTGGCGCACGCTGACCGCGGTGAACCGGCGCGTCAACGGCCGCATCCGCCCGATGATCGACCAGGACCATTGGGGCGTGGTCGACCGCTGGGACTTTCCGGACGACGGCCAGGGCGATTGCGAGGATTACCAGCTCCTCAAGCGCCGCATGCTGGTCGAGCGCGGCCTCGCCCGCCGGGCCCTGCGCATGACCGTGGTGATCGACGAGATCGGCGAGGGCCACGCGGTCCTGATGGTCCGCACCGACCGCGGCGACTACATCCTCGACAACAAGACCAACGCCATCCTGCCCTGGCAGCGCACCGGCTACACCTACGTGAAGCGCGAGGGCCAGGACGGCCTCGCCTGGGTGGCGCTGAACGGCGTCGCCTCGCCGGTCACCACGGCGAATCGCTGACGGCGGCGCGGCCCTCGAAGGGGGTTCGAGCGAGCCTGACGGTGAGCACTGCCCCCGCTCGCCGCCCCCCCCAGAGCTGGCCGTCATCCTTCCACGGCGTTCACACGGAACCCGCGTCATTTCCGGCTCCGCGGGGCGGCCCAGGCACGACGCTGCGTGCTTGAAACGACGGGGCGAACCAGACAGCCGTCAGGCGCCCGAGACCAGGTGGGCCAGGTCGAGCACGACGCGGCCCGAGACCAGGCTCCAGCCGCAGGCCAGCATCGTCGCCAGCATCACGAACGGGATCGGCCGCCCCTCGATGCGCCGGCCGCGCAGGGTGTTGCGCAGGATGATGAACGGCGCCCCGAAGGCGAGCAGCGGCAGCGAGGCCACGGCCACGAGGCCACCGCTCGACAGGAGCCCGAAGCTCGCCCGCCGCGCCGTCGCCCACTCGAAGGCGCTCGCCAGCAGGCCGGCGAAGGCGAGGCCGAGCACCAGGGTCTGCAGGTTCTCGATGGCGGAGGGCGAGAGGTTCATGGGAGGTAAAACTCCGGTCGGCGCGTTCGTCCCACCCTGCGCCGGACGCGATTTCGGGTTATGGTTAATTTTTCGTTATCCACAGGTCTTTGCGATCGATCCCATTGCGGGATTTGCCGCCGCATGGCGCGCCCGCGCCACAGAAATCCGCCGCGCACCCACGTTCCGGTAAGGAGCCGTTAACGGTCGAAGCCGAACGTTCGGGACAATGCTCCTCCGCGGGCATCGATCGAACGAATCGGAGGCGGGCGCCATGGGGCCTGCACTGAGCGCCGCTGCGGCGCGACTGGAACGGGATGAGTTTCGCGCGTCGCGGGTCGGCCGGCCGCCTTTTGGCGGGCAGGCCGGCCTGAGCCGGCCGGTCTCGGCCGACCGGCGCCTGATGCTCGCGGCCGCGCTCGGGCTCGCCGGCTCGCTCGGCCTCACGGGAATCGTGGCGGCCTGGCTCGCCCGCCCCCCCGCGCCCGCGAGCCCCGTGGTGGTGAGCGCCCTGACGCCCCGGCCGCTGGTCTTGCCGGCCGCCTGGCTCGTGCGGCCCGGCGCCGCCGAGGCGGCACACGAGCGGATCGACCTGGCGATTCCCTGGACCGAGTTGACCGGCACCGTCCTGCCCGGCCTGATGCGGGTGACCGCGACCCGGGCGCCCGAGACCGAGGCGCCGCTGAGCCCGGCGCGGCGCTACGCCCGCTTCCTCACCGCCGAGGCGCAGCCGACGGCCGGGGGCCTGATGCGCCGGCGCTTCCGGGCCGGCACGCCGTTCGAGGGCGAGGATCTCTACCTGGCGGAAGGCGAGGGCAGCCGGTTCGCGGCGCGCTGCACCACCGGGCGCGCGCCCGAGCCGGACGCCGCCTGCCTGAGCGAGATCCGGGTCGGCAGCCTCGCCCTGCGCCTGCGCTTCTCGGCCGAGCGGCTGCCGGCCTGGAGTGCCGGCCTCGCCGGGCTGGAGCGGGTGTTCGGCCCCGATCCATGACGGGCGGGGCCCCTCTCGTTCGGGACGACGTGTCCCGGACTACTCGTCCAGGTCGGTGTCGAGGATCGCCATCGAGAAGTTGAACGAGCGGTCGCCGTCCTCGTCGTCGACCGACAGCACGCCGACGAATTCCTCGCCGATATAGACCTCGGCCGAGTCCGTCTTCTTGGGACGGGCGACGAGGCGGATGTTGTGGTTCGCGAAAGTGCGGCGAAGGTAGCCTTCCACCTTCGTCATCTCGGTCTTGTTCACGCTGACCTCTTCACGCGCTTGCGGATCCCCCGCACCCCGAGCGGGCGCGGGATCATGCCGCCTTCAACGAGGATCCCGGCCTGCGGGCACGGGATGCGACGACGCCCCTCCCCGCCGGCCGGGCCACGGGGACGACCAACCGGAACGGCCCACGGGGTCTCTCGGGGCGATGGATCCCCGCCTTGCCACGGCGGGGCCGGGCGGGCAAGGCGGCTTTCAGATGCCGTCCATCAGGTGGATGAACTGGTCCATCGCGCGGGCCGGGTCGGAGCAGCCGGCCGAGCCGACGACCCGGGCCGGCACGCCCACCACCGTGGTGCAGGGCGGCACGGCCTGGAGCACCACCGAACCGGCGGCGACCCGGGCGCGGGCCCCGACCTCGATGTTGCCGAGGATCTTGGCGCCGGCGCCGATCATCACGCCCTGGCGGATCTTCGGATGGCGGTCGCCGCCGTGCTTGCCGGTGCCGCCGAGGGTGACGTCGTGCAGCATCGAGACCTCGTCCTCGATCACCGCCGTCGAGCCGACGACGAGGCCGGTGGCGTGGTCGAGGAAGATGCCGCGGCCGATCCGCGCCGCCGGGTGGATGTCGGTCTGGAACACCTCGGAGGACCGGCTCTGGAGGTAGAGCGCGAGGTCGCGCCGGCCGCGCGTCCACAGCCAGTGGCCGAGGCGATGCGCCTGGATGGCGTGGAAGCCCTTGAAGTAGAGCACCGGCTCGATCGCCCGGCCGGCGGCCGGATCGCGGTCGATGACCGCGCCGATATCGGCCCGGAAGGCCTGGCCGATGCCGGGATCGTCCGCCACCGCCTCGCCGAAGCTCTGGGCGATCAGGTCGGCGGTGAGTGCCGGGTGGCCGAGCCGCGAGGCGACCCGGTGCGCCACCGCCGATTCGAGGGTGGCGTGGTTGAGGACGCTCGCGAAGAGGAACGAGGCCAGGCGCGGCTCGTCGCGCATCACGGCCTCGGCCTCCTGGCGCAGCCGCCGCCAGACCGGATCGACGGTGCCGGCGACCGGGTCGGCGCCGGGATTCGTGGGCGCGGGGCTGAACGACAACGGCCTTCTCCTCGGCAGGGACGAAGCGCGGAAACTCTCCTCCCGCCGGTCCTGGATGGGAACGCCGTCACGCGTGACCGCATCGTCCCCGGTCATAGCGTGGAGCGGCGCACCCGGTTCATCAAGCCCCCGCGGCGCGGGTCAGGGCTGCCGTCAATCCCCGTCCGGGCGAAACACGTAGCCCATGCCGCGCACCGTCTTGATGAAGCGCGGGTTGCCCGGATCGGGCTCGACCTTCTTGCGGATGCGGTTGATCCGCACGTCGATCGCCCGGTCGAACGCCTCGGGGTCGCGGGCATCCGCCAGGTCGAGCAGCCGCTCGCGGGTCAGCACCCGCTTCGGGTTGTCGAGGAAGGCCTTGAGCAGGGCGTATTCCGAGCGGGTCAGGATCTGCTCGGTCCCGGCCTCGTCGCGCAGGCGCAGCGTCTCGGTGTCGACGATCATCCGGCCGAAGCGCACGCCGGTGCCGGGGGCCGTCGCGGGTTCGGGGAGCGCGGCGCGCGTCTGCGCCGCCCGGCGCAGCACCGAGCGGATCCGGGCCACGAGCTCGCGCAGCTCGCAGGGCTTGGGCAGGTAGTCGTCGGCGCCGAGTTCGAGGCCGACCACCCGGTCGATCGGGCTCGCCGTCGCGGTCAGCATGATGATCGGAATCGTCGAGCGGCCCTTGAGATCGCGCACGATCGAGAGCCCGTCCTCCTCCGGCATGTTGAGGTCGAGGACGATCAGGTCCGGGGCGACCTCGGCGAGCCTCTGGCGCAGGGCGCGGCCGCCGTCGCACAGGCTGACCTCGAAGCCGTGCATCCGGAGGTAGTCGCCCACCATGGCACGGGCATCGGCCTCGTCGTCGACCACGACGACGTGCGGCGCCGGTCCCGTCATCGTGCCGCCCGCAGGCGGGACGCCCGCCCCGATCCGCGCCTCGTCCTCATCCCGCATCCCCGTGCCGGAGCGGCCCCGAAAGCCCGGGGCGCCGGAGCCCGACAATGCCGCGCCGGACGCCGTCCGTCCACGTGCCGCAGGAGGAGTCGTGGGCGCTGCAAGACTCTTGTCCTCAAGCAAGACTCTCGTCCTCAAGAAGACCCTCCGCTGGCGAACGCACCGGAATGCAGCGTCAGGCGAGGATGCCGGCGAGGCGCGCGGCGATCCGGGCACGGGAGGCGGCCGAGAGCGCGCCCGGCGCCTCGGCCTCGATCAGGGCGGCGATCTGGGCCAGGTTCGGGCCGCGCGGACGCGAATCCTGGAGAAGGGCGTTCAGGGCATCGAGGTCGCGCCGCCAGGGTGCGTCCTCCGACAGGGGAGTGGCGCTGGCACCGACTTGTCCCGGGACCACGTGAAGCATGGCGTGCCTCCGTTCACTGCAAGCGCGGCGCTTGTAGGCGGGTTCTGTTACTCGAGCATTGCATCCCGATCCGTGGCGACGGCGATGTGCTCTCGCGCACCAGACGCGACGTCTCCTCGACCGCGCGCGCCGAAATCGTCGCGGGTGCCGTCTCAAGACGCGGCCGCTCCGTCGATCGGTCGCGACCGGGGGATTCGAAGGAAGCGGGGCCCGTCGTCCGTCGCCACCTTGTCGTCATGCCGCCGAGCCGCCAGGATGGAGGTCTCACGCCTTGCGGACAAGTCCGCGCCGCCGGCGTCACGGACGGTCGATGAACGACGACGACATCCTGCTCCTGCTGCCGGACGACGAATCCGGCGAGACCCTGCCCGCCGCCTCATGGCTGGTGATGGTGGTCGACGACGATCCCGCGGTGCACGAGGGTACCCGCTTCGCCCTGTCGGGCTACAGCCTCGACGGCGCCGGGCTCGAGCTCGTCTCGGCCTATTCGGCGGCGGAGGCCAGGTCCCTGCTGTCGGCCCGCCGCGGCGTCGCCGTGATCCTGCTCGACGTGGTGATGGAGACCGACGACGCGGGCTTGCGGCTCGTCGACTTCATCCGGCGCGAGCTGAAGGACGAGACCGTGCGCATCATCCTGCGCACCGGCCAGCCCGGCCAGGCGCCGGAGCGGCGGGTCATCGTCGACTACGACATCAACGACTACAAGGCGAAGACCGAGCTCACCGCCGACAAGCTGTTCACCAGCCTGACCGCGGCACTCCGCGCCTATCAGCAGCTCAAGCGCCTGGAGGAGACCCGGCGCGGGCTCGAGATCATCGTCGACGCCGCCCCGATGCTGCTCGACTACAAGTCGATGCAGCGGCTGGCCGAGGGCGTGCTGACCCAGGTCGGCTCGCTGCTCAACGTCGCCTGCGAGGGCATCCTGGTCCTGCGCGAGCAGACCGGGCCGCAGGACGCGGTCAGCGTGCTCGCGGGCTCGGGCTGCTACCAGCACCTCGTCGGCGGGGACGGGGCGAGGCCCCTCGACGACGACGTGCGGGAGATCGTCGCCCGCGCCTTCGCCGAGCGGCGCCACACCTTCGGCGACCGGTGGTCGACGCTCTACGTCCACACCGCCAGCGGCAGCGAGATCGTCGCCCTCCTGAAGGCGGACCGCTCGCTGTCGGAGACCGACTGCGCCCTGATCGCGCTGTTCACCTCCCGGCTGTCGGTCGCCTTCGACAACGTGATCCTCTACGAGCGCCTGCAACGGGCCAATATCGGCCTGGAGCAGCGGGTGGTGGAGCGCACCGCCGAGCTGATGCGGGCCAATCGCCGGCTCGCGATGCAGCGCTCGGACCTGCGGCGCGCCAACCAGCTCAAGACCGAGATCCTCGGCACGGTCGCCCACGACCTGAAGAACCCGCTCGCCGTCATCCTCGGCCGGGCCGAGATGCTGGGCGACATGATCGAGGCGCGGCCGCAGCCGACCGAGGCGATGCACGCCCAGATCGGCCACATCCGCGAGACGGCGCGCCGCCTCACCGGCATGATCGAGACCCTGATCGCCGATGCGATGAACGACGCCCTCGACATCGCGCTCCGGCGCGAGCCGGTCGATTTCGCCGCCCTCGCCCGGGAGGTGTCGCAGGCCAACGCGCCGCTCGCCGAGACCAAGAGCCAGACCCTGCGCTCGCAGATCCCCGACAGCCTCTATCTCTGCGGCGACGCCGAGCGCCTGCGCGAGGCGATGGACAACCTGATCTCGAACGCCATCAAGTACTCGCCTGTCGGCGCCGAGATCGTCGTCACGGTGGCGCGCGAGGCGGTCGATACGATCTACGCCGTGCGCGACCACGGGCCCGGCCTGTCGCCGGAGGACAATGCCCGCCTGTTCGGCCGCTTCCAGCGCCTCTCGGCCAAGCCCACCGCCGGCGAGGGCTCGACGGGCCTGGGGCTGTCGATCGTCAAGCGCATCGCCGAGCTGCACGGCGGGCGGGCCACCGCCGAGTCCCACGCGGGCGAGGCGGGCTCGACCTTCGCGATCCGGCTGCCGAACATCGCCACCGAGGTGCTGTGAGCGCGCCGAGTTGCCTGTCGGTCAGGGAGCCATACAAGCACAGCTCTGGAGGGGGACGGGGGCTGCTAACCCCGCCCCCTTTGACGCTCCGACTACCCGAGCTGTACGCGGAGGATCAGTGTCACGCTGGTCCTCCGCACTCGTTCATAGACCATCAAAACGCGAAAGCGTGGCCGAAACCACCCCGTCGTCGCCTCCTGGGTTCGTGACCGGCGGGGTTCTCGCCCGGAGACGCCCGGCCGCCTGCCGGGCGCGGGGCCGTGACGCCCTGGCGCTCTTTCGCTCGATCACGACGTCGGATGACCAAGGGTCAGGCGCATCGGCAAGCCGTAGCCGACGCGGCGCCGCCTCACCCCGCGTCGCTCGCCCCGAGCCCCTGCTCGTGCGGGTCCGTCACCGCGTCCCGGATCGGGCTCTTCGCCTTCGGGGTGATCTTGAGGGCGGTGAGCGCCAGCGGGTCGAGGCCGTGATCCGCCTCGCCGCAATGGGCGACGAGCTGGTCGCGCATCCGCGGGGTCCAGAACGCCACGATGTGCTTGTGGATGCCCGCCACCGCCTCGTCCTGCGGGTAGGAGCGGAAGAACGCGGCGATCTGGTTCGCCATGCGGACGAGCTTCTCGTTGGGATCGACGGCGCTCATGTGCGAAACACTCACGGAACGGTCAGGCGCTCGGGCGCGGTGAACAGGGTGACGGTGTCGTGGCGGGCGATCGCCGCGAGCGTCAGGCCGTGGAGCGCGGCGCGCTCGACGGCGAGCGAGGTCGGAGCCGAGATCGCCACCAGGATGGCGGCGCCGAAGCTCGCCGCCTTCTCGACCATCTCGAACGAGCAGCGACTGGTGATGACGAGGAAGCCGTCCTCGGGCCGGGCGCCGGCGCGCAGGAGCGCGCCGATCAGCTTGTCGAGGGCGTTGTGGCGCCCGACATCCTCGCGCACCGCGACGACGTGGCCGTCGCGGTCGGCCCAGGCGGCGGCGTGGACCGCGCGGGTCTCGCGGCCGAGCACCTGGAGGTCGTCGAGGGCCCTCACCGCCCGCTCGACCGCCGACAGGGAGACCGTGACTCCTCGCGCCGAGCGCCGCTCGGCGCGCGGGATGTCCTTCAGGTCGTCGATGCCGCAGACCCCGCAGCCGGTGCGGCCCGACAAAGCCCGCTTGCGGGCGAGGTGCTCGCGCAGGCGCCCCGGGGCGAGGTCGACGACGAGGCGCAAGCCCCCCTCCCCGGCCTCGACCACGGCACCGCGGATCTCGTCGGCGCTCGCCACGACCCCTTCGGTCAGGCTAAACCCGTAGGCGAAATCCTCGAGGTCGGCCGGCGTCGTCATCATGACGGCGTAGGGCACGTCGCCGTAGATCACGTTCACCGGGGTCTCGACGGCGAGCGGACGAGTCCCGTCCCGCCCCTCGCCGCGCCCGTAGGCGACGACGCGGGTCGCGACGGAGACGCTCGTCGCGACGCCGCTATTCTGCGGCATCGAGGGTCTGAATGATGCGGGTGAGGGAGATGTCTTCCTCATAGAACCGGGCCTGCCAATCGGAGGGCCGGTTGGTACGCCGAACCTGCACCGCCGTCACCTTGTACTCGGGGCAGTTCGTCGCCCAGTCCGAGTAGTCGGTGGTGATGACGTTGGCGCCGGTCTTGGCGTGGTGGAAGGTGGTGTAGACCACGCCCGGCTGCATCCGCTCGGTGACCCGGGCCTTGAGCGCGATGTCGCCCGACCGGCTCTCCAGGCTGATGAGGTCGCCGTCGACGATGCCGCGGCTCTCGGCGTCGAAGGGGTGGATCTCCAGCACGTCCTCGGGATGCCACAGCGAGTTGTGGGTGCGCCGCGTCTGCGCCCCGACATTGTACTGCGACAGGATCCGGCCGGTGGTGAGGACCAGCGGGAACTTGCGGGTCGTGCGCTCGTCGGACGGCACGAACTCGGTGAGCATGAACCGGCCGAGGCCCCGCACGAAGCGGTCGACATGCATCATCGGCGTGCCCTGCGGCGCCTTGTCGTTGCACGGCCACTGGATCGAGCCGAGTTCCTCGAGCTTGGCGTAGGAGACGCCGGCGAAGCTCGGAGTGAGCGCCGCGATCTCGTCCATGATCTCGGACGGATGCGTGTAGTGCATCGGGTAGCCGAGCGCGTTGGAGAGCAGCATCGTGCCCTCCCAGTCGCCGTAGCCGCCCATCGGCGCCATGACCTGGCGCACACGGCTGATCCGCCGCTCGGCGTTGGTGAAGGTGCCGTCCTTCTCCAGGAACGAGGCGCCCGGCAGGAAGACGTGGGCGTATTTCGCGGTCTCGTTCAGGAACAGGTCCTGGATGACGATGCACTCCATCGCACGCAAGCCGGCGGTGACGTGGTGCGTGTCGGGATCGGACTGGGCGATATCCTCGCCCTGGATGTAGAGTCCCTTGAAGGTGCCGGCGACGGCCTCGTCGAGCATGTTGGTGATGCGCAGGCCCGGATCGGGCGAGAGCTGCGCGCCCCACAGGGCCTCGAAGGTCTCGCGGGTCGCGTCGTCCGAGACGTGGCGGTACCCGGTCAGCTCGTGCGGGAACGAGCCCATGTCGCAGGAGCCCTGGACGTTGTTCTGGCCCCGCAGCGGGTTCACGCCGGCGCCCGGCTTGCCGATATTGCCGGTGGCCATGGCGAGGTTCGCCATGCCCATCACCATGGTCGAGCCCTGGCTGTGCTCGGTCACGCCGAGGCCGTAGTAGATCCCCGCGGCCCCGCCCTTGGCGTAGAGCCGGGCGGCCGCCCGGACCTCGGCCGGGTCGCAGCCGGTCAGCTCCTGCACCGTCTCGGGCGCGTGGCGCTCGTCGGCGATGAAGCGGGCCCAGATCTCGAAGTCCTTCAGGTCGCAGCGGGCCCGAACGTAGGCTTCGTCGATCAGGCCCTCGGTCACGACGACGTGGGCGAGCGCGTTGACGATCGCTACGTTGGCGCCGGGCTTGACCGGCAGGTGGTGGCTCGCCTTGATGTGGGGCGACTTGACGAGGTCGATCCGGCGCGGGTCGATCACGATCAGCTTGGCGCCCTGGCGCAGGCGCTTCTTCATCCGCGAGCCGAAGACCGGGTGGCCGTCGGTCGGGTTGGCGCCGATCACCAGGATCACGTCGGATTCCTCGACCGACTTGAAGTCCTGGGTGCCGGCCGAGGTGCCGAGCGTCGACATCAGGCCGTAGCCGGTCGGCGAGTGGCAGACCCGGGCGCAGGTATCGACGTTGTTGTTGCCGAAGCCGGCGCGGACCAGCTTCTGGACGAGGTAGGCCTCCTCGTTGGTGCAGCGCGACGAGGTGATGCCGCCGATCGAATCACGCCCGTACTGGGCCTGGATGCGCTTGAAGGCGGAGGCCGCGTGCTGGATCGCCTCCTCCCAGGACACCTCCCGCCAGGGATCGGTGATCTTGTCGCGCACCATCGGCTTGGTGATGCGGTCCTGGTGGGTGGCGTAGCCGTAGGCGAAGCGGCCCTTGACGCAGGAATGGCCTTCGTTGGCCTTGCCGTCCTTGTAGGGCACCATGCGGACGATCCGGTCGCCCTGCATCTCGGCCTTGAAGGCGCAGCCGACGCCGCAATAGGCGCAGGTCGTGACCTTGGAATGCTCCGGCTGGCCCATGGCGATCACGGACTTCTCCTGGAGCGTCGCCGTCGGGCAGGCCTGCACGCAGGCGCCGCAGGAAACGCACTCGGAGTTGAAGAAGTCGGTGGGACCTGCCGCCACCCGCGAATCGAAGCCGCGGCCGGCGATGGTCAGCGCGAAGGTGCCCTGCACCTCCTCGCAGGCCCGGACGCAGCGGTTGCAGACGATGCACTTCGACGGGTCGTAGGCGAAGTACGGGTTCGACTCGTCCTTCGGGAGGTAGAGCTCGGAATTCTTCGAGACGTGGTTGGCGCCGTCGTAGCCGTAGCGCACCTCGCGCAGGCCCACCGTGCCGGCCTGGGTCTGCAACTCGCAATCGCCGTTGGCCGAGCAGGTCAGGCAGTCGAGCGGGTGGTCGGAGATGTAGAGCTCCATCACGCCCTTGCGCAGGCGCGCGAGCTTGTCCGACTGGGTGTGCACCACCATGCCGTTCTCGGCGGGCGTCGTGCAGGAGGCCGGCGTGCCGCGCCGCCCGTCGATCTCGACGAGGCAGAGGCGGCAGGAGCCGAACGGCTCGAGCGAATCGGTGGCGCAGAGCTTCGGGATCTGGGGGCCGGCATGCATCGCCGCCGCCATCACCGAGGTGCCGGCGGGCACGGTCACGGATCGGCCGTCGATCGTCAGCGTCACGCTCTGGTCGGAGACGCGGATCGGGGTGCCGTAGTCGATTTCCTTGATGAGGGCCATGGCTTCAAGTCCTCACTCCGCCGCCAGCGGCAGCTTGGCGCCGCGGCCGGAGAAATCTTCCGGGAAATGGGTGAGCGCGCTCATCACCGGCACGGGCGTCAGCCCGCCCATGGCGCAGAGCGAGCCGTCGGTCATGACCTCGCAGAGGTCGGTGACGAGGGCGAGGTTCTCGCGGGGCGACTCGCCGGCGATCACCTTGTCGATCGTCTCCATCCCCCGCACCGCGCCGATGCGGCAGGGCGTGCACTTGCCGCACGACTCGGTCGCGCAGAACTCGAAGGCGAAGCGGGCCTGGCGCGCGAGGTCGACGGTGTCGTCGAATACGACGATGCCGCCGTGGCCGAGCAGGCCCTTCTTCGCCGCGAAGGCCTCGTAGTCGAGCGGCGTGTCGAGGAGCGTGTCGGGGAAGTAGGCCCCGAGCGGCCCGCCGACCTGCACCGCCCGCAACGGCCTCCCCGAGGCGGTGCCGCCGCCGAAATCCTCGATCACCTCGCGGAGCGTCAACCCGAAGGCGGTCTCGATCAGGCCGCCGCGCGCGACGTTGCCGGCGAGCTGGATCGGCAGGGTGCCGAGGGAGCGGCCCATACCGTAGGCGGCGTAGGCCTCACCCCCGTGCTCCAGGATCCACGGGATTGCAGCGAAGGACAGCACGTTGTTGACGAGCGTCGGCTGGCCGAACAGGCCCTTGAGCGCCGGGATCGGGGGCTTCGCCCGCACGATGCCGCGCTTGCCCTCCAGGCTCTCGAGCAGCGAGGTCTCCTCGCCGCAGATATAGGCGCCGGCGCCTAAACGCACCTCGAGGTGGAAGGCCTTTCCGGAGCCCAGCACGTTCGCGCCGAGGAAGCCCGCCCGCTCGGCGGCACGAATCGCGGTCTCGAGCGCCGCGAAGGCGTGCGGGTACTCGGAGCGGCAATAGATGTAGCCGCGGGTGGCCCCGACGGCGACCGCGGCGATCGTCATGCCCTCGATCAGCGTGAGGGGATCGCCCTCCATCAGCATGCGGTCGGCGAAGGTGCCGGAATCGCCCTCGTCGGCGTTGCAGACCACGTATTTCTGCGGGCTCTCGGCCAGCATCACCGTGTTCCACTTGATGCCGGTCGGGAAGCCGGCACCGCCGCGGCCGCGAAGCCCCGACGCCTTCACCGCCTCGACGGTGCCGGCGGGCCCGGCCGCCAGCGCGGCCTCGAGGCCGCGATAGCCGCCATGCGCCCGGTATTCCTCGACCGAGGCCGGATCGATGATGCCGCAACGGCCGAAGGTCAGGCGCTGCTGGCGCGCGAGGTAGGGATGCTCCTCGGGCCGGCCGATACGGAGAGCGTGCGCCCCACCCTCCGCCAACCCGGCATCGAGCAGCGATTCGACGTCGCCCGGCCGTACCGGCCCGTAGGCGATGCGGCCTTCGGGCGTCGCGACCTCGAGCAGCGGCTCCAGCCACAGCATGCCGCGCGAGCCGGTGCGCACCAGGGTCACGTCGAGGCCTCGCGCCGCGGCAGCCCGCGTCAGCGCCCTGGCGACCCGGTCGGCCCCGAGAGCGAGGCTCGCGGCATCCTTCGGCAGGTAAAAGGTGATGCTCACGCCGCGCGCTCCGTCAGGGCATCCGCCAGGGCGTCGAGGTCGAGGCGGCCGACCGGCTCGCCGTCGACGAGGGCGGCCGGGGCGCAGGCGCAGAGGCCGAGGCAGAAGACCGGCTCCACCGTCACCTGCCCGTCGCGCGTGGTGCCGTGCCAGGCGACGTCGTAGCGGCGCAGGACGTCCTCGTGCAGCGCGTCGGCGCCGACCGCCTGGCAGGCCTCGGCCCGGCACAGCTTCACCGTGTGGCGGCCGGCCGGCTCGCTTCGGAAGTCGTGGTAGAAGGTGATGCAGCCGTGAACCTCGGCCCGCGACAGGTTCAGCGCGTCGGCGATCAGCGGCACCGCCTCTCCGTCGACGTAGCCGAAGGTCTCCTGGAGCGCGTGCAGGATCGGCAGGGTCGCGCCCTCGCGCCGGGCGTGCTCGGCGATGATCCCCGCCGCGCGCCCGGAATCCCAGGGCTCCCGGCCCGCACCTCGGCCAAGTTCGTGGCTCGGCATGTTTTCCAGCCCAGATCGTTATCGTTCTAGGCTGCAGCCTCTCCGGTCCGGGCCGTCGGATCAATCGCGCGGTTCGGTGGTACGACAAGGAATTTTTGTCAAAACAAACGCGTTTGCGGGAAATAGGCCGAACAAGCTCGGGATATGCGACGAAAGTCGGGGAGCGTTCGACGCTCTCAGAGCGCCGCCACCTCCGCCGCCAGCTCCGGCGCGATCGCCCGCGCCTCGGACAGGAAGGCGGCGACCAGCGGGGTCATCGGGTCGCGCTCGGGCACGACGAGGCCGATCGTGTGGCTGACGTTCGGATCGGTGATCGGCACCGCCCGCACCCGCTCGGTGAGGCGGAAGGTCTCGGCGAGCGCCGCCGGCATGATGCTCGCCCACTTGGCGGTGCGAACGTGGGTGACGAGCACGATCATCGAGTTCGACTCGAGGAGAGGCGCCGGCTCGGCGCCGGCGGCGCGCAGGTGCCGATCGATGATGCGCCGGTTCTGCATCGCCGGGGTGAGCAGGCAGAGCGGGATCCGCCCGACCTCGGCCCAGGTCACGCTCTCGCGCCCGCCATAGATCCCGTCCGCGGCGGTGAGCAGGCGGTAATGCTCCCGGTACAGCGGCAAGGCGGTGACGCGGCCGAGCGGCTCGTCCTCGATGTAGGTCAGCCCGGCATCGAGCTCGAGGTTGGCGATCTGCCGGATGATCTCGTGCGAGGTCGCGGACTGCACCGAGAAGCGCACCGCCGGGTGGCGGGCTCGGAACGGCGTGGTGAGCGCCGCCACCATCGGGGTCGCGGTCGGCACCGCGGCCATCCGCAGCGTGCCCGAGAGGCCGCGGCGCAGGGCCGCCACCTCCTGGCGCATGGCGCGCGCGTCGCCGACGATGCGCCGCGCCCAGTCGAGGACCCGCTCGCCCTCCGGGGTGAAGCCCTGGAAGCGCGAGCCGCGTTGCACGAGAAGCACACCCAGGCGCTCCTCGAGCTGCTTGACGCCGGCCGAGAGGGTCTGCTGCGACACCCCGCAGGCCTGGGCGGCGCGGCCGAAATGCTGCTCGCGGGCCAGAGCCAGGATGAATTCGAGGCGCTCGATCATCGAAGGGTCATCGAGGGGTCACGGGCCCGTCCGGCCGTCCACAGGAGCGCCGCGGGATGGAGCGCGCTTGTACGGAATCATTCGAGCCTCACGACGAATGTCCAGTGCCCACAGGCGAATTCGGAACGCCGATGCGACGCCAACGCCGTTGCGCTTGCGGCGCCATTGTGGTGAGAGACGCCGACCGGGTCTCGGCCGGCTTTACGGCCGCAGGGCGGCGGGCCGGCAACCGACGGCCGGGACAGGACGGCGCTCCCGCCGCGCGGGCAGCCGTTGCCGGCAGACAGCCTGTTGGGGAGCATCGAGGGCACCATGGGGATGGCGAGGGCGCAAGGACGGCCGACGGGCCGGGGCTTCTGGGGACGCGCCGCGGCGCTGGCTGCGACCGGGATCCTCGGCTCCGCCATCGTCGCGACGGGCGCGAACGCGGCGGGCGTGGGCCAGCCGGTGCCGTGGCAGATGGACCTGCAGAAGCCGGTCACCGAGGTGGCGACGGAAATCTACAATTTCCACCACCTCCTGAACTGGATCATGCTGGTCGTCGTCCTGTTCGTGCTCGCCCTGCTGATCGCGGTGATCGTCAAGTTCAACGAGACGAAGAACCCGACGCCGTCGCGCACGACGCACAACACGATGCTGGAGGTCGCCTGGACGATCGTCCCGGTGCTGATCTTGGTGGCGATCGCGATCCCGTCGTTCCGCGTGCTGCGCACCCAGCTCTCCGATCCGAAGGCCGACCTGATGGTCAAGGTCATCGGCCACGCCTGGTACTGGTCCTACGAGTACCCGGAGGCCGTCGGCGGCTTCAAGTTCGACGCCAACCTGCTCGAGGGCGAGGACCAGGTGAAGTCCGGCCAGCCGAAGCTCCTCGCCACCGACAACGAGGTGGTGGTGCCGGTGAACAAAATCGTGAAGATCCAGGTCACCGCCGCCGACGTGATGCATTCCTGGGCGATGCCGTCCTTCGGCTTCAAGATCGACGCGATCCCGGGCCGCCTCAACCAGTTCTGGTTCAAGGCCGAGCGCGAGGGCGTCTATCACGGCCAGTGCTCCGAGCTGTGCGGCCAGCGCCACGCCTACATGCCGATCACCGTGAAGGTGGTGAGCGAGCAGGCCTTCCAGGCCTGGACCGCCGAGGCCAAGACCAAGTTCGCCCGCACCGACGGCGGGCCCAAGTTCGCCGACGCCCGGTAGGCGATCACCGATTTCATGATGCGGGGCGTCGCCGACGGCGCGCCCCGCCCGTTTCGACAGACCGACCGAGACATTCCTCGAAGAGGCTGACCCCATGGCTCAAGCCGTTGCGGCAGGGCACGACCACGCCCACGACCACACCCCACCGTTCTTCACGCGCTGGTTCAACTCGACCAACCACAAGGACATCGGCACGCTCTACCTGCTGTTCGCCTTCTCGGCGGGCATCGTCGGCGCGTTCCTGTCCTTCGGCATCCGGATGGAGATGGAGGCCCCCGGCCTGCAGTACTTCTCCAACCCGCAGACCTACAACGTGTTCGTCACCGGGCACGGCCTCATCATGGTGTTCTTCATGGTGATGCCGGCCCTCATCGGCGGGTTCGGCAACTGGTTCGTGCCGCTGATGATCGGCGCGCCGGACATGGCGTTCCCGCGCATGAACAACATCTCGTTCTGGCTGACGGTCGCGGGCTTCATGAGCCTCGTCTGCTCGCTGTTCGTCGAGGGCGCCCCGGGCGCGGTCGGCGCCGGCACCGGCTGGACCGTGTACCCGCCGCTCTCGACCGCCGGCCATCCCGGCCCGGCCGTCGACTTCGCGATCTTCGCCCTGCACCTGTCGGGCGCGGGCTCGATCCTCGGCGCCATCAACTTCATCACCACCATCCTGAACATGCGCGCGCCGGGCATGACCCTGCACAAGATGCCGCTGTTCGCCTGGTCGATGCTGGTGACCGCGTTCCTGCTGCTGCTGTCGCTGCCCGTTCTCGCCGGCGCGATCACCATGCTGCTGACCGACCGCAACTTCGGCACGACGTTCTTCGACCCGGCCGGCGGCGGCGACCCGATCCTGTACCAGCACCTGTTCTGGTTCTTCGGCCACCCCGAAGTCTACATCATGATCCTGCCGGCCTTCGGCATCGTCTCGCACATCATCTCGACCTTCTCGAGGAAGCCCGTCTTCGGCTACCTGGCGATGGCCTACGCGATGGTGGCGATCGGCGTCGTCGGCTTCGTGGTGTGGGCCCACCACATGTACACGGTCGGCCTCACGCTCCAGACGCAGTCCTACTTCGTGTTCGCCACCATGGTGATCGCGGTCCCCACCGGCGTGAAGATCTTCTCCTGGATCGCCACGATGTGGGGCGGCTCGATCCGCTTCACCGCCGCCATGCACTGGGCCGTCGGCTTCGTGTTCCTGTTCACCGTCGGCGGCGTCACCGGCGTGATCCTGGCCAACGCCGCCGTCGACCGCTACCTGCACGACACCTACTACGTCGTCGCGCACTTCCACTACGTGCTGTCGCTCGGCGCGGTGTTCATCATCTTCGCCGGCGTCTACTACTGGTTCCCGAAGATGACCGGCCGCATCATCCCGGAATGGGCCGGCAAGCTGCACTTCTGGCTCGCCTTCATCGGCGCCAACGTGCTGTTCTTCCCGATGCACTTCCTGGGCCTCGCCGGCATGCCGCGTCGCTATGCCGACTATCCGGAGGCCTTCGCGGGCTGGCACTGGGTGGCGACCATAGGCGGTCACATCTTCGCGCTCGGCATGGTGGTGTTCGTGATCGGCGTCGTCCTCGCCTTCCGCTCCAAGGAGCGGGCCGCGGACAACCCGTGGGGCGAGGGTGCCACCACCCTCGAGTGGACCCTGTCCTCGCCCCCGCCCTTCCACCAGTACGAGACCCTGCCGGTGATCGTGGACGAGCCGTCCCACGCCCACTGACACCGGGATACGGTCCGCCGCGAAATCCCGCGGCGGACCAACATAAGGAGCAGACGCGCCCCGGAATGCGGAGCACGTCTCCACGGAGGATCGCCCGGCGGGCGGTCCTCGCTCTTCCCCCGAGCGCCCGCGGGCGCTCCGGCGAGGAGCGCGACACCCCTCGCACGCGAAACCCTCCCACGATGGCCGCGACACCCAGCATGACCACCCTGTCGAACAGCGCGATCTCCGACCGTCCCTTCGTCGAGGCGAACACCTCCGGCGGCGAGGTCGCGGACTACTTCGCGCTCCTGAAGCCCCGGGTGATGGCGCTGGTGATCTTCACCGCGCTCGTCGGCATGACGGTCACGCCGTCGCACGTGAACCCGGTGATCGGGGCGATCTCGCTCCTGATGATCGCGGTCGGGGCCGGCGCCTCGGGCTGCCTCAACATGTGGTGGGACGCGGACGTCGACGCGGTGATGACCCGCACCCGGACGCGGCCGATCCCGGCCGGGCGGATCCGGCCGAACGAGGCCCTGTCCTTCGGGCTGACGCTCTCGGTCGGCTCGGTGCTGGTGCTGGGCCTCGCGGCGAACTGGCTGTCGGCGGGCTTGCTCGCCTTCACCATCGTGTTCTACGCCGTGATCTACTCGATGTGGCTGAAGCGCTCGACGGCGCAGAACATCGTGATCGGGGGCGCCGCCGGCGCCCTGCCGCCGATGATCGGCCAGGCGGTGGTCACCGGCTCGATCGGGATCGAGGGCACGGTCCTGTTCCTGATCATCTTCATCTGGACGCCGCCGCATTTCTGGGCGCTGGCGCTCGTCAAGGCCGGCGAGTACGCCCGCGCCGGCATCCCGATGATGCCGAACACCGCCGGGCCGGACTCCACCCGCCGCCAGATCCTCGCCTACTCGGTGCTGCTGGCCCCCCTCGGCCTCGCCCCGGTCTTCCTCGGCTTCGGCGGCCTGATCTACGGCCTCGTCGGCCTGATCGGTGGCCTCGCCATGATCGGCTTGAGCGTGCAGGTGCTGCGCCGGCGCGAGGGCGAGGCGGCCAACAAGGCGGCGATGAGCCTGTTCGGCTTCTCGATCCTCTACCTGTTCCTGCTCTTCTCCGCCCTCCTGGCGGAGCAGGGGCTCGGGCTGTTCCGGCCGGTCCTCGGCTGAGACGGCGATCCATGGTCGATCCGGTGATGAGTACGGTGCCCCAGCAACTGACCCCCGAAGAGATCCAGCGCCGGCGCAAGCGCTCATTGGCCATCGCGATGGTGCTCGCCGCCCTGGTCCTGATCTTCTACGTGCTGACGATCGCCAAGCTCGGCCCCCAGGTCCTCAACCGGCCGCTGTGACGATCCGCGAGGCGAACCTGTCATGACCATGTCCCGCGCAGAGATGCAGAAGAAGGCCCGCAATACGGCGCTCGCCTGCCTCGGCATCGTGGTCGGCATGACGGCGCTCGCCTTCGCCTTCGTGCCGCTCTACGACCTGTTCTGCAAGGCGACCGGCTACGACGGCACGCCGCTGCGCGGCGCGGCGGCCTCCGGCGCCGTCAGCCAGGACGCGATGGTGGTGCATTTCGACACCAACGTCGCGCCGGGCCTTCCCTGGCGCTTCGTGGCGGAGACCCCCCAGGTGGAGGCGCAGCTCGGCGCCACCAAGACGGTGTTCTTCCGGGTCACCAACACCGGCACGACGCCGAGCACCGGCATCGCGACGTTCAACCTGCAGCCGGGGCTGACCGGCGGCTACTTCGTCAAGGTGCAGTGCTTCTGCTTCAACGAGCAGACGCTGCAGCCCGGCGAGACCATGGACTTCCCGGTGGTGTTCTACCTCGAGCCCGGCATCAAGGCCGACCCGAACACCCGCGACCTCTCCGAGATGACCCTGTCCTACACCTACTTCGCGTCGAAGAACGGCCAGCCGCAGGCCGCCCTCGCGACGCCGGCGGGGACCAGGGCGAATTGACGAGATGGGGCGATCGACGGGATGGGCCATTTGACGAGGTGACAACCGCGCCGGGGCGGCATTAAAGCGTCACCGTGAGACGCTGACGGCGGACGACGCCGGGACGCTCACGCAGCGAGTGACCGGCGCATAACGAGATCCACGGCCGGCGCGGGGCGCGACCGGTCAGAAGACCAGGCAGGAGACCCGACACGATGGCCGAGGCGCACGGGAAGCACCACGACTACCACCTCGTCAATCCGAGCCCGTGGCCGCTCGTCGGCTCGATGAGCGGCTTCGTGATGACGTCGGGCGCCGTCCTGTGGATGAAGAGCCTGACGATCGCCAACATGGCGCTCGGGCCCTACGTCTTCTTCGCCGGCGTGATCGGCGTGCTCTACACCATGCTGAGCTGGTGGCGGGACGTCGCGCACGAGGCGAATACCGGCGACCATACCCGGGTGGTGCAGCTCTCGCACCGCTACGGCATGATCATGTTCATCGCCTCCGAGGTGATGTTCTTCGTCGCGTGGTTCTGGGCCTATTTCGAGGCGGCGCTCTACACCTCCGACCCGATCCAGGCGTCGCGGGTCGAGTTCACCGGGGGCCTGTGGCCGCCGAAGGGCGTCGAGGCGTTCGACCCCTGGCACCTGCCGCTGCTCAACACCCTGATCCTGCTCACCTCGGGCACCACGATCACCTGGGCGCACCACGCGCTCCTGAACAACGACCGCAAGGGCATGAAGTACGGCCTCTGGCTGACCATCGCCCTCGGCGTGCTGTTCTCCTTCGTCCAGGCCTACGAGTACGGCCACGCCCATTTCGGCTTCTCGGGCAGCATCTACTCGGCGACCTTCTTCATGGCGACCGGCTTCCACGGCGCCCACGTCATCATCGGCACGATCTTCCTCGCGATCTGCCTGTACCGGGCCTATCTCGGCCAGTTCACCCCGCGCCAGCACCTCGGCTTCGAGTTCGCGGCCTGGTACTGGCACTTCGTCGACGTGGTGTGGCTGTTCCTCTTCGCCGCGATCTACGTCTGGGGCTCGGGCGTCGGCCACGCCGCCGCGCACTGACCCACCGACCCGGCAGCGTCGGGAGCATGAGAGGGCGGCGAAAGCCGCCCTTTTCTTATGACGAGAAGCCCCCCAGATCGCGCTGGCACCCCCCGCGTTCAGGAGTCGAGCCCATGGACAACAACCGCACCGTCGATTCGCCGGCGACCGTCGGCCTGCGCGGCCGCTGCCCGCGCTGCGGCGAGGGGCACCTGTTCAAGGGCTATCTCAGCTTCCGCCCGTCCTGCGAGGTCTGCGGCCTCGATTTCCGCTTCATCGATTCGGCCGACGGCCCGGCCTTCTTCGTGATGTCGATCGTCGGCATCGTGGTGGTGGCGCTGGCGATGTGGGTCGAGTTCGCCTACGAGCCGCCGATGTGGGTGCACGCCGCGCTGTGGGTGCCGCTCTCGATCGTGTTGAGCCTAGTCCTGGTGCGACCGCTGAAAGGGATGATGGCGGCGCTGCAATACTCCAACAAGGCCTCGGAGGGGCGCTTCCGGTGAGCGCCGAGCCGGCCGCAGCGGAAAGCCGCGCCGCCCTTCGCGATCTCCTGGCCCCTGCCCTCGCGACCCTCGTCTGCCTCGCCATCCTGGTCGGGCTCGGGGTGTGGCAGCTCGAGCGCAAGGCCTGGAAGGAAGCGCTGATCGACCGCATCGTCGCGCGCTCGCGAATCGATCCGCCGGCGCCGCTGCCGGCCTTCGACGCCTTCGATCCGGCCCGCGACGAGTTCGAGCGGGTCCGCGCGACCGGCCGGCTCCTCAACGACAAGGAGACGCTCGTCCACGGCCTCGCGCCGGGCGACACGCCGGGCCGGGCGCTCCAGGGCTACTACGTCGTGACGCCGATGAGCCTCGACGATGGCCGCACGGTGCTGGTCAACCGCGGCTTCGTGCCGACCGAGCTGAAGGATGCGGGCCGCCGCGCCGCCGGGCAGGTCGAGGGCCGGACCACCGTGACCGGCATGCTGCGCCAGAGCGAGGCGCGGGCGATGTTCGTGCCGGCCCCGAACCCGCAGACCGGCGAGTGGTTCAACCGCGACGTTCCCGGCATCGCCGCCGCCAAGGGGCTGACGGGGGTCGCCCCCTACCTGATCGAGGCTGACGCGACGGCCAATCCCGGCGGCTGGCCGAAGGGCGGGCAGCTCCGGGTCGACCTGCCGAACAACCACCTGCAATACGCCTTCACGTGGTTCGGCCTCGCGCTCTGCCTCGTCGGCGTGTTCACCGCCTTCGCGCTGCGCCGCCTGCGGGGTGACGCCGTGGAGAACCCGTCCTCCTCGGCAGCCGCCCCGCCGCGTCCTTAAAACAGCCGCGTTGTCCAGGCTCGGTTCAGGCCGCCGGGCGCACCTTGCCGCCGGGCGTCCTGCCGCTGGCGCCCCCCGGCCCTCTGGTCATCGATGAACGCGATCCTCATCAAGCTGTTCGCCACGGCCCTGACGCTCAGTCAGGTCACCACCCGTCCCGACGCGATCCGGACGCAGTTCGATCCGGCGAAGGACGGACCGGCGGTGGTCCAGCTGCTGCGCGACGGCTGCGCCCACATGCGCAAGGCCTTCGACATCGAGGACATCAACCTCGACGACCTGATCTCGACCGCGATGGAGGACCCGAAGGCGGTCGCCGGCGAGTCGAAGCTCCTGCACGGCCTCGACATCGGCGAGCTCAACACGAGCTACAAGCAGTTCTGCAAGGGCGAGAACCCGGCCAATTCGCCCTTCGTGGCGCGGGACGTGATCGAGTTCTACAACAAGGCGGTCGCCGACCTGCCGGATGCGGGCGCCCTCAAGACCCTGCGCCTGCCCGGCGCGACCACGATCCTCGACGGGCGGGGCCAGCGCTTCTCCGAGACCTTCGAGCCGAACGGGCGGCGCATCGCGGTGCCGATCGGCGAGATTCCCCCGCTGGTCCAGAAGGCCTTCATCGCGGCCGAGGACAAGCGCTTCCTCACCCATCACGGCATCGACGAGCGCGGGGTGATCCGCGCCTTCATCGGCAACCTCGCCTCGCCGGGCCGGCCGCAGGGCGGCTCGACCATCACCCAGCAGGTGGTGAAGAACCTCTCGGTCGGCGACGACGTCACCTACGAGCGCAAGATCCGCGAGATGATCGTCGCGGCCCGGGCCGAGCGGGTGATGACGAAGCCCGAGATCCTCGGCCTCTACCTCAACGGCATCTATCTCGGCCGCGGCGCCTACGGCATCGAGATGGCGGCGCGCAGCTATTTCGGGAAGTCCGTCAAAGACCTGACCGTCGCCGAGGCCGGCCTGCTCGGCGGGATGCCGAAGGGCCCGAACTTCTACAATCCCGACCGCTACCCCGACCGGGCGCGGGAGCGCCGCGCCTACGTCCTCACCCGGATGAAGGAGGAGGGCGCGATCACGGAGGGAGAGATGACCACGGCGCTCGCCGCGCCGCTCGGGCTCGCGCCGCTGGAGCGCCTGCGCCAGGATGCGGGCTTCCACTTCGTCGATCACCTCACCCGCGAGGCGCGCACGCTCGCCGGCCTCGATTCGCTGACCGCAGGCGCCTACACGGTGCGCTCGACCCTCAATGCCGGGCTCCAGGAGGCGACCGAGGGCATCCTGCAGGAGAGCCTGTCGCGCTACGAGGCCTCGACCGGCCGCGCCCGCTACGAGGGACCCGAGGCGAACCTGTCTGACGCCGTGCGCCGCATCGAGGCCGCCGCGCCCGCGCCCGAGCCGGCTCCCGCCGCCCCTGCGCCTGAACCCGCGAAGGGAAAGAAGGGGCAGAAGCAGGCGAAACCCGTGAGGCCCGCGGGTCCCAAGCCCCCCTGGCAGCGGGCGCTCGAGACCGCGCGCCTGCCGCTCTACGACGTGCACTGGCCGGTCGCGATCGTGCTCTCGACCGGCGGCCAGGGCGGCGTGCGGGTCGGCCTCGCCGACGGGCGGGTCGCGAGCCTGAATCCGGGCGCCGCCCGCGGCCGGCTCTCCCCCTACGACGTCGTGCGGGTCAAGCTGTCGGAGGGCAAGGGCGCGCCCCGGGCCGAGCTGCGCGTGCGGCCGCAGGTCCAGGGCGCGGTCCTGGTGCTGGAGAACCGCACCGGGCGCATCCTCGCCATGGCGGGCGGCTTCTCCTATCCCTTGAGCCAGCTCAACCGGGTGACCCAGAGCGTGCGCCAGCCCGGCTCGACGCTGAAGCCCCTCACCTACCTCGCCGCGCTCAATGCGGGCTTGCAGCCCAACACCCTGGTGATGGACGCCCGCGTCACCCTGCCGCCGATCGGCGGGGTCGGCGATTCCTGGTCGCCGAAGAACTACGAGGGCGGCGGCTCCGGCCCGACCACCCTGCGCCGCGGGCTGGAGCACTCGAAGAACCTCGTTACCGCCCAGCTCCTGCGGGGCGGCATCGCCGAGAAGGCGCCCGCGAGCCTCCAGAAGGTCTGCGACGTCGCGCTCGAGGCCCAGCTCTACGCCGAGTGCGAGCGCTACTATCCCTTCGTGCTCGGCGCCCAGCCGGTCCGGATGATCGACCTCGCGAGCTTCTACGCGGCCATCGCCAACGAGGGCGAGCGCCCGTCCCCGTTCGGGCTCGAGAGCGTGGTGCAGGGGGACAAGACCCTCTACCAGCACGCCGACCGGCCGCTCGCCCGCATCGGCTCGGCCGACCGGGTGGCGTTCTACCAGCTGAAGAGCCTGCTCCAGGGCGTGACCCAGCGCGGCACCGCCGCGGCGCTCGCCCGGTTCTCGCCGTACGTCGCCGGCAAGACCGGCACCTCGGAGGACGAGAACGACGCCTGGTTCGCCGGCTTCACCAACGAGATCACCATCGTGTCTTGGGTCGGCTACGACAACGCCGACGGGCGCCGCCGCACGCTGGGACGCGGCCAGACCGGCGGCCACCTCTCGGTGCCGATCTTCGCGCAGGTGCTCCAGGCCGCCTGGGCCAACGGGGTGGCGAAGACGCCGCTGTCGGGCCCCAGCCCCGAGGCCAAGCGCCTGATCGCCGATGCGCCGATCGACCTGCGCTCCGGCACCCGGGTCGCCGGCGGCGGCTTCATGGAGCATTTCCGGCTCTCGGTGGATGGCCGCCTCGCCGATACCCGCTTCCGGCTGGTGCCGCAGGAGCAGATCTACGCGATGCGGCCCGACAGCGAGCAGGACGGCGACGCCCTGGAGGGCGGTCTGCCGGGCGAGAACCCGGGCCGCGCGCCCGACGAGGCGCCGGATTCCGACCGCTACGATCCGTTCGGCTCCCTGTTCGGCCGGCCCGAGCCGCCGCCCTACGCCCGCCGGGCGCAGCCGGTCCAGCCGCCCGAGCCGACCTGGCCGGGTGCGCGCAGCCGCTCGCCCTTCGGCGACGACGACGAATACGTCCGCCGACCGCGCCGGCGCGACCCGGACTATCCGTTCGGCGAAGACCCGACCTACTGACCTCCAGACAGGACCAATCCCCGTGCGTGACAGCCTGACGGCGCGCCCGCGCCTCACCTCGCTCGTGCTCGCCGCGACGCTCGCAGCCTCGTCCCTCGCGACCTCCCCTGCCCTCGCCGAGTACCGTACCAAGGACGTGCCGGCGGTGGCGGGCCTCGATCCCGGGGCGATCGCCCCGAACACCATCGCGTTCACCGATCACCGCGACAACCCGGCGAGCCCCGAGAGCGGGCTCGTGCCCTTCGCCGAGTGGGGCAAGCGCAGCCCGGCCCAGAAGGCGCTGCTCGCGCCCCATCCGGCCTACGTCGAGCCGGACTACGTCCAGACCGTCAACGGCGTGGCGAAGCCCCGGCACGAGGCGCTGAAGGTCTACGTCGCCGAGGCGCGGTTCATCGTTTCGCGCAGCCCCGATCGCATCGACCTCAAGCGCTTCGCCACGATCCCGTTCGTGTCGCGGATGGACCCGGCGATCAAGCACAAGCCCCTCAACCCCGCCGACGCGACCCCGACCAAGGATCCGGCCGCCGCCTTCGCCCGCCGCCCCGACCGGCCGTGGTGCGAGGCGCCCGACACCACCTGCATCGAGTCGCGCTACGACCTCGAGGGCAAGCTGCCTCTCGGGGTGAAGCTCGCCAACAAGCTCGAGGACGGGGGCAAGAAGATCGCCGAGTTCGTGTCGTTCCAGAGCGAGCTCAGGGTGCTGCCGCCCGACGAGGCGGGCAAGCTCGTCCATCTCACCAGGATCGAGGCGCCGGTCGCCGGCGCGATGGAGCAGAACATCTTCTGGGTCAACCAGATCCTGCGCTTCGGCAAGTTCCTGGCGGTGCTGCAGCCGGTGACGAACGATCCGAACAGGACGGTGGTCACCGCCTACATGACGCTCGGCATCAAGGGCGACGTGCTCGACCGCAAGAAGGAGTACGAGCGCGTGCCGGTCCTGCGCAACCTGCTGCCGGCCCAGGTGCTGATGGGCAATTCCTCCTTCAACACCGGCACCTCGATCAGCGCCGGCCTGCCGACCTACGCCCGCAACCGCATCGCGGCCTTCGCCGATGCGCTGGCGAAGGAGTGATACCGCAGCGCCTTGGAACGGACCCGTTCCAAGGCGCTGGCTGAGCCCGAACGGGCGTCGGCGCTCATACCCTCGCGCCTTGGCATCGACCCGTCGATGCCAAGGCGCGAGGGTATGAGCGGGGCGGGCCACGGCTCAGGGAAGGATCCGTCGCGCGAGGACGGAGGCCTGCCGCGTGAGACGGTGCCCCTCTCCGTCCTTGCCGTGCAACTGCACCGGCCGAGGCATTGACCGGCGGCGGCGCGCCGCCCATCATGCGAGGCAAGCCTCGCATGATGGGCGGCGTCGATCCAGGTCCACGTCCATGTCCTTCGAACCGGGAGTGACGTCACTCTCGACACGTCGCGGCGCCGTGACTCGGATTGCCCACACGACGCCTCACCGGAACTCCGACGTCATCGATCGTCGAGCGGGATGGCTGCCCTCGTCATCCGCGCCACGCCGGACGCCGGACCGCGACGATGGCCGCCTCGCCCTCGCCCGACGATACCGTGGATGTAGGCTCGCTCGGCCCCGGCCTGCAGGCGGCGTTGCAGCTTCGCTTCTCGCATCGGGCAACGGTCGTCTCGGCGACGGTCTGCCTGCCGACGGTCGTGGGATCGATGTCGTGGCGTGCGGCGACCGACATCACAAGATGCCCTGGTGATGCGGGATCGCTCGACGGGTCGCCGCACTCGTCGTGGCGCTGCCGAGGTGAATCCGGTCGCTCGCGCATCATTCCACCCGCGCGAGAATAGTGCGCCATCAAACTCTCGGATCGTCCATCACGACGGGAGGAAGCAGCGCAGATGCGCGAACCTCTCGTGACCGGGCTCGGCACCGTCGGCGACGCCATCGGCTTCCGCCACCATACTCGGCAGTGGCAGCAGCCGAACCTCGTCCAGGCGGTCGGCGACGTTGCCCGACCGCCTGGGACCGGCCAGATCCGTACCATGGTGGAGGATCACGTTTGCCTCGAACACCACCGCGGCCGGCGCAGAACGCCTCGCGCCTGCCGCCTCGTTCCTTCGCCGGATCGCCCTGTCGCCGTGGGAGATTGCGCCGAGGCGGCCTTTCAATATATGGATTTGATATCATCGCGGCCCCGCAATTGCCACCACGCAGCACCTCTTTCAGCGCCTCCGCTCGGCCCATCCGGAGCAAGTTCGTGCTGCGAACGAAACCGGCTTGCAATTCGCAGCGAGTGTTATAATTGCAACGCATCGATCAAGAGTGGCGAAAAAGATGGAATATCACGCTTCCCGGGAATGCTGAGCGCTCAAGGACATGGCTAGTCTCGCACTTCTGCTCGCCGAAGCACTCTCGACAGGAAATATCGATCGATCAAGCCCAGAATACTTGTCGATGCAGGTCTAATCCAGAACTTAAGATCATGCGCGTCATGAGTTCGCCACAGCTTGATCGAACAGGATAAGAGCGGAAGGTTCATATGATGATTCAGGTCGAAGGTCGCCATTTAAGTATTGATAGCTTCATGGCAGAGCTATCTCACTTGCTGCGTGAAGGCGACACATCTAAAGCGACCGGACTTTTAGACAAGGCCGCCGAAAATTGCATTCAGGAACCAGAGGTTGCTTTTCATATCGCCAGCACGTACTGCAACATTGGGCAAACCGCAAAGTCAAAATCTATACTTGATTTGCTGTCAAAGAATAAATCTCATGCGATCTGGATGCGCGCGACGTTAGACATGTCACATGTCTTGATCCAGGAGGGCGATCTTCTGGAGGCAGAGCGCCTTCTATGGAAGGCCCATCAGAGCGAGCGGCTGAATCCTTGGCCGATCTATAGACTTATCGAGATATACGATAAGAAAAATGAACTGCAAAATGCAGAGAAAGCCGTCAGGGATTTTGAAGAACTCAACGGCAAGGGGACGGATCTTCTATCGCAACTCTTTATGGGAAGTGCGGCTCGACACATATTTGAGCAACAAAGAGTCGATACTACATCGCTGACCCGAAAGACCACGATCCCGTCGCTGTCCCGGTGCGGCATGATCAGCATGGTCAAAAATGAGGACGATATATTTGGCGCAAGTCTTCGCCATCACTACGCGCTTGGAATAAGAAATTTTTGCGTCGTCGACAACGACAGCACGGATCAGACAGCTGCCGTTGTCGCCCAGTTCCGTGAAGAACATGATGACTGCTTCTTGTTATATATAAACGACCCAGGCAAGAAGCATTATCAGGCAAAAAAAATGGATGTCTACGGCGACGCTTTCGTGGCCGCCGCGAAGATGGACGGGAAATCCATCGATTGGATCTTCTATCTAGATGCCGACGAATTTATTGCGCCGCTTGCGTCAAAATCCAACCACGATCATCATAGAAGATCGTCTGATTTATTTGAGCAAGCTCTGAACGACCCGACGAAGCATGTTCTGGTCTTCCACTGGGTGCATGGGGTTTCCAGCGAGGTTCTGGATGTCACTCCAGCCAACACACACCCGTTCGAGGTCTACGACAATTTTCAGGAAAAGGTCGATCCGATCGTTTCGAAGGTCGCGCTCCGAACCGGCCTCAAACCAACTCAGGGCAATCATACGGTCGACGGTGACGCCCCCTCGATCGCTTCCTACGTTAATATGGCGCAAGCTGGCTGGTGCCTCCTGCACTTTCCGATGAGATCGGTGGAGCAGTACCGGCGCAAAGTTATCAATGGCGCCGCAGCCAACAACAGCGCCCCGGGCCTGGAGACAGCTGCCACGCACTGGAAAACTTATTATGAAGAATATAAGATGCACGGCGATAATGTTTTCAGGCAAATCGTTCAAAATTTCATAAGAAATATCAGGAGCTCAATCCCCGATCGATCTTAGCGTCGATGTGGAATTTTTTCATTATGATTATTTTGCGCGGACGGCGCGTCTCGTTCATGAACGCACTCTGAGGTTATTGCAGATTTTTTCTTTGATCTGCTGAGGGCTTGTTCGGCGACAGCCGCCGGACGAGCCCGCTCAGCCAGGCCTACGCCGTCTCGTATGCGGCGTGCATCTCTCCTCTTGATCCTCTTGACGTGTCGGGCGGCACCGAGTTCGTCTGAGTGTCTCACGTCGCCGACGCGCCCGGCACGGTCGAACCCGGTCGGTGAAATCATCGCGCTCGCCCGCGCCGACGGCGTGCCGGCCCCTTGTCGACGCGACGCGATGGTGCGGACGTTGCGCCTGTGCCGGTCGAGGTCGAGGCGACGGTTCTCTCCCGGGCGCATCCCGTGGAGAGCGACGCGCCCAAGCAGCCATGCGCAGGCAGCGTCGAGGCCGAGGAGGCGAGGCGTCACGAGATCCGCCGGATGACCGGCAACGAGCCGGTCGGCGGCTCCCGGCGCGACGGAAAGGCTGCGGGCGCGCGGCAGCAGCCCGCGCACGACGAGGGCGCGCAGGAGGGCGCTCGGCCGCGGCGCATCGCGGCGCGTCGCCGGGCTGTCCCGCCTCCGAGGATCCGGTCCCACACCCGCCGGCCGTGGCGCAGCAGGGGATCGCGGACGGACGGCGAGTCTCCCACGTGCTGCCGTGCCGGCGGCATGTTCGTCCTTCGAACCTGCTGAAAAAGAGAGATCGCTTTCATTGACGAAAGCTAGGATCTTGGTTGAAGATCTCGATAATCAAGAAAGCCATTCCGCGGATTTAAACCAGCAACGACCGGCCCGCGAGCGAGGGATGACCTGGCCGATCCGTGATGGACATCATCAACACGAAGGTGCGCGACGACACGCGTCGATCGACGTCGTCCGATGCCTGTGCGCCGGCACGTGACGGCGCGCCGTATCCCTCGATCCCGGAGCATGCCTTGGCCGACATCATCGTCCGATCGTCGCCCCTGGAGCCCGCCGCTCAAGCGCTCCTCGACGGGCTGGTGGCCGAGTATGACGGCCGCTACGGCGCGGCGAGCCGGCCGGGCGGCGCCAGGGCCGAGATCCTGCGCTACCCCGCCGAGGCCTACCGCCCGCCGCTCGGCGACTTCCTGCTCGTCGTGCGCGACGGGGAGACCATCGCCGGCGGCGCGTTCATGAGCCACGACGACGCGACGGTCGAACTCAAGCGCATCTGGACCCGGCCCGACCTGCGGCGCCAGGGGCTCGCCAAGCGCGTGGTCCGGGCGCTCGAGGAGAGCGCCGCCGGGCTCGGCTACAGCCGGGCCTACCTGACGACGGGCTTTCGCCAGCCGGAGGCCACGGCGCTCTACGCCTCCCTCGGCTACCGGGCGCTCTACGACGTCGGAGCCGATCCGCTCCTGTACCGCTCCCTGCCGTTCGAGAAGAGCCTGGATTCGGCCGCGGGTCCGGCCACGCCGGCTTATCCGCCCGCCGCATCCTTCGAGGCGGCGACCGTCCGGGTGAACGCCGTGAAGGCGGAGCAGGAGCGACAGCTCCTCGCCCGCATCGCGGCGCACCGCACGCGCGCCGCCTGACCCGAACCGCCCCGCCGTCGCGGAGCCCCGCCGGGGGGCTCGAGGCGGCGGCGGGAGCCACCTGGAACCCATCATGGCCTTCTCCCGTCCCCGCCGCCTCAAGACCCTGGTCGGCGCGCCCGCCCTCGTCGCGGCCGCGAACGACGCGGATCCCGGCCTCGGCCTGCGCCGCGCGGCCGACCTCGCCCGCAAGGCCGAGGCCGAGCGGATCACCGGCCTGTTCACCGCCGACCTGCTGCAGATCGACCCCGCGGGCCTCGCCGGAACGGCGGGGGTGCAGGAGCCGCTGATCGCGCTCGCGGCGCTGAGCCAGGCGACCTCGCGGATCGGGCTGGTGGCGACGGTCTCGACCACCTTCCACCATCCCTTCAACCTCGCCCGGCAGCTCGCCACCCTCGACCACGTCAGCGGCGGCCGCGCCGCCTGGAACGCCGTGACGTCCTCGGTCGGCGAGGAGAATTTCGGCGACGGGACATCCGACGGGGCCCTGCCGAGCCCCGAGGCGCGCTACGCCCGGGCCGCGGAGTTCATCACCGTCGTCAACGCCTTGTTCGACGCGAACGAGCGCGACGCCGCGACCCGCAAGGCGTCGGGGGCAGTCGGGGTCGATCCGGCGAAGTTCCATCCGATCGATCATCGCGGCCGCTACTTCAGGATCGCCGGCCCGCTCAACGTGCCGCCGCTGCCGCAGGGGCGCCCGGTCCAGTTCCAGGCCGGGCAATCGGAGGCGGGGGTCGCCGTCGGCGCGGCCCATGCCGAGGTGGTCTACACCTCGCAGCCGAGGTTCGAGGACGCGGTCGCCTTCGCGACGGACCTGCGGCGGCGCGCGGCCACGCTCGGGCGCCGGCCCGGCCTGCCCTTCGTGTTGAACTCCTTCCACTGCCTCATCGGCGCATCCGAGGCCGATGTCGGCCGGCGGCTCGCCGAGAAGCACGCCCGCATGGACTACGACCAGGGCCGGCTCAAGCTCGCCGACATGCTGGGCGGGGGAATCGACCTCTCGGGACTGCCCCTCGACGCGCCCCTGCCGGAGGCATTGCTGCCCGAGGTGACGAGCATCAACCGCCGGCGCGGGCGGGTCGAGATCTTCCGCCGCTACGCCGAGCGGGGATTGCCCCTGCGCCGGCTCATCATCGAGGCTCAGGAGACCGGGCACTGGTCGGTCGCCGGCACGCCCGAGCAGCTCGCGGACGCCCTCGAGGAGCGATATCGCGCCGGGATCCTCGACGTCGTGACCCTGCACGGCCTCGGCAACCCGGATCAGGAGGACCTTCTCCTCAACGGCCTCCTGCCGGAGCTGCGCCGCCGCGCCCTGATCGACACCGACTACGTCGGCGACGATTTCCGCTCCAACCTCGAATTGCCGCCGCTTCACGGCGCGACCGCGCGGGCGCGGATCGCCTGAGCGCCCCCCGAGGGAAAGATTCTTCCGGCTCGGCCCCGGGCAGCAAAGCACCCCCCTCATCCCGAAATATTTGGAAGTGCCTTTCGTTGACGAAAGGCACTGACAAGCGGAAAAATCAGCATCGCCGCAGGAAGACGGTCGAATGACTGGGCGATCTTCTTTTGGATTCGTCTCGCACGCGGCGGGACGACAGGCTTCGTCACGGCCCGATCGTGGCTCCGGAGATCGGTGAACCGTCCATGATCGTGATCGCGCTCCTCACCTCGATCGGCGGATTGCGGCGCAGGCGTGCGGAGGCGCCGGCGGCCGGACCGGAGCCGCGCCCGCCCCCGGCGGCGGCCGGCCCCGCCACTCCCGACCGCAGCGGCCCGTGCGGGCCCCTCCCGCGCCGCCCCGGCCGCCCGAGCTCCCGATGACCTACCGCCTGAGCCTCCTCGACAAGAGCCCGCTCCTTCCCGGCGAGCCGGCGACCGCCGCCCTGCAGCGCACGATGGTGCTGGCGCAGGCCGCCGAGCGCCTCGGCTACGCGCGCTTCTGGGTGGCGGAGCACCACGGCAATCCGGGGCTCGCCGGCACCGCGCCCGAGATCCTGATCGCGCATCTCGCCGCTCGCACCCGGCGCATCCGGCTCGGCTCCGGCGGCGTGCTGCTGCCGCATTACAGCCCGTTCAAGGTCGCCGAGATCTTCAACCTGCTCGCCGCCCTGGCGCCGGACCGGATCGATCTCGGCATCGGCAAGGCGCCGGGCGGCCTGCCCGACGCGACCCGCGCCCTGAGGCGCCGGCACGGCCCGGGCGAGCAGGCGACCTTCGACGACCTCCTCTCCGAGCTCGACCGCTATCTCGCGCCGCCGGAAGCCGCGTCCCTGCGCGCCCTGCCGATGCCGCCCTCGGCGCCCGAGCGCTTCCTGCTGGGTGCCAGTTCCGACAGCGCGCGCTCGGCCGCGGCGCTCGGCTGGCGCTTCGTCTATGCCGGCCAGCTCAACGGCGATCCGCGGGCGATCGAGGCGAGCCTCGAGGCCTACGCCCGGGCCGGCGCCGCGGCCCCGCCCCTCCTCGCCGTCACGGCCCTCGCTGCGTCGAGCCACGAGGAGGCGCGGGCACTGACCGACCCGCTCCAGGTGGTGCGGGTCACGCTCCCCGACGGCCAGAGCGTCAATCTCGGCAGCGAGGCGCAGGCGGCGGAGTTCGCCCGGCAGGCCGGCGCCGCCGCCTACCGGACCGAGATCCGCCGGCCGCACGTGCTGTCGGGCACCGCCGACGAGGTTCGGGCCGAGCTCGACCGGCTCCAGGCCCGCTTCGGCGTCGAGGAATTCGTCATCGACACGCCGCCTTCCGCGACGGGCAAGCGCCTCGCCTCCGTGACCCTGCTCGCGGGCGGCGCCCCGGCGCTGGCGGCCTGACCTACGAGAGCCCCACGATGACCCAGACCCGTCTCACCTTCGGCCTGATGCTCCAGGGCGGCGGCAGCCACATGAATGCGTGGCGCCACCCGAGCAACCCGAGCGACGCCAGCGTCAACCTCGACTTCTTCGTCCGCAACGCCCGCAAGGCGGAAGCGAACGGCATCGCCTTCGCGTTCGTGGCCGACGGGCTCTACATCAACGAGACGTCGATCCCGCACTTCCTCAACCGCTTCGAGCCGCTGACCATCCTGTCGGCGCTGGCGGCGAGCACCGAGAAGCTCGGGCTCGTCGGCACGGTCTCGACCTCCTACAGCGACCCCTTCACCATCGCCCGGCAATTCGCCTCGCTCGACCTGATCAGCGGGGGGCGGGCCGGCTGGAACGCCGTGACCTCCCCGCTCGAGGGCTCCGGGCGCAACTACAGCCGGCCGCATCCCGAGCACGGCTTGCGCTACGAGATCGCGGGCGAACACCTCGACGTCGTGAAGGGCCTGTGGGATTCCTGGGACGACGACGCCTTCCCGCGCGACCGCGAGACCGGCCGGTTCTTCGATCCCGAGAAGCTGCACCGGCTCGACCACAAGGGGCGGTTCTTCCAGGTCGAGGGGCCGCTCAACATCCAGCGCTCGGCCCAAGGCCAGCCGGTGGTGTTCCAGGCCGGCTCGTCGGAGGCCGGCATCGGGCTCGCCGGGCGCCACGCCGACGCGGTCTTCGCCAACCACGTGCCGCTCCCCGAGGCGCAGAGCCTCTACCGCAGCCTCAAGGCGAGCGCCGTCGCCCATGGCCGCCGGGCCGACGACCTGAGGGTCTTCCCCGGTGCCGGCCCGATCGTCGGACGCACGAGGGCGGAGGCCGAGGACAAGTACCGGGCGATCCGCGACCTGATCACGATCGACGACGCCCTCGCCTATCTCGGCCGCTTCTTCGACCACCACGACTTCTCCGCCTACCCGCTCGACGCCCCCTTCCCGGACCTCGGCACGATCGGAGAGAACAGCTTCCGCTCGACGACCGACCGCATCAAGCGCAACGCCGCCGAGAAGGGCCAGACCCTGCGCGAGGCGGCGCTCGAGGCCGCGACCCCGCGCACCGACCTGATCGGCTCGGCCGAGGAGGTCGCCGAGGGGTTGATCGCCCGGGTCGAGCAGGGGGCGGCGGACGGCTTCGTGCTCGGCTTCCCCGTCATCGGCCAGGGGCTCGACGACTTCGTCGACCTCGTCGTCCCGGTGCTGGAGGCGCGCGGCGTCTACGACCGCACGCTGCCGGGCACCACCCTGCGCGACCATCTCGGCCTGCCCCGCCGCGAGAGCCGCTACGCCGCGCCCGAGGAGGCTCGCGCCCTGAAGGTCGGCGCGCGATGACCCGTCCCGACCCCGCCGACCGGAGCGACCGCGTGACCGACCTGTTCGTCTCGACCACGCCCCTCGACCCCCGGGCCAAACCCCTCGTCGACCAGCTGACCCAGGAATACGTCACCCGCTACGGCAGCGATTTCGGCGATCCGCCGGGCGCCGAGATGACCCGCTACCCGCCCGAGGCCTTCGCGAGCCCGGACGGCCACTTCCTGCTGCTCCTGCGCGACGGCGCCGCGATCGCCGGCGGCGCGTTCAAGCGCTTCGACGCGCGCACCGCCGAGCTGAAGCGGGTCTGGACCGACGCCGCCTTTCGCCGCCAGGGCCTGGCGCGCCGGGTCGTCGCGGAGCTCGAGGCACAGGCTTTGCGGCAGGGCTACGCGCGGGCGTACCTCACCACGGGGTTTCGCCAGCCCGAGGCCAAGGGGCTCTATCTCGGCCTCGGCTACACGCCCCTGTTCGACCTCACCGTCGATCCCGAGACCTACGGCATCCTGCCCTTCGAGAAGGCGCTGCCGGGAGCCGCGCTCAGGCACACCGGCCCGCAAAGCAGCGCCGCCTGACCGAGACCCCTCCCCGAAAGCCAGAGCCCGACACCCGCCATGCCCCTCGCCAGCAACGTGGCGGACCTGCCCGCGCAGGTCCGCGCCGCCTCTCCCGGCCGCGACTTCAGCCGCCACCGCATCGTCCCCGCCCGCTACCCGGCCCGGACCGCCGGGACGGTCTTCGCCGGGCTCGTCATCGCGGGCGTCCTGTACTCGGTCCTCTCCAACCCGCGCTGGGGCTGGGACGTGTTCGCCGAGTGGTTCTTCGCCGAGCCGGTGCTGGTCGGGCTCGGGCGCACCCTGCTGCTGACGGCGCTCGGCACGGTGCTCGGTTTCCTGTTCGGCACGCTGCTCGCACTCGCCCGGGTTTCCGGCTCGCCGCTGCTGTCGGGCCTCGCCTGGGGCTACGTCTGGCTGTTCCGCTCGATCCCCCTGATCGTGCTGCTCCTGATCCTCAACAACCTCGGCTACCTCTACGAGACGGTCTGGCTCGGCGTGCCGTTCACCGGGATCACGCTCGCCTCCTGGCAGACGACGCAGCTCGTCACGCCGTTCCTCGCGGCCGTGCTCGGGCTGACGCTCAACGCCTCCGCCTTCTCCTGCGAGATCGTGCGCGGCGGCATCCTGGCGGTGGACCAGGGCCAGCACGAGGCCGCCGCGGCCCTCGGGCTGCCGCGTCACCGGCAGGTCTCGCGCATCGTCCTGCCGCAGGCGATGCGGACCATCCTGCCGACCGCCTTCAACGAGGTCATCAGCATCGCCAAGGGCACCTCGCAGGTCTACATCCTGGCCCTGCCCGAGCTGTTCTACACGATCCAGGTCATCTACCGGCGCAACCTCGAGGTGATCCCGCTCCTGATGGTGGCGACCGTCTGGTACCTCGTCATCCTCAGCGTCCTGTCCTTCGTCCAGCGCCACATCGAGCGCTACTATGCCCGCGGCGCGCTGCGGAACCCGCCGCCCTCGCTGATCGGCACGGCGCTCGAGCGGCTCCGCCCGGCCGGCGCGCCCGCCGCCCGGTCGGCGGTTCCGGCGGTCCCCGTCCCGGCCGGAGGGGTGGCGGCGCGCCGCGGCGGCGAGATCCGCATCACCGGCGTCTCGAAGAGCTTCGGTCCCCTCAAGGTGCTCGACGACGTCAGCCTCTCCCTTGGCCCGGGCAGCGTGACGGCGATCATCGGCCAGTCCGGCTCCGGCAAGTCGACGCTCCTGCGGGCGATCAACCACCTCGAGCGGGTCGATGCCGGCTTCATCGCCATCGACGGCGAGCTGATCGGCTACCGCCAGGACGGCGACACGCTCTACGAGCTCAAGGAGGCGGACATCCTGGCCCGCCGCGTCGACGTCGGCATGGTGTTCCAGGGGTTCAACCTGTTCCCGCACCTGACGGCGATCGAGAACGTCGTCGAGGCGCCGATCACCGTGCGCGGCCTGCCCCGCGCCCGGGCACTGGCCGAGGCGCGGGAGCTGCTGGCCCGGGTCGGCCTCGCCGACAAGGCCGAGTCCTATCCGCGCCAGCTCTCCGGCGGGCAGCAGCAGCGGGTCGCCATCGCGCGGGCGCTGGCGCTGCGGCCCAAGGTGCTGCTGTTCGACGAGCCGACCTCGGCCCTCGACCCGGAACTCGTCGGCGAGGTGCTCGACGTCATCGAGGAGCTCGCCCGGTCCGGCACCACCCTGGTGATCGTGACCCACGAGATCGGCTTTGCCCGCGAGGTCGCCGACCAGGTGATCTTCATGGAGGGCGGCCGGATCCTCGAGCAGGGCCCGCCCTCCCGCGTCCTCGCGGCGCCGGATCACCCCCGCACCCGCGAATTCCTCGCCAAGGTGCTCTGACCTCCCCCCCCGCAGCAAGGATCTCGTCCCGTGCCGACCCGTCGCGACCTGCTGGCCTTCCTGGCCGCCGCCTCGACCGCCCTCCTCTCCGACCGAGCGCTGGCGCAGGCCATCGACCTCTCGCCCGAGCAGCCCGGCCGCGTCCGCGCCGCGCGCGACGAGGAGGCGATCCGGCTGATCGCCAAGGACGCGCGCTTCGCCCGCGACGGCGTGTTCACGGTGGCCAACAACACCGGGCGCTTCCCCTTCGGCGGCTATGCCAGCGACACGAAGACGGTGATCGGGGCCGAGCCGGACATCGCGCAACTCGTCGCCGACGCGCTCGGCCGCCGCCTCGAGATCGTCCCGACCTCCTGGGCCGACTGGCCGCTCGGCGTCTCGTCCGGCAGGTTCGACGCGGTGATCTCGAACGTGACGGTCACCGAGCAGCGCAAGGAGAAGTTCGACTTCTCGACCTACCGCAAGGACCTTCTCGGCTTCTACGTCAAGAAGAGCAACCCGCTCGTCATCCGCGATCCGCGGGACGTCGCGGGGTTGAAGATCATCGTCTCCTCCGGCACCAACCAGGAACAGATCCTGCTGCGCTGGAACGACCAGAACGTGAAGGCGGGCCTGAAGCCGATCGACGTGCAGTACTACGACGACGACGTGGTGCTCTACCTCGCCCTCGATTCGGGCCGTGCCGACGCCTATCTCGGCCCGAACGCGCTCCTGAGCTTCAAGGCGGCGCAGGAAGGGCGGACGCGGCTCGCCGGCAACTTCAGCGGCGGCTGGCCGGTGCTGGCCGAGATCGCCGTGACGACCCGAAAAGGGGCGGGCCTCGCCGACGCCATCACCCGGGCGATCAACACCCAGATCCGCAACGGCAACTACGCCAAGGCGCTGGCGCGCTGGAATCTCTCGGCCGAGGCGATCGAGGAATCGCGCACCAACCCGCCCGGCCTGCCGCGGGCCTGAGATCCGGAGATCCCCCAATGAGCGTCTCCATGCGCGTGCGGCGATGGCTGCTGTCGCTCCTCGTCGGCGCGGCCTGCGCCGGCCAGACCCTGCCCGCCGCGGCGCAAGGGTCCCCCTTCGACCTCGGCCCCGAGCAGCCCGGCCGGGTCCGCGCCGAGGCCGACCCGGCGGCGATCGCCCGGATCCCGAAGGGCGCCCGGTTCGTCGAGCCGGGCGTCCTCACGGTGGCGATCACCCCGGGCGGGCCGCCGCTCGGCACCTACGCGACCGACGCGAGGACCGTGGTCGGCGCCGATCCCGACTTCGCCCAGCTCGTCGCCGACAGCCTGGGCCTCCGGCTCGCCCTCGTCCCGGTGGCCTGGGCCGACTGGCCGCTCGGCCTCGCCTCGGGCCGCTACGACGCCGTGATCTCGAATGTCGGCGTCACCGAGCAGCGCAAGGAGAAGTTCGACTTCTCGACATACCGGCAGGGGCTGCACGGCTTCTTCGTCCGCGCCGGCAGCAGGATCGACGGCATCCGCGAACCCAGGGACGCGGCGGGGCTGACGATCAGCGTCGGCGGGGGCACCAACCAGGAGCGCATCCTGGTCGAGTGGAGCCGGCGGAACGTCGCGGCGGGCCTGAAGCCCATCGACCTTCAGCTCTTCGACGACGAGGCCGCGCGCCTCGTCGCCCTGCGCTCCGGCCGGGCCGACGCGATCGTGCAGCCGCACGCGCAGCTCGTCTTCGTGGCGGCCCGCGACCGCGACATCCGGCGGGTCGGCACGCTCAGCGCCGGCTGGCCGCTCACGTCCGACGTCGCGGTCGCGACCGCCAAGGGCAGCGGCCTCGCCGACGCGCTGACGCAGGCCACCAACGACCTGATCGCGAACGGCAGGTACGGCCGGATGCTCGCGCGCTGGGGCCTGGAGGAGGAGGCGCTGCCGCGCTCCGAGACCAACCCGCCCGGCCTGCCGAAGTATTGAGGCGACGGCGCCCCTCGCGATCCTGCGCCTCGCCTTCCCGGTTCCGGGCAACGACGGCGGGGCCGACCCGCGCGCCGGGCTCGAGGAGACCCTCGCCCTCTTCGCCGAGGGCGAGGCGCCCGGCACCGACGGCGCCTGGCGGCGCCAGCGCCCCCTCGAACCCGGGATCTCCCCGGCGGCGCCCGTCCTCGCCGCCGCCACGCAGAGCACGCGGCGCATCGGGCTGAGTGTCTCTCACGAAACTCCCGATCACCGTCGCCGCTCGCTGTGGCGGGGTCAGCGCAGCGGGAGTTTCGTGAGGTGCACTTAGCGTCGCGGTGGTCCGGACGAGCGGCCCGAACCCGTTCCGGCTGGCGGCCTGACGAAACGACCGGCCCCCCGGCCCGGAGAACGCGGCCACGACCGGTGCCGTGCGGCTTTGCTCCACGGCCGGTTTCCGAGCGCGGCGGTCGACATCGTGTTCCGCGGGCACGCCCTCAAGCCGTCCGACAGCTCGCCCGTCATCAACGAGGACTTCCATTCGGGCTTCACAGACTTCACCGACGACCGGCCCGGGGACCGGCGCGCCGCCCGGGTGCCGGCGTTCCGGAGCACGAACTGCGCCGTCGTCGGTCCCGATCTCCTCGAGACGCTCCGCCAAATCCTCTACCAGCAGCGGGTCGAGAGCGGCGCGCGCCCCGGCCGCGAATGCCGGCATCGCCATCGACACGACGGACCTCTACGCCGGCGCGAGCCGGCGCCGATCCTGCGGCGCGGTCGTCCGCGACCCGACTACGAGCGCAGCGCCCGCCCGGCCCTGGAGCCGATCCTGCCCTACCCGGACGTCGCGGACCTCGATCGCACGTACCGGATCCCGCCCCGCGAGGATTTCGAGCCACACGTCTACCTGCAGGGCGCGGCGGAAGCCTCGCACGGCCTTGGCGACACCCTCCTCTCCGTCCTGGCGGTGAGGTCCGACGAGATCTCGCGCTCGCTCCGCGAGAGGATGCGGCGCACCCTCGCCTGAACCAGGAACGGCGGGCCGGAGGGGAAAGGAAAGACGAAGGCGCCGATGCTCCCCTCTTCCCTGCGGGCGGGGAGAGGAGGAAGCTCGTGCATCGGCGCGCTCGAAAGGTGCACCCGCTGACGCGATTGCTGCAGCTTTGACAAAGTGTTAGCAAACGGATGCGTGGTCAGGACGTCGGCGTCCGTGCACTAGCGCCAATCCTGTCGCCGGACGGTCCTGCACCAGCCGGGACTGCTGCAGGGCGACGGCGATCTGTCGAAGCCGGCCGTGAGCGAGATCGGGCCGGGGAGCCTCGACCTCGCCGCGGCCGTCCTGGCGCACCGGCGGTCGGCAGAGGAACTGGCCGTCGAGGATGCGACGTCGGCCCGGCGGCGGAATGCGGTGAAGACGGCGGCACTGTTAGTCTTGCCCATATTTTGGGTTGCCAGCCAAATTTTTGGAACGTCGAGGCAAATTTCGCCTCCAAAATAGTCTTTGTTTTGACATGCGAATCTTATATTGCATTTCCATAAACTATCGTTACATACAGGACGAATCCTGATGTTGGCATTGAAGAAGAGCAAGAAATTCCCATCTCGCATCAATAAGAATCTTGCGATTCAACGCGTTTCAGATGGAGCCAGGGAGTACGTAATCGTTGATGAGGTTTATTCAGAAATAGTCAGATTTGCATTGAAGCAAGTATATTTTGATGAAAAATGGTATCTTGACACATATCAAGATGTAAATGATGCGATCAAAGAGGGAATTTTTTTGAATGCAAAAGATCATTTTGTCGAACACGGATATTTCGAAGGCAGGCTGCCTTACAAAGTACCAGTAGACGAAAAATTTTACCTCTCAAAATATCCCGATGTCATGATTGCAATTAGAAGTGGCGCATGCAAAAATGCGAATGATCATTTTTATATCTATGGATCACAAGAAGGGCGACTACCTTATGAAGGTTTCACACTATTTAGAATAAATCGCCCTTGATCGAAATAAAGATTTACCTAATCTTATGCTACGTTTGAAGCACGGCAATGGCCTGAGGCGGGCAGCGGGACGGCTGGATGAGGAAGCCGGGCGTTGAGATGCGGCCGCAATCCCAACCGGTCCGATGACGAGCAGGGCCACGAGAGCCGGCCACCATCGGTCGGAGAACGCCGCGCTCAGGGCGAGATCACGCCCTGCACATCCCCGGCGTCGTCGTGCCGGGCCTATCCAGGCGCTGGCGGCCGGCGGCTCTGGACGGGCCAGCCGTCGAGGCCGAGCGGGCGCAGCTGTCGGGCGTGTTCGCGGCGCTGGGCGCCAATTTGCGGCCGGAAAGAGGCCGAGCGCCTCGCCTGGATCGCCGCGCAGGCCCGGGGACGAAAAAGCCCCGCTCGGCGGCTGCCGGCAGGGCTGAAGGCGAGGCCTCAGGGGTCCGATGAAGTCGCCGGTCAACAGGTCATGCCGCGGCGCCTTCGAACGGAGTCGTTCGGAGGCGCTGGCTAAGCCCGAACGCGCGCCGGCGCTGATGCGCCGGACGCTTTGCCGTCGACGCGTCGACGGCAAAGCGCGCTGATATCAGCGGCGCGCGGGTTCCGGAGCGCTATTCATGCCGGCCGCCGGTCCGGTAGCGAATGACCTGCTTCCGGTCGATGCTGCGCAGCAGATCGGTCCGGGCTTTCGCCTCTTCCCGCGTGACCCGCACGCATTCTGAAATCCGGGCCAGGGGCTCGACCTGCCGGCGCCCGATCTCCCGCAGATCCCGCAGGATGGTCAGCACCTCGGTCGCGGTCTGGGCGACAGCGGTGACCCACTGGCCCCGGGGGCTCGAGCTTGCCGTCGTCGGCGATGCCGAGCGCCCGCTTGCAGCCCGATCGCCGCGCGCTTCGGCCCGCCGTTCACCGCCACGTCGAACAGCGCGTGATCGCGCCCCGCCGGCAGCGCGTCGCCCTGGATCGCATCCCAGAACCTGCGCCGGTAGAGCGGCGCCACGATCGCGACGGTGAGCGCCTTGACCTCCGCCCTCGTCGCCGGCCGGCCGAGCCACAGACTCGGCGTGCCGACCGTCACGCCGAGGTTCGTGGCCCCGCCCGGATCCTGCGGGTCATCGGACCATCCACCCTCGTGCTTCGGGACGAGAGGCAAGGCCCGCTCGAAACTGCTCGCAGTCCTCAGGATCTCCAGACTGTCGGTGACCTGCTCCCCGCTTTCCCGCCACGCGTAGGTTAGGTCTGTTCCTGTTCTGCCCCTTGCGGGGCGGGTGAGCAACAGGCTGGGGGCATGGAGCCCCCACGCGGCGCAGTGCCCCCAGTCTGTTGCATCGCGAGGGCACTGGCCTTGGCGGCGAACTCCATCGGGGTCAGCCCGGCGAGGCTCGTGTGTGGTCGGGCGGTATTGTAGTCGATCCGCCAAGCATCAATGATGCGACGCGCCTCGAACAACGTGCCGAAGACATGTTCGTTCAGGCATTCGTCGCGCAATCGCCCATTGAACGACTCCACGAAGGCGTTCTGCATCGGCTTGCCCGGCGCGATGTAGTGCCATTCAACGCCTCGTTCCTGAGCCCAGCGCAGGACAGCGGTCGAGGTGAGTTCGGTGCCGTTGTCGCTCACCACCATGGCAGGCAAACGACGCTCGGCAACGAGCCGGTCCAACTCGCGCACGACGCGCAGGCCCGAGAGCGAGGTGTCCACCACCGTCGCCAGCGCCTCGCGGGTGTGGTCGTCGACGACGTTCAGGACGCGGAAGCGCCGCCCGTCGGCGAGCGCGTCGCTGACGAAGTCCAATGACCAGCGCTGGTTGGCCTCCTGTGGGATCACCATCGGTGCTCTGGTCCCAAGTGCTCGCTTGCGTCCGCCGCGACGGCGCACGGTGAGCTTCTCCTCTCGATAGAGCCGGTAGACCTTCTTCAGGTTCACGCACGCCCCCTCCCGTTTGAGCAACATCGCCAGCCGCCGGTAGCCGAACCGGCGGCGCTCGCCCGCATGGTGGCGCAGCCGAGCTCGTAGCGCGTCATCGGTGCCGGGCCTGCGCTCATATTGGAAAGCCGAGCGGTCTACCCCGAGAAGCCCGCACGCACGCCGTTCCGAGAAGCCGTGATGTTTGATCACGGCTTCGACAGCAGCAAACCGTGCGGCGGGCGTGGTCAGTTTTTTGCCAGCAAATCCTTCAGGGCCGCGTTGTCGAGCACGGCCTCGGCCAGCAGCTTCTTCAGCCGCCGGTTCTCATCCTCCAGGGTGCGCAGTCGCGCTGCCTCGGACACCTTCAGACCGCCGTACTTGGCTTTCCAGTTGTACAGTGTCGCATCGCTGATCCCGTGCTTCCGGCACAGATCGGCGGTCTTCACGCCCGCGTCATGCTCGCGGAGCACCGCGATGATTTGCTCCTCGCAAAACCGGCTCTTGCGCATGGTCCATCTCCATCCCGATGGACCCAACTTACGGATGGCAGGAAATCAGGGGAGCAGGTCATCGGCGCCAGGTCGCCAGAACCGGGCGGCGCGGCGGTCGTCGCGATTCTTCGAGCAGTATTACGGGGTTGTCACGAACGTCCTGACGATGCCGCTCGGCTCAATAACTTTCCATTTTCCATCGTTGATGTCGTTGAAGATGCGGCCGTAGCCGGGGGTCGGCGGCGGGGCGACCGTCAGCATCTTGATATTCAGGGGTCGATCCGTGTAGGTCGGCCGGAACGCGCCGCCGCCATCCGGCAGCGTGCCGAAGGCGAACATCCGACTGACATTGACGGCCCCGCCCGACGGAGCGCCGCTCATCGTCATGCGGACCTTCCGCACGCCGGTCAGGAAGCCGTCGATGGCGTAGGCGACTTGGCCGTTGGCGTTGTCGGTGAACGTCCGCTGCGTGGTCCAGGTCGACCCGTCGAAGGTCTCGAACGACACGTTGGGCGGGACTTGGCCGAAGTCGAAGTTCGCCCCCATGCCGAAGAAGTACCCCGGCCCGGTCGTACCGAAATCCACCTCGATGGCGACCGGGAAGGCGGATGTGGCGTTCCACCCGGCCCCGCTGTCGATGTCGAGGTCGAAGATGTTGGCGAGCGCTCCGCCGGTCGGCGGCGATCCCGCCGTCTGGGTGACGGTCCAGCGCTTGTCGGCGTGGACGAGGATGTCGTCCTGGCTGCCCGCCCAGGTCGGGAACCGGATCGACGGCGGCAGGAGCGGGCGCAGCGCGGGCGCGATGTTGCGCCAGTCGAGCACCGTGTTGGCGTCGCGCTTGCTCGCGGAGGCGCGATCCGTCACGAGGTCCGGGCCGACCGGCGACTGGACGATGTTGTTGCGCGAGCCCGGCATGAACTCGATGGCGGTCGCCTTGTCGGCGGCCAGGTGCCAGTCCCACACCATCAGCTCGAACTGGTTGCCCTGCCCGCCGACCACCAGCGCGCGAGCCGCAGAAGCCTCAGGCTGAATCGCCCCGGTGAAGAAATTGAAATCCGATGTATCTGTAACGATGTGATAGATGCAGTCGTAAATGACGCCGACTTTGACGTAATTCGAGTTGACAAATGCCAGGCCGGACGCCTTGAGCTGCACACCGGTCGCAAACTTGCTGATCGACGCGAGTTCCAGGCGTGTGTAGATCACGCGATTGGCGAACAGACCTGCGGCGACGAGGCCGAGCCCGGTGCCGGTGCGGGCCCCCGAGACGTTGTTGACCCGGATGGCGCCGCTGATCAGCGCATCCGTGATGCCGCCGGTCCCGTCGATCAGGATGGCCGTCTTGCTGAAGCCGGCGACGCCCGCGCCGACGTTGATATCGCCCCAGCCGTTCATGCGAGCGGACTCGGCGATGCGGACCCCGTTCGTGTCCGCGGTGAACGTCAGGGAGCCGCCCTCGATCTGCAGCGTCGCGCCGGATGGCACGGTCAGCATCGTGGAGGACTTGAGCGCCGTGCGGATGACGGCCGTCCCCCGCACGGCAGCCGCGGCGTTCAGGGCCCGCGCGATCGCGTCGACGTCGTCGCCGCCGGTACCGACGGATGCGCCCTGCCCGAAATTCTCGGGGTAGAACCGCACCGGCGTCCGGCCGATCAGGTTTCCGAGCGTGTCCTTGCCCCGGCCGTCCGAGGGCGTGACGGTCGCCCCCGTCCCCTCGCCGGTGATGGCCTCGGCGGAGACCTTGCCCGAGACCGTGACGTCGCCCGAGAAGGTCGGAGAGGCAAGCGGAGCCTTCGTCCCGAGGATAGCCGAGATCGCCTTGTCGCCGACCGTCAGGGCGTCGGCGGACGGGACCCGAAGCGACCTCGCACCGAGCTTGTCGAAGTTCGTGCCCGGATCGCGGCTGGTACTCGGCCGCTCACCCGGGTCGAGGGCGCGGGCCGCGGATCCGGCGAGGATCAGCGCCGCAGCGCAGAGGGTGCGAAAGGTGTGCATGGGGGATCCAGTCGGGCAGAGGGGCTCGGGGCGATGCTGTTGCCGTCGAGCCGGAGGTCGCCGGGCTCGCGGCCGTCGGGCGAGGTCGGCAAGGCCTCCGACATCAGCCGGAAGGCTAGGCGGCGGCCCGCGGGGCTGTCGATCGTAAAGGCCGGGTTCGCTTCGGTGGTCGAGGCGTTGATGTCGCCGTCGCGCCAGGACGCGTTCGAGCCGAGGCCGCGCGGATCGACCGGCAGGGACAGCCATCAGAGCCGCATGACGAGGTCGAACGCTGCAACAGCGAGGCCGCTGACGACGCCCGACATCCAGGCGTGGCGCGCCTCGCTCCACGGCGCCCGCAGGATCGCCGACGGCGGCATCGCCCCCGCGGGGATCCACGCGCCGCTCATGCCGAGCCAGGGCGACGGCCCGGTTCCCTCGATGGCGAGCGTCGCCGCGTCGGTTCCGACCTCGCCGCGGATCTGGCGATTCGCAAAACCACGACGAAGACGGGCGCGTTCACCGCCCACGACCTCAAGCTCCGTCCGATCGTACTCGAACTGGTGACGCACGGTCCGGCTGACCGGCGGGTCGGTCCGCTCATCATCAACGAGGCGACCGGCAAGCCCTACGCCGAATGGGTCTTCACCCCCCGGGAGTGGTGCAGGATCGCGAAGGCGGTGGGTATCCCGGCCGAGATTCGCAACGTGGATGCTCGGGCTGGCGCGATCCCCGGAGGCGACGAGGCCGGGGCAGACCTTGAGTCGCTGAAGACGGTCGCAACGCACGCGACCACGTCGACCGCGGCTCGCTACGCGCGGGACGGGCTCGGCAAGTCGCGCGCCGTGGCGAACCTGCGGCTCAAGCATCGGGCACGCCGGAACGAGGCCTGAAGAGGCGCGGGGAACGCGACGGAGAACACGAGCCCAGCGGTAGGGAAGTCTAAGGCCTTGCTCTGCAAGGTGAAATAGCTGGAGCGGGTGAAGGGAATCGAACCCTCGTATTCAGCTTGGAAGGCTGCTGCTCTACCATTGAGCTACACCCGCGGCGGCTGCCCAGATAGCATGGCCGGCCGGGGTTGAGAAGCGGGGCCGCCTCCGGAATCGGGCCGATTCCCGCCTCCCTACTCCACCACCAGCTTGTAGGGCAGGCCGGCGCGCACGGCCGCGCCCTTGTCGAGGCCGTTGATGACCTGAAAGCGCTCGAGCGGCCGGTCGACAGCCGTCATGCGCTGGGCCAGACTCTCGGCGGTGTCGCCGGGGGCGGCGGTGACGACCTGGATGCGCAGGGGCTTGAGGCTGCGGGCCTCCTCCGGCGTCACCAGGGCGATGCTGGAGAGCCAGCGGCCGAAGACAGGCTCCGGGTCGCTCGTGCCCTTGGCCGCCATGATCATCCGGAAGGTGTTGGGCCCGACCCGCACCGCGGCGAGGCGGAAGAACCACTCCTTGCCCTTCGAAACGGCGGTGACCGCCGGGAAGCCGTTCAGCATCCGGTTCTCGAAGCTGCCGGTCTCGATGGCGTCGTTCCAGGTCGCCTTCAGCACCTCCTCGAGGCCCTGGCCGGCATTGGTCTCGACGGCGTCGAACAGGAGGCGGCTCTTGCCGTCCGGGGTGGTGCCGAGCACCGCCCGGGCGGTGTTGTCGAGCCCGAAGCCCTCCGGCGCCTCGAAGGCGACGCCGAGGCGCGGGTGGATGAAGCGGCGGCCGCGGATCAGCCCGTCGGCGGGATTGTCGCCGTAGGCGATGCCGTCGATCGCCGCGAGGTAGCGGTTGCGGTCGTCGGTGCCGAGGCCGGGGGCGCCGATGCGCCGGGCGGCCTGCGTCACCTGGGTGATGCGCTCCGGGGTGCTCGGGTGCGTCGCCAGCATGTCGGGCTCGGAGTTCAGCCCGGACCCGGCGCGGAGCGCCGTGGTGCGGTTGAGCGCGGTGAGGAAGCGGGCGGCCCCGAACGGGTCGTAGCCGGCGCGGGCGAGCGTGCGCACCCCGGTCTGGTCGGCCTCGAATTCCTGGGTGCGCGAGAACCGGGCCAGCACGAAGCGGGACTGGTCCTGCAGAAGCGCGCCGGTCGCCGGGTCGTTGAGCACGTCGGCCACGACCTTGCTGACGAGTTCGGAGCGCAGCGCCATCTCGGTGCGGGCGCTGGCGTGGCGGAGCGTCACGTGGGCGATCTCGTGCGCCAGCACCGCGGCGAGCTCCGAGGTATCGTCGGCGAGCGCCAGGAGACCGCGGGTGACGTAGAGGCGACCCGTCGGCAGCGCGAAGGCGTTCACCACCGGCGAATCGAGCAGCGTCACCGCGTAGGTCTCGTCCGGCCGCTCGGTCGCCTTGACCAGGCGGTCGGTGACGTCGCTGACGAGGCGGAGCGCCGAGGGCGCCCTGTACTCGCCGCCGAACGAGGCCACGAGCTTGGCGTGGTCGGCGTCGTTGGCCGGCCGGTCGCGCCCGGTGGTGCGCGGCGCCTCCGGCGGCACGACGGCCGCCACCGGCGCCAGCGCGCCGGTCTGGTCGGCGGTGCAGGCGGCGAGGAGCAGGGCAAGAGCTGCCACTGGCCCGAGAGCTGCCACTCGCCCGAGAGCCGCCGCGGGCCCGGGAGCTGCCGCGGGCCCGGGAGCCGCTGCAGGCGTGCGGGCCGCGCGGCCGGCCGGCTTTGTTCGCGTGAAAGGCCACCCCATGGCGTTCAGCGCCGCTGCGCCTGCTCCTCGTCCAGCATCTCGATCATCTCGGCCGCGCCGACATCCAGGGTCGGCCCGCGCCACAGCTCGACGATGCCGCGAGCCCGCACGCGCCGCCCCCGAAGCGCGACAGCAGAGAAACCACGTTCGAGCATGATCCGCCAAGTGCGTTTCGACACCGTGACGGTAACACCTTCCGCGCCGAAAGGGGCGAAGTTGAGGTAGGTGCGGCGCTCGCGCTCGCCGACGGCGCGCACCCGGCCCTCCACCACCGCGAAGCGCCCCGCGAGCGACGCGAGCCGCGCGACGTCCTCGGCCGGCACCGGCGGCGCCCCGGTCCAGAGCCCGCGCCCCGTGCGGCGCGGCTCCTCCTCCAGAGCCAGCAGCCCCGGGCGGCACAGGCTGTCCCCCTCCCCGGCATCGACCGGCACCAGCCCGGCCGCGACGAGCCCGCCGGCGAGGTCGACCGGATCGCCCTCCGCCGTGACCGCGTCGAGGGTGATTCGGCCCCACCGGTCCGGCTCCGGCGCCTCGCGGGTGGCGAGCGCCCGCCCGGCGAGGCCCGCGAGCCAGACCCGCGCGGCGTCCGCCGCCGCCGGATCGTCCGGCCAGCGCAGGCCGTCGAGCCGGGCCCGCCGCCCGGAGGCGAGGACGAGCTCGCCCCGGGCGGCCACCGCCTCGATCCGGTCCCGTCCGGCTGTACGGCCCCGGCAGGCCGGCGGCTCGCGGGTGCGGGGAGCGGCGCCTTCGGCCGCACCGGCGAGGAGCACCAGGGCGAGCCCCGCCGCGATTCGTCGTCTCATGGTGGAAGCCGCCCCCGATCCGCGATCGACGAGGTTGGCGGAAGACGGGCGAGATGGTAAGAGGCTCGCCGTGGGTCTCCGTAGCTCAGCTGGACAGAGCACAGGTTTCCTAAACCGAATTGGGCGTCGCGCCGGGAAACCGCGCGGCGGATCCGCTCAAAGTCGGGGAAAGCGTCGAGCCTCTCCAGGCCTCACGCCGATCCCGAGCCAAGCCCGGCCTCCAGGCTGGGAAGGTGTAGAGACTAGACGGGCGGCACCTAAGGGCCTCTTCGAGGCTACGGTGAAGGGATAGTCCAGACCACGAACGCCTCGCGGCGGCGGCGAAAGCCGAAGTGGTACGAAACCTGGGGTCGCAGGTTCGAGCCCTGCCGGGGACGCCACGCATGCTTAGGACGCCACGCATGCTTAGAGCCCTTGTCGGGGCGGGTTTTTCCACTGAAATCGGTGCCCGGCCGTGCTGTCGGCCGGAGCGGGCGCGGGCCGTCGGCTCGTCCCGCCCAGCGGGCGGTCGCCCCCCGATCGCGGGGGAGCGACCGGCAACCCCGCTCCCGTGCGCCACCACACATCCCTGGAGGCCGACCGGAAGCTAGATCCCGGTCACGCCCGCAGGCCTTCGGCCTGCCCCGGCTCGGCGGCAGCCTGGTGCCCGCTTCACGCCCCCTTTCGGGTGTCGGGCTGCCGCCTCTTCCGGGATGCCGGGCTTCGGTACCGCTCGATGGCGGGATGCCTTCGCGACGACCAGCACGCCGTCGGCCCAGGGCACCCGACCGTCGGCGAAGCTGAGACGCGCACAGGCAGGCTGACGGGCCTTCTCCAGCGTGGCGCACCTGTCCGCCGGATCGAGCCATCCGCCTTCGTCGAGAATCCAGCCGTCGATGCGCGGCCGGAAGCGTGAAGCGGCGTCCACCGGAGATGCTCCGACCTCCGCGAGGTTGCCAGTATGCTCCGGCAGATCGGGTCGGGCCACGGGCTCGAGGACCGATCGATCGGCGAGGATGCATTCTGGGACGTTCGGCACCCAGTCCGAGACGATGCACACGCGCCAGGATCCGTCCCCGGTCCCCAGTCCTCAAGGTCGTCCGGCATGGTCCAGCGGCGCCGATCGATCGCAGGCCGATCCCGCGCCGGCGCGCCGGAACCCTGCGCCTTTCCCAGGACGGGACTCGCGCAAGCGCGAGCCCGCATCAGCCCCGATCAAGCTCGGCGGGAACCACGACCGGAGCGTGACGTTCTCCCCGTCAGCAGCGGGTTCCCCACCCCTCGATCACGCAGGATGCCCGCCAAGGTCCTATCCCTCCGGCGGGCATCTCGCCATCGGGACCTTCACCGACCTCGGTTCGCCGGTCGCCTCGAATTTCCTGAGGATTCCCGCGAGAATCGGCTTGAGCGTGATGCCGGGTCCTCACTCCCGCCTTGTTTGGGGTGCCTCTCTCGCCATCGAACCGGCCGCGCACCCGATGCGGCCGATGCCAGCCCAGCGAGGCCACAGCGTGCGTTTCATCGGCATCTTCGGAGCGCTTCTCTCGGTCCTGCTCGTCCTCACGGTCGGGGGCCTCTTCACCCTCCTGGCAGCCCCGTTCCGGGCGGCCCTGGCGTTCCGCCGCGCCTGAGATCCGTCCGGGGCCGGACGCCCTTCCGGCCGAGCGGCGTGGCGCGCGCCGCCGCGCGCTTCCGGACCGGGCCTACACGCCGGCGCGGATGAACCAGATCGCGGCGGAAAGGCCCACGCCCGCGACACCGATGAACCCGACATACAGCGCAAGGGTCGGGTCGGCGTGGTTGTGGGCATAGCCGGGCTTGCGGGGAGACAGGCGCCAGCGCTCCTTGATCTCGGCGAGGCGGGCCCGGGCGATGTCCTTCGGCGAGAGGGCGTTGCCGCCCGCCTCCTCGCAGGTCCCGAGCATCGCCATCCCGGGATCGAACACCTCGACCTTGTCGCCGCTGCGCCCGGAATCGATGTCGCCCTTCAGCATCGCCGCGTTGGGATTAGGAGCATCGAGGGGCGCCGGGGGGTCGGCGCGCTGGGCCGACAGGTGCGGCGGAACGTCGGTTTCGTAGCTCATGGGCATCGCTCTCGGATTCGGCGCGGTCGTCGCCGCGGGGTTCGTACCTGGACTACGCCCGTCGCGGGTCGAAGTTCGCGGCGTCCCGCGGCGCGACGGGCGACCGGTCCCTGCAGCGGCGCCCGATCGCGCTGCAATCGGGCGCCGCCCTCGGTCTGTGGCCGCCGCATTGTCTGCGACGAACCGGTCTCACGTCAGTCGGGACATGCTCTAGCGGGTGATCCGGCTCGGGGAGATCGGGTCGCTCGCCGGGAAGGTCTCCTCGATTGCCTCGTCCAGCAGGCGCTCCTGGCGGGCCTGGAAATCCTCCCCGGGCCTCCGGGGTCCGGGCGCGGAGGCTGCCGCGCGATCGGAAAGGGGTTGGCCGCGGCGGGGGCCGTCCCGCTCGCCCCGTTCGCGCGTCGGCGTACGCGACGGGACGGACGCGCCGCCGAGCAGGCCGGAACGCCAGGCCAGCAGCCCCGCGCCGGCGATCGCGAGGCCGGCCACGGCCGCGACGACGAGGTCGCCCGATCCGCCGGACGCGCCCGAACCCCGCCCTGCCGTGCGAAGGACGCGGCTGCGCGCCCGCACGAACGCCGTCGCCGCCTCGCGGATCTCCTGCTCGGAGAGAACCCGGCGGGCCAACGGCACGAGTTCGTGCCAGTGCCGGTGCAGGTGCCGGTCGACCCCGTAGGTCACGTCCTCGAACGTGTTCAGCCAGCCGGATGCCGGCCGGCGGGTCCGCGCGAGGCGGTCGAGGTCTCCCATGACCTCCTCGTGCTCGCGCCGCAGCCCCTCGACCAGCGCACGCGCCTCGGCGTACCGGTCGAGCAGCGTCAGCAGGCCGGCATCGACCGAGACGGCGTGGGCGTGGAGTTCGTCGAGAAGGTCGGACAGCAACCGCTCGCGGCTTCGCACCACGCCGGGACCGTTGAGCGCGTTCGGGATCTCGCGGATGAGCTGTGCGATGTTCGCGTGATCGCGTTCAATCAGTCGCCAGATATCCATGCGTAAACGCCTTTCTCGATGACTCACAACTCGGCCTCACAACTCGATCGATCTCGGGACGTTCCCGATTGTCTCCCATCCCGGTCGCGTCCTTGACCTCGGCCTCAGCCATACCCGAACAACGAGACGCGGCCGAACTCGGTCATGGACCGGAACGAGCGGAAGCGGCGGCCGGTCGCGGCTCGCCCCCACGCCCCGCGACGCCGGCCGGCGGTGTGCTGCCGGCGGGCGTCGCGTCAGGATCGGTCCGGTCCCGGCTCGGCTTCGGACGGCGCACCGGACGTCACGGCGCCGTCCGGAGCGATCTCGGCCCCGGCCGGCGGCGGCCCGATGCCGGTCGGATCGGTGGCGGGCGGCGTCGGGGCCGGGGGCCTTCCGCCGGCCGGCGGCGGTTCGTCGTCGGGCATCGTCATCTCCCTCGACGTTCGTGCGTCGTCGATCGGTGTGCCGGTCCCGTCAGCGCGGGCTGTAGAGGGCCGCGTAGGCCACGAGGGCGATCACCGCCACGACGAGCGCCAGGCCCAGCAGTGCGGGCCGCACCCGGTTCGTGGTGCGCTCGGGCTTGTGACTCGGTGGGGCCATGGCACGTCTCCGTCGGTCGTCACCGCCCAACGCAGAATACTCCCCAAGGGTTCTTACGGCGAAAGGTTCTCACGATGGATCGCGCTTCCGCGACAGGCTTGGGGCGCGGCAAGCCTGTCGCGCGGCGGGGATCGGCCGGACCGGGATCGGTCCCGGAACGGTCCTAGCGGGCGTGCATTGGCCGAGGGCGAGACGCACTCATCTCGCGATCTCCTCGATGACGAGGCGTCCGGTCCGGTCCGAACCCGTGCGGACGCCTCGTTGTTCTCGCGAAATCGCAGGATGGTACGGAACGATGCAGCGCAATATGAATTGTTGCAATGCAGCATCGCGGCCTGGCCGTGGTGCCGCAGCCCTCCTAGGGCGTTTCCTCCCTGACTGAAGCCGCTCGCGAGAGCGGCTTCTTTTTTGCTTTTTGCGACGATCCCCGTCGGCGCGCGGGCGGCTCTCGAGGACCGTGGCCCCGCGAGATCGCCGCTACCCCGCGCTCCGGTTTCGCGCTATGGCCTGCCTGGCCCGTCCGGCCGCGGTCGCGCCTCCCAGGAATTTCGATCCGGCATCATGGCGCACGATGGAAACTCGCTTCAGTTCGATCTGGAGGAAGTCGCGCCGGGCGAGTTCATCATCGCGGTCGCCTGGCGGGAGAAGAAGCTCGGCTCGCTGTATCTCCGGGGCGACCGGCCCTACGCGACCGCCTTCCTCGAAGCCGCCCGCCGGCGCATCGTGCTGGCGATCGCCGGCGACGGACCGGGCGATGTCGACGGACAGGTGCGGCGCGAGTTGATCGACCTGAGCCGCAGCCTCCCGCAGCCGCGCGGCTGACCCGGGAGGTCCTTCGTCAAGGACGCCCGCCAGGGTCACGCGTCGGGATCACCCGCCGGAACCCGTTGCAGCGACCCGTGGCTCTCGCGCGACGAAGCGGAGGATCGATCGGTCCGCGCCGCCGTCAGGAACCTTTTCGCGATGAATCGGTATGGTGTGCGGCTCGCATCGGCGGAAGGTTCACGCAATGCCTCTCTACTACATCGACACGTTCGATGGCACCGCCATCCTCGATGACGAAGGAACGGAACTGGCGGATCTGGATGCGGCGCGCGACCACGTCCGTGTTGTACTAACAAAACTGATGGGCGAGGAAGCCGGCATCGACGAGCGCTCCCGGTGCCGCGCCGACGTACGGGACGCGTCGGGCCGGCGCGTGCTCGAAGCCTCCCTGGTCCTGACCGTGAACTCCTGCCCCTGACGGCACGTCCGTGACGGCCCTCCCGTGACGCCGCTCCCGCAGCGCAGCCCTCACCCGTTGCCGCTCCCGGGCCGCTCCTCCCCCCTCCGGACGCGCCGGCGCGCCTCGATGGCCCGGTCGACGGCTCCCCCGATCAGCAGGGTCGCGAGCAGGAAGCCGGTGCCCAGCGCCAGTGGCAGGTAGGCTCCGAGGCCGCAGACGATGCCGAGGGCAGCCGTCACCCAGATCGCCGCGGCGGTGGTGAGGCCGTGAACCCGGCTGCCCTCGCCCTTCACGATCACGCCGGCGCCGAGGAAGCCGATTCCCGTGATGGTGCCCTGGATCGCCCGGCTGGCATTTGCATCCGTCCCGTCGCCGGAGAAGCCCGATCCGGCGAGGGTCACCAGGGCCGCGCCGAGGGCCACGAGGCCGAGCGTCCGCACGCCGACGGGCTTGGAATGCATCTCGCGATTGAGGCCGACCAATCCCCCGGCGAGCACGGCTGCGCCGAGGCGCAGGCAGATGTCGGCGGTCGAGAGCATCGGCACGTCCTCCTCAAGCACGGGGAGCGGGACAACCGGCAGGCCTCCCCCGACGCCGGCGCCGGCGCGAGAGGATCGGTGCCCGCGCGCCGGGATCGTCCCGCAACCCTCGTCGGGGCTGCGTTAACGCTGGGTGAGGACAGGCCCTGCCCGGCCGGGAACGTCCGGTCCGGACCGCGACATCCGCTATGCCGGATGAAGCGTTCGCCCAAACCGCGGGCATTTACGCGATCGCAACCGTTGGGAATCAACAATCGACCCGTCGTCTTCCATGCCGCGACGCGACGCGCGGGCAGCCCTGCGAGCCGAGAGATGGCCGGGAAACCTGCGGACCAACGGGACGTGCATATCGGGGGGCTCATCGAGGAGCGGCGCCTGCGCGCCGGCCTCAGCCGCGAGGCCCTGGCCGGCCCCCTCGAGGTCTCGCTGTCGCAGCTCGGAAAATACCTGAAGGGCGCCAACCGCCTGAGCGCCACCGACCTCGACACCCTCGCGCGGGTGCTCGGCGTGCCGGTCGGCTTCTTCTTCGAGGGAATGCCGGGGCGGGATCCGCACGCGCCGGGGCTCAGCGACCGGCCGCAGGCGCGGCTCGAGGTGCTGGCAGGCTGGACCGGGTTCGCCGAGGCGGTGGCGCGCGCCGCCGACACCCATCTCGACGGGGACCGCCGCCAGGCCCTGGGCGGCCTCGTGCGCGCCGTCGACCATGCGCTTTCGGCGCAACGAGCGTTCGATAAAGCGAACGACTCCGGTCCGTCGGATTGACGTTCGGGATTCCGGCTGCCAGAACCCCGCGATCGAAGTGTCGAGTAGGGTAGGCCTCTCACGCCGCGCTCGACGAGACCTGAGGGCTCGCAACCTATGCCGCGTTCCAACTACCTGTTCACCAGCGAGTCGGTCTCCGAGGGCCATCCGGACAAGGTCTGCGACCGCATCTCCGACACCGTGGTCGACGCCTACCTGGCGGTGATGCCGGAGGCCCGCCTCGGCGTCGAGACCCTGGCGACCACCAACCGCATCGTCATCGCGGGCGAGGTGCGCGGCCCCGACTCGGTCACCTTCAAGGACCTCGAGGCGCTGACCCGCGAGGCCGTCAAGGACATCGGCTACGAGCAGGACGGCTTCCACTGGAAGAACAACGACGTCGCGATCTACCTGCACGCCCAATCCGCCGACATCGCCCAGGGCGTCGATGCCGCGGGCAACAAGGACGAGGGCGCGGGCGACCAGGGCATCATGTTCGGCTACGCGTCCGACGAGACGCCCGCCCTGATGCCGGCGCCGATCTACTACGCCCACAAGATCCTCAAGGATCTGGCGGACGCCCGCAAGGCGAAGTCGGGGGATGCGGCCAAGCTCGGGCCGGACGCCAAGAGCCAGGTCACCGTGCGCTACGTCGACGGCCGTCCGGTCGAGGCGACGCAGATCGTGCTCTCGACCCAGCACCTCGACGAGTCGCTCGACTCGGCCGCCGTGCGCGCCATCGTCGAGCCCTACATCCGAGCGGCGCTCCCCGAGAACTGGGTCACCGACGGCACGGTGTGGCACGTCAACCCGACCGGCAAGTTCGTGATCGGCGGTCCGGACGGCGACGCCGGCCTGACCGGCCGCAAGATCATCGTCGACACCTACGGCGGCGCGGCGCCCCACGGCGGCGGCGCCTTCTCGGGCAAGGACCCGACCAAGGTCGACCGCTCGGCGGCCTACGCGGCGCGCTACCTCGCCAAGAACGTCGTCGCCGCCGGCCTCGCCCGCAAGGCCACGATCCAGCTCGCCTACGCCATCGGCGTCGCCAAGCCGCTGTCGATCTACGTCGACCTGCACGGCACCGGCGAGGTCGACGAGGCCAAGCTCGAGGCGGTCCTCGGCGATCTCGTCGACCTGTCGCCCCGCGGCATCCGCACCCATCTCGGCCTCAACAAGCCGATCTACGCCCGCACCTCGGCCTACGGCCATTTCGGCCGCGAGCCCGAGGCCGATGGCGGCTTCTCGTGGGAGCGCACCGACCTCGTCGGCCAGCTCAAGAGCGCCCTGGCCTGATCCCGTGCCCCGGTGCTAACGGGGCGCGGACACGCCCCATTCGGCACCGGGACATCATGGACGATCACGACACCGACGCGAGCCCCGAGCGGGCCCGCGCCTTCTACGGCCGGCGCAAGGGCAAGCGCCTGCGCCCCGGCCAGGAGGAGCGCCTCGCCGGCCTCCTGCCGCGGCTGCGCCTGCCCGAGGCCGGCCGCCTCGATCCCGCCTCCCTGTTCCCGCGCCCGGTCGCCGAGACCTGGCTCGAGATCGGCTTCGGCGGTGGAGAGCACCTCGCTGCGCAGGCCCGGCTCAATCCCGGCACCGGCATCATCGGCTGCGAGCCCTTCGTCAACGGCGTGGTGAAGCTGCTGCGCACCCTCGACGACGAGGCCATCGACACGGTCCGGCTCTGGGACCGGGACGCGATGGAGTTGCTGCCGCGGCTGCCCGATGCCAGCATCGGGCGCGTCTTCCTGCTGTATCCCGACCCCTGGCCGAAGCGCCGGCAGCGCAAGCGCCGCTTCGTCTCGGAGGAATCCCTGCGCGAGATCGCCCGGGTGCTCGTGCCCGGCGGCGAGTTCCGCTTCGCCTCCGACATCGACGACTACGCCGGCTGGACCCTCGTGCGCGCCGCCCGCTGCCCCGCCCTGCGCTGGACCGCGACCCGTTCCGCCGACTGGACCACGCCGTGGCCGGAATGGCCCGGCACCCGCTACGAGGCCAAGACCACGGCGGAGGGGCGTAAGCCGAGCTACCTGACCTTCGAGCGGGTGTGAGCGCGGCGGGCGGGTTCCTGTCGCGCCACCCCGGCCCGTGCTAGGCTGACGCCATGACCGCCGTCGCCTTCGACACCCTGAAATTCGCCCGCGCCCTTCGCGACCGGGCCCATATGTCCGCCGAGCACGCGGAGGGACCGTCGGAGGTGTTCGCCGAGGCGGTGCAGGGCGGCCTGCCGACCCGGGCCGACCTGCAAAGCCTCGAAGGCTCGGTGAAGGCGGAGCTCGTGGCCGTCCGGTCCGAGATCGCGGCGTTCCAGGCTGAGACCAGGAGCGAGTTCGCGGCGGTCCGGGCCGACCTCGCGGCTTTCAAGACCGAGACCCGGAACGAGTTCGCCGCCGTCCGGTCGGAGACGGAGGCCGAGTTCGCCGCCGTCCGGCAGGAAATGAAGACCGAGTTCGCTGCCGTCCGATCGGAGATGGCCGCCTTCAAGTCGGACACCAAGAACGAGTTCGCCTCCGTCCGGTCGGAGATGAAGCTCCTGGAGCAGCGGATGACGATCAAGCTCGGCGCCATGCTGGTGGCGCTCGGCGGCATCCTGATCGCGGCGATCCGGTACATGCCGGCCCGCTGAGCGCCCCGGGCGTGCTCCAGCGCACCGCGCCGGAGGTACGAGAGACCGGGCACGGACGGCCGACCTTGCCGCCGCCCGCGCGGGAAGGCATGGTTTCGCTCCATAACAACAGCCGAGCCGGACCGGGCGGAGCCTGCCGGCGGAGACACGGGGACCCGCGCCTTTCGCCACTCCGCCCGCCGATCACCAGGACTGAGCCGCATTGGACCCGAGGCCCGACGCCGCCCCCGACCTGCCGGACGATCCCCTTCCCCGCGTCGCCTTCGAGGGCGCGCCGGTCGCCCTCGCCTGCCTGACCGGGCCGGACCGGCGCATCGCGGCCGCCAATCCGGCTCTCGGCGCGCTGCTCGGCCTCGCCCCGGGGGCGCTCGTCGGGCGCGCCCTCGCCGATCTCGACCACCCGCACGGCCCGAGGAGCGGGCCGGATCTCGCGGGCGAGGCGTGCTGGCGCCGGGCCGACGGCTCGCCGCTCCGGGTGCGGCTGCGGGCCGGCCCCGAGCGGGAGGGAACGCGGATCGTCGCGGTCGAGGCGCTGGCCGACGGGGCCGCCACCGCCCGGGCCGAGCAGACCCGCCTGGCGCTCGCCTCGGCGGGCCTCGGCGAGTGGAGCTGGAACCCGGCCGACGGCCGCGTCGTCCTGTCGGACCGGGCCGCCGCGATCCTCGGCCATCCGGCCGGCGCGGCGCCGACCTGGGCCGAGCTGCAGCAGGCGGTCGGGCGCGACGACCTCGAGCGGATCCGGGCGACCGTGCAGGACGCCGTCGCCAAGGCGATCCCCTACGCGGTCGAGATGCGGTTCCGCCGGCCCATGGACGGCCAGGAGGCCTGGATCTCCGCCCGCGGCCAGGCGACCCGCGCCCCCGACGGCGCGCTCACCGGCATGATCGGGGTGCTGCAGGACGTCACCGCCCGGGAGGAGGCCCGGCGCGCCCTGCACGACCGCGAGCAGCGGCTCCGGGTGGCCACGACCGTGGCGGCGCTCGGCATCTTCGAATGGCACGTGCTCGACGACCAGTCGCTCTGGGAGAACGAGCGCATGTGGGAGATCTTCGGCCGCCGGCCGCAGGACGGCACCATCAGCATGCGCGAGTTCTTCCGCAGCGTGGTCCATCCGGAGGACAAGGCGGGGTTTCGCCGGGCCGTGGCCGGGGCGCTCCACAGCGACGGCGTGCTGCACGCGACGGCGCGCATCCGCGGTGCTCCCGAGGGTCCCGACGCGCCGGAGGCGTGGCGCACGATCGAGATGGCCGGCCGCTTCGAGCGCGACGGGCCGGCCGGGCTGCCGCGGCGCCTGATCGGCGTCGTCGCCGACATCACCGACCGGCGGCTCGCCGAGGAGCGCCAGTCGCTGCTGATCCGCGAGTTGCACCACCGGGTGAAGAACACGCTCGCGACGGTGCAGGCCATCGTCGGCTCGACGGCCCGGACCGCGTCGAGCATCGAGAGCTTCTACGAGGCCTTCGTCGGCCGGATCATGTCGCTCGCCCACACCCACTCCGTTCTCACCGAGGACGTGTGGCAGACGGCCTCCCTGCGCGGCCTGCTGGAGAACGAGCTGCGCCCCTACGCCGACGGCGCGATGCGGCCCGACACCGGCGGGCGGATCGAGCTCGACGGGCCGGCGGTCGACCTGCCCTCCGAGATCGCGGTGCCGATCGGCATGGCGATCCACGAGCTCACCACCAACGCCGCCAAGTACGGCGCGCTGTCGAACAGGACCGGCCGGGTGCGGATCCGCTGGAGCGTCGAGCCGGGGGCCGAGCCAGGCGCGGACCGGCCGCGCCTGCGCTTCCACTGGCAGGAATCCGGCGGTCCCCCGGTGGCGCCGCCGACCCGCCAGGGCTTCGGCTCGCGCCTGCTGCAGCGGGTGCTGACGACCCAGGTCCAGGCCGAGGTCGCGACCGACTACGCCCCCGGCGGCCTGGTGCTGACGATGCTGGCGCCGCTGCCGGCCCGCAACGCCGCCCTCAACCCCCTGGCGGCTTTGTGAGCTGACGCGTCACGCCGAGCGGGCCGCGCCCTCGCCGCCGGCGCTGCGGAACGCCTTCAGCTCGTCGATCGACGCGAAGTGGAAGAGCCCGGCCGGCGTCTCGGCGTCGATCGTGCCGTCGGCGTACATCGTGTAGGTGTTGCCGCCGGAATCGTAGGTGCCGATGACCGTCTTGCCGGGCGGCTCCTCGGGGAGGTGCGCCTCGGGCGGCGGCGCCTCGCCGGGACGGGCCTCCGGCCCGGGCGGCGGCGGGGGCTCCTCGACCGGGGGCGGCGGCACCTCGTCGTGCATCGCGCGGGCCTCGGGCGCGAGAGGCTCGGACGGGAGAGGTTCGGGCGAATAGGGTTCGGCGGGAGCCGGGGGCTCGTGACGGGCCGGTTCCCGATGGATCGTATCGGGGTGGATCGGATCCTGCGGCGCGGGATCGTGCGTCCCCATCGGCGGGTCGGCATCCTCGGCCCGGGTCAGGCGCAGCTCGCTCGCGGCGAGGCCGGCCGCCGCCCCGGCGGCGAGGGCCGCCCCGCCGTCGAGGCCGGTCGGCTCGGCCGGGCGCGGCTCGGGCACGGGCGGCGGCGCGGCCGGGAACGGGATCGGCGGCAGCACCGGCGCCATGACCGGCTCGCTGCGGACCGCCCGGACCGGCGCGAGGCCCGCTTCGGGCGCGGCGACCTCCGGAAGGGCGGGCGCCGCGACGGGGCGCTCGGTGACGGAGCGGACCGCCAGGGCGCGCTCGATCCGCCCGAGCCGCGCGACCGCGGCGGCGATCCCGAGCAGAACCGCGCCGCCGCTCGCCCCGACCGTGCCGGCGATCACCATCGTCCAGCCGACCTCGAGCCGCACGAACGGGATGCCCTGGACGATCGAGGCGAGGCCGCCGATCAGCATCAGGAGAGCGAGCACGAACAACGCAACGATCATCGGACTCTCGGGTTGGCGACGCGAAAGCGGGCGGCCCGACCGGTTCGGGCAGCCGAACGGGCGGTCCGGGACCACCGCCCCGCCCGCCCGCGACGGCCCAGACTTAACGACGCCGGCCGCTTTTGCAAAATCGCCGCGCTTGACCGGCGACCAAAGTCCGGGATGCGGGCCCCCTGAGGGATCGGCGGCGTTGCCGCCGGCCCGGGGCCGACTTAGGTAGACGCGGGTGCCGCGGCGGCGCCTCTCGGGGATCCGCCGCGTCGAACCCAAGCGATCCGGAGACACGCCATGGCCTTCACGCTGCCCGAACTCCCCTACGCCTACGACGCGCTGCAGCCCTACATGTCGAAGGAGACCCTGGAGTTCCACCACGACAAGCACCACAAGGCGTATGTCGACACCGGCAACAAGCTCCTCGAGGGCTCGGAACTCGCCGGCAAGAGCGTCGAGGAGGTGGTGAAGGCCTCTTACGGCCAGAACCAGCCGCTCTTCAACAATGCCGGCCAGCACTACAACCACATCCACTTCTGGCAGTGGATGAAGCCGAACGGCGGCGGCGCGATCCCGGGCGCGCTCGAGAAGAAGATCGCCGAGGACCTCGGCGGCACCGACAAGTTCAAGGCCGACTTCATTCAGGCCGGCGTGTCGCAGTTCGGCTCCGGCTGGGCCTGGCTCGCTGTGAAGAACGGCAAGCTCGAGATCATGAAGACCCCCAACGGCGAGAACCCGCTGGTTCACGGCGCCAAGCCGATCCTCGGCGTCGACGTGTGGGAGCACTCCTACTACATCGACTACCGCAACCGTCGCCCCGACTACCTCAAGGCGTTCATCGAGAACCTGGTGAACTGGGAGCACGTCGAGAAGATGTACGGCGAGGCGATCGCCTGATCGGCCGCGCATATAGGTTGTTGGAAAGCCCCCTCCCCGCCCGGGCGAGGGGGCTTTCCTTGTCTAACTCAGCACTCGTCGAGCAACGGCGTTTTCATTTCGCGGGGTCATCCTTGCGGTCGCGCAGCGGAACCCGGGATCCATGACCGCTGACAGCACCTGACAAGACGGCACGCGCTCCGCTTCATCCTGAAAACTCGGCACTGATGGATCCCGGTTTCCGCTACGCGGCCCCAGGATGACGGGGAGGGGGTGAGATCGGTCGAGGGGACCGAGGGCAGCCCGCGTCGAGATCCGGCGCCGGCACGAGTCGGATTTCCTCCCGCTCGAGGAACTCCGCGAAGCGATCGGAGCCGAGATAAGCGAGTTCGAGCGGCCGGCTCGCCACCACCGGGTCGAGGGCCCGCAAGCCGTCGTCGATCTCGCCCGGATGGCACATCACCACGGGCGCCGGGCCGAGGGCGCGGAAGCTCCGCTCGAAGGCGTCCGCGAACCCCTCCCCCTCCGCGAAATCCGAGAAGCCGGAGAAACCCCGGTTGGTCGAGAACCCCGCCCGCCGGGCCGCGGACCCGAAGCCCAGGCCCAACCCCGCCACCACGGCCGCCTTGCGGCCTTGCGGCCGGGCCCGGATCGCGCCCGAGCGGTCGCCCGGATCGCGCAGCCAGCCGCGCCAGCCCCGCGCCGCGAGCGCGGCGAGAAGCGCCCCCCGCACTCCCGGCAGGACGTGGACGTGCTGGTGCCCGTCGACGAAGTCCGGCAGCCGGCCCATCGCGGCCGCGAAGGCGTCGAGCTGGCGCTCGATCTCGGGGCGGATCTCCGCCGCCCGCAGGCGGCCCGACAGGCTCCAGGACAGGAGCCGCCCGAGCGGCGGCAGGCGTCCGTCCGGCGCCAGGCGCGGCAAGGGGCCGAGGGGGGCGCCCGTCGTCAGGGTCAGGTGGAGGCCCAGGCCCACCGTGCCGCCGAGCTCGCGCAGGGCCGGCGCCGCGCCGCGGAAGGCCGGGATGTTGGTCATCGCCCCGGTGGCTGTTATGCGGTGCCATCGCGCCAGGTCGAGAATGCCCCGGCTGACGCCCGGGCTCAGGCCGTAATCGTCGGCGCAGAGCACGACCGGGCGCCGTTCAGGAAGCATCGCGTATCTCGCGCTTGGAGCCCCGGTGCGCGCACCGGCCTCGATGACCGCCATCCGCCGGCCCCCCGCCGGCGCCAGACACCGAAACGAGGGACAGCGCCGTGGAGCTGTTCAGACATCCCGAACCGGTCGACCTGAGCGTCGTCATACCGGTCTTCAACGAGAGCGCCAACGTCGCGCCGCTGCTCGCCCGCCTCACGCCGGTGCTGGAGCGGCTGACGCGATCCTACGAGGTGGTGTTCGTCGACGACGGCAGTCACGACGACACCGCCGCGGTGATCGCCGCCCACCACGCCGCCGAGCCGCGGATCGGCGCGGTCTCGTTCAGCCGCAACTTCGGCAAGGAGATCGCCATCGCGGCCGGGCTCGACCACGCCGAGGGCCGCGCCGTCGTCATCATGGACGCCGACCTGCAGCACCCGCCCGAGCTGATCGCGACCTTCTGGGAGCGCTGGCGCGAGGGCAACGTGATGGTCTACGCCCAGCGCACCGACCGGGACGACGAGAGCGCGATGCGGCGCGGCTTCGCCCGGCTGTTCTACCGGCTCTTCGCCCGCTTCGGCGAGATGCCGCTGCCCGAGGGCGCCGGCGACTTCCGCCTCATCGACCGCAAGGGCGTCGAGGTGCTGCGCGCGCTGCCGGAGCGCGCCCGGTTCTCGAAGGGGCTGTATTCCTGGATCGGCTTCCGCTCGGTCGGCGTGCCCTACCAGGTCGAGGAGCGCCAGCACGGCAGCTCGAAATGGAGCTTCCGCAAGCTGTTCCGCTTCGCCTTCGACGGCATCACCTCGTTCTCGACCGTGCCGCTCAGGGTCTGGACCTATCTCGGCGGCGGGATCGCCGGCATCGCGTTCCTGACCGCGCTCTACTTCGTCGCCGACACCCTGCTGCGCGGTCCCGACGTGCCGGGCTACGCCTCGCTGATCGTCTCGGTGATGTTCCTCTCCGGCGTGCAGCTGATGTCGCTCGGCATCATCGGCGAGTATATCGGCCGCATCTTCGCCGAGGTGAAGCGCCGCCCGCTCTACGTCGTCGCCGAGCGGATCGGCCCGGCGGCCCAGGGCCACGACCGCCTGGTGCGCGACGACCGGCGCGGCGAGCGGCGAGCGCGCTATTCCGGCGCCGCATGACGGCGCTGATCCGGCGCCGCCTGACGGCGCATTCCGGCGCCGCGTGAGGCTTGACGGTCCCGCTTCGGGCCTCACGCCTGTGCTATCCACGGCGCCATGATTCGCAGCATCCTCTCGGTCGGCGGCTGGACGCTGGTCTCCCGCGCCACCGGCTTCCTGCGCGACGTGGTCATGGCCGCCGTGATGGGCGCCGGCCCGGTCGCCGACGCCTTCGTGGTGGCCTTCCGGCTGCCGAACCATTTTCGCGCGATCTTCGGCGAGGGCGCGTTCAACGTCGCCTTCGTGCCGACCTACGCCTCCCTCGACGCCGAGGCGGGCGCGGCGCGGGCCTTCGCCGACCGGGTCTTCACCCTGATGCTGCTGGTGCAGGTCGCGCTCCTGGCGCTCGCCCTGCCGCTGATGCCCGCGATCGTGCGGGCGCTCGCCCCCGGCTTCTCCGACGAGCCGGAGAAATTCGCGCTCGCCGTGGCGCTGACCCGCATCACCTTCCCGTACCTGCTGTTCATCACGCAGGTGACGCTCCTGTCGGGGATCCTCAACGCCCGCCGGCGCTTCGCCGCCGCGGCGGCCGCCCCGGTGCTGCTCAACGTCTCGCTGCTCGCCGCGCTTGGCCTCGCCTTCCTGTTCCCGAATGCCGGATACGCCGCCGCCTGGGGCGTCGCGGTGTCGGGCGTGCTGCAATTCCTCCTGGTCTGGGCCGATGCCCGCCGGGCGGGCCTCGCCCCCTCACTCGTGCGCCCGACCTTGCGCGACGCCGGCATGCGCCGGTTCTTCGCGATGCTGGGGCCGGCGGTGATCGGTTCGGCGGGCGTGCAGATCGCGATGTTCGCCGACACGATCATCGCCTCGTTCCTGCCGACCGGCGCGGTCTCGGCGCTGTACTACGCCGACCGGCTCTACCAGCTGCCCTTCGGGGTCATCGGCATCGCCGCCGGCACCGTGCTGCTGCCGGAGATGAGCCGGCGCGTCGCCGCGGGCGACGCCGACGGGGCGCACGCGGCGCAGAACCGCGCCACCGGCTTCTCGCTCGCCCTGTCGGCGCCCTTCGCGGTCGCGTTCCTGCTGGTGCCGGACCTGATCATGACCGCCCTGTTCCAGCGCGGCGCCTTCGACGCGGAAGCCGCGGCGCGCTCCGGCGCGGTGCTGGCGGCCTACGGCCTGGCGCTCCCGGCGGCGGTGGTGATCCGCTCGATCGTGGCGAGCTTCTACGCCCGCCACGACACCCGCACGCCGGTGATCGCCTCCCTCACCGCGGTCCTGGTCAATGTCGGCCTGAAGGTGGTGCTCACGGGTCCGCTCGGGGTGATGGGCCTGGCGCTCGCCACGGCCGCCGGGGTCTGGGTCAACGTGCTGATCCTGTTCTGCCTCGCCTACGGCCGCGGCTGGACTGCGCCGAGCCGCACGCTGATCGTCACCGCCGGCGGGGTGCTCGCCGCCTGCGTCGTGCTCGCCGCCTGCACGCTGGGCGGCCTGCCGCTGATCGAGCGCCTGATGCCGTCCCTGCCGCGGTTTCGCGAGCTCGCGGTGCTGGCGGCCCTGGGGGTGGCGGGGCTCGTCGCCTACGGGGCGACGCTCCTGGTGGCGCTGCGGCTGTTCGGGGTGCGGCTGCGGCGGGTGTGAGGGCTGGTCCGAGCCTCGCCAGATCCCTCGACGGTTCCGACACCCTTGGGGTCGTCCCGGAGCCGCGCAGCGGAACCCGGGATGGACCGGGAGGGTAGCGGCATTGTTGGAGCAGGGCGGACCGGCCCCGAGTTCTGAGCCGGGGCCGCTCGTCGCGCGTTGTCGGGCATCGATCCCAGCCAGACCGCACGAGGCTCACGCATGCCCCTCCCCGCCCCGCTCGACCGCGCCGATGCCGTCGTCTTCGACGCCTACGGCACCCTGCTCGACGTCCATTCCGCCGTGCAGCGCCATGCCGGAGCGATCGGGCCGGAGGCGCAGGCGCTCTCCGCCGCCTGGCGGCAGAAGCAGCTCGAATATTCCTGGGTACTGTCGCTATGCGGGCGCTACGCGCCGTTCTGGACCCTGACCGAGCGCGCCCTCGATTTCGCCCTCGCCCAGCATCCGGGGGTGGCGAGAGGCGTGCGGGCGGACCTGCTCGAGGCCTACCGGGCGCTCGACGCCTATCAGGAGGTGCCCGCCGTGCTGGAGCACCTGCGTCGCGCCGGGCTGAAGACCGCGATCCTGTCGAACGGCGACACCGCCATGCTCGACGCGGCGGTGAAGGCGGCCGACCTGGAGGACCGTCTCGACGCGGTCCTGTCGGTCGATCCCGCCGGCACCTTCAAGACCGCGCCCGCCGCCTACGCCCTGGCGCCCGAGTCCCTCGGGGTCGCGCGGGAGCGGATCGCGTTCCTGTCCTCGAACCGCTGGGACATCGCCGGGGCGGCGGCCTACGGCTTCACAACGGTCTGGGTCAATCGGACGGGGCAGCCCGACGAGTACCCGGACCTCGCACCGGTCCGGGTAATCCGCTCCCTCGACGGGCTGCTCGCCTGAGGGACCTCGCCTTTCGCTACTCGCCGGCCACCGGGCGGGCGCCGCCCGGGAGCCCGGCGGTCGCCGCCGAGCCGCGGCGGTAGATCAGCAGGGTCGCGACGAGGCCGCAGGCGCCGGCGAAGGCCATCCACAGGCCCGGCGCCGCCTTGTTGTCGAGCGCCTGGATCAGCCAGGTCGAGACGACCGGGGTGAAGCCGCCGAAGATCGCGGTGGCGAGCGAGTAGGCCAGCGAGAAGCCGGTGGTGCGGACGTTGGCCGGCACGATCTCGGTCAGCGCCACCACCATCGCGCCGTTGTAGCTGCCATACAGGAACGACAGCCACAGGAGCGTGATCAGCATGTTGGTGAACGAGATGTTGGAGGTCAGCCAGGCGAGCGCCGGATAGGCGGTGAGCAGGGTCAGCGCCGAGAAGGCCAGCAGGATCGGCTTGCGGCCGATCTTGTCGGACAAAGCCCCCATCAACGGCAGCCAGAACAGGTTCGACAGGGCGGTGAGGAAGGTGACGATCAGGCTGTCCGTCTCGGAGAGCTTCAGCACGCTCTTGCCGAAGGTCGGGGTGTAGACCGTGATGGTGTAGAACGACACCGTGGTCATCACCACCAGCAGCATGCCGAGCAGCACGATCTTCCAGTTCTCGCCCAGCGACTTGAACACCTCGGGCAGCGACGGGCGGTGCTTGCGGTGCAGGAACTCCTGGGTCTCCTCCAGCGAGCGCCGGATGTAGAACAGGAACGGCACGATCAGGCAGCCGATGAAGAACGGGATGCGCCAGCCCCACTCGGACATCTGGGCCGGCATCAGGGCGCGGCTGAGACCGAAGCCGATCAGCGCCGCCACCATCACGGCGACCTGCTGGCTGCCGGATTGCCAGGAGACGTAGAAGCCCTTGCGGCCGGGGGTCGCCATCTCGGCGAGGTAGACCGACACGCCGCCGAGCTCGACGCCGGCCGAGAAGCCCTGGAGCAGGCGCCCGATCAGCACCAGGAACGGTGCTGCGAGGCCGATCGTCTGGTAGGACGGCACGAAGGCGATCAGCACCGTCCCGGCGGCCATGATGCCCAGCGTCACGATGAGACCCTGGCGCCGCCCGATCCGGTCGACATAGGCGCCGAGGAAGATCGCCCCGAGCGGCCGCATCAGGAAGCCGGCGCCGAAGGCCATGAACGTGAACATCAGCGAGGCGAACTCGTTCTCGGCCGGGAAGAAGGCCTTCGAGATGTGGCTCGCGTAGATGCCGAACAGGAAGAAGTCGAACATCTCCAGGAAGTTGCCGCTCGTGACGCGCAACACCGTGGCGACCTTCGATCCCTGCGGACCGTGGACCGGACCTGCCATGCTCATTCCCCTGATTGGGCTCCCTCGACTGCGCTCTCTCTACAGCCATCCCAGACACGTTTGATACAGAAATTTCATCCCGCGGGAATCGATGGAGGTTGCGCGGCGGCCGGGTTACCAACGGGGAGGTGCCGTGCGGGCATCCCACGGGATTAGCTCCGGGAGGAACCATGACGAGGACAGGATTCGTGACGACGGCGAGCGCGCGTCCGTACGGCTGGGGGCGCCGTCGCCTGGCCCGGGTCGCCGCCGGCCTGCTGGCGGGGCTCGTCCTCGCCGTCCCGGCCGAGGCCGCGGAGGTGCGGGTGATGATCTCCGGCGGCTTCACCGCCGCCTACCAGGCCCTGGTGCCGGGCTTCGAGGCGAAGACCGGCGACAAGGTCGAGACCGCCTACGGTCCGTCGATGGGCACGGCGCCGGAGGCGATCCCGGTACGCCTCACCCGCGGCGAGCCGGCCGACGTGGTGATCATGGTCGGCTACGCCCTCGACGCCCTCGACAAGGAGGGCAAGATCGAGCCCGGCACCAAGGTGGCGCTGGCCGATTCCCGCATCGCGCTGGCGGTGAAGGCCGGAGCCAAGGTTCCGGACATCGCCACCCTCGACGCCTTCAAGAAGGCGCTGCTCTCCGCCACCTCGATCGCCTACTCGGACAGCGCGAGCGGCGTCTACATCGAGAAGGAGATGTACGGGAAGCTCGGGCTCGAGAAGGAACTGGCGCCGAAGAGCAAGATGATCGTCGCCGAGCGCGTCGGCAACGTCGTCGCCCGCGGCGACGCGGAGTTCGGCTTCCAGCAGATCGCCGAGCTGAAGCCCGTCAAGGGCATCACCATCGTCGGGCCGATCCCGCCGGAGGTGCAGAAGGTCACGGTGTTCTCGGCCGGCATCCCGAAGGGCGCCAGGCACCCTGAGGCGGCCCGGGCGCTCATCGCCTGGCTGTCCGCGCCCGAGCACGCCGCGACCGTCACCGAGACCGGCCTCGACCCGATCAAGGCCCGCTAACCCCCGATTCACGACGAGGAGAATCCGAGCGATCGGATTCACCACCTCTTCACGCCGGCCGGCGCCTGATGGTCCCCACACAACAGGTCTCGCGTCGCCCTCGCGGGCGGCCCAAGCGAGCGGGGACGGCATCATGCGACAGGGTCGGACGCCCGGAGCGGCGGCGCGCACGAACGCGCCGCTGCTCCGGCAGGAGAAGCACGCGCATCAGCGCTACCTCGCGGCCCCGGGCTACCATCCGGGGGCGCTGGTGATCGCGGCGGTCGGGCCGGCCCTCGGGGCGGCCATCGTGGCGGTGGTCGCGCTCGGGTTGCGGGTGGCTTTGTGACGGATGACGCAGGTCAGCGCGGCGGAAACAGCAGCAGCGTCAGGAACGCGCGCTTCGAGGGTTCCCCGGCATTCTCGAGCGATTGGATCGCGGTCCGGGCCATGCGGATCTGCGTCTCGGCGTCAGCCGCGGCGACATCGTAGCCCGGGTCATAATCCGCCAGCATCCGCTGCTCGTCGAGCATGATGAAGCGCTGGGCGTAATCGGAGATAGGCAGGTCCCACCCCTCTTTCGGAACGTACCTCTGATATTTCAAGGAGGGCGACGGTCTCATCACCTCCTGACAGAGAGACTTCCTCTTTCCATGGTCGATTGATCGATAAGCCAAGCCGTACAAGGGCGCGGTTTGATCGCCCGCTCCGGCGAACAGGTCGGCCGCCGCCCTGAGCCCGGCATGGAAGACGGCATAGTAGGTTGCGGACACGGCTCGACATCGATCGGTCAAGCTGGCGGGGCGGGAACCGTCGGTCCGTGCGAGCAGGCCTTCAGCTTGTTCGAGCAGATGAGCTGCATCAAGCAACCTTCAGCTCCGATTTGTTTTCCGTTCTGGCAAAACCGATCAAGGGAATTCTGTCCTCGCCAAGACGCGACAGTTCTCGACAAATCGATCGTGTGACTGCCAGCAGTTGTTCACCGCCAATCTCTGCCAGCTGCGAACCTGGAAGAAGGATGACGATCCTGATCGCACCCTCGCCGTCGAAGGTTTGAGTCGGCTAGATCCACGCGTCGACGGGCATGTCCGCGCCGACGACCTCCCGGGTGGCCGCCTTGACCAGCCTGGCCGCTTCGCCGAGAGGAAGACTCCATCCGTCCCTCTCCTCGATTCCAGGCACCGTCGGGCCCTCATATCACGGCAACGGCCAGCGACGCCAAGCCGGTTGCTGCCGGTTAGGGGGCGACGTCCCCGCCCGCCGTACCGTCCGGCGCCGGCCAGGGCGGTCCCACCCCGCGCCAATCGGCCGAATTGCCGAACCACACCCCATCGCCGCACGATGAGCCACTATGCGGCGCCACGTTCCCATCGTCCTCGCGGCCCTCCTCGCCCTCGTGGCGACGGCGCTCCTCGCCTATCAGTGGCTCGGGCAGCCGACGAGCTTGCGCGTCGCGGTCGGGCCGTCGGGGAGCGAGGATGCGCGCCTCGTCGTGGCGGTCGCCCAGACCCTCGCCCGCACCCACGAGGAGGTGCGCCTGCGCCCCATCGCGACGAGCGGCGTCGCCGAGAGCGCGGCGGCGGCCGAGCAGGGCAAGGCCGACCTCGCGGTGGTGCGCTCCGACGTCGGCATCCCGGCGAGCACCCAGACCGTGGCGATCCTGCACCGCGACGCGGTGCTGCTGCTGGCGGCCGATCCCGCGATCGCCGCCGTTCCGGACCTGCGCGGGCGCCGGGTCGGGATCGTGCGCAACCCGGCCGGCAACACCCGGCTGCTGACCAGCATCCTGGAGCATTACGAGGTGCCGGCGGACGCCGTCGCGACCGTGCCCCTCGGCGACGGGCGCGAGGCCGGGGAGGCCCTGCGGGAGAACCGCGTCGACGCCGTGATGGTGGTGAGCCCGCTCACCGGCCGCACCGCCGCGGACGTGGTGGCGGGCATCACCAAGGGAAACGGAATCGCTGCCGGCGGCACGCCGACCTTCATTCCGATCGGCGAGGCGGCGGTGCTGGCCCGGCGCTGGCCGGCGCTGGAGAGCGTCGAGATCGCGCGCGGCACCTTCGGCGGCACGCCGCCGCGGCCGGCCGAGACCGTAACCACCGTCGGGGTCAGCCACCGGCTGGTGGCCCAGGCGCGCCTCGCGGATTCGACCGTCTCGGAGCTGACCCGCTTGCTCTTTGTCAGCCGGCCCGGCCTCGCCGCCGAGGTGCCGCTCGCCAACCAGATCGAGGCGCCCGAAACCTCGAAGAGCGCCTCGCTGCCGGTCCATCCCGGGGCCCAGGCCTATTACGAGGGCGAGGTCGAGAGCTTCTTCGAGCGCTACGGCGACTGGTTCTACCTCGTGGTGATGTGCGTCTCGATCCTGGGGTCCGCCGCCGCCACCCTGGTGTCGCGGGCGGCCAACCGTTCGCGGGCCAGGGATATGGCGCTCCTGCGCCAGCTGCTCGCGATCGTGCGGGCGAGCCGCGACGTCGAGGACGAACCCGAGCTAGGCGACCTCGAGCGGCAGGCCGACGAGATCCTGGCCGAGGCCCTCGCCCGGGCCGGCGCGGGCGCCATCGACAATGCGGGGGTGGCGGCCTTCACCCTCGGCCTCGACCAGGCGCGGCGGGCGATCGCGGAGCGCAGGGCGCTGCTCGTCGAGCGCCAGGCACAGGCTCACGGTCTTGAACGCGGCGCGGATCCGCACTCCGCGGCCGCCGAGTGATACCGCGGCGCCTTCGAACGGGGTCGTTCGAAGGCGCCGGACGCCTTGGCGCCGACGGGTCGATGCCAAGGGCGCGAGGGTATGAGACGTCCGGCACAGGGCCGAACGCATCGCCGCTGTCGACGTCCTCCACCGATGACGCCGTCCGCGCCGGGAGAGGAGCCGACCGGCACCTCGACCGGCGCGCGCGGAATCGTCCCGGGACGATGACGGGCACCACGAGGATGCCTGACGTGGGCAGCGTCCCGTGTGATTCATCATCCGTCCGAGGCGTCCGAGAGAGGCTGGCTTGCCTCTTCGCCGCGGCCGGCCGACCCACTCACGCCCCATAGGCCTCCGCAACGGCGCGCGTGCCGGACCCGCCGGTTGCTTCACGGCTCTCGTTCGCCGGCCGCTCGCGACGACATCTGTCCGCGATGTGTTGCGACAACGTCTGTACGGTCGAGGCGAAAGTGTCCGGCGAGCAGTCTCGTGCCACCGCCCGCAGGGTGTTGTCCCGGATCGTCCGCCAGACGCGCTCCGAATGGTAGAGCGTGACGCATTTTTCAGCGAAGCTGATCGGATCGTCGGAGCACAGCAGCTCGACCTGGTCGGTCCACCCCAACTGGTCGGCCAGAAGGGCCGTGGTCACGCAGGGCAACCCGTGCGCGGCGGCTTCGTGAACCTTGTGGGGGATGCCCGCCGCGAAACGGGTCGGCGCGACGAAGATCCTGCATGCGTCGTAGATCGGCGCGATATCGTCGACCCTGCCATGCAGGACGACCTCGGGCCCCGCCATGTCGCGCACGGCTGTGCTCTTGACGTCGCCGACGAGGTGCAGCTGGCAATCGGGCAGCTCACGCCGGATCTCGGGGAAGATCTCCCGCAGGAACCACAGGATCGAATCGGTGTTCGGCGTATTGCTGTCGGCCAACGAGCCGACGAACAGGATGCCCTGGCGCTCCGCGAAGGCACGGGGTGTCGGCGCCGGGACCAGGGCGTGGCCCAGCAGCATCGTGGACTTGCCGTACTTGCGGAAGTAGCCGAGCTCGGCATCCGAGACGCTCAGGATCAGGTCGGCATCCTTGGAGATGTTGATCTCCGCCTCCACCAGCGATTCGACGGTCGACTGATCGATACGGATGCCCTCGATCTTCGATTGAAGTACGTCGCGATTCGTGAAGAGTGCTTCCGCATCGTAGATGATCAGAGTCGACTGCCGATCGACGAGGCCTTGCTCGATGGCATGACGAATCCGCACCATGTTATGGGGACGGCTTACGACGATCGCGTCATAGTAGCCCTGCCGCTCCCTGATGTGGTTGACGACGGCATCGCCGTTCAGGCCGAAGATGACTTCGATCCGGACGTCGAGCGTATTTCTGACGGCGAACCAATCCTGCGCAAGATCGTTCGTCGGGACGAATGTCAGATCGAAATCGGACTTGGCCAGCTCGCCGATGAGCGTCCGGCTCCGCGGGAAGCCGGATCCGAGATATTCATGGGGAATCTTATCGTCGACGATCAGTACCTTCGGCCGCCCCGGGGTCGCGTAGCGCGCCATCAGGACGTTGCGGAGCGCCGGCGCGAACTTGTCGGCGACGCCCGGATTCCGTTCAACGAACACCAGCTGGTTCTTCTGCTGCTGCAGGATCGAGTCGGATTTCTTGTCAGCGCTTCCGAACTCGGCGTGGATGATCTCCACGAACGGATCGTACACGATCCGATAGTCCGCGCTGCGCAATTTGGCGCAGTAGTCGGTTTCCTCGTAGTAAGCCGGCTTGTAGATCGGATCCAGCATCCCGAAACGGCGGAAAAGATCCGAACGGGTCAGGAAGAACGCTCCGGACACGTAGTCGACGTCGCGCTGGAAATTCGCTTCCGAGATCTCCGGCGAGGCATCGCGGCAATAGCCGAGGCAGGATCCATCCTTCCAGACGATGCTCCCGGCTTCCTGAAGCAGGCCGGTCGGGAAAATCAGCTTGGCGCCCACGACGCCGATGGTCGGGTCGGCATCGATCAGCGCGACCGCGCGCTCGAGCGATCCGTTGAGGACATACGTATCGTTGTTGAGCAAGAGCAGCAGATCCGCACTCGCATATTCGAAGGCATTATTGACACCCTCGATAAATCCCGAATTATTTTTATCCTCGATCCATTTGACGTTCTTGATTCTCGATTTGAGAATCTTGGTCTCGTCAAACGAGCCATTGTCATAAATTATGATTTCGTAAGGACATGCATCATAATCAATATTAAGATATATACTCTGAAGGCACTCGGAGGTAAGATAATATTTATTGTACAAGACGAGAACGATCGAAACGACCGGCGTCTTGTGATCAGGGAACGAGATGGTTGCCCCCGAGCGCAGGAATGCCCGACCCTTCACGGTCGACAGAAGCCTGGGATCGAAGCTGGAGCGCGCCGCGCGCTCCTCGGTGCCCGGCGCCGGAGAGCCGATTCGTCCCTCGGCCAGGCCGAATCGGACGAAATGGCTCAACGGGTTCAGCCCGCTCTCGGCGACATCCGGATTGTGTTCCTCGTACCACCTCGTATCGAAGGTCCGGGACGGATTGCGACCTTCCAGGGCGCCGGACTTCAGGTAGTGGGCGAGGGGATTGGCCTTCGCGGCGACGACGTCCGGATACTGGCTGATGTAGTATTTCGTATCGAAGACCCTGTTGGGATCCGCATCGTAGGCGCCGCTCACGATGTAGTGGATGAGCGGATGCGTCTCATCGAGATTGATACCCGCGTTCCGACCATACGTGGCCGCCTCGAAGCTCGCGCACGGATCCATGCTCCAGAAGCTGCGATCGCTCAGATATCGCAGGATCAAGTCTTTTTTGTCTTCGATCGGCGGGTCGGCCTGAAGCCGCAGGAAATCGAAATCGATCAGGATATGGGGCGAGCGCCCCTCGAGGATACCGGACCGAATGTAATGCTCGAGACCATCGATGTCCGCCCGCTCGACGTCTGGATTATTCTCGACATACCAGACATGATCGAAAAGAGGATGGGTTGACCGCCTCTCCTTCCATCCATGCGAGATATAATGATTGAAATAATTCGATTTTGTTGCCGCAACGTCCGGATATTGCCGCTTGTAATACTCTGCATCGAAAAATGGATTGGGATTATGGTCGAGATTGAGTCCGACTTCAGCGAAATATTCGATGACGCTCTTGCTGGAACTCAGACACTCCGGATATTTATCAATATAATATGACGAGTCGAAAAGTGGATGGGGATCGAACATCCCAGTTTTGGACAAAGCAATATAATGTGAAACAGGATCCGTGTCGGGCTCTTCCCGAAGGTACATCGCGATGTACCATCCTGGGTTGAAAAATGGGACTTGACCCCGACCTCCACCGCGATTGGACAATCTTCCATATAAATTTCCGATGGTGCTTCGGAAGTTTATTTTCGACTTTACGGCTTTGCCCATACTGAATTTCCTATGCATTATTCTGCGCAGATCACGCGTAACGCCAGGTGCCATGATCTAAGGTGCCATTCGAAACAATTTTCTAATTATTTCTCCGGCTACACTCCCGAACCGATTTGCATGGCGCGAGGGACGCCCGTTCCGCGGTGGCTTACGCCCAAACGATGCTGCAATCAAGGTGGCCCGTAATTGAAAATATAGATGTTAGTGTAGCGCGAAAAAATATATTTATAATCAGCGGGGCGATCGGAGTGAGACGATATCGAGGCAGTACGCGGATGAACACCTGACAAGAAAATCATCATCGGGATCGAGAACGCCGTCTTGGAAATATGACCACATATCCAGCAATGGCGATTTTTCGTACGATCGCTCGTTTATTTTACCTGATTGTGAATCGGTTTTCACTGGTGAAGAGTGAGACCTTGGATCCCGTGCGGATCACGCTGCGGGCGGTCTCGTCCGGCGGGCTGGTTCAAGCCATGCACCACCCGTAGTCGATCGATCGGAGATGACATCGGATGTTGCAGGCCCGTTCGAAGGTGTTGGTCGGGACATCGTTCCGGTCGACGCACTGGCTCGTGGACATGTCCGCCGAGCGAGGATCCGTCTTCTGCACCGCAAGTCTGCTCAGGGGCCGGCACCGCCCTCGTCGTGAGCTGCAGCGGTCCGCTCGACGACGCCATCGGCGCGGCATCGGTTCCGGCCTCGTCTCTCAGCGCCGGGACGTGATCGCCGACGAACCGACCACCGGGGGCGAGGAAGCTCCGCGCGAAGATCCCGGCTCGCTTCGAGAGGATCGCGGCTCACGTCGAGGTCGATGTGGCGCCTCGCGCGCTGCCAGCCGGCTTGATCCAAGCCGGGCGTCCGCGCCGATGGCCATCGCATCGTCGTTGGATCTCCCGCATGGCACCGCGCAGAACGCGCGAGCCGGCGAAGCCACGCTCTCGTCGAGCGGAGGCTCCCGCCGTCGCGGGATCGACCGTCGACACGGTCGAGAAGGACCGGGCCGGGCGGGGCGTCACCATGATCGCCGGACGGCCCGCGCTGCACGTGCACGACCCGGCCCCGCGGCGTCCGAGCCCGGATGCCCCATCGACGGCCACGGGATCGTCGCAGTCCTCCGGAGGCTCCGTGCGGCAGAGCCGACGCCGGGCGACCTGCCCCGGAGCGCTCCTCGCTCCTTCGTGCAATAGCCCCCGAACGGGCGCAGCATCTCTGCCTCGCGCTCATCCGCGATGAGCTGCGCGATGAGCTGATTCCACGGGCGCCCGGTCGTCGCATGGTCCAGCCCTGGTTTCCGAACCTGCCCGCACGCGGCGGATCGTCATGTCCGCTCCTGCTCCTTTGGCTGATTACCGAACGATCATGCCTCTTCAGCTAGAGCATTTTCCGACGAAGTGGATACCGGTTCGTCGAAGAAAATGCGGCACAATCAAAGACTTAGAGAGCTTCGCGATCGCCGCGCGATCGTGAAGTGCTCTAGTCGGACCGGCGCGATGCCGACCCGATCCCCGATCGCGAGAGCGGCAGGGCGGGCCGCTCGCCTTCGGAACGAACCCGACGGCGATCTCCCTTCTCCTCGCTGCGATCGAAGCGGCGCCGGGTCGAGCCCGAGGCGGCCGCGACTCGGCAGCCGGGATGCGGCATGGGCGAGGCCCGGGCGTCGCAAGGCGCCCCCCTCTTGCGAACCGGCCTCACACCTTATATTGCGACGCAACAGTTTTCCCCCGGCTCGATGCGTCCGGCTGCCATCCTGGCGGCCCGCGGCGTGCCGGGCTTTGTTTGCTTCGGACATCCCATGAAGCTGCGCAACATCGCCATCATCGCTCACGTCGACCACGGCAAGACGACCCTGGTCGACAAGCTGCTCCAGCAATCCGGCTCGTTCCGCGAGAACCAGCGGGTCGAGGAGCGGGCGATGGACTCGAACGACCTCGAGAAGGAGCGGGGCATCACCATCCTGGCCAAGGCCACCTCGGTGGTCTGGAAGGACACCCGCATCAACATCGTCGACACTCCCGGCCACGCCGATTTCGGCGGCGAGGTCGAGCGCATCCTCTCGATGGTCGACGGCGTGATCGTGCTCGTCGACGCGGCCGAGGGCCCGATGCCGCAGACCAAGTTCGTGGTCTCGAAGGCGCTCAAGATCGGCCTGCGCCCGATCGTGGCGGTCAACAAGGTCGACCGGCCCGACGCCCGCATCACCGAGGTGGTGAACGAGGTGTTCGACCTGTTCGCGGCGCTCGACGCCACGGACGAGCAGCTCGACTTCCCGATCCTGTACGGCTCGGGCCGCAACGGCTGGATGGCGACCTCGCCCGAGGGTTCGCAGGAGGACGGCCTGGCGCCGCTCTTCGACCTCGTGCTCGAGCACGTGCCCCAGGCCAAGACCGAGGACGGCCCGTTCCGGATGCTCGGCACGCTCCTTGAGGCCAACCCCTTCCTCGGCCGCATCATCACCGGCCGCATCGCCTCGGGCACCGTCAAGCCGAACCAGCAGATCAAGGTTCTCGACCGCGAGGGCAAGGTCGTGGAGACCGGCCGCGTCTCGAAGATCCTGGCGTTCCGCGGCCTGGAGCGCCAGCCGATCGAGGTCGGCGAGGCGGGCGACATCGTGTCGATCGCCGGTCTCGTGAAGGGCACCGTGGCCGACACCTTCTGCGACCCCCAGGTCGACACCCCGATCCAGGCCCAGCCGATCGACCCGCCGACCGTGACGATGTCGTTCATCGTGAACGATTCCCCGCTCGCCGGCACCGAGGGCGACAAGGTCACGAGCCGCATGATCCGCGACCGCCTGTTCAAGGAGGCCGAGGGCAACGTCACGCTCAAGATCGAGGAAGCCGCCGACAAGGACTCGTTCTACGTGTCGGGCCGCGGCGAGCTGCAGCTCGCCATCCTGATCGAGACCATGCGCCGCGAGGGCTTCGAGATCGCGGTGTCGCGCCCCCGCGTCGTGTTCGAGAAGGACGAGGCCGGCGAGATCATGGAGCCGGTCGAGGAGGTCGTGATCGACGTCGACGAGGAGTATTCCGGCGTCGTCGTGCAGAAGATGTCGGAGCGCAAGGCCGACATGATCGAGATGCGCCCGTCGGGCGGCAACCGCCTGCGCCTGGTGTTCCACGCTCCGACCCGCGGCCTGATCGGCTACCAGGGCGAGCTGATGACCGACACCCGCGGCACCGCGATCATGAACCGGCTGTTCAAGGCCTACGAGCCCTACAAGGGCGAGATCGCCGGCCGGCGCAACGGCGTGCTGATGTCCAACGACCAGGGCGAGGCCGTCGCCTACGCGCTCTGGAACCTCGAGGATCGCGGCCCGATGATGATCGAGCCCGGCTGGAAGGTCTACCAGGGCATGATCATCGGCGAGCACAACCGCGAGAACGACCTCGAGGTGAACGTGCTCAAGGGCAAGAAGCTCACCAACATCCGCACCACCTCGAAGGACGAGGCGGTCCGGCTGACCCCGCCGATCCGCATGACCCTCGAGCGCTCGCTCGCCTGGATCCAGGACGACGAGCTGGTCGAGGTGACCCCGAAGTCGATCCGCCTGCGCAAGGCCGTGCTCGACCCGAACGACCGCAAGCGGGCGGAGCGGGCTAAGGAAGCGCTGAGCGCCTGATCGGCGGTCTGACGGTGTGACGGTTCGTCCCTCGCCCCTCCCGGGGCGGGGGATTTTTTATGGCAGCGGTGGACGACCGGCGCGCCAGGTGGATTCCCGGTCCGTCCTCCCGTATCCCGGCCGCGAGGGCGGCGCGGGCGCGGCCGCAGGAGGCCCGTGTGGAACACGAGATCTACCGCTGGATCGGGATCCTGACCTCGATCCGGTCGGACGTGCTGGCGCCGGTCGGCCTCGTCCTCGCGGTCGTCGTCACCGTGCATGTGCTGATGCGCAAGCGCGAGGTCGGGGCGGCGATCGGCTGGATCGGGCTCGCTTGGCTGTCGCCGCTCCTCGGCAGCACGCTCTACGTGATGTTCGGCATCAACCGGGTGAGCCGGCGCGCCCGCCGCCTGCCGGTGCTGCCGGGACCGCGACCCGGCGCCCCGCCGCCGCCGGTGGCGGAGGTGCCGGACGCGTTCCAGCCCCTGAAGCGGGCGGTCGAGCGGATCAGCGGCCTGCCGCTGGTCGCCGGCAACCGCATCGAACGCTACCGCCACGGCGACGAGGCCTATCCGGCGATGCTGGCGGCGATCGGCGAGGCGCAGACCAGCGTCGCTTTGTCGAGCTACATCATGCGCGACGACGACAGCGGCCGGGCCTTCGCCGAGGCGCTGGCGGCCGCGCGGAGCCGGGGCGTCGCGGTCTGCGTGCTGATCGACGGCATCGGCAGCGGCTACTTCTTCCCGGCGATGTACCGGCGCCTGCGGGGTCTAGGCATCCCCGCCGGCCTGTTCATGCACTCGGCCCTGCCCTGGCGGATGCCGTTCCTGAACCTGCGCACCCACAAGAAGCTGCTCCTGATCGACGGGCGGGTGGGCTTCGTCGGCGGGGTCAACATCGCCGACGAGAACGTCATGGCGAAGAACCCGCCGGAGCCCGTGCGCGACAGCCATTTCCGCATCGACGGGCCGGTGGTCGGCCAGCTCGCGCAGGCCTTCTGGCGCGACTGGGCCTTCGTCAAGGGCGAGGACCTGGAGGGACCGGCCTGGTTCCCGGAGATCCCGCCGGCCGGCCCGTCGCTCGCCCGGGTCGTCACCTCGGGGCCCGACGCCGACATCGAGAAGATCGAGTTCGTGGTGCTGGAGGCGGTCGCCACCGCCCGGCGCTCGGTGCGCTTCGCCACGCCCTACTTCCTGCCGAGCGAGATGCTGCTGACGGCGCTCGGCCTCGCGGCGATGCGGGGCGTCACCGTCGACGTCATCATCCCGCAGGCGAGCAACCACCGGGTGGTCGACTGGGCGACGCGGGCCCATGTCGGGCCGCTGCTCGAAGCCGGCGTCCGGATCTGGCTCGACCGCCCGCCCTTCGACCACTCGAAGCTGATGGTCGTCGACGAGGCCTGGTGCTTCGTCGGCAGCGCCAACTGGGACAGCCGCAGCTTCCGGCTCAATTTCGAGCTCAACGTCGAGGTCTACGATCCCGACTTCGCGGCCGACCTCGATACCCTGATGCGGGCCAAGATGGAGCAGCGGCTGACGGCCGACGACCTCAACTCTCGCGGGATGGCCGTGCGCCTGCGCGACGCCGGCGTGCGATTGCTGCTGCCATATCTTTGAGCGGCGCCCGCTTGCGGAAATCCTCGGCCCGGTCGCGAAACGCCTCGATCCGGGCACGAAGCGGCTCGCGCTTCCCCTGCGGGTTGCCGGGCTCGAGGTGGACGACGATCGGCCGGTGGTCGGAGGCGCCCCGCGGCAGCACCGCCTGACCGCGGCAGGTGAGACCCCGCACGAGGCAGCGGTCGAGGCGCAAGGGGACGAGGTCGACCATGGCGTGGGTCGGGTGGCGCGGGCCCACGTCCTGGAAGCCCGGCAGCAGGGCCGGCCCGACGATGTTGTAGTCGCCGAGCACGGCGGCCCGCACCGGCAGGTGCTGGGCGATGCGGCGGAGCTGGCGCCGGTTGAGCACCTGTCCGTGCGAGAGATGGACGTTGGCGACCCCGAACGCCCCGAGATCGAGGATCTGGCAGACCCGGTCGATCAGGGCGCCCGACGGCAGGGTGATCACCCGCGGCGGGGTCGGCCACGGGGTCGGGCTCCACATCGCCAGGCCGTGGATGCGCTTAGGGAGCGGCGCCCAGGCGTAGTGGCCGCCGACCCGGGCCTGCAGCTCGGTGATGTCGACCGTCGCCTCCTGCATCAGGAGCAGGTCCGGCTTCTCCTGCGCGATCAGCGCCTCGAGGGCGTCGACGGTCGCGCCGGTCCGCCGCAGCAGGTTCCAGCTGATGATCTTGCGCGGACCCGCCCGGTGCGGGGCATGGGCGGGAGCCGGGGCGTCGGCGGGCAGGAGGCGTTGGGGAGGCAGCATGGCACCGCTGGGAGAGCGCGGAATCGGGCCGGCAGGATGGCGTGAGGCGCGCCCCGCTCGGCGCGAAGCGGCATACGCCGATTTGCCGATTCGGGGAACGGTGCGTCAGGCGCCCGGGGGACGCAGGCCCGGCAGGGCGCGCACGAGGTCGCGGAACTGGTCGCCGCGATCCTCGAAGCTGCGGAACTGGTCGTAGGAGGCGCAGGCCGGCGAGAGCAGCACCACCGGTTCGCCCGCCGGGTCCGTCTCCGCCGCGCCGGCGGCCTCCGCGACCGCGGCGGCGAGCGTGCCGCAACGGCTGAACGGCACCTGCCCGTCGAGGGTCGCGGCGAAATCCTCGGTCGCGGCGCCGATCAGGTAGGCGTGGGCGATGCGAGGAAAATACGGCGCGAGGCTCGCGATCCCGCCCTCCTTCGGCTTGCCGCCGAGGATCCAGTGGACGCGCTGGAAGGCCGAGAGCGCCTTCTCGGTGGAATCGGCGTTGGTCGCCTTCGAATCGTTGATGAACAGGACCGGACCGCGCCGCCCGACCTCCTCCATCCGGTGCGGCAGGCCGGGAAAGCTCGCGAGCGCCGCCGCGAAGGTGTCGGGCGTGACGCCGAGCGCACTCGCCACCGCGTAGGCGATCGCGGCATTCTGCCAGTTATGGGCGCCGCGCAAGGCCCCGATGCCGGAGAGATCCGCCACCGGCTCCGCCGGCTGACGCCGCCCGTCGATCACGATGCCGCCGCGGGCGAGGATGCCCGGCCCCTCCCCCGCCTCGCCGACATGCACGCGCGTGAGCGGGCCCGTGCGGCGCTCGGCGATCGCCCGGCAGAACGCGTCGTCGACGCCGACGATCGCGTGGGCGGCGCCCGTCACCAGCCGCTCCTTGATGGCGGCGTAGTGCGCCATGTCGCCGTGGCGGTCGAGGTGGTCGGGCGTGAGGTTGAGGAGCACGCCGATCGTCGGGGCCAGCGACGGCGTCAGGTCGATCTGGAACGAGGACAGCTCGATCACGTGGACCCGGTCGGGCGAGGGCGGCGCCAGCGACAGGATGGCGGTGCCGATATTGCCGCCCATCCGCACGTCGCGGCCGGCCTGCGTCAGCACGTGGGCGATCAGCGCCGTGGTTGTCGACTTGCCGTTGGTGCCGGTGATCGCCACGAAGGGCGCCTCGGGGCTGGTCGCGGCGCGCTCGCGGCAGAACAGCTCGATATCGCCGATCACCGGCACGCCGGCGTGTTTGGCGAGATCCACCGTCCAGTGCGGCGCCGGGTGGGTCAGCGGCACGCCGGGGGCGAGGACCAGGGCGGCGAAATCCGTCCACTCCGCCTGCCGCAGGTCGCCGGTCTCGATGCCCGCCTGAGCCGCCGCCGCCATCCGCGCCGGGTTGTCGTCGCAGGCGATCACCCGGGCACCGCCGGCCTTGAGGCTGAGCGCCGTGGCGAGGCCCGAGCCGCCGAGCCCGAACAGGGCGACCGTCCGGCCGGCGAAGGTGGTGGAGGGTGTCATGCGGTGTCCGCCGGATGATCGGAAGGGTGCGGGATCCCCCCTCCCGTGCGGGAGAGGGGGAGCGCCTTCCTTCCAAGCGTCGGCGGAGATTGCAAGGTGTGACCTCGCCGTCCCTACCGCAGCTTCAGCGTCGCCAGGCCCAGCAGCGCCAGCACGACCGCGATGATCCAGAACCGGATCACCACCTGCGGCTCCTTCCAGCCCTTCTGCTCGAAGTGGTGGTGGATCGGCGCCATGCGGAAGACCCGCTTGCCGGTGAGCTTGAACGAGGCGACCTGGATGATGACCGACAGGATCTCCAGCACGAACAGGCCGCCGACGATGCCGAGCACGATCTCGTGCTTGGTCGCCACCGCGACGGTGCCGAGCAGGCCGCCGAGCGCCAGGGATCCGGTATCGCCCATGAAGATCTGGGCCGGCGGCGCGTTGAACCACAGGAAGCCGAGGCCTGCCCCGATCAGGGCGCCGCAGACCACCGCCAGCTCGCCGGTGCCCGGAACGTAGTTCACCTGGAGGTAGGAGGCGTAGATCACGTTGCCGACGAGGTAGGCGATGATCCCGAAGGTCGCCGCCGCGATCATCACCGGCACGATGGCGAGCCCGTCGAGGCCGTCGGTGATGTTGACCGCGTTGCCCGCGCCCACGATCACGAAGCCCGCGAAGGCGACGTAGAACAGGCCGAGGTTGATGATCGCATCCTTGAAGACCGGGAAGGCGAGCCGGTAGGCGAGGCCCGGCGCCGAGTACTCGGCCACCGCGACGCAGGCCGCCACCGCGATCAGCGCCTCGAGCGCGAGGCGGAACTTGCCGGAGAAGCCCTTGTGGCTCTGCTTCGTGACCTTGAGGTAATCGTCGTAGAATCCGATCGCGCCGAAGCCCAGCGTCACCATCATGACGATCCAGACGTAGTGGTTGCGCGGGTTGGCCCAGAGCAGCACCGCCACCATCACGCCGGCGAGGATCATCAGCCCGCCCATGGTCGGCGTGCCGCGCTTCGTCAGGAGGTGCGATTGCGGGCCGTCCTCGCGGATCGGCTGGCCCTTGCCCTGGCGCAGGCGCAGGAGCGAGATGATCCAGGGTCCGAACCAGAACACGAAGAAGCCCGCCGTGAACAGCGCGCCGCCGGTCCGGAAGGTGATGTAGCGGAAGACGTTGAGCGGCGAGAACACGCCGCTCAGGTCGGAGAGGAGGTAGAGCATCCCGGGGGCATCCGATCGTGGGCGAGCGGCCGCGCCGGGCTCACGCCCGCGCCAGCGCGTCAGAAATCCTTCGAAGGTGGCTCAGCCGGATCGGCCGACGGCGAGATCCTGGTCCTGGGCCCCGCCGTAGCGGGCTTTGAGCGCCTCGACAATCCGGCCCATGCGGGTGCTGTTCGAGCCCTTGACCATCACCGCGTCGCCGGGCCGCACGGCCTCGAGGACGACCTCGACCAGCTCGGCCGAGCCCTGACGGGCGCCGGCGCGCCGGGCGGAGGGCAGCGCCTCGAACAGCTCCTGCATCAGGGGGCCGGCGGTGAAGACGAGGTCGATGCCGTGCTCCTCGACCGCTTGCGCCAGCTCGCGGTGCAGGGCGGGCGCGTCCGCGCCGAGCTCCATCATGTCTCCCAGCACCGCGATGCGCCGCCCGGACGTCTCGACCCCGGCAAGCGTGCTGAGCGCCGCCCGCACCGAGGCCGGGTTGGCGTTGTAGCTCTCGTCGACGAGGAGCGCCTCGCCGCCCGCGACCTGGAGGACGTGGCGCGCGCCGCGCCCGGCGGGCGGGCGCAGCTGGGCGAGCGAGAGCGCCGCCAGCGCCAGGTCGGCGCCGAGCGCCTGCACGGCGGCGATGACCGCGAGCGAGTTCAGGGCCGTGTGCCGTCCCGGGGTGCCGAGCTGGTAGGTGACGGCCTGGCCCATCGCCCGCACGTCGACGATCGAGAGGTCGGGCCGCATCACGATGCGCTCGGCCCGCACGTCGGCCTCGCGGTGCTCGCCGAAGCTCACCACCCGGCCGGCGCGGGAGGCGAGCGCGTGCGCCTTCAGCCGCTCGAAATTCGGGTTGTCGCGGTTGATGATCGCGACGCCGCCGGGCTCCAGGCCGTAGAAGATCTCGCCCTTGGCGTCGGCGATGCCGGACAGCGAGCGGAAATGCTCGATATGGACCGGCTCGACCGTGGTGACGATCGCGATCTCGGGCCGCACCAGCCGGGTCAGCGGCGCGATCTCGCCGGCATGGTTCATGCCGACCTCGAACACCCCGAACGCGCTCGAGGCCGGCATCCGGCCGAGCGTCAGGGGCACGCCCCAGTGGTTGTTGTAGGAGGCGACCGAGGCGTGGGTGGCCCCTTGCGCCGCCAGCACATGGCGCAAGGCCTCCTTGGTGCCGGTCTTGCCGACCGAGCCGGTGACGGCGAGCACCCGCGCGCCCGTGCGGGCCCGCGCCGCGACCGCGAGGCCGCGCATCGCCGCCAGCACGGAATCCTCGTCCCGCCCCGGCACCGCGATCAGCGGCCCGGCACCGGCGAGGTCGGCGGCGCGCTCCTCGGCCACCACCGCGGCGCCGGCGCCGCGGGCGAGCGCGTCGCGCACGAAGTCGTGGCCGTCGCGGGCCTCGCCCCGGATGGCGAAGAACAGGTCCCCGACCTTCAGGGTGCGGGTGTCGATCGAGATGCCGGACAGGGCCTGCGCCGCGGCATCGTCCGCGACGACGCAGCCGCCCATGGCGGCGGCGGCGTCAGTCAGGGTCCAGAGGGGCTCGGTCATGCGCGGGTCTCCTCGATCGCGCTCAGGACCGCGTCGCGGTCGGAGAAGTGCAGCGTGCGGTCGCCGATGATCTGGCCGGTTTCATGACCTTTGCCGGCAACCACCAGCACGTCGCCGGCGCGAAGGTCGCGCACCGCCGCCCGGATCGCGTCCGCACGGTCGCCGATCTCCTCCGCGCCGGGCGCCGCCGCCAGGATCGCGGCGCGAATGACCGCCGGATCCTCGCTGCGGGGATTGTCGTCGGTGACGATGACCCGGTCGGCCTTCCCGGCCGCGATGGCGCCCATCAGCGGGCGCTTCCCGCGGTCGCGGTCGCCGCCGCAGCCGACGACGCAGACGAGCCGCCCGGTCGTGAAGGCGCGCAGCGCGTCGAGGACGTTCGCCAGCGCATCGGGCTTGTGGGCGTAATCGACGATGCAGAGCGCGTCGCGCACGGTGCCGACCCGCTCCAGCCGCCCCGGCACGCCGGCGAGGTGGCCGAGAGCCGCGACGACCTCCGCCTCGCGCCCGGCTCCGGCCGGGGTCGCGAGCACGAGGCCGGCGGCGACGAGCGCGTTCTCGACCTGGAACGTCCCGACGAGGGGCAGATCGACTTCGTGGGTCGCGGCCCCGACGGCGATCTCGAGGCGCTGGGCGAAGCCCTCCTGGCGGGCGGAGACGAGGCGGACCCCCTCCCCCGCCCGGCCGGTGGTGACGAGCCTGACGCCGCGCTCGCGGACGGCTGCGATCACCGCCCCGCTCTGCGGGCCGTCGGCGTTGACGACCGCGATCCCCTCCGCGGGCAGCAGGGTCGTGAACAGCCGGAGCTTCGCCTGGAGGTAGGCCTCCGGCGTGCCGTGATAATCGAGGTGGTCGTGGCCGAGATTGGTGAAGCCGGCGGCCGTCAGGCGCACCCCGTCGAGGCGGCTCTGCTCGATGCCGTGCGAGGAGGCTTCCATCGCGAGTTCGGTGACGCCGTCGCGGGCGAGCCGGTCGAGGGTCGCGTGCAGCGTGATCGGGTCGGGGGTGGTGAGCGAACCGTAGGCGGCGCCCGAGGTGGTGATGACCCCGAGCGTGCCCAGGCTCGCCGCCTGCCGGCCGAGGCGGCCGAAGATCTGGCGCACGAAATCGGCGACGGAGCTCTTGCCGCTCGTCCCCGTGACCGCGACGACGGTGCCGGGCTGGCCCGGATGCAGCCGGGCGGCGGCCGCCGCGAGGGCGGTGCGAGCATCCGGCACGGAGAGGTAGGCGACCGGCTCCGGCAGATCGGCGGGGCGCTCGCCTTCCGCCACCATCGCGACCGCGCCGGCCGCCGCCGCCTTGGCGGCGAAGGTCCGGCCGTCGGCGGCGGTGCCGGGCACCGCCAGGAACACGTAGCCGGGCGCGACCTTGCGGCTGTCGGCGGTGAGACCGGTGACGGGAAGGCCGGAGGCTTGACCGGGCTGCGGGAACAGGTCGCCGAGGGTGAGGCTCATCGTCCGTCCAGCTGGTTGACGTGGTACGCGCCGAGCTTGACCATCAGCGGGAACGGCTTCACCGGCGGCTCGAATTGCGGCGGCAGGCCGAGGATCGGGGCGACGCGGGCGATCGTCCGGCCGGTCACGACGCCCGAGTTCCAGGCCGCCGTGGCGTAGGAGCCGGATTCCGCCGCGACCGCCTGCGGCTCGTCCATGATGGTGACGAACAGGTATTTGGGCTTGTCCATCGGCGCCGCCGCCATGAAGGTCGTGAACAGGCGGTTCTTGACGTAGCGGCCGCGGATCACCTTCTCGGCGGTGCCGGTCTTGCCGCCGACGTAGTAGTAGGGAATCGCCGCCTTCTTGGCCGATCCCTCGGTGGCGTTGAGGCGCATGATGAAGCGCATCGCCTCGCTGGTCTGGGGCGAGAGCACCTGCGTCGCCTTCTCGCGCGCCTCGGCCTCGCCGCGCTTGAGGAAGGTCGGCGTCATCAGGAAGCCGCCATTCGCGATCGCCGCCACCGCGGCCGAGGCCTGGAGCGGCGCCACCGCGAGGCCGTGGCCGAACGCGATGGTGATGGTGTTGATCTCGGTCCAGCGCGGCGGGACGATCGGCTCGGCGCTCTCCGGCAATTCGGTGCGCAGGCGATCGAGCAGGCCCATCTTCTTCAGGAAGGCCTTGTGGCCGGGCACGCCGATGCCGAGCGCCATCTTGGCCGAGCCGATGTTGGACGAGTGCGTGAACACCTCCGGCATCGTGATGACCCGGTTGGTGCCGTGATACTCGTGGATCTTCTGCCGGCCCCAATGCAGCACGCCGCCGCGGGTGTCGAAGGTCGAGTTGACGGTGAACTTGCCGGAATCGAGCGCCATGGCGAGCGTCATCGCCTTGAAGGTCGAGCCCATCTCGTAGACGCCGACGTTCATCCGGTTGATCCGGTCGGGATCGAGGGCGTCCTTCGGCTCGTTGGGGTCGAAATCGGGCAGGGAGGCGAGCGCGATCACCTCGCCGGTGGTCACGTCGAGGATCAGGCCCGCCGCCGCCTTGGCGCGGTAATGCTCCATGCCCCAGGCCAGCTCGTCGCGCACCGCGTGCTGGGCGCGCAGGTCGATCGAGAGCTGGACCGGCGCCATGTCGGCCGACTTCTCGACGAAGCCGAGGCTGGTGAGGTCGCGCAGGCCCTGGCGGTCGATGTACTTCTCCATGCCGGCGATGCCGACATTGTCGAGGTTGGTCACGCCCAGGATGTGGGCGGCGGCCGTGCCGTTCGGGTAGACGCGCTTGTGGTCGGCCAGGAAGCCGACGCCCGGGATGCCGAGGCGATGCACCTCGACCTGCTGGCGCGGGGTGATCTCGCGCTTGACCCAGACGAAGCCCTTCTTCGAGGAGAGCTTCTCGCGCAGGTCGCGGGCGTTGATCTCGGGCAGGACGGCGGTGAGGAGTTCCACCGCCTCGTCCTTGTCGTAGATGTTCTTCGGCTCGGCGAAGACCGAGACGGTGCGGATGTCGGTGGCCAGGATCTCGCCGTTGCGGTCGATGATGTCGGGCCGGACCTGGGTCGTGCCGCCGGCCTCGGCGCGGCGCGCCGAGGCGGTCACCGGATCGTCCGGGAACAGCGCGAAGCTGACGAGGCGGCCCATGAGCGCGAGGAACACCCCGCCGAAGACGAGGCTGACGAGGCCGACGCGGGCGGCGCTGCGCTCCACCGAGAGGCGGAACATCGCCTGGACGCCGGCGCGCAGGATCGCGCCGGGGCTGCGCCGCGGCGCCGGGGCGGGCTCGTCGCGGGCCGGCTCCGCGGCGCCGGTCTCGGGAGGCAGGGCGTCGTGAGCCTGGAAGTCCTGGTCCTGGGTCACGGGCGCCTACCTCTTGGCGGTCGGGGTGCGGGTGGAGGTGGAGCCGGTGATGCGCGGCTCCTCGGCTCGGCCGGCGGCGGCGCCGGTGGTGGCGGCCTGACGCTCCTTGGCCGCCGGGGTCGCGGTGGCGCCGAGGCCCAAAGCCTCGAGCTTGCGGGCGATCTCGTCGCCGCGGTCGGCCTTGGCCGGCAGGTCGGCGAGCCGCCCGAGATGACCGGTGCCGATCGGCTCGAGGGTCAGGTACTTGTCGACCGCGCCCTGGAGCCGGTCGGGCCGGGTGAGGAGCTGCCACTCGGCGCGCAGGACCGCGATCGCGTCGCGCTCCTTGCGCAGGCGGGTCTTCAGCTTGGCGACCTGCTCGGCCTGGTAGAGCGTGTCGTACTTGATCGAGTAGGCGTAGATGGCCGAGGCGATCAGCCCGGCGATCGCCGCGAGGTGCAGGAGGCGGATCACCGGCGCCCTCCCCGGGTCTGGGGCTCGGGCAGGGAGGCCAGGGCTTCCAGCGCCGTGAGCGGCGGCGGCGGGGCTGCGTCGGTGCGCTCGCCGGCGCGCAGCTTGGCCGAGCGGGCGCGGGGATTGGCGTAGGCCTCGGCCTCGCCGGCGGCGACCGGGCCCTTGGTGGACAGGGTGAAGCTGCGGGGCGCGGGCTGCGCGGCCATCGGCAGGTGGCGCGAGGCGGCCACCGCCCGGCCGCTGCGGGCCGAGAAGAACTGCTTCACGATGCGGTCCTCCAGCGAGTGGAAGGTGACGACCGCCAGGCGCCCGCCCGGCCGCAGGGTGCGCTCCGCCGCGTGCAGCGCCCGCTGCAACTCGCCGAGCTCGTCGTTGACCGCGATGCGCAGGGCCTGGAACGTCCGGGTCGCCGGGTGGATGCCGCTGCCGGGCTCCGCCCGCACGACGCCGGCGACGATCTCGGCGAGCGCCGCCGTGGTCTCGATGCGGCCGCGCCGGCGCGCCTCGATCAGGGCGCGGGCCACGGCGCGGGCCCGGCGCTCCTCGCCGTAATGGTAGATCACGTCGGCGAGCGCGGCCTCGGAGGCCTCGTTGACGAGGTCGGCGGCGCTCTCGCCGGCCCGCTCCATCCGCATGTCGAGGGGCCCGTCGAACCGGAACGAGAACCCCCGCTCCGCCTGGTCGAGCTGCATCGACGACACCCCGATATCGAGGACGACGCCATCGGCTTGCGCGAAGCCGTGGTCGTGCGCGATCGCGTCGAGATCGCCGAAGCGGCCCTGGACCAGCACGAGGCGGCCCTCGGCCTCCTCGACCAGGGCCTGGCCGGCGGCGATCGCGGTCGGGTCGCGGTCGATCGCGAGCACGCGGTTGCGGGGATCGGCCGCCAGGATCGCCCGGGTGTAGCCGCCGGCCCCGAAGGTGCCGTCGATCACGGCGGCCGGCGCGTCGCCGAGGCGCAGGGACGCCAGGACCTCGGCGAGCAGGACCGGGATGTGGGGAGCGGCGGTCACGGCCGGTCCCCCGGGACGACGGCACAGCTCGCGCGGCGAGCGCGCAGTGACGCGTGACGATCCATGGTGCTCCGCTGTCCGCACGAGCCGGGCCGAGGCCGGCCGGGTTCGGCGCCAGGGCGCCGCTTTGCCCACGCCAGGCATCGACGCGCGACCATCACGCCTGCTCTCGCGGGCGGCGGCCGCCGATGCTGGAATCGCCGTGGACGGGGTGGCTCGGGGTATCATGGGCCTCTGGGGTCGTCAACGCGAGGGCACACGCGGCGGGCAGCACCCGCCCCTGTGCCATCAGAGACCAGCAAGGTTAACGAAGGCTTGTGACCGGCGCGGGCTTTGCCGGAAAGTCGAGGCGCGCATGCCTGTTGGGCCGCGGGCGCGGGCTCTACCTCGGAGATGCCTCGCGCCCGCTTGAACTCAGCTGCGGGCGCGCCAGCGCGCCGGTTTCGGAATTGGGGATCAGCCGGCCTGTAAGCCGGGTTCTGTATGGCCCGGACGACCCGCGAGGGTCCCCCGAACGTGGCGGCCATTCCTCTGGGACGGCCGTTGCCGACCGCCTCGAGCAACCAACCCGGGCGACGGGCCTGAAGAAGGCCGTGCGCGATTCCTCGCGCGTGCCGCCCCTATTCGGTTTTGCTCCCGGTGGGGTTTGCCGTGCCGTCCGCGTTGCCGCGTCCGCGGTGCGCTCTTACCGCACCCTTTCACCCTGGCCGCGACGGGTCCGCGAGGACCCGCACGGTGGTCTGCTCTCTGTGGCACTGTCCCTGGGGTCGCCCCCGCCGGACGTTATCCGGCACCGTCTCTTCATGGAGCCCGGACTTTCCTCCCCGCCCCTCGCGCGCGGGAGACCCGCGAACGGAGGACGGAGCGGCCGCCCGGCCGGCTGACGGCGCCGATGTGCGACGCGGGCGCGCCCGCGTCAAGGCGCAGGACGGCCCGTCCGTCGCCCGCCGCACGGGTTGCCGCGCCGCCCGGACCTCCTACCTGCCGGTCTCAAGGCCGCCCCGACGCGGCCGCGACCACGGAGGCGACCCTGATGAGCGAGAACATCGAGGCGGGCTGGACCCTGGAGACCGTGCAGCAGCTCAAGGCCATGGCGCAGGAAGGCGTCCCGGCCTCGGTCATGAGCCTGAAGCTCAAGCGTCCGGTCACGGCGATCCACGCCAAGCTGGCGGAACTCGGCATCACGCCGGCCGCGGAGGCCTGACCCCGAGAGGGGGCGGGCCCGAAGTGGCCCGCCCGCCGGGCGCTACCAGCTCCCGGTATTCTGCATCGAGGCCCAGGGCTCCTGCGGCGGCTTAGGCCCGCCCTTCTGCAGGATCTCGATCGAGATGCCGTCCGGCGAGCGCACGAAGGCCATGTGGCCGTCCCGCGGCGGGCGGTTGATGGTCACGCCGGCATCCTGGAGCTTCTGGCAGGTGGCGTAGATGTCGTCGACCTGGTAGGCCAGGTGACCGAAGTTGCGTCCGCCGGTATACTCCTCCGGGTCCCAGTTGTAGGTCAGTTCCAGGAGCGGCGACTTGGTGTCCTTCGCCCGCGCGGCGTCGCCGGGGGCGGCCAGGAACACCAGGGTGAAGCGGCCCTTCTCGCTCTCGGTGCGGCGCACCTCCTGGAGGCCGAACTTGTTGCAGTAGAAGTCCAGCGCCCGGTCGAGGTCGGCGACGCGGACCATCGTGTGCAGGTACTCCATGGCACTCCATCCTTCGGTTGCGGCGCGCGGGCGCCCGGTTTCGGCGTCGTAGCTAGGGCGGCGTGAGACCGGCGGGGAGGCCCCGCCTCCCGCGTTGCGCTGCGGCCGGCGACGGTGCAAAGGCTCATTCCTTCCGCCGCCCGCCTTCCGCCGCCCGCGCGACCGCCGAGGATCCCGCCATGCAGTCGATCGTCCGCCTCGCCGATTACCGCCCGAGCGACTACCTGATCGACCGCGTCGACCTCGACGTGCGCCTGCATCCGACCGAGACCCGGGTCACCGCGACCTTGGCGCTGCGCCCGAACCCCACCGGCGAGCCCGGCGCGCCGCTGGTGCTCGACGGCGACGAGCTGACCCTGCTGGCGATCGCGCTGGACGGGCAGCCGACGGGCCCGGGCGCGATCGACGTCACGCCTCGGGCCCTGACCTTGCACCAGCCGCCGCAGCGCCCCTTCGTGCTCGAGATCGAGACGCAGGTGAACCCGAGCGCCAACACCAAGCTGATGGGGCTCTACCGCTCGAACGGCGTCTACTGCACCCAGTGCGAGGCCGACGGCTTCCGGCGCATCACCTACTTCCTCGACCGGCCGGACGTGATGGCGGTCTACACCACCCGGATCGAGGCCGAGCGCCACGAGGCGCCGGTGCTGCTCGGCAACGGCAACCCGGTCTCGGCGGGCGAGGTCGGCCTGACACGCCACTACGCGGTCTGGCACGACCCCCACCCGAAGCCCGCCTACCTGTTCGCCCTCGTCGGCGGCCGCCTCGGCCGGGTCGGCGCGCGCTTCACCACCCTGGAGGGGCGCGACGTCGAGATCGCCGTCTACGTCGAGCCCGGCAAGGAGGATCGCGCCGACTTCGCCCTCGACGCCGTCGCCCGCTCGATGGCCTGGGACGAGCGCACCTTCGGCCGCGCCTACGACCTCGACGTCTTCAACGTCGTCGCGGTCTCCGACTTCAACATGGGCGCGATGGAGAACAAGGGCCTCAACATCTTCAACGACAAGTACGTGCTGGCGAGCCCCGACACCGCGACCGACGCGGACTACGCCAACATCGAGGCGATCATCGCGCACGAGTACTTCCACAACTGGTCCGGCAACCGGGTGACCTGCCGCGACTGGTTCCAGCTCTGCCTCAAGGAAGGCCTGACGGTCTTTCGCGACCAGGAATTCTCCTCCGACGAGCGCTCGCGCCCGGTCCACCGCATCGCCGAGGTGCGGACCTTACGCGCCCGCCAGTTCCCGGAGGATGCCGGTCCCCTCGCGCACCCGGTGCGGCCGCAGGCCTACCGCGAGATCAACAACTTCTACACCGCGACGGTCTACGAGAAGGGCGCCGAGATCGTCCGGATGCTGCGCACCCTGCTCGGGCCGGAGAGCTTCCGGCGCGGCATGGACCGCTACTTCGCGACCTGCGACGGCACGGCCGCGACGGTCGAGGATTTCCTCGCCGCCTTTGCGGCCGAGAGCGGGCGCGACCTGACGGCCTTCGCCCGCTGGTACGCCCAGGCCGGCACGCCGACCGTCTCGGTGACCGGCGCCTACGATCCGGAGCGGAAGACCTACAGCCTGGCCTTCCGCCAGAGCCTGCCGGTGGTCGCCACCGAGGCGACGGCGGGTGCCGCGCCCGAGCCCCTGGTGATCCCGGTCGCGCTCGGCCTCGTCGCCCCGGAGGGCGGGGCGGTCGAAGCCGCGAGCGACCAAGCCCGCGACGGGGTGTTCGTGCTCGACGCGGCGGAGGCGTCCCTCGTCTTCACCAACGTCGCGGCGGCGCCGGTGCCGTCGCTGTTTCGCGGCTTCTCCGCCCCGGTGAAGGTCGATCACGCCCTGACCCGGGACGAGCGCCTGACGCTGCTCGCCCACGATTCCGACGCCTTCAACCGCTGGCAGGCCGCCCAGAGCCTCGCCATGGAGGTGCTGGTCGGCCGCGCCCGCGCCGGCGCGCCGCTCGGCCCCGAAGCCGGCCCCGAGGGTGCGGCGCTCGCCTCCGCGCTCGCGACCTTCCTCGACGCCGAGGCCCTGGCCGATCCCGCCTTCGCGGCCCTGGTCCTGACGCTGCCCGGCGAGCAGGAGGTGGCCCAGACCCTCGGCGCCGAGGTCGATCCGGACGCGGTCTGGCGCGCGCGCCAGACGCTCCGCGTGCAGCTCGGCCGCGACCTCGGGTCCCGGCTCCTGGCCTTGCGCGACGCGCTCGCCGAGCCGCCCGGCGCGCCCTTCAGCCCGGACGCCGCGAGCGCCGGCCGCCGCGCCTTGCGCAACGCCGCCCTCGACCTCGTCGCGGCCGCCGACCCGCAGGCCGGCACCGCGCTCGCCGTCGCGCAGCTCGACGCCGCCACGACCATGACCGACCGCCTCGCGGCGCTCGCGACCTTGAGCCTGGTGCCGGGCGAGGCCCGGGAGGCGGCCCTGGCGCGCTTCGCCGAGACCTACCGCCACGAGCCCCTGGTGCTCGACAAGTGGTTCGCCCTGCAGGCGATGATCCCGGAGGCCGGGACGCTGGACCGGGTCCGCGGGCTGATGCGCCACCCCGCCTTCTCCCTCGGCAACCCGAATCGGGTCCGCTCGCTGGTCGCCAGCTTCAGCCTCAACAATCCGACCCAGTTCCACCGCCCGGACGGGGCCGGCTACGACCTCACGGCCGAAGTGGTGCTGCTCCTCGACGGAAAAAATCCCCAAGTCGCGGCGCGCCTGCTAACTGCTTTCAATACTTGGCGTATGGTCGAAGCGGAGCGCCGCCGGCACGCCGAATCCGCGCTTCGCCGGGTGGCCGGGGCGCCGGGCCTCTCCCCCGACGTCAGCGACATCGCCGGCCGCTCGCTGGTGCCGGCGAAATAATGCACAACCCCTTGTGAGTGCTGGCAGAATCGCGCGCCGTCCGAAGCCGCCGCGCGATCGGATCACTGGTTAACACTTCATTTCCACGGCGCGAGGCGCTGGACAAAATGCTTGTGGAAATGCCAGATTGAGCCTCGATTCGGGGGCCTGCCGGGAACCTCCGCGGCATCTGTCTTTCTGTTCCGTTGGGGGTTTGGGTATGCTGGAGGCGGATCCCGCCCCCTTCTCGGCGCGTGCCGCGACGATTCTCGGGATCAGCCGGGTTTCGAAGGCCGCGCACCAGCGCCTCGCCCACGCGGAATCCTGGCTCCGGTTCGCCGTTCCGGCGATGCTCGCGGCGTTCCTGATCTGCCTCGGCACCGTCACCGCCCTGCAGCTCGCCGGCCACCGCGAGGAGGTGGTGGGGGACGCGCGGCGCGACATCGACCTGATCGCCCGCCTGATCGCCGGGACGCTCCCGGCCTCCCTCGCCCGGCCCCCCGGACTGGCGACGGCGGAGCCGGCGACGGAGGCCGCCCTGCGCGAGCGGCTGGTCCGCCTCGTGCCGCCCGGCGGCCTGCCGACCGGCCGCAGCCTCCTGCTGATCGGGGCCGACGACGCGATCCTGGCCGCCCTTCCGGAGCAGACCGGCCTCAAGCGCAACTTCAGCGAATTCCTCGGCGAGGTCCAGGTGCTCGGCATCCTGGGCGAGCGCGCCGGCGTGCTGCCGGTGGTGCTCGGCAGCGGCGAGCGGGCGCTGGCGACGGTGCGGGCGGTCCCGGGCGGGAGCGGAATCGCGCAGGTCGCGGTGGTGCAGACCCTCGACTCGGTGACGGCGCCGTGGGCCGGGCGGGCCCGGATCGCCGCGGTGCTGGTCGGGGCCGTCACGCTGGTGGTGGTCTGCACCGGCCTCGCCTACGCGCTCCAGGCCGACCGGGCGCGGGCCGTCGACCGGGTCTGCGAGCAGGTGCGCCAGCGCCTCGATACCGCGCTCGGCCGCGGCCGCTGCGGCCTGTGGGACTGGGACATCCCGCGCGGCCGGATCTACTGGTCGGATTCGATGTACCAGCTCCTCGGCTACGTCCGGGAGCAGGAATTCCTCTCCTTCGGCGACGTCAACGGCCTCGTCCACCCGGACGACACCGACCTCTACGGCCTCGCCCGCCAGCTGGCGGCCCGCGACACCACCGTCGATCACGAGTTCCGCATCCGCGCCGCCGGCGGCGAATGGGTCTGGCTCAAGGCCCGGGCCGAGATCGTGCAGGACCTGGAGGACAATGGCCGCCACCTCGTCGGCATCGTCATCGACATCTCGGAGCAGCGCCGCCTCGCCGAATCGACCGCCACCGCCGACATGCGCCTGCGCGACGCCGTCGAGGCCGTGTCCGAGGCCTTCGTGCTCTGGGACGCCCAGAATCGCCTGGTCCTGTGCAACTCGAAGTTCCGCCGCCTGCACGCGCTGACCGCCGACGAGGCCCAGCCCGGCCGCCGCTACGACGCCATCATGGGGCGCGCCGCCCTGCCGACCGTGCGGCGCGAGATCCCCGCCGGCGAGTTCCCGGAGGCGGGAGCCCGCACCTTCGAGGCCGAGCTCGCCGACGGGCGCTGGCTGCAGATCAGCGAGCGGCGCACCAAGGACGGCGGTTACGTGTCGGTCGGCACCGACATCACGGCCCTGAAACGGCATCAGGAGCGGCTCGTGGAATCGGAACGCCAGCTCATCGCCACCATCGCGGACCTCAAGCGCTCGCGCCGGACCCTCGAGATCCAGACCCAGCAGCTCGCGGACCTCGCCGAGCGCTACCTCGACCAGAAGGCCCAGGCCGAGAGCGCCAACCGCTCGAAATCCGAGTTCCTGGCCAACATGAGCCACGAGCTGCGCACCCCCCTCAACGCCATCCTGGGCTTCGCCGAGGTGATGGAGAGCGAGGTGTTCGGCGCGCTCGGCTCAGAGAAGTACCGCGAGTATTGCCGCGACATCCGCTCGAGCGGGCACTACCTCCTGTCGGTCATCGACGACATCCTCGACATGTCGCGCATCGACGCCCGCCGGGTGAAGCTCGCCAAGCAGCCGGTGGCGGTGAGCGAGGCGCTGGAGCGCGCCCTCAAGCTGATCGCCGAGCCGGCCCGGGCCAAGGGGCTCACCGTCAGCGTCGAGATGAGCGCCGACACCCTGGTGATGGCCGACGAGCGCGCCCTGCACCAGATCCTGGTCAACCTCCTGCAGAACGCCGTGAAGTTCACCCCCGAGGCCGGCCGGGTGGCGGTGCGCACGCGGCGGGCCATCGACGCGGTCCACATCTTCGTCGAGGACAGCGGCATCGGCATCCCGAAGGCGGCTCTGCCGAAGCTCGGCTACCCGTTCGAGCAGGTCGAGACCAACTTCGCCCGCAGCTACAAGGGCTCAGGCCTCGGCCTCGCCATCGCCCGCTCGCTGGCCGAGCTCCACGGCGGCGGCCTGCGCATCCGCTCCGAGGAGGGCACCGGCACGATCGTGCTGGTCCGGCTGCCGCGGCCCGGCCTCAACGACGCCGCCGCGGCGCAGGAGGCGGCCGCCCTCCACGCGTGAGGGACAAGGCTACGGGACGCGATGCCGCCGAATCACCGTCGCCGATCGCATCGAGAGCCTGTCCGACCGGTACGGCAGCGCCGACATCCCCCCGGGTCATGCCGCGGCCGCGAAAGCGGAGCCGGAATGACAGGCTGATGTGCGTATCGTCGAAGCCGGCGCGACGTCGGCAGTCGGCACATCCGCCCGGGATCGTCGACGCGGACGGTCCGCGACGGGCGGCATCGACCAGCGCACCACCACCTCATCGTCCCGACGCGCGTCAGGTTTCCTCACGCGAGCGTCAGCATTAGGCGTTTGTCGGCGCGCCGCGGGACCGCCATGCTGCCGGATCATGAGCACCGCGAGACGAGCCCCGCCGCCGACGCCGACGATGCGTCGAGGCAGCCCCGCATGACGCCGTTGGTCCTCCTCGGCGTGGTCTGCGCGGCGATCCTGCATGCCGGCTGGAACGCGGTGTTGCGCGGCGGCAGCGACCGCCTCTGGTCGATGACCCTGATGATGATCGCCGTCGCCGGTGCCTCGGCGATCGCCGTCGCGCTCCTGCCCTGGCCGAACCCGGCGAGCTGGCCCTACGTGGTCGCCTCGGCGGTCATCCATGCCGGCTACAACCTGTCCCTCGTGCGGACCTACCGCTCCGGCGACCTCGGGCAGACCTACCCGATCTCGCGCGGCTCCTCGCCCGTCCTCGTCGCGCTCGGGGCGGCTCTGTTCGCGCACGAATCCCTCGGCCTCCTCTCCGTGATCGGCATCGGGCTCGTCTCGGGCGGGATCCTCTCGCTCGCCGTCCAGGGACGACGGGTGCGCGCGGACTTCCTCCCGGCCGCCCTCGTCACCGGCCTCCTCATCGGGGCCTACACCGTCGTCGACGGGATCGGGGTGCGCCTGTCCGGCAACAGCCTGTCCTACGCGGCGAGCATGTTCCTCCTGTGGAGCCTGACCATGCCGCCGCTCTTCATTGCGATGCGCGGCAGGCCGCCGGCCTACACCGCCGCGCAGACCGCGACGGCGCTCGCCGGCGGGCTCGTCTCGATCCTGGCCTACGGCATCGTCATCTGGGCGATGCAATCCGACGCGATGGGAACGGTCTCGGCTTTGCGCGAGACCAGCGTGGTCTACGCCGCCCTCATCGGGCGGGTCTTCCTCGGGGAATCCTTGAGCCCGCGCCGGATCGCCTCCTGCCTCGCGGTCGCGGCCGGCGCGGCCTGCCTGGCCTGGTGATCCCGGCATGGTGATCCCGTCTTGGTGATCCCGGCCCGGCGATCCGCCATCCGCATGTCAGGAGAGACGATCGATGAGCACCACGACCATCCGGACAGGCCGGTGCCATTGCGGCGCGGTCCGCTTCGCGGCCTCTCTCGGCGACGGGCTCGCCTCGATCCGCCGCTGCACCTGCTCGTATTGCCGGATGCGCGGCGCCGTCGTCGCCATGGCGGAGATCGGCGGCGTTACGATCCTGCAGGGCGCGGAGGCGCTGACGCGCTACCGCTTCCACACCGGAGCGGCGGAGCACTTCTTCTGCTCCCGATGCGGCATCTACACCCATCACCAGCGCCGGTCCGACACCAGCCTCTACGCCGTCAACGTCGCCTGCCTCGACGGGGTCAGCCCGTTCGACTTCCCCGAGGTGCCGGTGACCGACGGGGTCGATCACCCCAACGATACCGGCCGCCCGGCGCGGCTCGCCGGCACCCTGCGCTTCATCCCGGCAGACCGGTGACGGCCCCCCCGGACACTGCCGTCCGGGGGATGTCGGGCGAGCCCGCTCCTCAGGCCGCCCGCACGGTCGCCAGGAACCGCGCCACCTCGGCCCCGAGATGCTCGGACTGGCGCGACAGCTCGGTCGCCGAGGCGAGAACCTGGGTCGCCGCCGCGCCGGTCTCCTCGGCGGCGCCCGCCACTCCGGCGATGTTGCCGGTGACCTCGCCGGTGCCGGTCGCGGCCTGGGAGACGTTGCGGACGATCTCCTGGGTCGCGACGCCCTGCTCCTCGACCGCGGCGGCGATCGCCACCGTCACCGAATCGATCTCGCGGATGCGCGCGGTGATCGCGCCGATCGCCGAGACCGTCTCGCCGGTGGCGCTCTGCACCGCCGCGATCTGCTGGCCGATCTCGTCGGTCGCCCGCGCGGTCTGGGCGGCGAGCTCCTTCACCTCGGCGGCGACGACCGCGAAGCCGCGGCCGGCTGCACCCGCCCGGGCCGCCTCGATGGTGGCGTTGAGCGCGAGCAGGTTCGTCTGACTGGCGATCGACGAGATCAGACCGGCGACGTCGCCGATCCGGCCGACGATCCGGCTCAGCTCGCGCACCCGGGCGCCGGTCTGGTCGGCCTCCGCCACCGCCTGCCGGGCAAGGCCGGCCGAGCCGTCGACCTGGCGGCCGATCTCGGAAACCGAGGCGCCGAGCTCCTCCGCCGCCGCCGCGACGGTGCCGACATTCGAGGCCGCCTGCTCGGCGGCCGCCGCCACGGTCGCGGACTGGCTCGCCGTCTCGGTCGCCGTCGCGGTCATCTGCCCGGCGGTCGCCTGCAGCTCGGTGGCCGAGGACGAGACCAGGCCGACGATGCCGCCGACCGCGCGCTCGAAGCCGTCGGCCAGCGTGATCATCGTGCGCCGACGCTCCTCGGCGGCCGCCGCGTCGGCGTTCCGCTTGATCTCGGCCTGCTCGGCCGCCTTCCGGGCCACCAGCGCCTTGATACCCTCGACCGCGCGGCCGATGGCACCCACCTCGTCGCCGCGACGCGCCTCCGCGATCTCGGCCTCGATCTCGCCGCGGGCCATCCGCTCGAGGACGCCCACGAGGCGGTTGATCGGCCGGGTGACGCCGGCCAGGGCGACGAGGGCGACGGCGAGAAGTCCCAGCACCATGCCGAGCGCCGTCACCGCGATCAGCTGGTAGCGGGTCGCGTTGGTCTGGTCGGTGAGGTCGTCCGAGCTCTTCGCGACGTAATCCTGGATGTCGATGCCGATCTGGTTCGATTCCCGGATCAGTTCACCGAGGACCGGGTCGACCGTGTCGTGATAGAGATCGAGGGCCTCCGCGTTCCTCTGCGCCATGCCCAGCTTGCGCACGGCACCGAGCTTGACCGTCAGCCCGTCGAGTCCGGCCGCGAGGGTGTCGATCCGCGCGGCGAAGGTCGGCGCCTGGCCGCGCATCTCGGTGAGCGCGGCCTTCACCTCGGACGAGGCCGCGTCGAACGTCTCGTTCGCGCGACGCATCAGGCCCGGCTCCGATTCCGCGACGATGCGGAACACGGCGTAGTTCATCGTGTAGACGAGGCGGTTGACCCGACGTGCCGTCACCGGTGCCCGCGCCTCGCGGACGATGAACAGGCTGTAGGCGTCGTCGATCGCCGTCATGCGCCCCTGGGCGTACCAGACGCAGCCGCCGACGATCGCGGCGATCAGCGCGATGGCAGCCGTGAGCTTGTGCAGGATCTTGAAATTGGCGAGCACGGGCCCGGTCCCCACTGAAGGATGTCGTTCGGGCTCGAGGAAGCAACGGAAGATTTAAGACACCGTAAAGCGCCGGGCATTTGAGGGGGAACCGCCGGGGTGCCGGCCGATCTCAACGTCAAGCCTACGGTTTACGCAGCGACGGAATTACGACAACGGCGACTGGAGGCGAGATCTACGCTGCGACCACTCCGCAAGACCCAACAGACCGAGGACCGATCCTGAATCACGGTGCCGGGCGCACGACGGATATCCGCGATCTCATGTTCCCGCAGGACAACGCTCGATGCCGAGGTATGTTCCCGGGCTCCGCGCCGTCGGGAGAACTCCCATGGCAGCTGCCTGTCCGCGCCCGGTAACCGATCCGCTCGTGCTCGAAGCGATGCGGAAATCGCTCTGCTCGAGCCTCGCGCGGGCCTGCGCGACAAATGCCGCGCTTTGTCTCGCGCGGCATTCGATCGACCTGCTTGAGTGAGAGGAGAGCACGTCTCCCCCCCTCATCTCGACTTTGGCCATTCACGAGCCGAGAGCATAGGCCTAGGGAGCAGGTAGCTTGGAGCGAGATTTTGTTCGATTCCGTCGATGGGGCGATGTCGCCAGAGCGCGCCCGCGCGAGACCGCCCCTCACGGAAGCCAACACATCGGCGCAGGTCTGGCACGGTTCGGGGTACCACGCGGCTGTCGCAAGGCGCCGTCTTTGGCAGGCCGGGAGCCGCGTGGAGGGTGATCGCCGTATCGGACCACTGCCGCTGGCTCTCTGGTCCTCCCCCGTTTTGCTTCATCGCGGGTCGCCCATCGTCGCTGGTGGACGAGTTCGATCTTGAGGGTGGGGAAGACGCTCGCCATAGGAGCATTATCGTGACGGCAGCCGGCGCGGCTCATGGAGGGCATCGCCGGATGACGGCAAGTGGTCTGCCGTCAGCCTCCGCCGCGTGCTCGCCCGGCGAGCCGCCGGCACCGCGTGGGCGGTGCCGAGGCGCTCTTCCTGCGGGCGGGTCTCGGCGCCCGGGACATCCCCGCCACCCGGTCGACGTCGTCGCGGCCGGGCTCGACCGCCAGGGCGAGGCGCCCCGCCACGGCGACGAGCACGAGGGAGAGCGCTGGCCGTCCGGCGATCAGGTGGAGCACCCTCGGCAGGTCGAAGCGCATCCGCGTGCCCTCGCCGGCGGCGAGCACCACGGCGACAAGGGAGCGGGCCCCGGCGGAGGTCCGCCTGAAGATCATTGAATAGCTGCCAAACACGTTGCTGGATCTACGAGCACCTCACTTCCTCAAGCACGTCGGGGTATCCTCTGGCGATAAAATCAATCCTGAAATGATTATTTTTATATTTTCAATACCGTGGAATGATGAAATAAATAAACAATGCGTAAGTTTTTTCTTCATCCCCATCTGGAGATATCAAAATCCTCAGGAAGAGGCAATAACAGTCCTTCTTGCATATTTTGCCGACCTAAGGAGCCATGTTGTTTTACCCTTATTATATGAACTGTGTTTGGAGCTATTTCGTGATTCATATCGTTCCAGGTTGTTTCGAGATTCCATGCCCAATCTTCGACACCAAACCCTTTAAGTCGATCCACTGCGCGATAAGGAAACTTTTTATATACATTTTTATTGGCAAACGAATTAGCCGACCAAACGTTATTCATCAGGAGATTTCTCGGATCGAAATTCTCGTGCGTACTTGAGATATGTCTGAACCAGAACGATTTAGCATTTAGATTTGGATAGCTGCTTGTGCTGGAAAAATCAAAATCATGCTCATCGAAATACATGAGGTATTCCGGATGGATGATAGTTCTTTCGTTATCTTTATTGAATAAATAATTATAGGAATTTACAATCCACTTCTCTCCCCAAAGATCATCGCCGTCAAAAAAGGTAACATATTCACCGCGGCTGTGGCTGAACGCAGTATTTCTACTAAGTCCGAGATCACCGCAATCTGCTTCTATGATTGTATGTATATAGTCATCATTGGATTTTACTATCTGCGCAGTAAGAGCATCGGCCTTATCGAGGACTGCAATAACCTCGACATTTATACCAGCATCTCTCGTATATCTCACCATTTCACGGAGACTCTTGAGAGCCGGTATGGCATAATATTTCTCATTATGAAATATAGCGATCGCACTTACATCGACCTTAGACATTGAACAGTTTCTCCCTCACCGTGTTGCTATGGTTAGTAGCCGAATGCCTCAACTCGACTTGAGACTTAGCATTGACGATCATGCTGTATCTCTCAGCCGGCTTTAAGTGCAGAACTTCCGCAAGCGCAGCATCGAAATTTTTTGCGCATACTTCTTTATCATCTACAATGCGTACAAATTTAACGCTTTCATCATCAAACGTGTCTCTTAACCCACCGACGTCGGATAGTATCATCGGAATCGCATGTTGGCTCATTTCCAGCACAGCATTTGGCAATCCTTCATAGAGGCTGGTGAATATGAACCCATCGTAGAGAGAGAAGTCTTCAACGTTTATATTTTTTACGACACCCTTCAGCTTGATATTAGGCAAATGCAGTCCAAGATGGTCGGCGTTCTCCGATCCTGTACCATACACGTCAAATTGATCGTGCGGTCTCATCTTCGCTAGTTTAGCTAAAATTTCCGTTCCTTTAAATATTTCAATACGAGAATACCAAACCCATCTACGATGGCGATTATTTTTGTTTAACGTCGTCACATTTTTCTTATATCTTTCTTCAAACTTCCGGTCTGAAACGAGTTGTACTCTAGGCGGTATGACGATCGTGTTTCCGATTGAGATATGCGAGTATCGTTCATCTAAAATATGCTGCATAGGAGAATTATCGGTGAGAGATGTCGCAAAGGACGATGTAAGTCTTGGAAATCTAGTACCGTAAGGAACTCCCAAGCCGTTTACGCCCATACTGAAGTAGGCACAGAAAAGATTTGCATTTTGCGACAATCCTCTTCCGTATGTAGAAATTAGATCCAATCCTAAGCGACTATTAATTACAACGATTACTTTTGGAGCCAGGCCATTCAGCAATCTGGCCAAAGTTGTAACTGGATTATACGAATTATCGACATCTTTCCAGAATATTACGTTTGCTTTATGAAAAGGCTTCAGAACTGACAAACTAGACCAATCGCTGTCTTTCTCTGACTGTTCTGTAACCACCACGCTCACATTACCGTTATATATTGTAGTGGCAACATCTACCAAATCTGCCGCATATTTTTCAGCTCCTCCCGCCAGCAAATAAGGAATAAAAAATATAACAGACGTTTGACCGTTAAAACAATTCAATAACTGATCTACATCCACCCTATCTCTTGTTAGCAAGTCAGGGCCGTCAAATACGTTCAAGGCACTCAATGCCAATGCGCCCGCGGCATATATCGCTGGCTCATACTTAGCTTGTCTATGAACCTGATTGAGAATATCATCCGATATCATATTCTCATATGCATATAAAAATTCGCCGTTCCATTTGAAATCATGCCTCGTCCACGTATCGTTCTGGAAGTTTTGCTGATTTTTAAAAATCTTGACATTCGGCGCCAAGGCGAACCCTGCCGAGAAACCGTACTTTAGCCAATGAAAAAACGGATCGATATTTGCTTCTGCCACATCACGATGCGCCTGCAGGTACATCTTCGGATCGAGCTTTTGTAAGACGAATTCCGCAAAAGCCTCGTCTTCGACCGAAATATCGGGAATGCGATAAATAAGATCGCCTAGCGCGACGCGAGACTGACGGACAGCGATCAGCTCTCCCTTCCAGCGATAATGCTGCCAGCTATCATCTTTCGTGCGCTCGGCATCTGACCCACGTCTTGTAACGATCGTAGGATGAAGAGGCCGGTTCTGATAGAGACCCCATCCTAACCAATGCCCAAATGGGTCAGCATTAACCTCTGCCACATCGCGATGCGCCTGCAGGTACATCTTCGGATCGAGATTCTGCAGAACGAATTCCGCAAAAGCCTCGTCCTCGACCGAAATGTCCGGAATGAGATAAATAAGATCGCCCAGCGCGACGCCAGACTGACGGACAGCGATCAGCTCTCCCTTCCAGCGATAATGCTGCCAGCTATCATCTTTCGTGCGCTCGGCATCTGACCCACGTCGTGTAACGATCGTAGGATGAAGAGGCCGGTTCTGATAGAGACCCCATCCTAACCAATGCCCAAATGGGTCAGCATTAATTTCTGCCACATCGCGATGCGCTTGCAGGTACATTTTCGGATCGAGATTTTGCAGAACGAATTCCGCAAAAGCCTCGTCTTCGACCGAAATATCCGGGATGCGCTGAATAAGATCGCTCAGCGCAACACTTGACTGACGGACAACAACCAGCTCTCCCTTCCACCGGTAACGCTGCCAGCTACTACCTTTCGTGCGCTCAGCATCCGGCCCATGCCGTGTCAGAACATCAGGATGCAGCAGAGTTCCTTCATACAAGCCGTGTTGCAGCCAGTGGTAAACTGGGTCAATATTTGCCTCCGCAACATCCCGACGCACCTGAAGGTAAAACTCAGGATCGAGATTTTGCAGAACGAATTCCGCAAAAGCTTCGTCTTCTACCGAAATGTCCGGAATGCGATGAATAAGATCGCCTAGCGCGACACGAGATTGGCGAACGGCGATCAGCTCTCCATTCCAGCGATAATGTTGCCAGTTATCGCCTTCCGCACGCTCGGCATCGGCCCCACGCCTTACAACGACTGTGGAGTGAAGTGGTCTTCCTTCAAACAGACCATATTGCAACCAATGTATTATCGGATGAAGCCCCGAGTTTTTAACATCGGTGTTCATATCAAGGTATGAATTAGTAAAACCTAATCCATCTACATAATTAGCAAACTCCTTATCTTCCGAAGAGAGGCCCTCGAAGTAAGCTTCGAAATTTTCCAAGTCATGATCGCTCGCGTTCTCGGCCGAGTCTTTAGCCATTTTAACCGCTCCGACTTATCGTTGTAATTGCAGGCACGTATTATATTTCGTATTTTTTACTTAGAAATATATCCTCACTCCACGGTGACGGATTTTGCGAGGTTTCTCGGCTGGTCGACGTCTTTTCCGAGCGCCACGGCGGTGTGGTAGGCGAGCAGCTGCACCGGCACCGCGTAGACGATCGGGGCGACGACCGGATCGAGGTCCGGCATCATCAGGGTGGCGAGCGTGTCGAGCCCGGCGGCGGCGGCGCCGCGCGCGTCGCCGATCAGCACGATCCGGCCGCCGCGGGCTGCCACCTCCTGCATGTTCGAGACGGTCTTCTCGAACGTCGCGTCGTGGGGGGCGATCACCACCACCGGCACCGCATCGTCGATGAGCGCGATCGGCCCGTGCTTCAGCTCGCCCGCCGCGTAGCCCTCGGCGTGGATGTAGGAGATCTCCTTGAGCTTCAGCGCGCCCTCGAGCGCCATCGGGTAGGCGGTCCCGCGGCCGAGATACAGCACGTCGCGCGCCTTGGCGATCTCGCGGGACAGGATCTCGATCTCCTCCTCGCGCTTCAACGCCTCGGCCATCAGGCCCGGCACCGTGATCAGCGCGTCGACGAGGCGCTTCTCCGCCGCCTCGTCGAGGGTGCCCCGCGCCCGGCCCGCCGCCAGCGCCAGGCAGAGCAGCACGGTCAGCTGGCACGAGAACGCCTTGGTCGAGGCGACGCCGATCTCGGGGCCGGCCAGCGTCGGCACCACCGCCGAGGCCTCGCGGGCGATGGTCGAGGTCGGCACGTTGACCACCGCCAGCGTGTGCTGCCCCTGCGCCTTGGCGTAGCGCAGCGAGGCCAGGGTGTCGGCGGTCTCGCCCGATTGCGAGATGACGAGCGTCAGCCCGCCCTTCTCCAGCGGCGGCTCGCGGTAGCGGGTCTCGGAGGCGACGTCGATCTCGACCGGCAGGCGGGCCAGCGTCTCGAACCAGTACTTGGCGACGAGACCGGCATAGTAGGCGGTGCCGCAGGCGGTGATCGAGAGGCGGTTGAGCGACGCGAAGTCGAAGGGCAAGGCCTCCGGCAGGGCGACCCGGCCGGCGGCGAGGTCGACGTAGTGGGCGAAGGTGCGGCCGACCACCTCGGGCTGCTCGTAGATCTCCTTTGCCATGAAGTGCCGGTAGTTGCCCTTGTCGACCAGGAAGGCCTGCGTGGCGATCCTCTGGCGCGGGCGGGCGACGACGTGGCCGGCGGCGTCCCGGATCTCGGCGCCGTCGCGGGTCAGGATGGTCCAGTCGCCCTCCTCGAGATAGGTGATCTCGTCGGTGAAGGGGGCGAGCGCGAGCGCGTCGGAGCCGAGATAGGTCTCGCCGTCGCCGAAGCCGACCGCGAGCGGCGCGCCGTGGCGGGCGCCGATCAGGAAGTCCTCCTCGCCGGCGAACAGGAAGGCGAGCGCGAAGGCGCCGCGCAGGCGCGGCAGGGCCGCCTCGACGGCCGAGACGGGGCCGAGGCCGCCGCGCATCAGGTGGCTGACGAGCTGGGCCACGACCTCGGTGTCGGTCTCGGTCTCGAACACGCAGCCCCGGGCCTGCAGCTCGGCCTTGAGCTCGCGGAAGTTCTCGATGATCCCGTTATGCACGACCGCCAGGCGCTCGGTGGCGTGCGGGTGGGCGTTGGTCTCGTTCGGACGGCCGTGCGTCGCCCAGCGGGTGTGGCCGATGCCGATGGCGCCGGCGAGCGGGCTCTGCAGCAGCTTGAGCTGCAGGTTCGACAGCTTGCCCTCGGCGCGTCGGCGCTCGAGACGGCCGGATTCAAGCGTGGCGATGCCCGCCGAATCGTACCCGCGGTACTCAAGCCGCCGCAACGCGTCAACAACCTGTCCCGCCACCGCATTCCGGCCGACGATCCCAACGATCCCGCACATTCTCATCTCTTTTTTCAAATGGTGATTTTATATAGTTAAAATCTACCAAATCGAGGTAGATTTTAACTGTATATTATTTCTTATATCTTTTCAAAATCTCTTCCCATTGAATAGCTTGAGATACAATCTCTCTTAAATCCTGATATTGTGGCACCCACCCAAGTTGAAACTTGATTCGATCTGCCTGAGCGATAACTTGCGAAGGATCACCGGGTCGACGCGCCAACAGCTTGACCGGAAAGTCGACGCCGGAGACCGACTTCACCATGTCGATCACCTCCAGCACCGAGTAGCCGCGGCCGTAGCCGCAATTGAGCGTCAGGCTCTCGCCCCCGCCCCGCAGGTGGTTGAGCGCCGTGAGATGGGCCGCCGCGAGGTCGGAGACCTGGATGTAGTCGCGCAGGCACGAGCCGTCCGGCGTCGGGTAGTCGGTGCCGAACACCTCCAGATGGCTCCGCTTGCCGAGGGCGGCCTGGGTCGCGACCTTGAGGAGGTGGGTGGCGTTGGGGGTCGACTGGCCCGAGCGCCCGCGCGGATCGGCGCCCGCCACGTTGAAGTAGCGCAAGGCCACGTAGCTGATGCCGTGGGCGCGGGCGGCGTCCTCCAGCATCCACTCGGTCATCAGCTTCGAGCGGCCGTAGGGGTTGATCGGGTTCGGAGCCAGATCCTCGGGCACCGGCACCACGGCCGGCTCGCCGTAGACCGCCGCGGTCGAGGAGAAGATCACGTGGCGCACGCCGGCGCCGATCGCCGCCTCGATCAGCGCCCGCGACTTCACCGTGTTGGCGAGGTAGTAGCCCAGCGGATCCGAGACCGAATCCGGCACCACCGTTTTAGCAGCGAAGTGGGCCAGTGCGTTGATCCCGTGCCGGCGGATCGTCTCGGCGACGAGGGCCTGGTCTGCGACGTCGCCGCGCACCAGCGTGACTTCCGGCGGCAGCGCCCAGTCGAACCCGGTCGAGAGATCGTCGAGGACCACCACCTCGTCGTGCCCGGCATCGATCAGGGCCAGCACCATGTGGCTGCCGATGTAGCCGGCACCACCCGTGACAAGTACCGCCATTCCACCCTCTCAGATTTACAGGCGGGCATTAATGCATGCCGCCGTGATGTCAAACGGCATCGGATCGGGGTCCAACCGGCCCATGACCGAGCGTAGGCCTTGGTGGAGATCGGGCGGGACGGCGAGTGCCCTCACCCGATCACCTGGGCTGGCCGAATCGCGGCACCGAATTCCGCGTGCGCGCCGCCGGCGGCCCGTTCGGCCGGATCTACAAGACCCACGACGATGGCCTTCGCCCGGGCGCATGGGTGTCGTGCCTGACCTACCAGGCAGCCACAAGCTCCAGGAGCAGGTCCGGGCCCGGAGCAACCAGGCCGCAGCCGACGCGGTGCTCGCAGGCCTGGACGAGGCGTTGCGCTGGCACGCCGAGGGCGGGCAACGGCTGCTGCTGACGCGGCACGGTGCCCCGAACCGCGCGACCGACTGCCAGCAACGCATGCCTCTGACCTTTGTCATCGGCCGGGACGTGCCGTGACCCCACGGGTAGGAGGGGAGCAGCAGAAAGCCCGCCTTGCTCCAGGATGGGCTGACAGATTGCCGCGCTTCAGTTGAGGAAGCGCGGCACTACGAAGCGGATGCCTACGAGACCGGTCAGCGCCAGCGCGCCGCTGACCATGAGCACGAACAGGATATCGGCCTCCGCGCCGTAACCGGGATAGAAAGCCGATCGGCACACCTTGACGATGTGCATGAGCGGGTTCCAATCGAGGTACCCGTAGATGACTGCTGGCATCGCTTCGGTCATGACGATCGTGCCGCTGGTAAAATATATGATAAGAATAGGGACGACGACAATTAATTGCCATTGCGGGTACATCTGCGAGATGAAAACATTAAAAAAACCCATTCCCATCGCGAAAAACAACGCAAGCATCATACTTTCACAGAAAATATACGGATCTCTTGGAATGATCTGTGCGCCGCAGCACGCCGCGATAAAAAACACCATAAAGATGCTCAGGCTGCTGGTGCACATTTCGACGAGGGCACGCGAAATGACAACATCGAAGAATTTAACCTGTGGAAAATATATCAAGTGCCTGTTCTGCAGTGGCCCTTCCATCATCTTGCGAGATGTATAATTAAGTATGATGTAAGGAGATAGGCCAGTCACGGCGAACAGCACGATGCTTTCACCGATAGGCGTCGGCCTGTGCATGATGGCGTAGGCGGCGGTGATGACGAGGATGTGGGCGCAGGGCCAGCCAACCGCGATGCTGTAGCCCCATATCGTGCCGCCAAAGCGGGTGCGGATGTCACGCAGCATGAGCGCCCCGAGAACGTCGAGCTGGATCTCGAGCGCCGACTTCATTCGTTGTGTCATGTGATCCCCGTTCAGCTGGTGCAATCAATCCTGTCACGGTTCTCAGGACAGCGCCGCCATCCCGCGGCCTAAGCGGCGATTGGGGCGGCTGGGTGACAGGCGTCGTGAGATGCACGGTCAAGGCAAGTGAAAAACGCCGCTCGGCGCATGCCGGCGGGGCCGAAGGTGAGGCCTCTGGGGTCCAATGACGTCGGTGGTCACGGGCTGATGTTCAGTCCCGCTGTGCGGTGGTACGCTTGATGCCGCATCGAGGGACGCGCGATGGGACGGCTCTCCACGGCAGCGCCACGACGACTGATCCCGCCGTGCCATCGAACGGACCCGCTCGAAGGCGCCGGCTAAGCCAGAACGGGCGTCGGCGCCGGTGTGCCGGACGCCTTGGCACCGACGCGTCGATCCCAAGGCGCGAGGGTATGGGACGGTCCGTTGGGCAATCCAAGGTCGTCGGGAGTGCGATTTGGCGTGGAACAGGGGTTCATCGGCGCTTTCGACGTTGATCGTTGAGAGCAGGCGTTGATCTGCGTAGTGCCCGTAGAGCAGCACGGTGCCGATCTCGATGCCGTCGATCCCGGGCGGACGTCACGTCGATGATCTGACGCTGAACACCGCCGGGTCGCCGATTACCGCCCACACCACCGCTCACCAGGCGACCCGCCCGAGTTGCAGACCAATCTCGCCGCGGGTGGACAGCGCGTATTGGCGAGCCCTCAAGAATCTCCCCCGGCAAGATCGAACCGTGATGCGGTACCTGCTGGCCGGGGCGCAGGCCGACATCGGGATGGTGCTCGGCGGCGAGCGCGGCGCTTGCTTGTCACGATGATGGGCGATGCCGGTCGGCGGCGACACGGTTTTGCGCCTGATCCGTCGACGCGGCATCGTCTCCTCGCCTGCGCCGCCCGTGGTCGGCATCGATGCTCGGGCGCGGCGGCTCGGTCGTTCCTACGGCACCCTCGATCGAGGCCTGGAACGGCGGAGCATCGTCGAGCCGCTGCTCGGCGCCGGTGCGAAACTGGCTCGTCGCCCATCCAAGCGTAGCCGTCGTGAGCCGCGACCGCGCCGGACCCTACGCCGAGGCTGCGCGTACGGGCGCTCCGGCGGCGAGGCAGGTTGCGGATCGCCGGCATCTGATCGTCAATGCCTCGGAGGCACTGCACGCCATCGTCGAACGGCACCAGTCCGACATCAGGACCGTGGCGGGGCACCCCATGCCCGAGCCTTCTCTCTCTCCTGATCGAGCGACGACCAAGCCCGTACCGGAGACGGGCCGCCCGCGACGCGACCGCTGCGAGGCAGCCCTGCGGCTCGACGGTGGAGGTCCGTCGACCAAGGAGATCGCTCGTCCTCTCGCTGCATCCCGCGATGCCGCGCGCCGCTGGATCCGGGCCGGCCAGTGCGTAGGGGGGTCAATCGAAGATCCCCCGTGGCTCGCCGGCGCCGCGGCAGCGGCCGGTCCCGCCGGAAGCGTCACCCCAGGATCGCCTCGAACGCCTCCCGCACCCCGGCCCGGGTCTCGGTCAGTTGCGCCGTCAGCGCCGCCTCGTCGGGCTGGCCGAGGGCCGCCGCGAGCCGCGCGCGGGCGGCCGGCGGCGCGGTGCGGCCGAAATCGCCCTCGACCATCAGGCGCTGCCAGTGGTGGGCGTCGTCGAGGAACCGGTAGGCGGTGACGAGGCGCCCCGCGAGGCCGGGTTCGAGGAGGCCGTGGTCGCCGGCGCGCTCCAGCACCCCCGGCGCGTCTAGCCCGACGAGGTCGGGATGTCGCGCGGCGTGGGACAGAACCAGGGCTTGTCCCAGGAAATCGAGGTCGAGGAGCCCGCCCGGGGCGAGCTTCAGGTCGAGGGGGCCGTGGTCGCCCTTCTCGCGGGCGACGAGCGCGCGCATCGCCCGCACCTCGCTGGCGACCGTGCGCGCGTCGCGGGGCTGGCGCAGGATCGCGCCCGCGGCCGCGTCGGCCTCCCGCATCAGGCTCGCGTCGCCCGCGATGGCGCGCGCGCGGGTCAGGGCCATGTGCTCCCACGGCTCCGCCTCCTCGCGCCAATAGGCCGCGAAGCGCTGCCACTGGTTGGCGATCGGCCCCTGGCCGCCGCTCGGGCGCAGGCGCAGATCCACCTCGTAGAGCCGGCCGCGCCGCGTCGGCACGGTGAGCGCCCCGACGAGGCGCTGGGTCAGGCGGTTGTAGTAGACCGCGGCGTCGAGGGCGCGCCTGCCGTCGCTCTCGCGCCGCGTCTCGTTGAAATCGTACAGGACGACGAGGTCGAGGTCGGAATCGGCGGTGAGCTGGCACGAGCCGAGGCGCCCGAGGCCCAGCACCGCGAACCGGCCCCCCGGCACCCGCCCGTGCTCCTCCGCGAAGGCCGATTCGACCGCCCGGAGCGCCGCCGCGACGGCGGCCTCGGCGATGCCCGCATAGGCCCGGCCGGCGCCCGAGGGCGGCAGGATGCCGGAGAGGAGGCGCGCTCCGGTGACGAAGCGCAGCTGCCGGGCGGCGTCGCGGCTGCGGTCGAGGAAATCCTCGAGGTCGCGGGGCTGGCCGATCCCGGCGCGGAACTGGAGCGCCAAGGCCTCGGCCTCGGTCACCGGCGCCACGAAGGCGGGGTCGATCACCGCGTCGAGGACGTGCGGGCTGAACGCCACCGTGTCGGCGAGCCGCGGCACGGTGCCGAGGAGGTCGGCGAAGAGCAGCCGCAAGCGCTCGTGCGAGCGCAGGATGGTGAGGAGCTCGACGGCCGCCGGCATCCGCCCGAAGGCGCGGTCGAGGGCGGCGAGCGCCCCGTCCGGGTCGGCGGTACCCGACAGGGCCTGGATCAGGGCCGGCACCAGCTCGGTCAGCACCTCCCGCGCCCGCGGGCTCGTCACCGCCGGGCGGCGCCCGAAATGCCAGCCGCGCACGGTCTCGGTCGCCCGCTCCGGCGCCCGGAAGCCGAGGCGGCGCAAGGTCGCGAGCGTCTCGGGATCGTCGTCCGAGCCGGTGAAGACGAGGTCGCCCACCTCCGCCGCGAGGTCCGGCTCGGCCTCGAACAGCAGGGCGTAGTGGCCCTGCACCCGGCGCGCCTCCGCGGTCAGGGCCTCGCCGAAGGCGGCCTCGTCGGGATAGCCGAGGAAGCGGGCGAAGCGTCCGAGCTTCGAGGGTTCCTCGGGCAGGCGCTGGGTCTGCTCGTCCGCCACCATCTGCAGCCGGTGCTCGACGGTGCGCAGGAAGCGGTAGGCGTCGGAGAGCTCGTCCCGCGCTTGCGGCGTGATCCAGCCTTCGTCGTGCAGGACCGCCAGCATCTCGAGCGTGCGCCGGCCGCGCAGGGACGGGCGCCGGCCGCCGAAGACGAGCTGCTGGGTCTGGACGAAGAACTCGACCTCGCGGATGCCGCCGCGCCCGAGCTTGATGTCGTGGCCGGCGACCGCGATGGCGCCGTGGCCGCGCACGGCGTGGATCTGCCGCTTCATCGCGTGCACGTCGGCGATCGAGGCGAAGTCGAAGTACTTGCGCCAGATGAACGGACGCAGCTCGGAGAGGAAACGCTCGGCCAGCGGGAGGTCGCCGGCCACCGCCCTGGCCTTGATGAAGGCGGCGCGCTCCCAGTTCTGCCCCACCGTCTCGTAGTAGGTGTAGGCGGAAGGCAGCGACAGGGCGGTCGGGGTCGAGCCGGGATCGGGCCGCAGGCGGTAATCGACCCGGTGGACGTAGCCGTCGGCGGTGCGCTCCTGCAGGAGCTTGGCGACCGTCTGCGCGATCCGGCTGAAGAACGGCGTCGCCTCGACGCCATCGCGCAGAGGGGCGACGTCGGGGTCGAACAGCACGATCAGGTCGACGTCGCTCGAATAGTTGAGCTCGCCCGCCCCGAGCTTGCCCATGCCGAGCACGATGAGCCCGGATCCCTCCTGGGGCTTGCCCGGATCGGCGGGGCGGAAGCGGCCGGTGCCGGCGGCCTGGATCAGGGCCGCGTCGACCGCGGCGCTCACCGAGGCGTCGGCGAAATCGGAGAGTGCCGCCGTCACCTGCTCCAGCGACCAGACGCCGCCGATATCGGCGAGCGCCACCAGGAGCGCGTGGGCGGCGCGGTTGCGGCGCAGGCTGCCGGCGACGTCGCCGCCGGCGAGACCGGCCCCGCGCTGGTCGGCCAGGATCGCGGCGTTCGATTGCTCCGGCGAGCGCTCCAGCAGGCCGGCGAGCCGGCCGGGGTCGCGGGCGGCCAGGCCCCACAGGAACGGCGAGTGGTCGGCGAGGCCGAGGAGGAGGTCGCGGGCGGGCTCGAACCGGGGCGCGAGGTCCGGGGCCGCCTGCACCAGGTCGTCGAGGCGGTCCTTCGCCCGTTCCGGCTCGGCGAGGCGGGGCGCCCGGGTCAGGCGCGCGGCGAGCGGGTCCGTCACGCGGCGATCTCCTTCGGCGCGGGCTCGCGCGACAGGGCCGGCAGCCGCAGGGTGGCGCGCAGGCCGAGTGTATCGGTTTCCCCGGAATTGTCCTCCAGGACGAGGCGGCCCTGGTGCAGGCGGGCGACCGCGTTGACGAGGCTCAGCCCCAGGCCGAAGCCCGGCCGGGTGCGGGCGGTCTCGAGGCGCACGAAGCGCTCCAGGACCCGGCCGCGCTCGGCCTCCGGGATGCCCTCGCCGCGATCGGCGACCGACAGGACGACCTCGCCGTCCTCGCGCCGGGCCGCGACGCGGACCACCGGCTCGGCCGCACCGGCCTCGGCCGCCTTCGCCCCGTATTTCAGGGCGTTGTCGATTAGGTTCGCCATCGCCTGTCCGATCAGCTCGCGGCTGCCATGCACCATCAGGCCGTCCTCGACCTCGGCCGTCACGACGATCCCGCGTTCCTCCGCCACCGCTTCGTACAGCTCCGCGACCTCGAGGGCGACCGCCCCGGCGTCGAATTCGTCCAGGCCCTCGCGGGCGTTCCCGGCCTCGAGGCGGGCGATCATCAGGAGGGCGTTGAACACCCGGATGAGGTTGTCGCTCTCCTCGATGTTGGCCTCCAGCGCCGCCCGCAGGGCGTCCGGGTCCCGTCCCTCGCGCAAAGCCGCATCGGCCTTGTTGCGCAGGCGGGTGAGCGGGGTCTTGAGGTCGTGGGCGATGTTGTCCGAGACCTCGCGCATGCCGCGCATCAATTCGCCGATCCGGTCGAGCATCGCGTTGAGGTTGCTCGCCAGCCGGTCGAGCTCGTCGCCGGTGCCGGCGAGCGTCAGGCGCCCGTCGAGGTCGCCCGCCATGATGCCGCGGGTGATCTCGGTCATGTGGTCGACGCGCTTGAGCACCCGCTGGGCGATGAACCAGCTGCCGAGGAAGCCGAGGCCCACCACCAGCATCAGCGACCAGGCGAAGGCGCGCCCGATCACCGCCCGCAGGCGGTCGCGCTCCTCGACGTCGCGGCCGACGAGCAGGCGGAATCCCCCCGGCAGGGTGAAGATGCGCACGATCGCCCGGTGGTCGAGGCGGTCGCCGTCGGTGCTGCGGGCGTAGGCCGTCTCGGTCTGGCCGGGCTCGGCGAGGGTGCCGGGCGGCAGCGCCTCGACGTTGCCGACGACGTGCTCCCCGGCCGGCGTGGTGACGAGGTAGAGCGAGGCGCCGGGCTCGCGCGAGCGGCGCTCGACCACGCTGACGAGGCGGCGGATGCCGCCGGTGGCGTACTGGTCGGACAGGCCGTTGATCTCGGCCTCGATGGTCGAGACGATCTGGTCGTCGAGGACCCGCCTCGCGTTCCAGGCGACGTAGCCGAGGGCGAAGAACGCGAAGGCGGCGAAGACCAGCAGGTAGGCGAGCGAGAGCTTGAAGGCGGTGGTGCGGAACAGCGCGCCGAGGCGCGCCAGCACCCCGTCCTGTCCGCCGGGCGCGACGGACGCGCTCACGCCTCGCCGCCGGCGCGGACCATGTAGCCGGCACCCCGCACGGTGTGGATCATCGGGCGCTCGAAGCCCTTGTCGACCTTGGCGCGCAGGCGCGAGACGTGGACGTCGATGACGTTGGTCTGCGGGTCGAAATGGTAGTCCCAGACGTGCTCGAGCAGCATCGTGCGGGTGACGACCTGGCCGGCATGGCGCATCAGGTACTCGAGCAGGCGGAATTCCCGCGGCTGGAGCGGGATCTCCTGGCCGCTCCGGGTGACCCGGTGGGACAACCGGTCGAGCTCGAGGTCGCCGACGCGGTAGCTCGTCGCCTCGGTGCCGCCTCCGCCGCCGCGCCGGCGGGCCAGGACCTCGATCCGGGCCATCAGCTCGGAGAAGGCGTAGGGCTTCGGCAGGTAGTCGTCGCCGCCGGCCTTGAGGCCCTTCACCCGGTCGTCGACCTGGCCCAAGGCCGAGAGGATCAGGACCGGCGTCTCGACGCCCTGCTCGCGCAGGGAGCGGATCAGCGACAGGCCGTCGAGCTTCGGCAGCATCCGGTCGACCACCAGGACGTCGTAGGCGCCCTCGCGCGCCAGCGCGTAGCCGTCGAGCCCGTCATCGGCGGTGTCGGCGACGTGGCCGGCCTCGCGAAAGGCCTTGGAGAGGTAGGCGGACGCCTCGCGGTCGTCCTCGATGATCAGGAGGCGCATGTCGCTCATGGTAGGGCAGATCCCGGGCGCGCGGGAGATGTCCCGGGCCGGGCTCATCCCGGATCCGGGTCTCGGGCCCGGGTCACGGGCGGGCCCCGCCCGGCGTGCCGCGCTTCGGGGGAGGGATCGCGGCACGCCGGGCATCGCCGCCGGGGTCGGCAGGCCGAGCGGGGGGCTCGGCCTGCCGCGGCGCGATGCACCGGGTCGTCTGGGGGGCGACGATGATGACCCGGCGCCTCGGCCCTCGGGGCCTTGAAGCGCGGCGCCGTCCCGGGGGGTGAGAGGGCGACGCCGCGTTCCGGCGACACTGCCGTTATGGGCGCTCCCGGCTTACGCGGGTGTCTCCGCTCGATGAACTCGGCGTAATCTTCGCCGGGGAGCGAGGCGGGCGGGGCCCGCCCCGCTCCCCGGGCGGCCTCAGACCACCGGCGGCGCCGTGGCGGCGGCGTCCGGGGCCGGGGACTTGGTGCCGGAGACGAGCGGCCCGTCGCCGTGGACGAGCGTCATCGCCAGGGCGACCGCCGCCAGCACCGCCGCCAGCACCGCCGGCACCAGGAAGGCGCGCTCGCCGAAGGCGCCGTGCAGCAGGCCGCCGGAGATCGCTCCGAGCGTCAGGGCGGCCCAGAGCGGCGCCTGGATCCAGAACGACGGCGAGGGATGGCCGAGCAGCAGGTTGGCGAGCCCGGTGCCGAAACGCACCACCGCGCCGGTGACGTAGGTCAGCGCCAGGCTGCGCCCCTCCTCGTCCTGCAGGACGGCGTTCTGCATGCCGAGCGCCAGCACGATCGGGTAGGCGTGGAGCGGGAACTCGAACGGACCGCGCGGCATGACGAGGCCGACGCAGAGCAGCAGCGCCTGGAGGCCGAGCAGCACCGCGAGGCGCCAGTAGCCGACAGCGGCGGCGATCAGCGTGCCGAGGAACGCCCCGAAGCAGAACAGCGCGATGGTGCTGCCGACCCGGGTGACGTTGCCCCAGTCGCCGAGGCTGACCGCCGCGCCGAGGCGGGTGGTGTTGCCGCTCATGAACGACATGAACAGCTGCGAGAATTCCAGGAACCCGATCGCGTCCGCGCAGCCGGCGAGTGCCGACAGGGCCAGCGCGAACGGAACCCGCGTGCTCGCGGCGGCCGGAAAGGCCTTGGTGTCCTTCTCTGCTGCCATTCAGCCTCTCTCCCGTGCTGCCCTCAGGGCAGATGTCGCGTGAATGCAGAACCGGGAGAGAGCGTGACGGTTCCGCTGCAGCGCATCACGGACGGCGCAGGCCCGGCAGCAGGTCGGCCAGGGCCTCGTAGTCGAAGGGTTTCGACCAGGCCGGGATCGCCGCGTGCTCGGCCGGGATCGCGGCGGCATCGTAGCCGGTGGCGAAGATCATCGGCACGCCGCGCCGGTTCAGCTCGCCGACGAGCGAGTAGACGAGCTCGCCCCGCAGGTTGATGTCCAGGACCGCGAGGTCGAGGGCGTGCGACGCGAGAAGCGCGCGCGCCTCCTCGACCGTCGGCACCGGGCCGACCACCTCGGCGCCGTGCCGGATCAGGGCACGGGAGATGTCGTCGGCGATGAAGTACTCGTCCTCGACGACGAGGACCCGGAGCCGGTGGGGCCTCTCCTGTCCTGGCATCGGTGGGTCCTCGCCTCGGCCGGCACCCCCGCGCGGGCGCCTTCGGTCACATATGATAGCACGATGGGGCGGGGGCCGTCGTCGGCGCAACTCCCGGATGGCGGATCAGCGGGGACAACCACGGCGCGAGGCGCCTCAATAGAGCCGCGTCCGGTAGGATTCCTCCATCAGCCGCTCGGCCTCCGCGGTGGTCATCGCGCTCGTCTGCTCGGCGAGCACGCGGCCGAGGCTCGGGAAACCGTCGCGCGGGATCTGCGCGGCGGGGTCCCAGAGCCGCGCGCGCATCACCGCCTTGCCGCAATGGAAGAAAGCCTCGCGCACCGCGACGACGAGCCCGGTCGTCGGCACCTTCCCTTGCGCGGCGAGCGGCGCCAGCAGGTCCGGATCGGTGGTGATGCGGGCGGTGCCGTTGACCCGCAGGGTCTCGGTGATGCCGGGCACGAGGAAGATCAGGCCGATGCCCGGCGCCGCCAGCAGGTTGCCGAAGCTGTCGGCGCGGTTGTTGCCGCGCCGGTCCGGGATCAGCAGCGTGGCGTCGTCGAGGACCCGGACGAAGCCCGGCGCGTCGCCCCGCGGGCTGGCATCGGCGCGGCCCTCGGCGTCGGCGCTGGCGACGACCAGGAACGGCGAGAGCGCGATGAAGGCGCGGGCATGGCCGTCAAGCCGCGCGAGCACCTTGCCCTCGGCCAGGCGGCTGACCGGGCCCATGTGGTCGCGCAGGTCCATCGCGTCACGGATCTCGGCGGCATCGCGCATCCCGTCCATCCGGCTCCCCCGCTGCGGCCTGTTGTCCGCTCCGCCCCCGCGGCGCGGCGCCGCCCTATCTCGGCGTCAGGGTGCGGGCTCCGCGCGATCGAAGCAAGCGATGATCTCACGAGCGATGGCCTTCGTCGGCATCAGGCGGTCCCGGTACGCCGGCCGCCTCGGCCTCGCCGCCCTCCTCATGGGCCTCCTCCCGGGCCTCCTGCCGGGCCTCGCCGGACCGGCCGCGGCGGGGCTGACGCCGAAGGATCTCTCCGGCGTCGGGCTCGCGCCGCCGCCCGGCGCCCGGGCGCCACTCGACGCCGCCTTCACGGACGCGGCCGGCCGGCGCCTGAGCCTGGGCCAGGCCCTCGACGGGCGGCCCGCCCTGCTGATGCCCCTCGACTACGCCTGCCGCAACGTCTGCGACCCGATGCTCGCGGTGGCCGGCACGGCGCTCGCCGCCACCGGCCTCGCGCCGGGGACGGATTTCCGTCTGGTGACCCTCGGCATCAACCCGCGGGCCGACCAGGACACCGCCCGCGCGATGGTGGCCGAGCAGCTCGGCGCCGGCCCCCTGCTCGCGAGCGCCGTGGTGCTCACCGGGGCTCCGGGGCCGGTCGCGGCGGTGACGCGGGCGATCGGCTATACCTACGCCTACGACCGGGACACCGATTCCTACGCCCATCCGGCCGGGGCCCTGGTGCTCACCGGCGACGGGCGGGTGGCCCGGGCCCTGTCGCCGCTCGCGATGACCGCCCGCGACCTGCGCCTCGCCCTGGTCGAGGCCGGCGAGGGCCGGGTCGGGGCGCTCTCCGACCGGCTGCTGCTGCTCTGCTACGGCTACGACCCGCAGACCGGGATCTACACCCCCCTGATCCGCCGGATCCTCACCGCCTCGGGGGTCGTCACGGTGCTGGCCATCGCCGGGCTGGTGGCGTGGCTGCACCGGCGCTCGCGCGGCGGAGCGACGCCGGCTTAACGACGACCCGAGTCTCCTGTGGGCGGCGGGGCGCCGAGGGTGCACACTGCCCCGCGGGCGAGCGCGGCGCGACAGGCGGCGACGGGGCGCGAGCCCCGCCCACCGCGAGCCCGACGGCCCCGCCGGGCCGTCCCCGAACGGAACCTGAGAGACAGATGGCCCTCCCCCTCGTCATCACGGTGGCGCCGAACGGCGCCCGCCGCACCAAGGCCGACCACCCCGCCCTGCCGATCGACCCGCGGGAGATCGGCCTCGAGGCGGCGCGCTGCCGCGAGGCCGGCGCCGCGATGATCCACCTGCACGTGCGGGATGCCGAACAGCGCCACACCCTCGACCTCGACCGCTACCGCGCGGCGCTCGCCGCCGTGCGCCGGGAGGCCGGGCCGGAGATGATCTGCCAGGTCACCACCGAGGCGGTCGGCCTCTACAGCCCGGCCGAGCAGATGGCGGCGATGCGGGCGTTGAAGCCCGAGGCGTTCTCGGTGGCGTTGCGCGAACTCTTCGCCGAACCGGAGGACGAGGCGGCGGCGGCCGCCTTCCTGGCCGAGCAGGCCCGGGCCGGTGTGCTGGTGCAGCACATCCTGTACGATGCCGGGGACGTCACCCGGTTCCAGGGCCTGGCGGCGCGGGGGCTGATCCCGCTCGAGCGGGCGAGCGTCCTGTTCGTGCTCGGCCGCTACGCCGTCGGCCAGCGCTCGGACCCGGCCGACCTGCTGCCGTTCCTGGCCGCCTGGAATTCCGAGCACCACCTCGACCTGCCCTGGGCGCTCTGCGCGTTCGGGCCGCGGGAGGCGGCCTGCCTCGTCGCCGCGGCGGCGCTCGGCGGTCACGCCCGGGTCGGGTTCGAGAACAACCTGTGGCGGCCGGACGGGAGCCTCGCGCCGGACAACGCCGCGCAGGTCGCGAACCTCGCCGCGCACGCGCGCGCGATCGGCATCGCCGTCGCATCGCCCGCGCAGGCGCGGGCCCTGTTCGTCGGGGAGGCGTGAGGATCGCCCGGACCCGGGGGGAAGTTCCAAGCTCCCCGCGTCGGTCCGGGTGCCGGCGACCGTTCGGGGCGCTCGCGAGGCCGTCGCCTTCCGAAGCCTACTGGCTGATCGCGGCCGAGGCCGGCTCGGGCGTCGCCGCCGCGGTCTGGGGCACCGGCGGCGCGGGCTTGCGGACGACGAAGTGGCGGAACTCGACCGGGCGGCGCGGAGGCAGCGGCATCTTCGGGCCGGCCTCGGGTTCGACGGCGGCGGGCGCCAGGGCGGCGACCGTGGTCGGGGCGGCGGAGGCGGGCTGCGGGACCGGCGCGGCCTGCGCGGCGGCGGGCACTGCCGCGAGGCTGACCGTCTGCCCGGAGGTCGGGAACGGCAGGCCGGCGGCGGCGGTGTTGCCCGCATAGGCGAGCGCCGGGCCGGCGGGGGAAGTCGGGGCGGCGTGGAAGGCCAGGGAGGCCGGGCGCACCGGCGGCAGCGGCACGGTGACCGTCGGCTCGGCGGCCTCCTGAGCCACCTGGGCGGACACCATCTGGACCGGAGCGGCTTGAGAGGGAGCGGTCTGGGCCGCCGCGACCGGCTGAGGAGCGGCGGGGGCGGGCAGGGTGTAGGGCTGCGCGGACGCCTGCTGGGCGTAGGCGCCCGCCAGGGCGGCGACCGACGGGTCGGCGGAGGCGGTCGCGGTGGTGGCCGCCGGGCGGCCGCCGAAGACGTTGCCGAAGAACTTGCCGAGCGGGTTGACGGGGGCTTCCCGCACCGGCGGCGCCTCGAGCTCGGCCACGTCGGTGCGCACGCCCGCCCGCTTGGCGGCGTAGTAGTAGCCCCGGGCGTAGTAGCTGTAGGCCTGGGCCTCGTTGCCGTGGGCCGTCTTGTAGGCGCCGGCGAGGTAGGCGACGCCGTAGGTCAGGTTGACCTTGGCATCGAGCAGGCCGGCGGCCGGGCCGCTGTAGCCGAGCGCCCGGGCGGTGCCGTGCTTGATCTGCATCAGGCCCATCGCGCCGCCGCGACCGACCGCGCGGGGATTGTAGCCGCTCTCCCGCTTCACCACCCGGTGGATGAAGCTCGCCGGGACGCCGTTGGCCTTGGCATGTGCCTCGATCAGCGCGTCGATGTTGTCGCGGACGGGGCTCACCTGGGCCGTGGCCGGGAGCGGCGCCGCGACGGCGACGGCGATGAGGAGGCGCTTGCGCATGCAGGACCTGCTGGAGGGAGCCGGTGCGCTGCCGCACCGACGGGAAGGCCCATCCTGCTCCGTTTCAAATGCGGCGGGAAAGAGACTTGGCCGTTCCGGACCCTGACTTGGCCGTTAACTCCACCGGAAAACGGCTGAGTTTCGCAGTGCGATGTGGCCGGAAGAACACAGGATACCGTCGGCGCCGGCCCATCCACAGCCGTCGCGGCGGCCGCCGATTCGGCCGATTCGCCTCAACGCCGCCCGCCGCCGAAGCCGCCGCCTCCCCCAAAGCCGCCCCCGCCCCCGAAACCGCCCGGCCCTTCGCCGCCCGGACGACCGAAGCCGCCGGGGCCGCCGAAACCACCCGGGCCGCCGCCCCCCGGGCCGCCGAAGCCCCCCGGAGCACCGGAGCCGCCCTGACCGCCGAAGCGGCCCGCCCCCTCCCCGCCCGGCATGCGCGGGTCGAGTTCCCCGCGCCCGCCGAATCGCCCGCCCTCGCCGCCGGGCGCGCCGTCGCCGGGTCCCGGCCGGCCGAAGCCGCCGGAGCGTCCGTCCGGGCCGCCGCCAGGGCCGCCAGGGGATCCGCCAGGGGATCCGCCGTGAGATCCGCCGCGCGATCCACCGTGAGATCCGCCGGGAGACCCTCCATGGGAGGGGCCGCCCGCGCCGCCGCGGCCGGGGCCACCGGTCCCGCCGCGCGGCCTGCTTCCGTCGCCGCGCCCGGCCGGATCCGGCCGCAGGCGCACGGCATCGAGGTCGAGCCGGCCGCCGCGGCCGGTGCGCCCGTCGAGGATCGCGAGCCCGCCGCCCGCCGGCACGAGGCCGCCCCGCCCGGCCACCGCGTAGCCGGCGCCGGTGCGCAGGGTGCCGCCCTCTCGGGTCACGTAGGCCTCGATCGACAGGCGCCGCGCCTCGGCGCCGAACGGATCCGTCGCCGGCACCGCCCGCGCGACCGCGAACCGGGCGCCGCTGAGGCTGCCCTCCGCCACCGCCCGCCCGCCGGCGAGGGCCGGGTCGATCCCCGAGAGCGGCAGGTTGCCGATGCGCAGCGCGCCCGCCGGCCCGCGCGTCACCGGGCCGGCGACGAGATCCGGGGCGGACCCGGCCGGGTCGATCCGGCTCGCCGCGATGCTGCCGTCCGGCCGGCGCAGGCCGCTGACCGCCACCCGCTCGCCGAGCTTCGGCCGGGGCATCTCGGGCGGCATTCCGGCGGTGGCGACCGCCTGGCCGAGCACCGTCAGCCGGTCGGCGGCGACGCGCTGCACCGGCCCGACCACCTCGTGGATCACCGCGATGCCGGCGGTGGCGAGCCCGCTCTCCCCGGTCTGCGCCAGGGTGCGCACCACCTGCCCGACGCGCAGGTCGCCGACCCCGGCCGGCCGGCCATCGACCGTCACCGAGACGTCCGGCGGGTAGGCGATGCGCAGGTCGTTGACGATGATGCTGCCGAAGCCCCGGATGGTGCCGACGACGCCGGTGCCGCCGATGCCGCGGTCGCCCTCCTCGTCGGGCCCCGGCCGGATGCCGGTACCGCCGATGCCCTGGTCGAGGATCTTGTCGCCCGCCGCCCCCGCGGGCCCGGCGGCCGCGAGCCAGCTCGCGCCGGAGAGGAGCCGCAGGAGGCCGCGCCGGGTGACGGGGCCCGTGACGGGGGATGCGCGCCGCACCGGTGGCGCCCTCACGCCTTCGGCTCGGGCCGGGGCGCGGCCTCGCCCCGGGCTCGCGGCGCGTCCTCTTTCTGGGCTCGCGGCGCGTCCTCGGCGTAGATGTAGATGCCGAAGTTCCAGCGCGCCTCGCCGCCCGGGTCGGTCTCGCAGGCCGCGTGCGCCTCGCGGTTGGCCTGCTGCAGCGCGTCCATGGCGATCTCCCGCGCCCGCGTCTCGAGCCGCCGGGCGAGCGCGGGCGACAGCCCGTCGTAATGTACGGCGCGCTCGAGGAAGCGCGGCTTCTCCTCCAGGATGTTGGCGACGGAGGCGGCGATGTGGTCGTGCAGGTTGCGGCCGAAATAATAGAGCTGCTGCGTCCCCCCGCCGCTCGGCACGAAGGCGGCCTCGGCCAGCACGATGCGCTCCTCGGCGTCCAGGGTGACGAGGCCGCGGTCGAGCCACTCGTCGAGCACCGCGCGGGGGCGCAGGTCGCGGGTCACCGAGGCGACCAGGCTCTCGAAGGACGGGCCGTCCTCGGCGGCGCGCGGCAGGGCCTTCGGCCGCCCGTCGGCCTCGGTGAATTCGGGCGCCGCGACCCAGCGGGCGATGATGCGGCTGGTGCGCGAGACCGCGGCCGGCACCGCGCTCACCGGCGCGCCGGCCCCGCGCAGGCGCCGCACCTCCTTGCGGTGGATGCCGGTGAGCAGGCTCACCCGGCTGTCGGTCTGGTCCTTGCCGGGCAGGGCGAAGTCGTACTCGGCGACGTTCACGTACAGCTCGCGCAGGAGGTCGGTCAGCGCCGGGAAGGTGATCCCGCTGCGCACGAACAGGCGCACCAGCGGCCGCAGCAGCCGGGCGAGCGGGGCCTGCAGCGCGCCCGCATCGGGCGCAAATCTCGGGTTCGGCTCTGACATCACACGATCGTTCTAGCCCAGGCGCCGTGGGACACAATCCCACAAAAGCGCGGCGCACCGCGTTTTCCGATTGACGTGGGAAAATTGCCCACATACATCATCGGTCGTGGTCGGATTTCCCACGCCAACGCCGCCCACCAGGACCAGCCGCAGGATCAGCCGATGGCCAGCCTCCCTCCCCTCGTGTGCCGTAGCATCGGTCCGGAGCCGCTCCGGCTCTCCGCCCCGCGGCGCCGGCCCGCGTTCCGGCTGCCCCGTTCGCGACCGACCGTGGCGATGCTGGTGCGCAGCCTCGCGCTCATCGCCGGGCTGGGCATGCCGGTGGCGGCCGCGACCCTGGCCGACCTCGCCCACCCGGCGCCGGCCTCGGTCCGCTGACGAAGGAGTGTTGTCGTGATGCTCGAAGCCCTGCGCAGCGACCGGAGCCGCCCGGCGCCCCTCGGCCGCTCCTTTCCGGCGCCCGAGATCGAGGCCTTCCGCCCGGCCCTCCGCTCCCGGCGCCCGCCGGCGGATGGCGGCGAGGCGGTGATCCTCGCCGCCCTGTGCCTCGTCATCGGCGGCGCGATCCTGCTGGTCGCCCTCCAGGCGATCTGCATCGTCCAGAACCTCTGACCGGTTCGGACGCGGCCGGCCGAATGCCGGCTCCCGACGACCGGGGCGGCTCCCTGCCCCGGCTCCTCCCCGAAGACCAACCAACGGCATCCACGATGACGAGATTCACCGAAGCGCTCCGGCTGGCCGGGGCGCTCGCCCTGACGGCTGCCTTCACGGCCGCCTCGCCGGCCGGCGCCGCCGACCTGCCGCGCCGGGTCGCCCCGCCGCCGGCCTTCACCCCCGTCCCGGTCTTCACCTGGACCGGCTTCTACGCCGGCGTGAACGCGGGCGCCGGCTTCGGCGGCGGAGGCGGCACCTTCACGGATGCCACCTACGGCACGGTGACCCCGGGCAGCCGCGACGCGGCCTTCGTCGGCGGCGGCCAGATCGGCTACAATTACCAGCTCACGCCGGGCTCCGGCTTCGTGATCGGCGCCGAGGCCGACATCCAGGGCACCACCTTCGGGCGGGCCCGCAGCGGCCTCGTCGGCACGACCACCTTCTACGACATCGGCCCCAGCCTCGACTGGTTCGGCACGGTCCGGGGCCGGATCGGCTACGCCTTCGACCGCTTCCTGGTCTACGGCACCGGCGGTTTCGCCTATGGCGGCGGCAGCACGCCGTCGACCGCCTCGTATTACACCGGCACCCTGCCGGGGACCTTCCGCACCGGCTGGACCGCCGGCGGCGGCGTCGACTACGCCATCACCGACCGCCTGAGCGCCCGGATCGAGGCGCTCTACGTCAGCCTCGACCGCAACGGCGGCAGCGGCGGCCTCGTCTACGACACAGCCACCAGCGCCTATTACGGTCTCGGCAAGTCCAAGACGGAGTTCGGCGTGGTCCGCGCCGGCCTGAACTACCGGTTCTCGACCGACTGACATCCCCCAGCATCAGGACGGTCGAGAGGGCCGGAGGCGGGCGACCGCCTCCGGCCCACCTCCCTTTACGCCTTCTCGCCGATCAGATGCGCCACCCGGCGCAGCGCCAGCCCGTACCCCTGCGTGCCGAGTCCCGCGATCACCCCGTCGGCGCGCAGCGAGACGTAGGAGTGGTGGCGGAAGGACTCGCGCTTGTGGACGTTCGAGATGTGCACCTCGATCACCGGCGCCTCGAAGGTGTTCAGCGCATCGAGGATCGCCACCGAGGTGTGGGTGAAGGCCGCCGGGTTGATGACGATGCCGCCGGCGGTCTCGCGGGCCTCGTGGATCCAGTCGATGATCTCGTACTCGCGGTTCGACTGGTGGAAGCGGATCTCGAGCCCCAGCTCGCCCGCGAGCGCCCGGCAGGACGCCTCGACGTCCGCCAGGGTCTCGCTGCCGTAGATGTGCGGCTGGCGCTTGCCGAGCAGGTTCAGGTTCGGGCCGTTCAGCACGTAGACGAGGCGGCTCATGGGGCTCTCCAGGAGGTGGGCGCGCCGGGCGCCGGATTGCGGATCGCGAGGCCCCGTTTAGGCGCCCTTCCCCCTCCCTGCGTCAACCGCCGCCGGCCCCTCACGAGAGCCGGACGGCATCGCCACGATAGGCGAACGGCATTGGCACGCGGGGGCCCGCCGCGGCGATGATCCTCCTCGACGAACGGGGCATCCCGCCCCGCCCCCCGCGAAGGGACCAACCCCGATGCGCAGCCTTCTCCTCGCCGGCGCCGTGCTCGCCGCCTTCTCCACATCCGCCGGCGCCTGGACCCAGTCGCTCCTGCATCCCGAGGGCGGTGACGCCGCCATCGCGGCCGCGATGCCCGCCCCCCCGCGCTACGCCGCCCATGGCGAGGCCGGCCCGCTGACGGCACCGCTCCCGGCCCCTCGGGCGACGATCCGCAGGACCGGGCCGTCGCGCCCCTCGGACCCGCCGGCCTGGCGCTCCTGCCCGTGGTGCTGATGCGATCCGTGCCCACCGGCCCGCGCCCCCATCCCGGCAGCCTCGTTCCCGGCCCGCCTCCGCGGTGTTAGCCTCGCGACCGTCCCCGGCGCCGGGGCCCCGCGGTTCGAGGGCGACGAATGGAGATGCATCAGGTCCGCTACTTCCTGGCGCTGTGCGAGGAGCACAACTTCACCCGCGCGGCCCAGGCCTGCAACGTGACCCAGCCCTCGCTCACCCGGGCGATCCACTTCCTGGAGCAGGAGCTGGGCGGGGCCCTGTTCCACCGCGAGCGCGCCGGGACGCAGCTCTCCGAGCTCGGGCGCACCGTGCGGCCCTATCTCGAGGAGGTCTACGCCAAGGCGCTCGCCGCCCAGGCCGAGGCCCGCGCCTTCGGGCAGCAGCGCCGCACCCGGCTGACCCTCGGGGTGATGTGCACGATCCAGCCCGACGCCCTCGTCGGGCTGATCGGGGGCTTGCGGGCGCGGCATCCCGGCCTCGAGCTCGACATCGTCGATGCCAGCGCCGGCGCCCTGGAGGAGCGCCTGCTCGCCGGCAGCCTGGAGGTGGCGCTCTACTGCCTGCCGGGCCGCGAGCCCGATCCGCGCCTCCACCACCTCGCCCTGTTCCGCGAGCCGATGGTGATCGCGGTGGCGGCCGGCCACCCGCTCGCCGCCCGCGACGCGGTCCGCCCGCAGGATCTCAGCGGCCAGCACTACGTCCACCGCCTCAACTGCGAGTTCCGCGGCGTCGCCGGCCCGATCTGGGAGGCCCAGGGCTGCGCCGATTGCGAGACGATCTACCGGAGCGAGCGCGACGACTGGATCCTGGCGATGATCGCGGCGGGGCTCGGCTTCGGCTTCATGCCGCGCTCCTGCGTCACGCATCCCGGCGTGGTCGCGCGCCCGCTGGTCGAGCCGGAATTCTGGCGCGAGGTCGCCCTCGTCACCGTCCGCGGCCGGCCGCACGCCCCGGCGGTCGGGGCGCTGCTGCGCGAGGCGATGCGCGCGAGCTGGTTCGGCGCCCCGGCCCTCGCGACGGAGCGCGAGCGGGCGCGGGGCGAGGAGACTTGAACCCGCCCTACCCTTCCGCCTTGTCGCCCTGCCCCTGCTTGGCGCCGCCCGCCGGGTCGGTCGCGTCCTCGCCGCCATCCTCCGGCGCGTCGCGCCCCTGCGGGGTCAGCCGCGGCCGGCTGATCGCGTCCTCGTCGACGCCCGGCGGCTGGGTCTTCGTCGGATCGGCCATGGTATACTCCCGGGATGTTACCTCCGGGACCAACGTCCGATGGTCGGGGCGGTTCGCGCCTCCTGTCGCATGACGGTCCTGACCGTCTCGGTGTCGTCCCGGGGGCGACGCGGCGCGACCCGGGACGACGACGAGGGATTCGGTGGCGTCGGCGAGACAGGTCCTCGAACTACCGCTTGCGGTAATACTGGTCGATGCTGACCGCCCCCAGCAGCACCAGGCCCTTGATGACCTGCTGGTAATCGATGCCGATGCCGAGGATCGACATGCCGTTGTTCATGACGCCCATGATCAGCGCACCGACCACCGCGCCCGTGACCTTGCCGACGCCGCCCGAGGCCGAGGCGCCGCCGATGAAGCAGGCGGCGATCACGTCGAGCTCGAAGCCGAGGCCCGCCTTCGGGGTCGCGGTGTTGAGGCGGGCGGCGAAGATCAGGCCGGCGAGGGCGGCGAGCACCCCCATGTTGACGAAGGTGAGGAAGGTCAGGCGCTCGGTGTTGATGCCCGACAGCTTCGCCGCCTTCTCGTTGCCGCCGAGGGCGTAGACGCGCCGGCCGATCACCGTGCGGCTGGTGACGAACCGGTAGAGCAGGATCAGCGCGAACATCACGATCAGGACGTTGGGCAGGCCGCGATAGGTGGCGAGCCAGGTGCTGAACGCGACGATGATTGCGGCGACGAGCGCGTTCTTGAGCGCGAAGGCGCCCATCGGCTCCGGGGTGAAGCCCTGGCGCTGCTGGCCCAGCCGCCGGCGCAGGTTCGAGCCGACGAGGATCAACGCCAAGCCGACGCCGACGAGGACCGAGGTGATGCGCAGCGAGCCGCCGGTGGCGATGTCCGGGATGAAGCCGGAGCTGAGCTTCTGGAAGTCGGGCGGGAACGGCCCGACCGACTGGCCGGCGAGCAGCGCGAGCGTCAGGCCCTTGAACACCAGCATCCCGGCGAGCGTCACGATGAAGGACGGGATGCGCAGGTAGGCCACCCACCACCCCTGCGCCGCGCCGATGAGCCCGCCGGCGACGAGGCAGAGCAGGGTGGCGAGGAGCGGGTGCAGGCCCATCTGCACCATCAGGACCGCGGCGAGCGCGCCGATGAAGCCGGCGGTGGAGCCGACCGACAGGTCGATGTGGCCTGCCACGATGACCAGCAGCATGCCGAGCGCCATCACCACGATGTAGCTGTTCTGCAGCACCAGGTTGGTCAGGTTGAGCGGGCGCAGGAGCGCTCCGTCGGTGAAGAACTGGAAGAAGATCACGATGCCGACGAGGCACAGGATCATGCCGTAGTCGCGCAGCGAGCCGGAGAACGCCTTGGCGTTGAAGCCCGCGAGGGCGGGAGGGCGCGGGGCCTGGAGGGGGGTGGCGGTGTCGCTCATTGTTGGTCGCTAGCCTCCCGAGGTGACGATGGCCCGCATGATCGCCTCCTGCGAAGCCTCCCCGGAGGAGAGTTCGCCGACGATGCGGCCCCGGTTCATGACGAGGATGCGGTCGCACATGCCGAGCAGTTCCGGCATCTCCGACGAGATGATCAGCACGCCCTTCCCTTGGGCGGCGAGGTCGTTGATGATGGCGTAGATCTCGTACTTGGCGCCGACGTCGATGCCGCGGGTCGGCTCGTCGAGGATCAGCACGTCCGGGTCGGCGAAGAGCCACTTGCTCAGGACGACCTTCTGCTGGTTGCCGCCCGACAGGTTGACCGTGGCCTGGTCGATGCCCGACGAGCGGATGCGCAGGCGCTCGCGGTAGCGCTCGGCCACGGCCCGCTCCCGGTCCTCGTCGATGACGCCCCTGGCGGCGACGCCGCGCAGGTTCGCCAGCGACACGTTGGTGCGGATGTCCTCGTGGAGCACCAGGCCGTAGCCCTTGCGGTCCTCGGTGGCGTAGGCGAGGCCGGCCCGAATCGCCTTCTCGACGCTGCCGAGATCGGCGGGCTCGCCCTTCAGGCGCGCCTCGCCGGCGACGCGCTGGCCGTAGGCGCCGCCGAACAGGCTCATGGCGAACTCGGTCCGCCCGGCGCCGAGCAGGCCCGCCATGCCGACGACCTCGCCGCGGCGGACCGTCAGGCTCACCGCCTCGACCGCGAGACGATCGGGATGGAGCGGGTGGCGCACGCTCCAGTTCCGCACCTCCAGGAGAGGCTCGCCGATGGAAACGCCCTCCCGCGGCGGATAGCGGTGGGCGAGGTCGCGCCCGACCATGCCCTTGATGATCCGGTCCTCGTCGAGCCGGCCGTCGGGCCCCAGCATCGCCTCGCGGGCTAACGTCTCGACGCTGGCGCCGTCGCGCAGGATCGTGACGCTGTCGGCGACGCGGGCGATCTCGTTGAGCTTGTGCGAGATCAGGATCGAGGTGATGCCCTGCTCGCGAAAGGTCTCGAGCAGGGTGAGGAGCGCGGCGCTGTCGCCCTCGTTGAGGGAGGCGGTCGGCTCGTCGAGGATGAGGAGCCGCACCCGCTTCGAGAGCGCCTTGGCGATCTCGACGAGCTGCTGCTTGCCGACGCCGAGGTCGGTGACAAGCGTCTCGGGCGCCTCGTCGAGGCCGACGCGGGCGAGCAGGTCGCGGGTGCGCGCCATGACGAGGGGCCAGTCGATGACCCCGAAGCGCGACGCCGCCTCGTTGCCGAGGAAGATGTTCTCGGCGATCGACAACAAGGGGACCAGGGCGAGCTCCTGGTGGATGATGATGATGCCGAGGGCCTCGCTGTCGGGGATGCCTGAGAAGCGCCGCTCCTCGCCGTCGAACAGGATGCTGCCGTCGTAGGAGCCGGCGGGGTAGACCCCGCTCAGCACCTTCATCAGGGTCGACTTCCCGGCCCCGTTCTCGCCGCAGACGGCGTGGATCTCGCCGGCGCGCACGGCGAGGGTGACGTTGTCGAGCGCCTTTACGCCCGGGAACGCCTTGGTGATGCCGCGCATCTCCAGGATCGGAGAGGAGCGCGGCACCGCCGCCAAGGCCGGGGACGCCGCCATCACTTGACCTGCTGGGCCTTGTAGTAGCCGCTGTCGACCAGCGTCTTCTCCCAGTTCGACTTGTCGACCGTCACCGGCTTCAGGAGGTAGGACGGCACCACCTTGACGCCGTTGTTGTAGGTCTTGGTGTCGTTGACCGGGACCTCCTTGCCGGCCGAGATCGCGTCGACCATGTCGCTCGTGACCTTGGCGAGCTCGCGGGTGTCCTTGAACACCGTCATGCTCTGGTCGCCGCGGATGATCGCCTTGACGGAGGGGATCTCGGCGTCCTGGCCGGTGATGATCGGCATCGGCTGGTCGGACGAGCCGTAGCCGACGCCCTTCAGCGACGAGATGATGCCGATCGAGATGCCGTCATAGGGCGACAACACCGCGTCGAGGCGCTTGTTGCCGTAGAAGGCGGAGAGCAGGTTGTCCATCCGGGCCTGGGCCGCCGCGCCGTCCCAGCGCAGGGTCGAGACCTTGTCCATCCCGAGCTGCTTGCTCGGCACGGTCAGCTTGCCGGAATCGATGTAGGGCTTCAGCACCGACATCGCGCCGTCGTAGAAGAAGTAGGCGTTGTTGTCGTCGGGCGAGCCGCCGAACAGCTCGACCGTGAACGGCCCCTTGCCGTCCTTGAGGCCGAGCTTGTCGACGATGTAGCTGCCCTGCAGCACGCCGACCTGGAAGTTGTCGAAGGTGGCGTAGTAATCGATGGTCTTCGAGCCGCGGATCAGGCGGTCGTAGGCGATGACCTTGATGCCGCGCTCGCTCGCCTGCTGCAGCACGTCCGACAGGGTGGTGCCGTCGATCGCGGCGATCACCAGCACCTTGGCGCCGGTGGTGATCATGTTCTCGATCTGCGAGAGCTGGTTGGGGATCTCGTCCTCGGCGTATTGCAGGTCGGGGGTGTAGCCCTTGGCCTTGAGCGCCTGGACGAGGCCCTGGCCGTCGGCGATCCAGCGCGCCGACGACTTCGTCGGCATCGACACGCCGATCTTGCCCTTCTGCTGGGCGTGAGCGGGGGTTGCGAGCATCGCGGCAGCCATCAGGGCTCCGCCGACGAGGGCGACGAACGACTTCATGGTTCCTCCCAAATCCCCGCCTCTTCGTCGCGCGGGGCTGCCGGTGAGTGGTGCCCGGCAGGATCGCGTCCTGCCATTCTGCCGGGGTCGGTGTTTCTGTCGTGTGGCTGATGGGTGGGAACACCCTGATACTTCCGCTGGGGGAGGTTCGGGGCTGTCCGGAACAAGACATGGCGCGGGTTCCCCTCTCCCCGCGGGCGGGGAGAGGGCCGCTGACCCCTTGTCGGGTCAGCGGCAAGCGCAGGCGAAGCCAGAGCGAGGGTGAGGGGGTATTTCCGGAAGAGCCTCATCCGGAGACACCCCCTCACCCTCGCCCTGCGGGCTTGCTTCACCCCCGACAAGAGGGGTGAAGCCCTCTCCCCGCCCGCGGGGAGAGGGGAAACCCGCGCTACGATCGGCTCCCGGCAGACCCGCGGGAGCCGCGTCCCCTCACACCCAGCCGCCATCCACGACGTAGTGCTGATTGGTGCAGGCGCCGGCCTCCTCCGAGGCGAGGAACACCGCGAAGCGGGCGACGTCCGCCGGCACGAGCTTGCGCTTGAGGCATTGGCGGGCGTTGATCTCCGCGTCGGATTCCGGCGTCACCCACAGGGCGAGCTGGCGCTCGGTCATGATCCAGCCCGGGGCGAGCGCGTTGACGCGGATGCCGTAGGGGCCGAAGTCGCGGGCGAGCGACCGGGTCAGCCCGATCACCCCCGACTTGCAGGCGGTGTAGGCCGCCATGCCGCCCTGGCCGATCATCCACGAGACCGAGCCGAAATTCACGATCGCGCCGCCGCCCTTCGCCTTCATGTCGGGCAGGACGGCTTGCGCGGCGAAGAACTGGTGCTTCAGGTTCACGGCGATGCGGCCGTCCCAGTAGGCCTCCGTCACCTCCTCGGTGGGGTGGCGCTCGTCGTGGGCGGCGTTGTTCATCAGCACGTCGACCGGGCCGAACCGCTCGCGGATCCGGCCGATCGCGGCCTTGAGCGCTGGAATGTCGGTGACGTCGGCGTGCTCGAAGGCGACGGCCAGCCCCTCGCCTTCCAGCTCGGAGGCCAGCGCCCGCGAGGGCTCGTCGGCGATGTCCAGGAAGCCGACCCGGGCCTTCTGCCGGGCGAAGTGCCGGACCAGCTCCGCCCCGATGCCGGAGCCGCCGCCCGTCACGACCACGACCTTGCCCGCAAGGTCCGGATAGATTGCCGCCACCGCTTCCTCCCTCGAAGCCCGTCGGTCCGCTCGACGCACTGAAAATCATTTAATATGACTATTCCAGTGGCCCGGCCCTTATCGCGGAATCCTGACGCGCGGGCAAGAGGCGAAAATCGACGGGAGGATGCAACCTTGGATGAGATCGGCGCCGGGATCGTGTCGCGCGGGGCCCCGGGTCACGCCCGGGTGGCGCGGGCGCTCGGCACCGGCATCGTCGCCGGGCGCTTTCCCGAAGGCGAGGTGCTGCCGGGCGAGGCGGCCCTGCTCACCCGCTTCGGCGTGTCGCGCACGGTCCTGCGCGAGGCGGTCAAGACGCTGTCGGGCAAGGGCATGCTGGAGGCCCGCACCCGCGTCGGCACGCGGGTGCGCGAGCGGGCGGCCTGGAACCTGTTCGACCGCGACGTGCTGGCCTGGTACCTCGACGCCGGGATCGACGGGCGCTTCCTGCGCGACCTCGCGGAGATCCGCCTGGCGATCGAGCCCGCCGCGGCGGCGCTCGCCGCGATGCGCCGGATGCCCCCCGACATCGCGCGGCTCGAGGCCTGCGTCGCCGCGATGCGCGACGCGCCCGGCCTCGACCCGGCCTTCGCGAGCGCCGACCTCGCCTTCCACCTCGCGCTGGCCGACGCCTCCGGCAACGTCTTCATGCATTCCGTCGGCGCGGTGACCGAGGCCGCCCTCGACGTGGTGTTCCGGATGAGCCGGCCGACCGACCCGCACGCGCACGACGCCTCCTGGCGCGCCCACGCGGCGATCGCGGCGGCGATCCGGGCCGGCGACCCGGCCGCCGCCGCCCGGGCGACCGAGTTCGTGGTCCGCGACGGGCTCCGCAACGGCGCCGCAGCGGTGGAGGCGGCGGGGGCTGCGCCCTACCCTTGTGCGGACCCGCCCTGCGCCAGAGAGAATCCGACATGACCGGGAGCCCGAGATGAGCGACGAGAAGCCCGTCCCGGTCGGCACGATGCCGGACGGCAGCCCGATCCTCGAGGCGCGCCTCGAGGGAGAAGGGCTCGCGGTCGCGATCCTGAGCCTCGGGGCGGTGATCCGCCGGCTCGACGTCGACGGGCGCCCGATGGTGCTCGGCCGCGACGACCCGCACGACTACGTGGCGAAGACCCCGCAATGCGGCGCGATCGTCGGCCGCTTCGCCAACCGTATCGCCGGCGGGCGCTTCACCCTCGACGGCACGCCCTACGCGCTGCCCCGCAACGAGGCCGGCCGCAACCACCTGCACGGCGGCGCGGAAGGGTTCTCGCGGCGCAACTGGACCTTCGCGGAGGTGGGCGGGCGGAGCGTCACCCTCGCCTACCACGCGGAGGACGGTGAGGAGGGCTATCCGGGCGCCCTCGACGCGACCTGCACCTACGCCATCACCGGCCCCGGCACCCTGCGCATCACCCTGACGGCGCGGACGGACGCGCCGACCCTCGTCAACCTGACGAACCACACCTACTTCAACCTGCTGCTGCCGCCCGGGGGCTTTCCGGCCCCGGCCATCGACGACCACGTGATCGCGATCCCGGCCGAGGCGTACCTGCCGGTCGACGAGGGCCAGATCCCCACCGGCGAGATCGCCCCGGTGGCCGGCACGCGCTTCGACCTGCGCCGCCCGACCCGGATCGGCACGCAAGCCTTCGACCACGCCTTCGTGCTCGGGCGCGAGACGCTGGCTGAGCCGCGGCCCGTCGGGCGGGTGACGGCGGCGGGCAGCGACGTGGCGCTCACCGTGCTGGCGACGGCCCCGGCGGTGCAGTTCTACGACGGCACCCACCTCGCCAAGGCGGGCCTCGGCTACGCCGCCCGCTCCGCGCTCTGCCTCGAGCCCGAGGCGTTCCCCGACGCGCCGAACCACCCGGGCTTCCCGAGCGCGGTCCTGCACCCGGGCGAGACCTACCGGCAGGTCATCGCGTATCGGTTCGAGAAGGAGACCGCCCGATGAGCGGCTGGGCCGGCATCTTCTGCGACCGCGCCTGCATCCTCGGCGAGGGGCCTGTGGCGCATCCCGGCCTCGGCCGGCTCTACTGGGTCGACATCCTCGGCAGGCACCTGGCCGAGCGGCCGTTCTCGGGCGGGAGCACCACCCTGCACGATCTGCCGGTGATGGCCTCGATGGTGGCGCGGGTCGACGACACCACCCTGCTCCTCGGCGCCGAGGACGGCCTGTACCTGCGCGACATCGGAACCGGGCGGCTCTCGCTCCTCACGGCGCTCGAGGCCGACCGGCCCGGGACCCGCTCCAACGACGGCCGGGTCCACCCGAGCGGCGCGCTCTGGCTCGGCACGATGGGTAAGAACGCCGAGAGCGGGGCCGGGTCGATCTACTGGTTCTTCCGCGGCGAGGTACGGACCCTGTTCACCGGCCTCACCATCCCGAACGCCATCGCGTTCGCGGCCGACGGCACCCACGCGTTCTTCGCCGATTCCGACGCCGGCACGATCTGGCGCGTCGCGACCGACCCCGTCACGGGGCTGCCCACCGGCGAGCGCCGGGTCTTCGTCACGATTCCGGCCTCCGAGGGCGCGCCGGACGGCGCGGTGGTCGATGCCGACGGCCTGGTCTGGAACGCCCGCTGGGGCGGAGCGAGCCTCGACGCCTACGCCCCCGACGGCACCCGGGTGCGCAGCATCGCGATGCCGGCGCGCCAGGTGACCTGCCCGGCCTTCATCGGGCCGGACGCCGACACCCTGGTGGTCACCTCGGCGACGGAAGGGCTCGACCCGGACCGCAGCGACGACCGCTTCGCCGGGCGGACCTTCACCGTGCCGGTGAGGGTGAAGGGGCGGTTCGAGCCGGCCGTGCGGGTGGCCTGACGTGCCGCGCCGCGTCCTCATCACCGGCGCCAGCATCGCCGGCACCACCGCCGCCTGGTGGCTCGGCCGCGCCGGGTTCGACGTCACGGTGGTCGAGCGCACGCCCGCCTTCCGCGACGGCGGCCAGAACGTCGACGTGCGCGGCGTCGGCCGCACGATCCTGCGCGAGATGGGCCTGGAGCGCGCGGCGCTCGAGGGCGGCACCGGCGAGGAGGGCACCGCCTTCGTCGACGGGGCGGGCCGGCCGGCCGCACGCTTCATGGCCGGCGACACGGCGGGCGAGGGCCCGACCGCCGAGATGGAGATCCTGCGCGGCGACCTCGCCCGCCTGCTGTTCGAGGCCGCCCGCCCCCACGCCGCCTTCCGCTTCGGCGATTCCGTCGCGCGGATCGACGAGGACGACGCGGCGGCGACCGTGACCTTCGCGGGCGGCGCGACCGAGCGCTTCGACGCGGTGATCGTCGCCGAGGGTGTCGGCTCCGCCACCCGCGAGCAGGTGTTCCCGGGCGAGAACGACCCGCGCTGGATGGACCTGACCATCGCCTACTTCACGGTTCCCCGCACGCCCGACGACGACCGGTTCTGGCGCTGGTACAACGCGCCCGGCGGCCGCAGCCTGTCGCTGCGCCCCGACCCGCACGGCACCACCCGGGCGATGCTGTCGCTCCACGGACCGCTCGCCGAGGCGCAGGCCTGGGATACCGCCCGCCGGAAAGCGTTCCTGCGCGAGCGCTTCGCCGACGCCGGCTGGCAGATTCCGCGGGTGCTCGCCGCCCTCGAGACGACCGACGACTTCTACTTCGACGTGCTGCGCCAGGTGCGGATGCGGCGCTGGTCGCGCGGCCGCGTCGTCCTCACCGGGGACGCCGCCTGGTGCGCGACGCCGCTCGCCGGCATCGGCGCCACGCTGGCGATCACCGGCGCGCGGGTGCTCGCCGGGGAGATGGCGGGGAGCGACGACGTACCGGGCGCGTTCGCGGCCTACGAGCGGGCGATGCGCCCGATGGTCGAGGAGGCGCAAGGCGTGCCGAAGTTCGTGCCGCGGCTGATGCACCCGCGCACGCGCTCCGGCATCCGCCTGCTGCACGCGGGCTTGTGGGCGGCGAGCACGCCACCCTTGCGCAGCGCGGCGGCGCGGCTCTTCGGCGGGGCGAGGGCCGAGCCGGACCTGACGCGCTACGCGGGCGAGCGGGCCGAGGCGGCGGCCTGACCGCGGCCCGGCCGCCTCATCTCCCGTCGAGCGAAGCGCGCCCGGCCTCGCCGTCCGGCCAGGCGAGGTCGGCGTAGTGGGCCCTGAGCTCGCGCTTGAGCAGCTTGCCGGCGGTGTTCCGGGGCAGGTCGTCCTGGAAGATGATGCGCTTGGGCACCTTGAACGGCGCCAGCCCGGTGCGGCAATGGGCGATGAGGTCGTCGGCCGAGGCCTCGGCGCCCGGGCGCAGGACCACGACGGCGGTCACCGCCTCGATCCATTTCGGGTGCGGCAGGGCGACCACCGCCACCTCCGACACGCCCGGATGGGTGAACAGCACCTCCTCGACCTCGCGGCTCGCCACGATGGTGCCGCCGGTCTTGATCACGTCCTTCACCCGGTCGACGACCGTGATGAAGCCCTCCTCGTCCATCACCCCGACATCGCCGGAATGGAACCAGCCGCCCCGGAACGCCTCACGGGTCTCCTCCGGCTTGTCCCAGTAGCCGGCCATGAGTTGCGGCGAGCGGTGGACGATCTCGCCCCGCTCGCCCGCCGCCACGTCCTGCATCGCATCGTCGACGATCCGGGTCTCGACGTTGAAGACCGGGCGGCCGCAGGAGGCCGGGCGGGCATCGTGCTCCTCGGGGCGGAGCACGGTGGCGAGGGGGGCGATCTCGCTCTGGCCGTAGCAATTTTAGGGCTCGGCCCCGGGCAGGCGGGCGCGCAGTTCCTCGAGCACCGGCACCGGCATGATCGAGGCGCCGTAATAGACGTGGCGCAGGGACGAGAGGTCCCGCCGCGCGAAGTCGGGCGAGCGCAGCAGGCTGATCCAGACCGTCGGCGGCGCGAAGAACGAGGTGAGGCGGTGCTCCTCGATCAGGCGCAGGCAGGTCTCGGGGTTGGGGGCCTCGATCAGCACCGTCTCGGCCCCGGCGAGCAGCTGGGGCATGGTGAAGGCGTGCATCTGCGCCGTGTGGTAGAGCGGCAGCGCGGCGAGCGCCCGGTCGCGCGGCCCGAAATCGAGGGCGGTGACGCAGCTGAGATACTCGGCCAGCAATCCCCGGCTCGTCATCATCGCGCCCTTGGGCGCCGCGGTGGTGCCCGAGGTGTAGAGGAGCTGGACCACGTCGTCGTCCTCGACCGCGACGTCGACCTCCGGCGCCTCCCCTTCGCCTTCGGCGAGCCGCAGCACGTCGAGGCCGCCGCCGCCGAACAGGCTCCCGAACCAGGGGGCCGTCCCCTCCCCCGGCCCGCCCTCGCCCAAGGCGTCCCGGGCCGCGGGTTCGAGGGCCGGATCGGCGATCAGCGCCCGCGCCCCCGATTGCTCGACGATGTAGCGCAGCTCCCGGCCGGTCAGGGCGTAGTTCACCGGGACGTGGATGATCCCGGCGCGGGCGCAGGCGAGCCACAGGATCAGGTAGGCGTCCGAGTTGCGCCCGAGCGCCCCGAGCCGGTCCCCCCGCACCAGACCCGCCGCGATCAGGCCGCCCGCGACCCGGTCGACGGCGCGGTCGAGGCGCGCAAAGCTCCAGCGCCGGTCGCCGAAGGACAGGGCGGTACGCTCGCGGTGGCGCCGTGCGGCGCGGCGCAGGGCGTCGGAGATCGTGTCGCGGCGGGCGCGCGCGGCCTCGTGCCCGGCGGGCAGATCGGATGCCATGGCGGTGTCTCCCTCAAGGCATCGCCCGACGGCGCGGGGCCGGCGCGTCGGACGCGATGCGTCACTGGCGAAAAGCATGCGGGCGGCTCCCGGTCGCCGCGCGACCGGGAGCCGCCCTGTCGGTCTTCGGGCCCGATCTACTGCGACCGCGCGACGAGGCGGCACTGGCTCTCGGCGAGCGGGCGGAACGCCTGCTCCGGCGGGATCTTGGCGACGAGCTTGTAGATGTCGTTGCGGCCCTTCGATTCCGCCGGCGTCTTCACCTGGAACAGGTACATGTCGTGCATCTTGCGGCCGTCCTCGCGGATGCTGCCGGTGCCGAGGACCGGATCGTCGGTCGGCATCTGCTTCATCTTGGCGAGCACCGGCCCGGCCTCCTTGGTGCCGGCCGCCTGCACCGCCTTGAGGTAGTGCAGCACCGAGGAGTAGACGCCGGCCTGGACCGAGGTCGGAAGGCGGCCCTGGTAGGCGCGGGCGAACCGCTCGGCGAAGTCGCGGGTCTTGTCGTTGAGGTCGGCGTAGTACGCCTCCGTCAGGACCAGACCCTGCGCCACGTCGAGCCCGATCGCCTGGATGTCGCTGGAGAAGACCAGGAGGCCGGCGAGCTTCTGGCCGCCCTGGGTGATGCCGAACTCCTTGGCCTGCTTGATGGCGTTGATGGTGTCGCCGCCGGCATTCGCCAGCCCGATCACCTTGGCGCCCGAGCCCTGCGCCTGGATCAGGAACGACGAGAAATCCTGGCCCGGGAAGGGATGGCGCACCTTGCCGACGACCTTGCCGCCGGCCTGCATCACCACCGCCTCGGTGTCGCGCTCCAGCGCGTGGCCGAAGGCGTAGTCGGCGGTGACGAAGAACCAGGTGTCGTCGCCGCCCCGCACCATCGCGCCGCCGGTGCCGCGGCTGAGCGCGTAGGTGTCGAAGGTCCAGTGGATGGTGTTGGGCGAGCACGCCTTGCCGGTCAGGTCCGAGGTCCCGCCGCCGGAGACCAGCAGGATCTTGTTCTTCTCCCGGGTGATCTCGTTCACGGCGAGCGCCACCGAGGAAGTCGGCACGTCGACGATCACGTCGACGCCGTCCTTGTCGTACCAGGTGCGGGCGACGTTCGCGCCGACATCGGGCTTGTTCTGGTGATCGGCGCCGACGACCGTGACCTCGATGCCCTTCTCGCGGGCCTTGAAGTCCTCGACCGCCATCCGGGCGGCCGCCGCCGATCCCTCGCCGGTGATGTCGGCATAGACGCCGGACCGGTCGTTCAAAACGCCGATCTTGGTCCTGATCTGCGCCTGGGCCTGTCCGGCGCTCATCACGCCGATGAGGCCGGCGACGATGGCCTTCCAGGGTCTCATCGATGATCTCATGGGCTCCTCCCGCTGCGCGCGCTTCGCGTCGTGCGGCGCGCTTCCAGCCGATTGGCGTTTCCTCGTGGGTCGATTCGTTCTTGTCGTTCGGGACGCCGCAGCTTCCCGAACGGGAGCCTGCCCGAGGTCCTAGTCTTCGTCAACGACGGGGCGGTCTTGTTCTTGCTCTATCACGAAAGTCGTGCCGGCTCGCCGCACCGGCTTCGACTTTCGTTGTATCAAGGCGGCGCGGCGTACGGACCGGTGCACGCAGTCCGGGACATTCGCGCCTCACACGGGATCACGCGCCGTGGAACACCGTGTAGCTCTCCACCGGCTCCCGCTCGGCCCGCAGCGCATTCACCGGCTCGTCCGGATCGGCGAAGCCCAACGCCATGCCGCAGACCACCATCTCGCCCTCCGGCACGCCGAGCTCGGCCCGCACCACCCCCGGATAGCTCGCGATCGCCGCCTGCGGGCAGGTGTCGAGGCCGCGGCCGCGGGCGGCGATCATCAGGGATTGCAGGAACATGCCGTAATCGAGCCAGCTGCCCTGCTCCATGTCGCGGTCGATGGTGAAGACGAGGCCGACGGGGGCGCCGAAGAACGTGAAGTTGCGCCCCATCTGGCGCTTGGCGCCCTCGCGGTCGCCCTTGCCGATCCCGGCGAGCCCGTAGAGCTGCCAGCCGAGCGTCCGGCGCCGGCCGAGATAGGGGTCCCGCCAGTTCACCGGGTAATACTCGTATTCCCGTGCCTCCGGCGCGTCGCTCTCGTGCGCGGCAGAGAGGGCGGCCGTCAGGCGCGCGAGCGCCGCCCCGGTGACGACGTGGACCTTCCAGGGCTGGATGTTGCTGCCGCTCGGCGCCCGTCCGGCGAGCGCGATCAGGTCGCGGATCGTCTCGTCCGGTACCGGGTCCGGCCGGTAGCCCCGGACGCTGCGCCGGCTCTCGATCGCGGCGTCGACGGCGTTGCGCTCTGTCATGCGGGCGTCTCCTCGCCTCCTGAGTGCCACGCCCCGCGCCCCGCTTCCAGCGGTGGCGCCGATCGGGCATGGTGCCGGGCCGCATTCAGGAACCCGACCGCCCCGTGAACAACGATCCCCGCTCGCACGGCCTCTGGGAGAGAACAGCCCCGCCCGCCCCCGACGCCGTGCCCCTGAGGGGCGAGGCGCGGGCCGACGTGGCGGTGGTGGGCGCCGGCTATACCGGCCTCTCGGCGGCCCTGCACCTCGCGAAGGCCGGCGCCCGGGTGACGGTGCTCGAGGGCGAGGCGGTCGGGTTCGGCGGGTCGGGGCGCAATGTCGGCCTCGTCAATGCCGGCCTGTGGGTGAAGCCCGATCTCGTGCCGGCGGCGTTGGGGCTCGAGCGCGGCGAGCGCCTGCTGGCGCTGCTCGGCGCCGCGCCCCGCCTCGTCTTCGACCTCGTCGCCGAGCACGGCATCGCCTGCGAGGCGGTATCCGAGGGCACGCTGCACTGCGCGGTCGGGAATAAGGGCCTGTCCGATCTCGAGGACCGGGCCCGGCAGTGGCAGGCGCGCGGGGCACCGGTCCGCCTCCTCGACGCGGCGGAGGCCGCGCGGGCCACCGGCACGCCGGCCTACGCGGGCGCGCTCCTCGACGCGCGCGCCGGCACGATCCAGCCGCTCGCCTATGCCCGCGGCCTCGGCCGGGCGGCGCTCGCCGCCGGGGCGGTCCTGCACACCGGCAGCCCGGTCGTCGGCGTCGCCGAGGAGGGATCGCGCTGGCGCCTGACGACGCCCGGCGGCACGGTGAGCGCCGAGTGGGTGATCGTCGCCACCAACGCCTACACGCGGGCGCCGTGGCCGGAGATCCGGGCCGAGATCGCCCACCTGCCCTACTTCAACATCGCGACCGCGCCGCTCTCCGACAACCTGCGCGGCACGATCCTGCCCGGCCGCCAGGGCGCCTGGGACACGAAGGCGGTGCTGACCTCCTTCCGCCTCGACGCCGCCGGGCGCCTCGTGATCGGCAGCGTCGGGGCGTTGCGGGGCACGGCGGCGTCCGTGCATCGGGCCTGGGCGCGGCGCACGCTGAGAAAACTCTACCCGCAGGCCGGCGACGTGCCGTTCGAGGCCGAGTGGTACGGCAAGATCGGCATGACGGCGGACGCCCTGCCGCGCTTCCACCGCCTCGCCCGCCGGGTCGTGGCGTTCAGCGGCTATAACGGGCGCGGCATCGCCCCCGGCACCGCCTTCGGCCGCGTCCTCGCCGACCTCGTCGCGGGCAGGATCGCGGACGTCGACCTGCCCCTGCCGGTCACGGCGCCGGAGCCGATCGGCTTCCGGGCGGTGCGGGAACTCGCCTACGAGGCCGGGGCGCAGGCGGTGCACTGGGGCGAGGCGCGGTTTCCGGGACGGGCGCTGCCGTAGAGGCAGATGGTCCGCCACCTGTCTTCGACCAGGACGTTCGACACCCCTCCATCGTCATCCCGGGGCCGCGCCGCGGAAACCCGGATCCACGGCCGCGGACGATGCAGGATGACGCGAAACGTCGTAAGCGATGTCGGGCACCGTCGCGGTCACGGATCCCGGGTTCTCGCCTCCGACGCGCCCCAGGATGCCATGGCACTTCCTACGCGAACCGGCGATCGTCCCAACCCGGATCCCGCTTCACCCGGAGAACGCTGCATCCTCCGGCGAGGGGCGAGACGGCACGGACCTGCGGATTCCTTCGCGCTGGCGCTCACAGCCCTTCCCTCTGGCCCGCCACGTGCTAAGCGCGACCGTGGGGAGACGCCCGTGAAGAAGGAATCGTGATGATGCTGTCGCGCAGATCGCTGGCGAGCCTTGTTGGGGCCGGCACCGTGGCGGCGGGGGCCGCCGCCTCCGTGATCGCCAACCCGGCCCTGGCGCAGGACGCGTCCGAGAGCGCCTTCGACCGGATCCGGCGCACGAAGAAGCTGCGCACCGCGGCGGTGGCCGGCGGCGCGCCGTACTACCAGAAGGACATCGCCACCGGGCAGTGGCGCGGCTTCTACGTCGACATGGCGAAGGCGCTGGCCGCCGAGCTCGAGGCCGAGCTCGAACTGTCCGAGACCACCTGGGGCAACGCGGTGCTCGACCTCCAGGCCAACAAGATCGACATGTTCTTCGGCCTCAACCCGACCCCGAAGCGGGCGCTCGTCGTCGACTTCTCGGTGCCGGTGTTCAGCAACGCCTTCACGGTCATCGCCAAGAAGGGCTTTGCCGCGAAGACCTGGGCCGAGCTGAACAGCCCCGACGTGAAGCTCGCGGTCGATGTCGGCTCCTCGCACGACGCCGTGGTGACGCGGCTGTGCCCGAAGGCCCAGATCGTGCGCTTCAAGTCCGCCGACGAGGCGACGCTGGCGCTCTCGACCGGGCGGGTCGACGCGCAATGCCTGATCCTGATGCTGGCGCTGACCGTGCTGAAGAAGAATCCGGCGCTCGGCCAGCTCGTGGTGCCGAACCCGGTCTTCGCCACCACCTCGAATGCCGGCTTCCGGCGCGAGCGCGACAAGACGCTGCGCGATTTCGTCAACACCTGGATCGACTACAACAAGGGCCTCGGCTTCATCCGCCAGACCATCGTGTCGAACATGGAGCTGGTCGGCGTGACCGAGGCCGACATGCCGGCCGGCGTCTCGCTGTAACCCTCGAGACCGGGCGAGGCGACCTGACATGGACAGGTTCGGACATGTATAACTGGGATTTCGGCTCGCTCTGGACCTACCGCTGGCTGTTCGTCCAGGGGCTCGGCGTCACCGTGGCCTTCACGGTCGCGATCGTGGTGATCGGGCTCCTGGTCGGTCTCGCGGCCGGCCTCGCCAAGCTGTCCGGCTTCGCGCCCCTGCGCTGGCTCAGCAACGCCTATATCGAGGTGTTCCGCTGCACCCCGCTGCTGGTGCAGCTGGTGTGGTTCTACTACGCCCTGCCGATCCTCGCCGGGATCGAGATCTCGGCGGTCGGCGCCTCGGTGCTGGCGCTGTCGCTCTACGGCGGCTCGTTCTACGCCGAGATCATCCGCGGCGGCATCGTGTCGATCGACCGCGGGCAGGGCGAGGCGGCCGCGGCGCTCGGCATGACCCCGGCCCAGAGCCTGCGCCGGATCGTGCTGCCCCAGGCGTTGAAGCGCATGGTGCCGCCGCTGATGAACCAGTCGATCATCCAGTTCAAGAACACCTCGCTCGTCTCGGTGCTGGCGGTACCGGACCTGCTCTACCAGGGCCAGGTCGCGGCCCATGACAGCTACCGGCCGCTCGAGATCTACACGCTCGTGGCCGTCCTCTACTTCGCGGCGCTCTACCCGCTCACCTGGATCGTGCGCCGGGGCGAGAAGCGCCTCGCCACCAGCGATTGAGGCTCGACCGCCATGGCAAACGAGACTTCCGGCGAACCGAAGATCGCGATCACCCGCCTCGCCAAGAGCTTCGGCGGGAACGCGGTGCTCAAGGACGTGTCGCTCACCGTGCCCGCGGGCGGCGTGGTGGCGCTGATCGGGCCGTCGGGCTCCGGCAAGTCGACGCTGCTACGCTGCATCAACCTCCTGGTGGTGCCGGATGGCGGCGAGGTCCGGGTCGGGGGCGACGCCTTCCGGTTCGGCCCCGGCACGAGGCTGCCGGGCATAAAGGCCCTGGCGCGTTTCCGCGCCGGGACCGGCATGGTGTTCCAGCACTTCAATCTGTTCCCGCACCTCACCGCGCTCCAGAACATCATGGAGGGGCCGCTCACCGTGAAGCGGATGCCGAAGGCGCAGGCCGAGGCGCGGGCCCGCGCGCTGCTCGCCAAGGTCGGCCTCGCCGACAAGGCCGAGCAGTATCCGAGCCGGCTGTCGGGCGGGCAGAAGCAGCGCGTCGCCATCGCCCGCGCCCTCGCCATGGAGCCCGAGGTGATGCTGTTCGACGAGGCGACCTCGGCCCTCGACCCGGAGCTCGTCGGCGAGGTGCTCGGCGTGATGCGGGCGCTCGCCGCCGACGGCATGACGATGGTGATCGTCACCCACGAGATCGCCTTCGCCCGCGAGGTCGCCGACCGGGTGGTGTTCCTGCGCGACGGCGTCGTGGTCGAGGAAGGCCCCGCCCGCACCCTGATCGACGCGCCGCGGCACCCCGACACCCGGGCCTTCCTCGCCCATTTCCACCGCCGCGGCGAGGCGCCGGCGGCATGAGCGCGGACCCACGCGCCGCCTTGCCGGAGGGTACGGCCGCCCGGGTGACGCTGGTGACGGGGGCGGGCAGCGGCATCGGCCGGGCCACGGCGCTCGCGCTCGCCGCCCCCGGCCACGGCCTCGTGCTCCACAGCGGCCGCAACGCCGACGGCCTCGCCGCGGTGGCGGCCGCCGCCCGCGCCCGCGGCGCCACCGTGGCGACCTGGCTCGACGACCTCGCCGACCCGCAGACCGGCCCGCGCGGCGTGGCGCTGGCCTCGGAGGCCTTCGGGCGTCTCGACGCCGTGGTGGCGGCGGCCGGCAAGGCGCAACGCGGCGGCGCGCTCGCGCTCGAGGCGGGGAGCCTCGCGGACGCGCTCGCGCTCTCGGCCGGGTCGTTCCTGCACCTCGCCCAGGCCGCCGCGCCGCTGCTGCGGGCGGGCGACGCGCCCCGGATCGTCGCGGTGTCGTCCTACGTCGCCCATCTCACCCGGGCCGATCTCGGCCTGTTCGCGGCCTCCGCCGCCGGCCGCGCCGCCCTGGAGGCGCTGGTGCGCAGCCTGTCCCGGGAGCTCGCGCCGGACGGCATCACCGTCAACGCCGTGGCGCCGGGCCTGACCGCCAAGGATCCGGGCCGCGGCGGCGCGCTCTCGAGCGAGGCGATCGCGACCCTGGAGGCCGCCATTCCCCTCGGGCGCCGGGCCGATCCGGCGGAGGTCGCGGCGGTCATCGCCTTCCTGGCCTCGCCGGCCGCCTCCTACGTCACCGGCCAGGTCGTCCACGTCGACGGAGGGCTCACGTGAGCTCCGATTCCCTCATCATCGAGAACCTGCGCGTCGTCCTGATCGAGAGCCCGATCAGGATGGCCCGCCGCCAGGGCGTCGGCGACGTCAAGGGCAGCGTCAAGCGGGTGCTCCTGCGGCTCACCACCCGCGAGGGCGTGGTCGGCTGGGGCGAGGCCGCCCCCTGGGAGGTGTTCACCGGCACCGCCGAGGGCGCCTTCGCGGCGCTGGACACCTACCTGCGCCCGCTGATCCTCGGCCGCTCGGCGCGCGGCGTGCGGGCGCTCGCCGCCGACCTCGACCGGGCGCTCACCGGCCACACCGACGCCAAGGCGGCGGTCGAGATGGCGCTGTTCGACATCCTCGGCCACGCCTGCGGGCTCTCGGTGGCGGAACTCCTCGGCGGCCGGGTGCGGGACACGATCCCGCTCTCGTTCTCGATCGCCGACCCGGATTTCGAGGCCGACCTCGCCCGCATGCACGCCATGACGGCGACCGGCCACCGCCTGTTCAAGGTGAAGACCGGGGTGAAGACCCACGCCGAGGACTTGCGCCATCTCGAGGCGATGCGGGCGGCCTTCGGCGAGCGCATCGACCTCAGGGTCGACTACAACCAGGCCCTCGACCCGTTCGGGGCGCTGCGCACGCTTCGCGACGTCGAGGCCTTCCGGCCGACCTTCATCGAGCAGCCGGTGGCGCGCCGCCACCTCGACGCCATGGCGGCGCTCACCGCCGCCCTCGACACACCGATCCTCGCCGACGAGAGCTGCTTCGATGCCGCCGACGCCCTGGAGGTGGTGAAGCGCCGGGCCGCCGACGCGGTCTCGGTCAAGCTGATGAAGTGCGGCGGGATGCTGAAGGCGCAGAGCCTGATGGCGATCGCCGACACCGCCGGGCTGCCGGGCTACGGCGGCACCCTGTGGGAGGGGGGCATCGCGCTCGCCGCCGGCACCCAGATGATCGCCGCGACGCCCGGCATCTCGCTCGGCTGCGAGTTCTACATGCCCCACCACGTGCTGACCGACGACGTGCTGGAGGCGCGCGTGCCGGTCGAGGGCGGGGAAGTCGTGGTGCCGAAGGGGCCGGGTCTCGGGATCGCGGTGAGCGAGGCGGCGATCCGGGGCAACGCGCGGGTGCTGGCGGAGGCGTGAGGCGCGAGCCTCCCTCGACGGTTCCGCCAGCTTCCCGGATCTCACGCCGCCGCCCGCGGCGCCTGCGCCACCAGCTCGTCCGCCGGCCCGAAGAACTCGTAGCGGATCCGCGCCGCCGGCACGCCCAGGCGGGCGAGGCCGTGGACGAGGCTCGCGAGGAAGGGCTTCGGGCCGCAGAGATAGTAGGTCGCCTCCGCGGGCGTGTGGGCGACCAGCCACTCGGGCGTGATGCGGCCGGCGGCGTCGTAGTCCACGCCGGGCCGGTCCGAACCGAGCGGGACCTCGTAGACGGTGTGCAGGCGGATCGCCGGGCGGCCGGCGGCGAGCTGCCGGGCCTGCGCGGCCATGGCGTGGACCCGGCCGTTCAGCGCCCCGTGGACGTACCAGGTCGGGCGCTCCGGCGTCTCGGCGTGGATCGTCTCCAGCATGCTCATCATCGGGGTCAGCCCGACGCCGCCGCTCACCAGCACCACCGGCGAGGCCGCATCGCGGTCGAGCACGAAGTCGCCGGCGGGGGCGGCGGCCTCCAGCACCGTGCCGGGGCGGGCACCATCGTGCAGCCAGGACGAGACGAGGCCCGCGGGATGGCCCGGCGTCGCCTCGCGCTTCACGGTGATGCGGTAGGCCCGGCCGTTCGGCGCGCAGGAGACCGAGTAGTTGCGCACCACCACGCCGTGGCCCGGCAGGTCGAACCGCAGGCCGAGAAATTGACCCGGCCGGTGAGCCAGCACCGGCCCGCCGTCGACCGGCACCAGCACGAAGGAGCGGATCGTCGCGCTCTCGGCGTGGACGCTCTCGATGCGGAACTCCCGCCAGCCGGACCAGCCGCCGGGCCGCGCCTCGTGATCGTGGTAGATCGCGGCCTCGCGATCGATCAGGATGTCGGCCAGGAACCAGTAGGCCTCGCCCCAGGCGGCGCAGATCTCGGGCGTGGCGGCCTCGGCCAGCACGTCCCGGATCGCCCCGAGCAGCGCCTCGGCGACGGAGCGGTAATGCGCGGGCTGGATCGCCAGGGTGACGTGCTTCTGGGCGATGCGCTCGACCGCGCCGGCGAGCGCGCCGAGGTCGTCGATGTGGCGCGCATAGGCCAGCACGGCATCGGCGAGCGCCTTGGGCTGGGACCCGGTCGCGCCGTGATGCGACTGGTTGAACAGGTCGCGGATCGCCGGATCCTCGAACAGGCGCTCGTACATCCGGCGCGTGATCGCCAGCCCGTGGATCTCCAGGGCCGGCACGGTGGCCTTGACGAGGGCGATGGTGGCGGGGCTCAGCGGGATCGGCATGGCGCGGCTCGAAGGTCCGTTCGGTTAAAAGGTGTATTCAATATGCACCTTATAGGCCGGCGGATAAAAGGTGTATAGGAATTACATGTTATGAGGCGGGCACGGCTCCCATGCGCCTGACGCGCTACACCGACTACGCCCTGCGCACGCTGCTGTATCTCGGTGCCCAAGACATCGGTGCCCATGAGCCGCGGCAGAGCTCGATCGGCGAGATCGCCCGGGCCTACGGCATCTCGGAGAACCACCTGACCAAGGTGGTGCACCAGCTCGGGCGGCTCGGCCTGGTCCGCACGATCCGCGGCCGCGGCGGCGGCCTGCGCCTCGCCCTGCCGCCCGGCGAGATCGTGGTCGGCGCGGTGGTGCGGCAGATGGAAGAAGATCTCACCCTGGTCGAGTGCTTCGGCGCGGGCGCCTGTGCCATCACCCCGGCCTGCCGCCTGCGCGTCGCCCTCGGCGAGGCGCTCGCCGCGTTCCTGACGGTGCTCGACCGCTACACCCTGGCGGACCTGCTCGCGGGCGGGGCGGCGCCCGACCTGGCGCGGCTCCTCGGCCTGCCGGAGGCGGGGGCCGAGCGGGCGGGACGCTAGGGACCGCCAGCCCGACGAAGGAGCACGATCGAGGATCGCGTGCACACTCTCCCCGCTGCGCAGGGCCGTCGGGGGGCAATCCCGTTCGGACACAAGCGCGGGTCCCTCTCCCGTGCGGGAGAGGGGGGCCTGCGCTCCATTCTCGATCCGGAACGTCTCCGGCCAGCCCTGCCCCTTGCGGGAGAGGGTGCATTCCCCGGCCTCAGCCCCTCGCCCGCCCCGGCCGGTTCTCCTCCGGCGTGTAGTCGATCGTCGTGAAGCTGCCGCCCTGGAGGGTGCGGGCGACCGGGTCGAGGGGGTTCTCCTGCGCCAGGATCTCCTCGGCCCAATCCTCCGCCGACTGGGTCGGCCGGTAGCCGATCGCCGCCGCGGCGGCACTGTTGTCCCAGTAGCTGCGCGGGTTGTTCGACGCGCCCCAGACCGCGACGTAGCCGGGGATCGGCGCCGCGATACTGCGCAGCACGAGCTGGGCGAGGTCGTCGTGGCCGAGCCAGGTCGAGAGGTGGCGGAACTCGGTCGGGCGCGGCAGCGCGCTGCCGATGCGCAACGCCACCCCCTCGATGCCGTGCCGGTCCCAGTACATCTGGCCCATCAGCTCGCCCCAGGCCTTGCTGAGGCCGTAGGCGCCGTCCGGCCGGAACGGCGCCGCGGCGTCGAGCCGCTCGGTCACCTTGTGCATGCCGAAGGCGTGGTTGGAACTGGCGAACACCACCCGGCGAAGGCCGTGACGGCGGGCGCCCTCGTAGACCGCGTGCAGGGCGATGAGGTTGTTCTCGATCACCTCCGGCAGCGGCTTCTCCACGCTGGTGCCGGCGAGGTGCACCAGCACCTCGGTCCCCTCGAGCAGCCGGTCGACGGCCCCGGGGTCGCGCAGGTCGCCGGTCGTCACGGTCTCGGATTCCGAGAGCGGCGTCAGCGCCGTCGGTCCCCCGCCCGAGCGCAGAACGCAGCCGGCGGCGACGAGCCGCGGCCGCAGCACCGCCCCGACCTGCCCGCCCGCCCCCGACAGGGCGACCCGGATCCCCGCTGCCTCGCTCATGCTTCCTCCCGTTTCATGGTTCGTGGGTGGGCGCCCCGCCGGGGCGCGTCACGCCTCATCATCGAGGAGCGACGGTCCGTCGTCGAGGATCGTCGCGACGTGGTGGGACAGGGCGCGGGCGAGCGCCGGCCCGTCCCGGCTCTCCGCCGCCGCCACGATCCCCAGATGGCGCTGCGCCGTGTGGGCGAGGTCCGCCGGCCCGGCGATCAGCTTGAAGCGGTGGTTGTGGGTCAGGCAGCGCAGGAGCATCGGCTCCAGGCTCGGCCACCCGGCCTGCGCGAAGAGCCGGCGGTGGAACTCGCGGTCGGCCTGGGCGAGGGCGTAGGGGTCGCCGGCGGTGGCCGCCGCCTCCATCAGGCCGAGCTGCACCTCGAGGTCGGTCCGCAAGCTCCCCGATGCGCCGGGAGGCCCCGCGCAGGCCCGGCGGGCGGCGCGGCATTCGAGGTCGCGGCGCAGCCGCAGCATCTCCACCGCCTCGTCGGGGTTGAGGTCCGAGACCCGGGTGCCGCGATGGCCGGAGCGCTGCACCAGCCCCTCCTCCTGCAGCAGCAGCAGCGCCTCGCGGATCACCCCCTGGCTGCAGCCGAACCGGCCGGCGAGTTCCAGTTCGAGCAGGGCGGCGCCCGGCGGCGTCTCGCCGAGCATGACGGCCCGGCGCAACGCGTCGGCCACCTGCACGTGGCGGCGGGCCCGTGACGGAATCGGTACGACGGCGGCGATCATGCCTCCGGCCTCGGTCATGCCCCCTCCCTTGTCAAGCATTATCGATATCGATAATCACCGCAAAGCTCGCCGCGACCGCCCCCGGCACCAAGACCGGGACCGCGCAGGGCATTGATTCTGCATTGTTTCCGGCCCGGCCGGCAATGCCCCACGGGAGGGACACGCGATGGGGAAGGTGAGCGGCCTGCGAACGCAAACCAGGAAGGTGAGCGGCCTGCGAACGCAAGCCGGCAAGCCGAGCGGCCTGCGGTGGCGCATCCTGGCGCTCGTCGGGCTCGGCACGGTCGTCAACTACATCGACCGCAACACGCTCGGCGTGCTGGCGCCGGTGCTGAAGGACCAACTCGGCGTCTCGACCGAGCAGTACTCGTTCATCGTCGCGGCGTTCCAGATCTCCTACGGGGTGATGCAGCCGGCGGCGGGCTTCCTCACCGACCTGATCGGCCTGCGCACCGGCTACTGCCTGTTCGCGCTCGTCTGGGGTTCGGCCTGCGCGCTGCACGCGCTCGCCGGCAACTGGCAGGCGATGGCGGCGTTCCGGGGCCTGCTCGGCCTCGGCGAGGCGGCGGCGATCCCCTCGGCGGTGAAGACCTCGACCCTGTGGTTCCCGCCCCGGGAGCGCTCGATCGCCACCGGCTGGTTCAACACCGGCTCGTCGGTCGGCGCGATGATCGCGCCGCCGCTCGTCGTGTGGCTGTCGCTGACCTGGAGCTGGCAGGTCGCCTTCGTGGTCACCGGCCTCATGTCGGTCGGCGTCGCCGCCCTGTGGTGGCTGCTCTACCGCGATCCGCACGACCATCCCGGCCTCGGCGAGGCGGAGCGGGCGCATATCGGCACCGACGCGCCGCGGGCGGTGCTGGCGAAGCCCTCCGTCGGGGCGGTGGTCGGCCGGCGGCAGTTCTGGGGCATCGCGGTCGCGCGCTTCCTCACCGAGCCGGCCTGGCAGACCTTCAGCTACTGGATCCCGCTCTACATGGTCAGCGCGCGGGGCATGGACATCAAGCAGTTCGCGCTGTTCGCCTGGCTGCCGTTCCTCGCCGCCGATCTCGGCTGCGTGCTCAGCGGCTACCTCTCGCCCTACCTCGCCCGGCGCTTCCGGATCTCGCTCGCCAATTCCCGCATCGCCGGCATCGGCATCGGCGCCGTCTGCATGGTCGGCCCGGGGCTGATCGGCCTCGCCTCGAGCCCGTTCGCGGCGATCTGCCTGTTCTCGCTCGGCGCCTTCGCCCACCAGGTGCTGTCGAGCCTGCTCTACGCGGTCGTCACCGACAATTTCGCGCCGCACGAGGTCGCCACGGCGACGGGCTTCTGCGGCATGGCGGGCTATCTCGGCGGCACCCTGTTCTCGCTGCTGATCGGGCAGCTCGCCGGGCGCATCGGCTTCGAGCCGCTCTTCGCCTGCCTCACCGTCTTCGACCTCGTGGCGCTGCTCGTGGTCTGGCTGGTGCTGGGCGAGCGCCGGCGGGGGCGGCCGCTGCCGGCGGGCGCTGCGGCGCACTGAGTCGGCGCCCGGCAACACCCGCCCGAGGAACGCCTTGCATCCCGCGCGGCGGGCCGCGAAGGTCCGCCGCGAGAAGAACCATCAGGAGGACAAAGCCCGTGTGGACGCCGACGACCCGGTATCCCGACCCCGCCATCGAGGTCCTCGACCCCTCCTTCGCCCGCTACCGGGTGTTCAGCGCCGGGGTCGAGCGCCTCGCCACCGGCTGCCGCTGGAGCGAGGGCCCGGTCTGGTTCGGCGACGGGCGCTACCTCCTGTGGAGCGACATCCCCAACAACCGGATCCTGCGCTTCGACGAGGAGACCGGCGCGGTCTCGGTCTTCCGCAAGCCGTCGAACTTCGCCAACGGCAACACCCGCGACCGCCAGGGCCGCCTCGTCACCTGCGAGCATGGCGGGCGCCGGGTGACGCGCACCGAGTACGACGGCAGCATCACGGTGCTGGCCGATTCCCACGAGGGCAAGCGCCTCAACTCGCCCAACGACGTGGTGGTGGCCTCCGACGGCGCGGTCTGGTTCACCGACCCGCCCTTCGGGATCCTCGGCAACTACGAGGGCGAGCGGGCCGAGCCGGAGCTGCCGCAGAACGTCTACCGCCTCGATCCCGTCACGGGCGCGCTCGACGCCGTGGCGACCGACCTCGCCGGGCCGAACGGCCTGTGCTTCTCGCCCGACGAATCGATCCTCTACCTCGTCGAGTCGCGGGCGCAGCCGAACCGCCGCATCCTCGCCTTCGACGTCGAGGGCGGGCGCCTGACCAACAAGCGCGTCCACATCGATGCCGGCCCGGGCACGCCGGACGGCTTCCGCTGCGACACAGACGGCAACCTGTGGTGCGGCTGGGGCATGGGCACCGACGCCCTCGACGGGGTGATGGTCTACAACCCGGAAGGCACCCTGATCGGCCGCATCCGCCTGCCGGAGCGCTGCGCCAACCTCTGCTTCGGCGGCCGCCACCGCAACCGGCTGTTCATGGCGGCGAGCCAGTCGCTCTACGCGCTCTACGTCGACGTGCAGGGCGTGGCCGGGGGATAAGGTGGCAGGCCGGGCGGGCGTCCCGGCCACCGCGGGGTCCTCCCCCGCCCGGCATTCCCGTGCGGCACGGGCAGAGGATCCGGGAACGGACGATCCCGCGGGCGCCGCGTCCGCCCCGGGGCGCGGCGCGCCCGCGTCGAGGGCCGAGGCCGTCGCGCGGCGCCCGGTGAAGCGGTGATCCACACCGAAGAACATCGTCGCACATGTCGCGGCATCAAAGAAAAGTACTCCCAAATTCTGCGGTAATATCAGAACATCATTCCGGTTGACGCTCACCGCATCCCTGATCACAGTCCGACATGCATCGAATTCGGGTCGTTCTCGATCTCGTTGCTTGCCACGTGCCGGATCGAAACCCGATCCCGCCCAGGAAGGACCGTGATCATGATCCCGTGCCGCGCGTTCCGGCACCCTCGCCCCGGCGCCCAGCGGGGCGTCGCGGCATGACGATCCCGTTGCGCCGCCCCATCCCCGCGCCACCGGCCGAGGGCGCGATCGCGGTCGCGCGGGCGCTGAAGCCGGTCCTGGCGCCGCTCGCCGCGGCGGACGACCGCGACGGGCGCTTCGCCCATGCGAGCCTCGCGGCGATCCGGGATGCGGGCCTTCCCGCCCTGACGGTGCCGGCGGCCCGGGGCGGCGGGGGTGCCGGTCTCGCGGTCGCGAGCGCGGTGATCGGGGCGTTGGCCGAGGCCGACCCGGCGGCGAGCCTGGTCCTGGCGATGCAGTTCGTCCACCACGCGAGCCTTGCCCGAGCACCAAGCTCTGCGTCGGGACCGCTCGCCCGGCTGCAGCAGGCGGCCCTGCGCGAGGGCGCCTTCGTCAACGCGCTCAGGGTCGAGCCGGCCCTCGGCTCGCCGGCCCGCGGCGGCCTGCCCGAGACCGTGGCGCAGGCCACGCCCGAGGGCTGGCGGGTCAGCGGGCGCAAGATCTACTCCACCGGGGCGCCGATCCTGTCCCACGGGCTGGTCTGGGCCCGCACCGACGAGGCGAGCCCGCGGGTCGGGTTCGTGCTGGTGCCGATGGGCGCGCCGGGCGTGCGGATCGAGGAGACGTGGGACCATCTCGGCCTGCGGGCAAGCGGCAGCCACGACGTCGTCCTCGACCGGGTGCCGGTGCCCGACGACCACGCCCTCGACCTGCGCCCGCCCGCCGCCTGGGGGGCGCCCGACCCCGTGACGCTCGCCTGGAACACGACGCTGCTGGCGAGCCTCTACGACGGCGTCGCGCGGGCGGCGCAGGGCTGGCTGTGCGAGCACCTGAACGGGCGCGCGCCTTCCAATCTCGGTGCGCCGCTCGCGAGCCTGCCCCGGTTCCAGGAGGCAGTCGGCGAGAACGCGCGCCGCCTCGCGGTCAACCGCCGGCTCCTCGGCGGCGTCGCCGCCGAGACCGATGCCGGGGAGCCGCCCGCGGCGGGCGAGAGCGGGCTCGTCAAGCTCACCGTCACGCAGAACGCGATCCGCGTGGTCGAGGACGCGGTCGCGCTCGTCGGCAATCCGGGCCTCTCGCGGAAGAACCCGCTCGAGCGCCACCTGCGCGACGTGCTGTGCGCGCGCATCCACACCCCCCAGGGCGACGCGGTCCGGCTGGCGGCCGGGCGCGCGGCGCTCATGGCCTGAGAAGGACCGACCGTCATGGCACAGGCAACGGCACAAGCAGCGGTGGAAGCACAGGACGTGCATTTCATCGGCTTCGTCTCGGCCCAGTACGGGTCGGAGATCCACGCCCCCTCCGGGCCGGTCGTCGACCGGGCCTACCTCCGGGCCTCGGCCCAGGCGCACGAGCATGGCGGCTTCGACCGGGTGCTGGTCGCCTTCCACTCGACCGCGCCCGACAGCGTCGCGCTGGCGCAGTCCATCACCTCCGTCACCGAGCGGATCGGCCTGATGATCGCGCACCGGCCGGGCTTCCAGGCGCCCACGGTCGCCGCCCGCCAGCTCGCCACCCTCGACCACCTCACCGGCGGGCGCGCCGGGGTCCACATCATCACCGGCGGCAACGACGCGGAACTCGCCCAGGACGGCGACTTCCTGACCAAGGACGAGCGCTACGCCCGCACCGGCGAGTATCTCGACATCGTCAAGGCATCCTGGACCCACTCGGCCCCGTTCGACTATGATGGGCGCTACTACCGCGTCGCGGGGGCGTTCTCGGCGGTGAAGCCGGTGCAGCAGCCGCACCTGCCGGTCTATTTCGGCGGCTCCTCGGACGCGGCGATCGCGGTGGCGGGCCAGCACGCCGACACCTACGCCCTCTGGGGCGAGACCCAGGCGCAGGTGCGCGAGACGATCGCGCGGGTGCGCGCCGCCGCGAGACCCCACGGGCGCGAGGACCGGATCCGCTTCAGCCTGTCGTTCCGCCCGATCCTCGCCGCGACCGAGGCGGCGGCCTGGGCACGGGCGGAAGACATCCTCGCGCGTACCCGGGCCTTGCGGGCCGCCCGCGGCCTCGGCCCCGCCGCGGTGCCGCAGAACGAGGGCTCGCGCCGGCTGCTCGCGGCCGCCGCGCAAGGCGACCGGCTCGACCGGCGGCTCTACACCGCCATCGCCGCCGAGACCGGGGCGCAGGGCAATTCCACGGCGCTCGTCGGCACGCCCGAGCAGGTGGCGCAAGCGCTGCACGAGTACCGGGCGCTCGGAGTGACGACCTTCCTGATCCGCGGCTTCGATCCGCTGGAGGACGCGGTGCAGTACGGGCGCGAGCTGATCCCGGCCTTCCGGCAGCTCGCCGGGGCCCGCCGCCCGGCCGCCGCGTGAGGCCCGGCATGCGCCCGATCCTCGGCGTCCTCGCCCTTCTCCTCGCCGCCCTCCCCGTCCGTGCCGAGACCGTCCTGCGGGTCGGCGACCAGAAGGGCGGCTCGCGCGCCCTGATGGAGGCGGCGGGTGTCCTCGACGGCCTGCCCTACCGGCTCGAATGGCGCGAGTTCCCGGCCGCCGCGCCGCTCCTCGAGGCGCTCAATGCCGGGGCGATCGACACCGGCATCGCCGGCGACGCGCCCTTCACCTTCGCGGCCGCCGCCGGCGCGCCGATCAAGGCGATCTTCGCCATCCGCCAGAACCAGGCCGGCCTCGCCCTGCTGGTGCGGCCGGATTCGCCGGTGCGGTCCTTCGCCGACCTCAAGGGCCGGCGGATCGCGACGGGGCGCGGCTCGATCGGCCACATGCTGGTCCTGGCGCAAGGCGAGAGCGCGGGCTGGGGCCCGGGCGACGTCGCGCTGTCGTTCCTCCTGCCCGCCGACGCCCAGATGGCGCTCACCTCCGGCGCCATCGACGCCTGGGCGACCTGGGAGCCCTACACCTCGCAACTCGAGGTTTCGGGCCGGGCCCGGATCGTCGCCGACGGGCGCGGGCTGACGCCGGGCCTGAGCTTCCAGATCGCCCGCGACGACGCCATCGCGTCGAAGCGCCCGGCGCTGGAGGATTTCGTGCGGCGCCTCGCCCAGGCCCGGGTCTGGGGCACGGCGCACCAGCAAGCCTTCGCCCGCCGCTGGTCGGCGCTGATCGGCCTGCCCGAGGCGGTGCCGCTCGCCTGGTTCCGCCGGGCCGACATCCGCCCGGCACCGATCGACGAGGGCGTGATCGCCGACGAGCAGCGCGTCGCCGACCTCTACCACCGCGCCGGGCTGATCCCGCGCCGGCTCGAGGCGCCGTCGGTGTTCGACCCCTCGTTCGGCGACGCCGCCCGCGCCGGGGCGGCGGCAGCGACGCAGTAGGGGCTCAGCCGTAGCGCCGCGCCGCCTCGACGGTGAGCCCGAGGCCGACCGAGCCGAAGGTGTCGCCCTCGACCACCCGGGCCTCCGGCGCCGTCGCCAGGATGGCGGCGCGCACCGGGGCGAGGCGGGTCGAGCCGCCGGTGAGGAACAGGGCATCGATCTTCCCCGGGGCCACGCCCGCGTCGCGCAGGCACCGCGCGATGCAGGCCCCGATGCGCCGGGCGAGGTCGGCCGAGTGCCGGGCGAGGTCGGGGCGGCCGATCTCGGCCGTCAGGCCGGGCTCGACCCAGCCGAGCGGCAGGCCGATCCGGTCGACCTCCGACAGGGCGATCTTGGCATCCTCGACCTCCATCGCCAGGGTGTGGCCGCGCTCGGCCTCGATCACCGCGGCGAGGCGGTCGATCAGCTCGGGGCGCGCCACCTCGCGGCGCAGGGAGCGCAGCTCGCGCAGGGTTCGGCCGTCGTAGAGCCGGTTGATCTGCGACCAGGTGGCGAGGTCGTGGTAGTAGGCCGAGGGCACGTCGAGGCCCGGGCGCCGCATCGGGCTGCCGAGGCCGAGGAGCGGCATCACCTCGCCGACGCTGAGCGTGCGGTCGAAGTCGGTGCCGCCGATCCGCACGCCGTCGTTGGACAGGATGTCGCCGGCCCGCTCCACCGCCCGGTGCCGCTCGGGGCTCAGGCGCACCACCGAGAAGTCCGACGTGCCGCCGCCGATATCGGCGATCAGCGCCACCTCCTCGCGGGCGAGCCCGCGCTCGTAGTCGAGCGCGGCGGCGATCGGCTCGTACTGGAACGACACCTCGGCGAAGCCGACCTCCCGGGCGATGGCGGCCAGCGCCTCCTCGGCCCGGCGGTCGCCGTCGGGGTCGCCGTCGACGAAGTGGACCGGGCGGCCATGGACCACCCGGGTCAGGGCCTCTCCCGCTTGGCTCTCCGCCCGCGCCTTCACGGCGGCGAGATAGCGGGCGATCACCGCCCGGAACGACAGCCGCCGGCGCCCGACCGGCGTCGTCTCCTCGAGGAGCGAGGAGCCGAGCACCGATTTCAGGCTGCGCATCAGCCGCCCGGGCGTGCCCTCGACATAGGCCGCGATGGCGGCCCGGCCGATCGCCTCGTCGCCGGCGGGCGGGAAGAAGATCGCGCTCGGGATCGTGACCGCCTCGCCCTCCAGCCGCGCCAGCGCGGGCCCGTCGGCCCGGTTGAGTCCGAGAGTGGTGTTCGAGGTGCCGAAATCGAGGCCGCAGGCCGCCATGCCGAATCTCTGCCGGTGCCGGGGAGGAGGGGCGCGCGACCTAGCGGGTTCCGCCGCCACGGTCCAGCCCGGACGCCGGGCCAAGCCGTCTCTCGCTACGGAACAATGCGCCGTCTCGGCGGTTCGTCAGACCTGAGCAGTCGCTGAACTGCAGGAGACGAGGAGCTTCCCATGAGCAGCACCACCGACAAGATCAAGGGCCTGGCCAACGAGGCGGTCGGCAACATCAAGCAGGGCATCGGCAGCGCCACCGGCAACGACAAGCTGCAGGCCGAGGGCAAGGCCCAGGAGCTGAAGGGCGAGGCCCAGAAGACCACCGGCGACGTCAAGGACGGCATCAAGAATGCCGCCGACACGGTGAAGAGCAAGCTCTGAGCCGGGCGCGGGCCGGCGACCGCGCCGGCCCCTCCCCGCGAACGATCGGGCCGGTCCCTCGCACCCCGTGCGGGAGGCCGGCCTTTTCTTTTGCCGAACCGGAGAGGAAACCACGATGAACAGGGACCAGATCGAGGGCGGCCTGCGCAACATCAAGGGCCGCGGCCAGACCGCGCTCGGCGCCGTGTCGGGCCGCGCCCGGCCCCAGGTCGAAGGCGCGCTCAACCAGGTCGTCGGCGGAGCCCAGTACGCCTACGGCCGCGGCCGGCGCGTCGCCGAGGACCTGACGCATGACGGTGCGGCGCTGGCCGGCCAGATCGAGAAGCGCGGGCGCCATGCCTACGACCGCGGTCGCGACGCCTACGAGCGCGGGCGAGAGGCCTACGGCGAGGCGCGTCACCGCGGCCGTGCCGCCCTGCGCCGGGCCGAGGCGCACCCGACCGAGACGCTGCTGGCGGTCGCCGGCCTCGCCTTCGTCGCCGGCTGGCTGCTGAAGGGGCGCCGCTGACGCGGCGCTGGCTGCTGAAAGGGCGCCGCCGACGCGGCGCTGGCTCTTGAAGGGGCGCCGCCGATGCGGCGACTGGGCGTGCCGCCGCCGCAACGCAGCAGCCCCATGTTGCATTGCGGCGGGCGGGGGCCGGCTTCGCCCTCGCCTCCGGGTTGCTTATGGTCTAGCTTAGGGACCATCCCCGCGCCAGCCGAACGACCCGATGACCCAGAGCACGCCCCCCGGTCCGCCAGACGCCGCCCCGGTTGCGATCGACCCCGGCATCGCTGCCGAGAAGACCGCTCCCGCGACGGTGGCCGCTGCCCTGGCGGCCCCGGCCCTGCCCTTCTCGGTCCAGGAGCACCTCGGCGAGCGGCTGCGCGCGCACTACGCCGCGGTCGCTGAGGAGCCGGCGCCCGCCGCCTTCGCGGACCTGCTCGCGCGGCTCGAGCAGGCGCTCGCCATCATGGGCGCGCCGAAGAAGGACGCGTTTCGCGAGGATCTGCTCGCCGCCGCGCCGGCCCTCCGCCGCTTCGCCCTGACCCTGACCGCCAACCCGGTCCGCGCCGACGACCTGGTGCAGGACACGATGCTGAAGGCCTGGCAGAACCGCGACCGGTTCGAGGCCGGGACCAACCTCAGCGCCTGGCTGTTCACGATCATGCGCAACGCCTTCTACTCGGAGCACCGCAAGCGCGCCCGGGAGGTCGAGGACAGCGAGGGCGTCTACTCGGCCCGCCTGACCTCGGCACCGAACCAGGGCGACCGGCTCGACGTGCAGGACCTGCAGGCCGCGCTCAACAAGCTGGTGGCCGAGCAGCGCGAGGCCCTGATGCTGGTCGCGGTCGGCGACCTCTCCTACGAGGATGCGGCCGCGCTGATGCAGTGCAAGGTCGGCACGGTGAAGAGCCGGGTCTGCCGCGCCCGCGACAAGCTCGCCGAGCTCCTGGGCTACAGCGGCGGCGAGCTCGGGGCCGACCGGCTGACCCGCTCGGTGATGGGGCATTCCGGCGCGGTGGCCCTCGACGGCTGACAGGACCTGCTCCGAAGGCGCCCTCCCCCGGGCGGGCTTTCCTCGGGCATCACCTCGCGCGGCCTGCCGCCCCCTGCCGGACGGCATCGATCCGAGCGGTGCGGCGGCCGGCGCGCGCCATTCGGCCTATGGGCGCCCGGCCGGACAGGCGCCGTCCGCCACGGACGGCCGCATCGGCCCCAGGCCCCGGGCGGATCGCCGCACGACACCTGAAGTATCGATCCGGGCTGGCCCCGCGCAAACGACGCGCGCGATTCAGGCGTGGCCGACCATTCAACCGACGCTGACGCTGCTGCGCCTTCGCGCCGCCCCCCGGCCAATCCTTCGGCCGGTGAGTTGAGTCGCGCGTCATACTTTTGCGTACGTTGCGTCGGCGGACCCGCTAGCCGACGCCGGATCTGGCGAGATGACATTCCGGCCGTTCGTCGGCGACGCGGGGACTGTCGCGCCTCGAAAGTTCGACATCGTCTTGATTGAGAGAAACCGTTCGGCCCACGCAAAGAAATCGTGGCTGATTTTTTTCAGGAGATGAACCGGCACCGTGACCGTTTGGATTGAATTGCATCAAAACGATGCTTCACATAGTGGGCACCAGTATATTTCGCATCGCAACATCATGGACTCGGCTGACAGAGATAGGCCAGAATCATTCGCACAATGTTCGAAATTGGACAGACGCGAGACTGCCGTATCGTTAGATCAAGGGAGGGCTCGCCGTGAACGCGTGGTTGGGCGATGCGAGGGGCCTCCCGCGATCGTCGCCTCTTCGGACGGTGCCGCCCTCCGGCCGGACCGTGCGGCGGATTCCCGATTTCCGGAGACGACGACGTTGAATGCGCCGGATGAGCCTCGGTCCCCCGAGGCCGGTCTTTTCGAGGGCAACCTCCTGCTCGAGGCGCTCGACACGGGCGACCGCGCCCTGCTGGCGCCCTATCTCGAGCGCGGGCAGCGGACCCGCGGGACCGTGCTGTTCCGGGCCGGCGAGGACGTCTCGCACGTCACCTTCCCGCTGAGCCAGACGACCGTGACCCTGGTCTCGCGCATGCGCGACGGGCGCATGGTCGAGACCGCGACGGTGGGGCACGAGGGCGCCATCGGCGGCGTGGTGAGCCACGGCTACCTGCCGGCCTTCAGCGAGGCGATCGTGCAGGTCTCGGGCGGCGTGCTGCGCCTCGACGCCGAGCGGCTGACCCGGGCCAGGGCCGCCTCCCCGACCCTGCGCGACCTGTTCGTGCGCTACGCCGACTGCCTCCTCGCCCAGGTGCTGCAATCGGTGGCGTGCAACGCCGTCCATCCGATCGAGGAGCGCTGCCTGCGCTGGCTCCTGACCTTCCAGGACCGGCTCGGCACGCCGGTCCTGCCGGTGACCCAGGAGATGCTGGCCGAGATGCTGGGCGTGCGCCGCACCTACCTCACCGGCGTGATCGGTGCGCTCCAGCGCCGGGGCCTGATCTCGGTGCGCCGCGGCCAGATCACCATCCTGGACCGGGCCGCGGCCGAGCATTCGGCCTGCGAGTGCTACGGCAAGGTCCGGCACCATTTCAGGTCCGTGCTCGGAGCGGTCTACAGCGAGACCGGCGGCATCGTGGCAGTCGATCCGACGCAGCGGCACGAGTAGCACCCGTCAGGCGACCAGCTTGAGCCCGAGGATGCTGAGCACGATGAGGCCGATGCAGGCGAGCCGCGCCGCATCGGCCGGCTCGCCGAACAGCGCGATGCCGAGAAGCGCGGTGCCGACCGTGCCGATGCCGGTCCAGACCGCGTAGGCGGTGCCGACCGGCAGGCTGCGGAGCGCGAGGCCGAGCAGGCCCACGCTCGCCAGCATGCCGAGGCCGGTGAGGAGCGAGGGCAGCGGCCGGGTGAAGCCGTCGGTGTCCTTGAGGCCGATCGCCCAGCCGACCTCGAGCAGGCCGGCGACGAGGAGTAGGAGCCAGGCCACGAAAAGAACCCCTGTCGCGGGCAGGGCCGTCCCTGCGGAGCGTCACCGCCCCGGGGACAGGGCGGCCGGGTCGTCACGGCCCCGCCCAGATGGGGCCGGCTCGCGCCGGCGCAACCGCCGCGCTCTCCCCGGTCAGGGGCGGACGCAGAGGCGGGTGCGCGTGTTGACCCAGCACGCTCCCTCGCGCCGGACCGGCCCGAGGGGCGCGTCGGCGTGGGTGGCGCCACGCTCCCCGTTCCAGCTCGCCTGCGCCGTGGCGGGACCGGTCCGGCTCACGAAGGCGACGTAATCGACTTGCCCGCCCCGGTCGGCGGTGTTGAAGGTGAAGCTGCCATCCGCCATCGCGTCGACGTCGCAGGGTCGATCGACCAGGACCCGGCCGTCGACCGACAGGAAGCAGCCCCGTGTCACGGGCGCGGCCAGCAGCGGCACGGCGGCGACGGTGAGCACGATCGCGGCGGGCACGGCGAGGAATTGGCGCATGGGGCATCGGCTCCCGTCGGTGGCACGATCATCCCGAGCAGGGCCGACCGGACGAGAACGGCCCCTCGCATCGGGCGAGGACGGGGCGATCCTCGCGTCCTGCCGCCGCCGACGCGTGACGACGCCGGACGCGGATGTAACGTTTTGTAACGACGGCGCCTTTTCGGGTTGCCGGAGGGGCGCACGGCCGTATCCTCGGGCCCATGAACGACGGCCTCACCATCGCCCTCGTGGAGGACGACCCCGAGATCCGCGCCCTGCTCGCCGGCTACCTCGAGGGCGAGGGCTTCCGGGTCCGCTGCCTCGACGGCGGCGCCGGGCTCGACCGGTTGCTCGCCCAGGGCCCGCGGCCGGACCTCGTCGTGCTCGACTGGATGCTGCCCGGCGAGGACGGGCTGTCGATCTGCCGGCGCCTGCGGGATTCCGGCGGCCCGCCGGTCATCATGCTGACCGCCAAGGACGAGGACATCGACCGGGTCCTCGGCCTGGAGATGGGGGCCGACGACTACGTCGCGAAGCCCTTCAACCCGCGGGTGCTGCTCGCCCGCATCCGCGCGGTGCTGCGCCGCGCCGGCGCGGCCCCAGCCGGAGCGGCGAACGCCCCCGAGCGCCTGCGCGTCGCCGACCTCGTCGTCGATCTCGCGGCCCGCACGGTCCAGCTCGACGTCCCACATGCCGGAATCCCACATGCCGGGAACCATGCCGGCGATCCGGGGCCGGAGGTGCCCCTCACCAGCGCCGAGTACGACCTCCTGCACTGCTTCGTCACCCGGCCGCAGCGGGTGCTCTCCCGCGACCAGCTCCTCGACTGGACCCGCGGCCGCACCGCGGACGCCTTCGACCGCACCATCGACGTGCAGGTGAGCCGCCTGCGCCACCGCCTCGACGGCGCCGGCAGCACGGCCGCCGCCCTGATCAAGACCGTGCGCAACGCCGGCTACATCCTGGCGGCGCCGGTGGCGCCGCTCGCGCCGGTCGCACCGGTGGCACCCGCGGCCGCGGAGACGCCGTGATGCTGCGCGGGCTCCCCGGCCGGGTCGGCCTCCCGGGCCGGGTCGGACTGCTCGGGCGGATCATGCTGATCCTGCTCGGCGCCCTCTCGGCCCTGGTGCTGGGCACGGTCGCCCTCGACCACTGGCAGCGCCGGGAGGTGCATCACCGGTACGCTACCCCCTATCCGCGCATCGACCAGGCCGCCGGCATCGTGGCGCTCCTGCGCGACGCGCCGCCGGGGCAGCGCGCCGCGATCCTGCGGGCGGTGAGCGGCCAGTCGCTGCGGGCCGAGATCCGCCGGGAGGCCCCGCCGGAGGGGCCGGACCTGCTGCACGAACCGGGGATCGAGGCGCGCCTGCGCCGCCTCGCCGGCGTGCCGGACGAGGCTGATCTGCGCGCCTACACCGACAGGACCATGCTGTATCGCGGGGTCGATCCGGCCTCGGCCGAGGCGGATGCCCCCGGCCGGACGCCCCTCGGGCGGCTCTCGCGCGCCACCTACCGCCTGCCGGACGGGCGCGTCGTGGTGATCGACGCCCTCGAGCGGCCGCGCAGCCTCGCCCTGTTCCTGTTCGGCCAGCCGCTCAGCCTGTGGGTGGCCGGCCTCGGCGTCCTGGTCGCCGGCCTGGCGCTGCTGGGCGCCCGCAACGAGATCGCGCCGTTGCGCCGGCTCACCGCGGCGGTGGCGCGCTTCGACGGGCGCACGCCCGAGCCGGTGCCCTCGGGCAGCGGCGCTCCCGAGATCCGCCGCCTCGCCGCGGCGGTGCGGGCGATGCAGGAGCGCATCGCCGGGCTGCTCTCCGAGCGCTCCCTTTTGATCGGGGCGATCTCGCACGACCTCAAGACCTACCTGACGCGGCTGCGCCTGCGCGCCGAGGGCGTCGCCGATCCCGGCTTGAGCGCCCGGATGGTCGCCGATCTCGACGCGATGACCGACCTGATCGAGACCTCGCTCACCTTCGCGCGCGGCACCGCGATCGAGGCGCGGCGCTCCGGCGTCGACCTCGCCGACCTCGTCGCCGCGGAGGTGGCCGAGCACGCCGCGCTCGGGGCCGGGATCGGCCTCACGGGCGAGGACGTGGCGGACGCGGTCGTCGCGGGCGACGCCGTGGCGCTCCGCCGGGTGATCGCCAACCTGATCCAGAACGCCGTCGCTTACGGGCGCGCGGCGGTGGCGGTCCGGGTCGAGCGCGTCGGCGCGACCTGCCGGGTGGTGGTCGACGACGACGGGCCGGGCATCCCGGAGGGCGAGCGCGAGGCGGTGTTCAGCCCGTTCTACCGGGTCGAGCGCTCGCGCAGCCGGCGCACCGGCGGCACGGGGTTGGGGCTCGCCATCGCCCGCCAGATCGTCGAGGCGCATGGCGGCGCGCTCTCCGCCGCGACCGCCGACCTCGGCGGCGCCCGGCTGGTGGTCGAGCTGCCGGCGGCGTGAGGCCGGTTACACATCGTTACGATCCGGCCGCCTTCCGTCACATCCGGGACGAGGGCGCGGGCGAACCTCCTCCCCGTCGATCGGCCGGTGCCACCGGACCGAGCTTGTCAGGGAGTTGAGACCCCGATGCTGAAGATCCTCGCCTCCGCCGCCCTCCTCGCCACGATCGCGGCGCCGGCCTCGGCCCTGCCGCTGGTCCAGGACGCGATCGCCGGGTCGGCGCCCGCGCCGATCGTCCAGGTCTATGGCGGCTGCGGTCCCTACGGGCATCGCGGGCCCTACGGCGGGTGCCGCACCGGCGGGCAGTGGGGCGGCTACGTCCGCGGCCGCTCCTGCCCGGCCGGTTTCCATATCGGCCCCTACGGCCGGCGCTGCTGGCCGAACTGACGCCCTGCCTGAGCGACGACCGCGCCCTGCCGCATCCGCGGCGGGGCGCGTCCTGCTGCAACGCTGCCATGCGGCGGCCACGGTTTGACACCGCGCGAGCCCTCTCCGATCATCCACATCACGGACAACAAGTCCATACTATGGACATCGGGAGGGCATCATGACCATCGCCATGCCGCCGGGAGACCCGGCCGCCGGGCTCGACGCCGCCACCCTGCGGCGGATGCCCTACCAGAAGCCGCAGCCGGCGGAGATCCGGCCCGACCTCGTGGTCGCACCGGCGATCCCCGAGGACGACCGGATCTGGGTGCCGCAGGCCGAGAGCGTCTGGTTCCGGCCGCTCTGCCTGAACGTCTCGGCAGGCTACTGGATGAACCTCCTCAAGGTGCGCAAGGCCGGCATCCTCAGCCGCCACCGCCATCCCGGACCCGTCCACGCCTTCGTGCTCAAGGGCAGCTGGCGCTACCTCGAGCACGACTGGGTCGCCAGCGAGGGCGCCTACGCCTTCGAGCCGCCGGGCGAGACCCACACCCTCGTGGTCGACGAGGGCGTGGAGGAGATGATCACCTACTTCCAGGTCAACGGCTGCATGTACTACGTCGATCCGTGGGGCCGCCACACCGGCTACGAGGACGTGTTCACCAAGATCGACCTGTGCCGGGCACATTACGAGGCGGTGGGACTGGGGGCGGATTACGTCGACCAGTTCATCCGCTGACGAAGGCGTTGCCCGCCTCGGTCGTCGATGTCAGCGGTCATGGATCCCGGGTTCTCGACATCGTCGGGCCTCGGGCTGACACGGCGAGGTGTCGACGCACCCGCCCCCATGACAATCCGTGAGCGGTAGAACCGCTGCGCCCGAGCAAACCGACACCCCAACGAACACCAATCGGGAGGACCGGAACGCGATGTCGTCCGGCACGTCTTCGTCCCTTCACGCCGCGCCCCTCAAGTCGCCGCGCCTGCGCCGCATCCAGTGGGTCGCCGTCGCGTTCCTGACCGCGGCGGGCATCATCAACTACGTCGACCGCTCGGCGCTCTCGATCGCCAACACGGCGATCCGCGACGAGATGAGCCTGAGCCCCGCCCAGATGGGCTGGCTGCTCTCGGCCTTCTCCCTCGCCTACGCGTTCTCGCAGCTGCCGATCGGCGCGCTCCTCGACCGGTTCGGCTCGCGGATCATGCTGGGCGCGGGCATGTTCTTCTGGTCGCTGGCGCAGCTCGTCTCGGGCTTCGTCGCCAATTTCCAGCAATTCGTGCTCGCCCGCGCGGTGCTCGGCTTGGGCGAGGCGCCGCAATTCCCCGCCGGCGCCAAGACGGTGAGCGAGTGGTTCTCGTTGCGCGAGCGCGGCACGCCGACCGGCATCTTCATCGCCTCGTCCTGCATCGGCCCCTGCATCGCCCCGCCGCTCCTCACCGCCATGATGGTGGGGCTCGGCTGGCGCTGGATGTTCGTCGTCACCGGGCTCGTCGGCATCGTGGTCGCGGTCGGCTGGTATCTGGTCTACCGCAACCGGGCCGAGGTGGCGCTGACGCCGGAGGAGACGGCGCATCTCGACGAGGGCGCGACGCCTGAGCCGCCGGCCCGCCGCATGACCTTCCCGGAATGGCGCGGGCTGTTCGCCCACGCCACGACCTGGGGCATGATCCTCGGCTTCATGGGCGTCATCTACATGGTCTGGCTCTACCTGACCTGGCTGCCCTCCTACCTCGAGCACGAGCGCGGCCTGAGCGTCGGCCGCACCGGCTGGGTGGTGGCGATCCCCTACGTGTTCGGCACGATCGGCATGCTCTGCGCCGGCCAGGCCGCCGACCGGCTGCTCGCGCGCGGCGCCGGCATCGTCGCCAGCCGCAAGTGGCCGGTCTGCGTCGGGCTCCTCGGCGGCGGGATCTTCACGGTGCCGGCGGCCTACACCCCGAGCGTGACGCTCGCGGTCGTCTACATCTGCCTGGCGATGTTCTTCATCAACATGGCGAGCGCCGCCGCCTGGATGATGGTGAGCGTCGCGGTGCCCAAGCGCCAGGTCGCGTCGCTCGGCAGCATCCAGAACTTCGGCGGCTACTTCGCCGGCTCGTTCGCGCCGGTGATCACCGGCTACATCGTCCAGGGCACCGGCTCCTACGTCAACGCGCTGCTGGCCGCCGCCGGCGTCGCGGTGCTGGCGGCCTTCGCCTACATCGTCCTGGTGCGCAAGCCGCTCGAGGGCGGCGAGACCCTGATCCTGACGGAGCGCGCGGCATGACCCTCGCCGAGACCTTCTCCCCCGGCCTCCTCGCCGGCCGCACCGCCCTCGTGACGGGCGCCACCTCCGGCATCGGCGCCGGCATCGCCGTGGCGCTCGCCCGCCTCGGCGCCCGGGTCGTCGCCGCCGGGATCGGGGCGGCCGCCTGCGAGATCCCGCCCGGCCTCGCGCTCGCCGCGCACGAGCTCGACGTCACCGACGGCGGGGCGATCGCGGAACTCGTCGCCTCCCTCGACCGGCTCGACGTCGTGGTCAACTGCGCCGGCATCATCCGGCGCGGCGACGAGCACCGGCCGGAGGTGTTCGAGGAGGTGCTGGCGGTCAACCTCACCGGCACGATGCGGGTCTGCGCGGCGGCGCGCCCGAAGCTGGCGGAGACCGGCGGCAGCATCGTCAACACCGCCTCGATGCTGTCGTTCTTCGGCGGCGGGCTGGTGCCGGCCTACAGCGCCAGCAAGGGCGGGGTGGCGCAGCTGACGAAGTCGCTCGCCATCGCGTACGCGCCGGACGGGATCCGGGTGAACGCGGTGGCGCCGGGCTGGATCGCGACGCCGCTGACGCGGGCGCTGCAGGACGATCCCGCGCGCGCCGGCCCGATCCTGGCGCGCACGCCGCTCGGGCGCTGGGGCACGCCGTCGGACGTCGCGGCGGCGGTGACCTTCCTGGTGAGCCCGGCCGCCGCCTTCATGACCGGGGTGGTGCTGCCGGTCGACGGCGGCTACCTCGTCACCTGAGGTCACCGGGGAGGATCGATCGCGCATGGGCCCAGACGATTCCGACGGCGCGGGCCCGCGCCCGGACGTTCCCGGCACCGCCGCCTTCGGCAAGTTCATGCGGGTGCTCCAGGCCGTGGCGGACGCGCCCGAGCCGGCGACGGTCGCCCGGCTGGCGAGGGAGACCGCCCTGCCGCGGCCGACGGTGCACCGGATCGTGGCGGCGCTGACGGCGGAGGGCCTCGTGACCGACGAGGACGGGTCTCTCCGCCTCGGCCCGCGCCTCGTGAGCCTGGCGTTCCGGGCCTTCGACGGCTCGCTCCTGCGCCAGGCGGCGCGCGATCCCCTGGCGCGCCTGCGCGACGACCTCGACGAGACCGTGCACCTCGCGGTGCCGGACCACGGCGAGATGGTCTACATCGACAAGCTCGAGAGCCACCGCACCGTGCGGATGGCCTCGCGCATCGGCACGCGGGTGTCGCTCCACACCAGCGCCGTCGGCAAGGCCTGGCTCGCGACCCTGCCCGAGGCCGAGCTGGCCCCGCTCCTGCGAAGGCTCGCCCTGCCGGCGCGCACGCCCCACAGCATCACCGATCCGGACGCCCTGCGCCGCGAGATCGCCGCGACGCGCGCGCGCGGCCATTCGCGCGACCTGCAGGAGAACGAGCTCGACATCTGCTGCTACGGCATGGCGCTGCGCGGTGCCCGGGGCCGGGTGCTCGGCTGCATCAGCGTCAGCCTGCCGCGCTACCGCTTCGAGGCCCTGGCGCCCGGGACGGTGCTCGCCGCGATGGCGGCCTGCGCCGAGGGCGTGGCGCGGGTCGCAGGAGCCGGCTGAGCGCGGAAGCGCGGCCCGCCGCGCATCGCCGCAGCGCGAACGGAGCCGTGCACGAACCGGCCACGCTGTGGTAGGGCCCGCCCCGGGCGGTGCGAGGCCGCCGCCGGGTCGCGAGTGGGGGCGACGGACCAGTGACTGATCGCCGCGAAACCGACCGCATCGACGCCGAGATCGGCCGCCTCGCCCCGAGCCACGACCCGTTCGCCGCCGCCGTGCGCGCGACGCGGATGCCGATGCTGATCACCGACCCGAGCCAGCCCGACAACCCGATCATCTTCGCCAACGCGGCCTTCACCAAGCTGACCGGCTACGCCCGCGCGGAGATCCTGGGGCGGAACTGCCGCTTCCTGCAGGGGCCCGAGACCAGCCGCGACGACGTGGCGAAGATCCGCGACGCGGTCGAGCGGCGCGAGGCGATCGAGATCGAGCTTCTCAACCACAAGAAGAACGGCGAGCGGTTCTGGAACCGCCTGCTGATCTCGCCGGTCTTCGACGAGGACGGCACGCTGACCTATTTCTTCGCGTCGCAGTTCGACGTCACGCTGGAGCGCGAGCACCTGCACAACCTCGGCGAGGCGCTGCGCCGGCGCGAGCAGATGCTCGACGCCCTGGTGCGCTCGTCGTCCGAGGTGCGCTACCGGGTCAGCGCCGACTGGCGCCGGCTGTACCACTTGTCCGGCGGCGACTTCCTGGCCGACACGAACTCGCCCTCCGCCGACTGGCTCGAGACCTACATCCCGCCCGAGGACCGCGCCGCGGTGCTGGCGGAGGTCGAGCGCGCCATCCGCACCAAGACCTCCTACAGCCTCGAGCACCGGGTCTACCTCGCCGACGGGTCGATCGGCTGGTCGTCGTCCCGCGCCGTGCCGGTGCTCGACGGGGACGGCCGCATCACCGAGTGGTACGGCGCGGCGACCGACATCTCCGAGCGCAAGGCCGCGGAGGTCGCCTCGCGCGACCTCACCGTCTCCCTCGGCCGGCAGGTCGCCGACCGCACGGCGGAGCTGCGCCTCTACGGCGACATCATCCAGTCGAGCGCAGCCCCCATCTGCGCCTTCGACCCCGCCTACCGGCTGATCGCCTTCAACCAGGCCCACAGCGACGAGTTCTCCCGGATCTTCGGGCGCCGCGTGCAGATCGGCGACGTGTTCCCCGACCTGTTCCCGCCGGACCAGGGCGCGGTGATGCGCGGCTTCATGGCCCGGGCGCTCACCGGCGAAACCTACACGGTGACCGAGGAATTCGGCGATCCCGCCCTCGCCAAGCCCACTTGGGAGGTGTCGTACTCGCCCCTGCGCGACGGCGAGGGCCGGGTGATCGGCGCGTTCCACTTCGCCAAGGACATCTCCGACCGGCTGCGGGCCGAGACCGAGCTCGCGGCGACGCAGGAGGCGTTGCGCCAGTCGCAGAAGATGGAGGCGGTGGGCCAGCTCACCGGTGGCCTCGCCCACGACTTCAACAACCTGCTCGCCGGCATCTCGGGCTCGCTCGAGCTGATGCAGACCCGGATGAACCAGGGCCGCGTCAAGGACGTCGAGCGCTACATGGCGGCGGCGCAGGGAGCGGCCAAGCGCGCCGCGGCGCTGACCCACCGCCTGCTCGCCTTCTCGCGGCGCCAGACGCTCGACCCGCGGCCCACCGACGTCAACGGCCTCGTCGCCGGGATGGAGGAGCTGATCCGGCGCACCGTCGGCCCGGGGATCACGCTCACGGTGGTCGGGGCCCCCGACGCCTGGCCGGCGCTCGTCGACCCCTCGCAGCTCGAGAACGCGCTGCTCAACCTCTGCATCAACGCCCGCGACGCGATGCCGGACGGCGGCGGCATCACGGTCGAGACCGCCAACCGGGCGATGGATGCGGCGACCGCCCGCCGGTACGACGTGCCGCCGGGCGAGTACCTGTCCTTGAGCGTCGCCGATACCGGCACCGGCATGTCGCCGGAGGTCATCGCCCGGGTGTTCGAGCCGTTCTTCACCACGAAGCCGATCGGCGAGGGTACCGGCCTCGGCCTGTCGATGATCTACGGCTTCGCGCAGCAATCCGGCGGGCGGGTCCGGATCGCCTCGACGCCCGGCCAGGGCACGACCGTGAGCCTCTACCTGCCGCGCCACGACGGCGCGGTCCGCGAGCCGGAGGAGACCGGGGCGGCGACCGCGCTGCCGCGCTCGGACGAGGGCGCGACCGTGCTGGTGGTCGACGACGAGCCAACCGTGCGGATGCTCGTCACCGACATCCTGGACGATCTCGGCTACACGGCGATCGAGGCCGGCGACAGCGCGGCGGGCCTGCGCGTGCTGCGCTCCGACGTGCGCATCGACCTCCTGGTGAGCGATGTCGGCCTGCCCGGCGGCATGAACGGCCGCCAGATGGCGGAGGCCGCGCGGGAGACCCGGCCCGACCTCAAGGTGCTGCTCATCACCGGCTACGCCGAGACCGCGATCCTCGGCGAGGGCAAGCTCGGCCCCGGCATGGCGGTGCTGACCAAGCCCTTCTCCGTCGAGACGATGGCCGCCCGGATCCGCTCGATCATCGAGGCGGGCCGGGAGCGGGCGCGGCTCGGGTAAGCCGCCCGGCGCAGGGCCTCCCGAGCGGGAGCCCCGCCCTCCACTCACGCCGCCCTGACAGTCTCGAGGAACCGCCGCACCTCCGCGGTCAGGCCCTCGGACTGGCGCGACAGCGCGGTGGCCGAGGCGAGCACCTGGGTCGCCGCGGCGCCGGTCTCCTCCGCCGCGCCCGCCACGCCGGCGATGTTCCCCGTCACCGCGTCGGTGCCGGAGGCGGCGCGGGTGACGTTGCGGACGATCTCCTGGGTCGCCGCCCCCTGCTCCTCGACGGCCGCGGCGATCGAGGTCGCGACGCCCGAGATCTCGCGGATGCGCCCGGCGATGGCGCCGATCGCGCCGACGGCCTGCTCAGTCGAGCCCTGGATCCGGCCGATCTGGGCGGTGATCTCCTCGGTCGCGCGGGCCGTCTGGCCGGCGAGTTCCTTGACCTCGGCGGCGACCACCGCGAAGCCGCGGCCCGCTGCCCCGGCGCGGGCCGCCTCGATCGTGGCGTTGAGCGCGAGCAGGTTGGTCTGGCCGGCGATCGACGAGATCATGCCGACGACGTCGCCGATGCGGGCGACCGCGCTGCTGAGCTCCTGCACCAGGGTGCCGCTGCGGTCGGCCTCGTCGACCGCGGCGCGGGCGAGCGCGGCCGAGCCGTCGACCTGCCGGCCGATCTCGTCCACCGAGGCGCCGAGCTCCTCCGCCGCGGAGGCCACCGTGACGACGTTGCCCGCCGCCTCGCCGGCGGCGGAGGCGGCCCCCGCCGAGAGGTCGGCGGTCCGGCCGGCGGTCGCCGTCATGGTGCGGGCGGTGGCCTGCAGCTCGGTCGCGGACGCGGAGACCTGGCCGACGATGCCGCCGACCGCCCGCTCGAAGGCGTCCGCCATCTGGCGCATCCCGGCCCGGCGCTGCTCCTCGGTCGAGGCGCGGGCGAGCGCGGCCTCCTCCTCCAGTGCCCGGCTGCGGATCAGGCTGTCCTTGAACACCCCCACCGCGCGGGCCATCCGGCCGACCTCGTCGCGCCTGTGCGTGCCCTCCACCGCCACCGCGACGTCCCCGGCGGCGAGCCGCTCCATCGTGCGCGACATCGCCACGACCGGGCCGGCGACGCCGCGCTGCAGGATCAGCCAGGCGAGGACGAGCGCCAGGGCGCAGGCGGCCGAGGCGAGCGCCACGGTGGTGACCCGGGCGTCCTCGCCGGCGGCCGCCGCCGTCCCGCTCGCCTGCCGCATCTTCGCCTCGGCGCCGGCCTCGATCGCCGACAGGGCGCGGCGGGCTTCCGCCAGCGCGGGATCGACCCGCTCGCGGCCGACCTTGAGCGCCTGGTCCTGCTGGCTGCCGAAGGTCTTGGTGATCACGTCGTCCGTCGCCTCGAACGCCTGGTTGAACCGGGCGAGGACCTGGTCGGTGCCCGCCGCCGCCTCGGGCATCAGGGCCTTCAGCCGATCGAGCCGGCCCGGCAGGCCCGCGGCGATCGCCTTGGTCTCCTTCTCGAGGGTGTCGAGCTCGGTCATCGAGCTCTCCGAGACGATGCGGTTCACCACGGCGCCGTAGCGCGCCAGGTCGAGCTGGACCTCGAACGCCGCGCGCCCCGCCGCCACCTCGCGGCCGAGCACGTCCTGGTAGGTCTGGGCGATGAGGCTCATCCGCGAGAGGGAGAAGCCGCACAGGCCCGCCAGCATGACGAGCAGCAGGCCGACGGGAATCGACGCCTTGGCGAGGATCCGCATGTTGTAAAGGCGAGGGCGAGGCACGGTGCCGCTCCGTTGGGGCAAACTCGCCGGATCCTGATCGAACGGACTGAAGGTAAGATTAATGTCCTAAGGTCAGCCCCGGCGGTGGCCCGCCGGTCCGGCGCGCCATCGGGATACGGAACCCCCGCCCTGATCCTCGCGGTCGGCGCGGCGCGGCGACCGGACCGGGGTGCCGCATCCGTCCACCGCCGACCGGGCGTTCACCCGCTCCTCCGGGCGGTCCAGCGCCCCGTGCAGGGGCTGAGACCGGAGAGGGTCCAGCGTCCGCTTCCGGCCGCGCCCCGCAGGCGGCCGGTGACCGCGACGCTGGCGAGCCCGCTGCGGATCGTGCCGGAGATGCGGCCGTCGGCGGCGGCCCGCCCGGAGGCGTCGACGCCGCTGCCGCCGGCCTCGTCCACGATGCCGTCCCGGATGACGATCGGGTAGCGGTAGGGGCCGGTGCAGTTCCCGGTCTCGGCGGTCGCGACGACCGACCAGGCGCCGTCGAAGCGGTTGGCCGCCGGGGCGGCGGATGCGGGAGCGACGAGGATCGAGCCGGCGAGGGCGAGGAACAGGGCCGGTGCGGGCACCGGGCGACGCGGCTGGGTCATGGTCTCCTCTGATCGGGGCTCGAGGGCGGCCGCGGAGGGGCCGCGACGGGACCGGGCACGGACGGGGGAACCGGACCGTGCCCGGCCCGCGACCGTTCCGGACACCTCGGGGGAAAGCGCCGGAACGATGGGGGACGCCCTCGGGAGCGCGTCGCTCCCCAGGGCGGTTCGGGAGGGCGGGGCCGGTCAGGCCCCGCCGAATTCGGGCTCGAGGTCCCGGGCCAGCCGGTCGCGGGCCCGGCTGACGCGGCTCTTCACGGTGCCGGCGGGGCAGCCGAGCAGCTCGGCGGCCGCCTCGTAGGTCAGGCCCTCGACCGCGACCAGCACCAGCGCCTCGCGCTGCGCCGGCTCGAGCCGGTCCAGTGCGCCTTGCAGTTCGCGCAAGGTCGCCTTGTGCTCCTGCTCGGCGGCGCTCGACAGGCCCGCCGCATGGGTGCCGTCGGGGTCGGGCACCTCGAGGCGATGCTTGCGGCGACCGTTGTAGAAGCCGTTGCGCAGGATCGCGAACAGCCAGGCCGACAGGCTGGTGCCGGCAACGAACTGGCGCCGGTGCTCCCAGGCCTTGAGCAGCGTGTGCTGCACGAGGTCGTCCGCATCGGCGCCGTGCCGGGTCAGCGACTGGGCGTAGCGGCGCAAGCGCGGCACCGCGTCGAGCAGTTCCTCCTTGAAGCGCGCCGGGACCTCGCGCGAGGCCTGCGCCACCTCGAGGGCACGGGTGATGCGTGCCAGAACCTCGCCGAGGCGCGATCCGCCGTCGAGGTCGACGACCTCCGGGTAGTACTCCCGCAGCAATCCGCCGAGATGCGACTGCATCAGGGCGATGGCGGCGTCCGATGCGGCGACCGGCTGGCGCGGCTCGTCGTCTGTTCGCACGGGAAGGAGCTCTTGAACTTCACCCTGTCGGACTAGACCGCACCTCCCGACGGCCTAGTCCCGTGCGGCAGGTCGCCGTCCGGACGACGATGCAACTTATTTCTGGTCGCCGCCAATTACGTCAATGATACGATTTTACCGGTGAATCTCGCCGCCCGGCGGGAACCCGATAGCGCGCGATCCGTTTGTGCTCCGCTGCCCGAGGGGCGAGCGCGAAGGCCGCCGAGGGCGGCGGCCCCGAGCGAAAGGATCGAGCGAGCCGTGACCGCGGGCGTCGACAGGCACGAACTCCGGCAGATCATCGCCGGCCTCAGCGAGGGGGTGATCCTGGTCGAGCCCGACCAGACCATCGCCTACGCCAACGAGGCCGCCCTGGCGATGCACGGCGCCGAGAGCCTGGACGAGATCGGCGCGACGATCGACGCCTACCGCGAGCGCTTCGCCCTGCGCTACCGCAACCACCGCGCCCCGGAGAGCTACCCGATCGAGCGGGTCGTGGCCGGGGAGCGCTTCCACGACGTGGTGGTCGAGGTGACGCGCACCGACAGGCCGGATGTCGGCTTCGTGCACTCCCTGCGCAGCCTCGTCGCCACCGACCGGGAGGGCAAGCCGAGCTGCCTGGCGCTGATCCTCAAGGACGTGTCGGACCAGTTCGAGGCCGAGGAGCGCTTCGAGCGCACCTTCAACGCCAACCCGGCGCCGGCCGTGATCACCCGCCTCTCCGACCTGCGCCACGTCAAGGTCAATGCCGGCTTCCTCGAGATGACCGGCTACACCCGCGACGCCGTGATCGGCCGCAGCGTCTACGAGGTCGACGTGCTGGCCAACGCCCGCAACCGCGACCTCGCGGTGTCGCGGCTCGACCAGGGCGGCACGATCCCGCAGATGGAGGCGCGCCTCGAACTCCCCGACGGCGGCAGCCGCTTCGTCATCGTCGCCGGCCAGCCGATGGAGATGGGCGACGAGCCCTGCATGCTGTTCACCTTCGCCGACCTGGAGCTGCGCCGGAAGGCCGAGACGGCTTTGCGCCAGAGCGAGGAGCGCTTCGCCAAGGCGTTCCGCCTCACCCCGGTCCCGACGATGCTCGCCCGCGCCGAGGACTTCCAGGTCACCAGCATCAACGAGGCCTTCGGCCGGGTCTTCGGCCACGGCGAGGACCGGGTGGTTGGGCGCACCCCGGCGGAGTTCGGGCTGTGGGTCTCGGACGAGCAGCGCCGGCGCTTCGAGGACGTGCTGCTGCGCACCGGCTGCGTGCTAGGGCTGGAGGTGTGCCTGCGCCACGAGAACGGCGCCGACCTCGACTGCCTGGTCTCGGCCGAGCGCGTCACCATCAACGACGGCGAGTTCGTGCTTTCGGTCCTGCAGGACATCACCGAGCGCAAGCACACCGAGCGCGAGCTGTTCGACGCGATCGAGACGGTGATGGCCGACACCTCCTGGTTCAGCCGCGGCCTGATCGAGAAGCTCGCGAACCTGCGCCGGCCCGGCCGCGAGGCGCCGGGCGCCGCGGTGCCCGACCTGACGCTGCGGGAGCGGCAGATCCTGAACCTGATCTGCTCGGGCCTCGACGACGACGGCATCGCCCGCAAGCTCGGCCTGTCGCGCAACACCGTGCGCAATCACGGCGCCGCGCTCTACCGCAAGCTCGGCGTGCACCGCCGCACGGAGGTGATCCTGTGGGGCCGCGAGCACGGTTTCCCGCTCCAGGCATCCGGTAGTTGAAGTTCAATCTACCGGTATTTTCCTACCATTGAACGCGCGTCCGGGACGCACATCTTCCCGGCGGTCGGAGTTTTCTCACTCGTCACGAGGTGCTCATGACCAAGCGCGCGCCATCGACTTCCACCGAGCACGTCAAGGGCTCGGTGAAGGAGGCCATCGGCAAGCTCACCGGCGACGTCCGGATCGAGTCCGAGGGCCGGCGTCAGAAGGACGAGGCGAGATCCCCGAAGGGGACCGGGCCTCGCCGGGACTGACGCGACACGCCGTCCGGCCTCCCCGCACGGGGGCGCCGCCCCACCCCACCCCACCCGAAGAAGAGGGAGAATCGACATGGTTGACACGGATCGCATCACCGGCGCCGCCCGCGAGATCGGCGGCAAGATCCAGGGCGCCGTCGGCGACCTGACCGGCTCGCACCGCGACTCGGCCGAGGGCCGCTTCCGCGAGGCGCAGGGCGCGGCGGAGAACGCCTACGGCCAGGCCAAGGACACCGTCCGTCAGGTGGCCGATCGGGCCCAGGACTACGCCGGCCACGCCGCGGATCAGGCCCAGGACTACGCCGAGGACGCCTACGAGCGCGGCAGCCACTACCTGCGCCGCGGCACCCGCCAGGTCAGCCACCAGGTCGCCGAGTACCCCGTCGCCTCGCTGGTGATCGCCGGCCTCGTCGGCTTCGGCCTCGGCCTCCTCGTCAACGCCAACCGCGATTGACCTCGCGCCGCTCGGCGTCGCGGACGAAGATCGCGCCCCGGGGCGCGGGAGCGCCGGGGTCCGGTGCCGTCCCGACCCGGGAGGCCCGATCCGAGATGCTCTGCCCCGAGATGCTCTGCCCAGAGATGTCCGGCCCCGAGATGCTCTGCCCGAGACACGCGGCCACAAGTTGCATGAACGACCCGGAGTAACGACGTGACCCTCCAGACCCCCGTTTCCCCCCTGGCGACCGCGGCGCAAGCCGATACCCGCGCGGTCCTGCTCAACCAGGTCTCCTGGGGCGCCATCTTCGCCGGCGCCGTCACGGCGCTCGTGACGCAGGTGATCCTCAACCTCGTCGGCGTCGGCGTCGGCCTCTCGTCGGTGGGCGTGAACGCCGCCGACAACCCGGCCGCCTCGACCGTGTCGACGGGGGCGGGCCTGTGGTTCGTGATCTCGGGCATCGTCGCCTCGCTGGTCGGCGGCGCCATCGCGGGCCGGCTCTCCGGCAAGCCGCTGCCGGGGGCGGCCGCCCTGCACGGCCTCGTCTCCTGGGCGGTGACGACCCTGGTGGTGATCTACCTGATCACCTCGGCGGCGAGCGGCCTCGTCGGCGGCACGCTCAGCACGGTCTCGAGCGCGCTCGGCGGGGCCGGCAACCTCGTCGGCGGCACGGTGCAGACCGCCGCCCAGGCCGCGGCCCCGTCGCTGTCGAAGGTCCAGAACCCGCTCGAGGGCATCGAGGACAAGGTGCGCCAGCAGGCCGCCGGCCAGGACCCGCAGGCCGCCCGCGACGCCGCGGTGGCGGCGGTGCGCGCCGTGCTGACCGGCGACGCCGCCCAGAAGGAGCAGGCCAAGACCCGCGCGGCCGACGCGCTCGCCAAGGCTCAGAACATCTCGCCCGACCAGGCCAAGGCGCAGATCGACGACTACCAGAAGCAGTACGACCAGGCGGTCGCCACCGCCAAGCAGAAGGCCGAGGCCGCGGCGGTCGCCGCCAAGTCGGCCGCGACGCAAGGAGCGTTCTACGCCGCAATCGCGCTGCTGCTCGGCGCCGCCGCCGCCTTCTTCGGCGGCCGCCTCGGCGCCCCGAAGCTCGTCGGCGCCTACGACACCACCCGCCGCGTCTGACCGCATCCCGGCTCCCGCCCCGCGGCGGGAGCCCCCCATCCCGACCCCGATTCAGGAGAGCGTTCGATGAGCAGCACCACCGACAAGCTGAAGGGCCTGGCCAACGAGGCGCTCGGCAACGTCAAGCAGGGCGTCGGCAAGGTCACCGGCAACGACCAGCTCGTCGTCGAGGGCAAGGCCCAGGAGCTCAAGGGCGAGGCCCAGCGCACGGTCGGCGAGGCCAAGGACGGCCTGAAGGGCGTCGCCGACGCGATCACCGGCCGCAAGTAAGGGCCGCCGGGACGATCCATCCCGGTGCGGCGGGGCTCGCCCGCCGCACCGGTTTCCCGAGACTCAGGAGGACAGCATGAACCGGGACCAGTTCCGTGGCGCGTCGCGTCACCTGAAGGGCCGCGTGCAGACCGCCCTCGGCGGCCTCACCGGCGACCCCGCGCGCCAGGTCCGCGGCGCCGCCAACCAGGCGGCCGGCGGGGCGCAATACGCCTACGGCAGCGCCCGGGACCGGGCCGAGGATCTCGTCGACGACGGCCGGCGCCTCGCCCACGAGGCGCGCGAGCGGGCCGAGGACTTCGCGCATCAGGCCCGTGGGCGGGCCGGCGCGCTGGTCGAGGACGGGCGCCACGCCGCCCGCGCGGTGCATCGCCGCGGCACGGCCTACGGCCAGCGCGCCGTGCGTTACGCCGAGGGGCACCGCACCAAAACCGTCGTCGGTCTCGCCGCCCTCGCCTTCGCGGCCGGCTGGCTCGTCCGCCGAGGGCGCTGATCCCCGGCCACACCGCCCCCGAGAGGAGATACGCCGTGCTGCGCAAGATCTTCACCCTGTTCGTGCTGCCGAGGCTGATCGCCTACCTCAGCCGCCGCGGCTCCCGCCCCCGGCCCGGCCGGACCTACTGACGGCGCTCCGCGAGCCGGGGCTTCTACCGGGCCGATGCACCGGCACCGGCCGCCCCGAGAAGGCGGCGGAGCGTCGCCTGTTCGGTTCCGATAGCAGTTCAAGCGCGGGACCCCTCTCCGGGCGAGCTCAGGCTCGCCCGGAGAGGGGGAAGTACGCTCTACCTTTGATCGATCGGGTCGAACCGGACTTGGACGACCGCCCCGTCGGCCGTCGCACGGCACCCCCGTACCCGCACCGGACGTTACGAAACCGTCATCCCCCGCTCAGCATCGGTTAAGCCGGTGCGGCGCGTGATGGCGGCCGGTGGCAGGGGGATGAGGGCGCGCCATGGCGGTCGATCCGCGTCGAACGGCGCTCGCCCTCGGGCGGTTCGGGCTCGGCGCCCGTCCCGGCGACCTCGCGCGGGGGGAGCCGGTGGAGGACATCCTTCGCCGCGAGGTGCTGGCGGGCACCGTCCCCCTGCCGAGCGGCCCCGACCTCGCCGCCACGCCGACGCTGCTCTCCGCGCTCCAGGCCGAGGAGCAGGCGCGCAAGCTCGCCCGGGAGGGCGCCTCGGACGCGCCGATCCCGGAGGGGCCACCGCCGCCGCCGCTGCCGGAGCGCACCTATCGGGCCGAGGTGGCGGCGCGCCTCGCGCTCGCGCAGGCCGCGTCCACCGGCTTCGTCGAGCGCCTGGTCTGGTTCTGGGCCAACCACTTCACGGTCTCGGTGGCGCGGGGGCCGCGGCTGCGGGTCAGCGCCGGCGCCTTCGAGCGCGAGGCCGTCCGCCCGCACGTTCTGGGCCGCTTCCGCGACATGCTGCTCGCCGCCGCCACCCATCCGGCGATGCTGATCTACCTCGACAACGTCGCGTCGGTCGGCCCGAACTCGCCGGCGGGCCTGCGCAAGGGCAAGGGACCCGACCGGGGCCTCAACGAGAATCTCGGCCGCGAACTCCTCGAGCTGCACACCCTGGGGGCCGACGGGGGCTACACCCAGGCCGACGTGACGGCGCTCGCCCGCATCCTCACCGGCTGGTCGCTGCAGCGCGACGGCAACGCCGAGGGCCTGCCGGGCTCGACCACCTTCCGCCGCGGCGCCCACGAGCCCGGCGCCGTGACGCTGATGGGCCGCACCTACCTCGACGTCGGGCCCGGGCAGCTGCGCATGGCGCTCGACGACCTGGCGGCCCATCCGGCGACCGCCCGCCACATCGCCCTGCGCTTCGCCCGCCACTTCGTCGCCGACGACCCGCCCCCCGCCCTGGTGGCGCGCCTGGGCCGGACCTTCATCGACCAGGACGGCGACCTCTCCCGCCTGGCGCTGACGCTGCTCGAATCCCCGGAGGCCTGGGACCCGGTGCAGCGCAAGGTGCGCTCGCCGCAGGAATTCCTGGTCGCGGCCCTGCGCGGGCTGGCGCTCGCCCCCGATCCCAGGACGGCGATGGCGGGGCTCGCGAGCCTCGGCCAGCCGTTCTGGGCGGCTCCGGCGCCGAACGGCTACCCGGACGAGGCCGGGGCCTGGGCCTCGCCGGAGGGGTTGCACGCCAGGCTCGACCTCGCCGCCCGGGCGGGCCAGCTCGCCGCCGGCACCGATCCGACGGCTCTCGCCGACGCGGTGCTCGGGCCGCTCGCGAGCGACGAGACCCGCACTGCCCTGCGCCGGGCGGAGAGCCGGGCGCAGGGGATCGCCCTCGTCCTGATGGCGCCGGAATTCCAGCGTCGGTGAGACCCCGTGAGGTAGGATCCATGGCCGACCACTGCGACTCCCATCCGAGCCGCCGGGCGATCCTCGGCACCGCCGGCGCGCTCTTCGCCTGGGGCGCCATTCCCCGCACCGCCACCGCGGCGCCCGGCGCCCGCGACGCCCGCCTCGTCGTGGTGATCCTGCGCGGCGCCCTCGACGGGCTCTCGGCGGTGGCGCCGCTCGGCGACCCGGCCTACGCGGACCTGCGGCCCGGCATCGCGCTGGCCCGCGACGGGTCCGGAGCGGCCCTCCCCCTCGACGGCTTCTTCGCCCTGCATCCGTCGCTCCCGACCTTCGCCCGGCTCTACGCCGCCCGCCAGGCCCTCGTCGTTCACGCCGCCGCCACGGGCTACCGCGAGCGCTCCCACTTCGACGGGCAGGACGTGCTCGAGAGCGGCCAGCCCGGCCCCGGCCACACCGCCAGCGGCTGGCTCAACCGCCTCGTCGCCGCCCTGCCGGCCGGAGAGGGCATCCCGCCCCGCACGGCCCTCGGGGTCGGGGTCGTGCCGCCCCTGATCCTGCGCGGGCCGGCCCCCGTCCTCGGCTGGGCGCCGCCGCGCCTGCCGCGGGCGAGCGACGAGCTCGGCCGGCGGGTGCTCGGCCTCTACGAGGCCCGCGATCCGATGCTCGCCGCCGCGCTCGCCCGCGGCCTCGACGTCGATGCCCTGGCGGGGGGCGGGCCGAAGGGCTCGGGCGGCCTGCGCGGCCTCGCCGAGGGCGCGGCCCGGCTGATCGCGGCCGATGACGGCCCGCGCATCGCCGCGCTCGCCCTCGACGGCTTCGACACCCACGCCAACGAGGGCGGCGCCACCGGCCGCCTCGCCGGGCTGCTCGGCGGGCTCGACGGCGTCTTCGCGGCCTTCGCCGAGATCCTGGCGCCGCGCTGGTCCGACACCGCGATCCTGGTCGTCACCGAGTTCGGCCGCACCGCCCGGGTCAACGGCACCACCGGCACCGACCACGGCACCGGCACGGTGGCCTTCCTCCTCGGCGGCGCCGTGCGCGGCGGCCGGGTCCTCGCCGACTGGCCGGGCCTCGGCCCCGCGCAGCTGCGCGAGGGCCGCGACCTCGCCCCCACCACCGACGTGCGGGCGGTCGCCAAGGGGCTCGCGAGGGACCTGTTCGGCCTGTCGCCGGCGGTGCTCGCCGGCCGCGTCTTCCCGGGCAGCGAGGGGGTGCGGCCGATGGGTGGTCTGGTGGCGTAGGCGCCGCCGCCCGTCCTCATGCGCGCCGTCCGGGACGAGGCCGGGCGGACTCCCCCCGGTACGCCCCCGCCTCTTTCCTGTGCATGCGACAGCCTTCCTGTGCATGCGACAGCCTTGGCCCGGACCCGCCGCAGCCCCGGAGCGTTTCCCGCAGCAGACAACGGGAGCGGGAGCCGATGGCGAAGCGCAAGGCGAGGCAGCGCGCGACGGTGGGACCTGAGGAGGGCGTGGCGCCGCTGGTGCCGCCCGGCGCCCTCGCGGTGGCCCTGCTCGGCCTGCGCGAGCGGAGCCGGCCCCTCTTCCACGTCGCCCGCGACACCCGCCGGCTGGAGGAGCTCGCGGCGATCCTGCGCGGGCTGGCGCCCGGCCTCGGCGTCGCGATCTACCCGGAATGGGACTGCCTGCCCTTCGACCGCGCCTCGCCCTCCCGCGGGACGATGGGGGCGCGGGCCGGCGTGCTGCGCTGGCTCACCGATGCCGACCACCTGCCCGACATCGTGCTCACCACCGCGCCGGCCCTGATCCAGCGCGTGCCGCCGCCTGAGACCTGGGCCGACGCCCGGGTCGAGATCGCGGCCGGCGACGCCCTCGATCCCGGCCGCCTGACGGCGGAGCTGCAGCGCCTCGGCTACATCCTCGACGACCGGGTCGACGAGCCGGGCGAGGTCGCGGTGCGCGGCCGCACCATCGACGTCTTCCCGGCCGCCGCCCCCCGGCCGTGCCGGATCGAGCACGAAGGAGGCCGGGTCACCGCGATCCGCAGCTACGATCCGGTCTCGCAGCGCTCCCTCGACGAGGTCGAGACGCTGGTGGTCGATCCGGCGACCGAGGTCATCCTCGCTCCCGATTCGCCGTTGCGCCTGCGGCCCTTCACCGGCCAGGAGCACGGGCTGCCCACCCTCTACGGCAAGCTCGCCACGGTGCTCGACTACGTGCCGCAGGCCCGCCTGGTGGTCGAGGCCGGGGCCGAGGCCCGCGCCGACGCCTTCTTCGAGCAGATCGCCGAGGGGCAGACGAGCGAGGTGGGACAGCGCGGCAAGGCGGCGCCGCTCTACCTCTCCGCCGCCGAGTGGACGAAGACCCGCGAGGCCCGCGAGGTGGCGCAGGCGAGCGACGCGCAGGCCGACGCGCTCGCGGTGCCGGCCTTCGTGCGCGAGCGTCGGCCGGGCCCGGCCTTCTCGGCCTACCTGCGCGAGCGCCTGAAGGCCGGCGAGCGGGTGGTGCTCGCCGGCGACGCCACCGCCCTCAAGCGCCTGTCTCGCCAGGCCGCGCGGGCGGCGGAGCGGGGCGTGCGCCCCGTCGCCGACTGGTTCGAGGCCGCCGCCGCCGCGCCCGGCGAGATCGTGGCGCTCGCCGCCCCCCTCGATGCCGGCTTCCGGGTGCCCGACCTCGCCGCCACGGTGATCGCCGCGCCCGACGTCCATGGCGGCACCTCGGTGAAGGCGAGCGCCGGCCAGCCGGTGATCCTGCCGATGGGCGAGGTCGACCTCCGGGTCGGCGACGTCGCGGTCGACCGCGACCACGGCCTGTGCGTGTTCGAGGGGCTGGAGCGCATCGGCACCGGCGACGGCGGCGGCACCGAGGCCCTGCGCCTGCGTTTCGCCGGCGACGCGACCCTGATGGTGCCGGTGGCCCAGGCCGACCGGATCTGGCGCTACGGCTCCGAGGAGGAGGCCGTCGCCCTCGACAAGCTCGAGGGCGGGACCTGGGCGAAGCGGCGCCTGACCACCGAGGCCGGGCTGGCGCGGGCCGCCCGGGCGATGCTGGCCGCCGCCGAGGAGCGCCGCGAGGCGAAGGCGCCCGCCCTGGTGCCGCCGGAGCGCGAGATGGAGCGCTTCGGCGCCGGCTTCGGCTTTCCCCTCACCCCCGACCAGGCGAAGGCCGTCGACGGGGCGCTGGCCGACCTCGCCGGCGAGCGGCCGATGGACCGGCTGGTCTGCGGCGATGTCGGCTTCGGCAAGACCGAGGTGGCGCTCCGCGCCGCCGCCGCGGCGCTGCTCGCCGGAAAGCAGGTGGCGGTGGTGGCGCCGACCACCGTGCTGGTGCGCCAGCACCTGCGCACCTTCGAGCGGCGCTTCTCCCGCTTCGGCATCGGGGTGGCGCAGCTCTCGCGCCTCGAAGGCGCGGCGGAGGCCAAGCGCGTGCGCCGGGGCCTCGCCGACGGCTCGATCCGCCTCGTCGTCGGCACCCACGCGCTCGCCGGGCGCGGCGTCGCCTTCGCCGATCTCGGCCTCGTGGTGATCGACGAGGAGCAGCGCTTCGGCGCCGCCCTGAAGGAGCGCCTGCGGAGCATGGCCGGCGACGCCCACGTGCTGACGCTGACCGCAACGCCGATCCCCCGCACGCTGCAATCGGCGCTCGTCGGCCTCAAGTCGCTCAGCGTCATCGCGACGCCGCCGGCGGTGCGCCAGCCGATCCGCACCCTCCTGACGCCGCTGCACGACGACACGCTGCGGGCCGCGCTGATGCGCGAGAAGGGCCGCGGCGGGCAGAGCTTCGTCGTCTGCCCGCGCATCGAGGAGATCGGCCCGATGGCCGAGCGCCTTCGGCAGCTCGTGCCGGAACTCGCGACCGTCGTCGCCCACGGCGAGATGAAGCCGGCCGAACTCGACGAGATCATGGTGCGCTTCGCCGACGGCGAGGGCGACGTGCTGCTCGCCACCTCGATCATCGAGAGCGGGCTCGACGTGCCGCGGGCCAACACGATGCTGGTCCACGACGCCGAGCGCTTCGGCCTCGCCCAGCTGCACCAGCTCCGCGGCCGGGTCGGGCGCGGCCAGCGCCGCGGCGTGACCTACCTGCTGACCCGGCCCGACCGCGCGCTGCCCCCGGCGGCCGAGAAGCGCCTGCGGACGCTCGAAGCCCTCGACCGCCTCGGCGCGGGCTTCGCCATCAGCGCCCGCGACCTCGACCTGCGCGGCGCCGGCGACCTCGTCGGCGAGAACCAGGCCGGCCACGTCAAGCTGATCGGGCTGGGCCTCTACCAGCACCTGCTGCAGCTCGCGCTGCGCGCCGCCAAGGGCGAGCCGGCGGAGGATTGGGCGCCGGAGATCAATCTCGGCCTCGCCGGCGACGTGCCGGAGGATTACGTGCCCGAGCCCGAGGTGCGCTTGAGCCTCTACACCCGGCTCCTGCGCCTCGGCGCGGCCGAGGAGGTCGAGGCCCTGCGCGGCGAGGTCGAGGACCGCTTCGGGCCGCCGCCCGCCGGCGTACGCGCGCTGTTCGCGCTGGCCCATCTGCGGGTCGCGTGCCTGACCCTCGGCATCGCCCGCCTCACCGGCGGCCCGCAGGGCCTGGCGATCGACTTCCGGCCCGGCTGCGCGCCCGCGGCGATGCCGCTCTCCGACGAGGTGACTGCCCGCGACGGGCGGCTGATCCTGCGCCGCCCCTGCGACGATCCGGACCGGCGGGCCGAGGCGGCGGCGGAGTTCCTGCACAGGGTCCAGGAGGCCCGCGACCACCAGGGCTGAGTGACGACACGTTCCGGTCCGCAGGTTTCATCCCCGCGGCCGGAACGATCGCCCACGGTCAAGGTTGAATCCCGGACCCCGGGAGCGAGGGGCCGCCCGCGAGCAGTGCCGATGGACCGACAGCACGACATCTCCTCGTCCGACCTGCCCCCGTCCGACCTGCCGGAGGCCGTCGCCGACGAGAGCGTGGCCGAAACCTGCGAGCGGGTGCAGGAACCGGCCGAGGACATCGTGCTCGAGCCCCTGGCCGATTTCCCCCACATCGACCTGCGCACCCCCGGCGAGCCGTGGGAGAAGCGCCGCGCCGCCGGCAAGTGCCTGCGGGCGAAGGTTCCGCACGACAGCCACGGCCCGGTCCCGGTGCCGGAGGACCGGCCCGACCCGGTGCGGCTGATCGAGGAGGCGCAAGGCGGGCGCCAGGCCCGCCTCATCCCCTTGCGCGTCGCCCGGATGGCGAGCTCGCCCTTCGCCTTCCTGCGCGGGGCCGCCACCGTGATGGCCTGGGACCTCGCCCGCACGCCGACGAGCGGCATCGACGTGGTGATGAACGGCGACGCCCACATCTCGAATTTCGGCCTGTTCGGCACCCCCCAGCGCGACATCGTGCTCGACCTCAACGACTTCGACGAGGTGACGATCGGCCCCTGGGAGTGGGACCTGAAGCGGCTCTGCGCCAGCATCGAGGTCGCCTCGCGCGACCTCGACGTGCCGCCGGCCGAGCGGCGCGAGGCGGTGATCGCGGCGGCCCACGGCTACCAGCACACCATGACGGAGCTGGCCCCGCAGGGCTCCCTCGACGTCTGGCACCGGGCGGCGCGGGCGGAAGAGCTCGATATCAGCGGCATCGCGATCGACGACGAATCGCGCGAGGTGGTCGAGCGCGCGGTCGAGAAGGCGCGCAAGCGCCACAACAAGAGCCTGCTCGCCCGGATCGGCGAGCGCCGGGTCGACGGCGGCTGGCGCTTCCGCCAGGAGCCGCCGATCCTGACCTGGGTCGACGACGAGACCCGCGAGGCGGTGACCGCCGGGCTCGAGCGCTACGCCGAGACCCTGCCGCCGGAGCGCCGGTTCATGCTGAACCGCTACCACGTCGTCGACGTCGCCCACCGGGTCGTGGGCGTCGGCAGCGTCGGCACGCGGGCCTACGTCGCGCTGCTCTGCGGCAACTCGGACCAGGACGTGCTCTTCCTCCAGGTCAAGGAGGCGGTGCGCCCCGCCCACGCGCCCTACGTCGCCGGCATGCCCGAGCCCTACGCCTCGCACGAGGGCGAGCGGGTGATCTACGGCCAGCGCCTGCTCCAGGCGGTCGGCGACCCGCTGCTCGGCTGGACCACCATCGACGACCGCCCGTTCTACGTCCGCCAGATGAAGAACATGAAGGGCGAGATCCCGGTCGGCTGCATGCGCGGGCAGCCGCTGGTCTACTTCTCCTGGGCCTACGGCGCGCTGCTGGCGCGAGCCCACGCCCGCACCGGCGACGCCGCCGCCATCGCCGGCTATTGCGGCCGCGACCGCCACGCCGACCTGCGCGAGGCGATCGCCGACTGGGCACGGGCCTACGGCGACCGGAATGCCGAGGACCACCGGTTGTTCCTCGACGCCATCGCCTCCGGGCGGCTGGAGGCGGCGGAGGATCCCGAGCTCTAGCTGGAAGTTCGAACCGCTCCATCGCTTCGATGTCCGCTTGGGGTTGGGGAGCGGACTTCGCGGTGCGGCTTCAACCGGACGTTCAGATCACTGGCGACTGGTCCGGCCCGAGCGCGACATAGGCACATCGTGTGTTGCCCCAAGGGTCTTGCTTCCAAGGGTCTTGCTTCCAAGGGTCTTGCTTCCAAGGGTCTTGCCCCCAAAGGGGCGTGTCGATCGCCCGACGGCGGAGCGACCCGCTCACTGCCACGCGTAAGCGCCCGACCGGATCGCTTGCAGCCAAACCGGGAACGCCGTCGACATCGGAAGGCCGATGGGCGACATGCGCCCGTGAACCAGGTCGAGCACCGCGCGCGGCACGTCGAGAATGACCGGCGCCGAGCCGTCGTAAGCGTCTCTGACAAGACAGAGATGGTAACGGCGGTCGCTCGGCTCCCCGTGGGGATTGTCGACCGGGTCGGCGGTGGTCGCAGCGTCGAGCGCATCCTCTACGACAGCCCAAGAGAACAGCGGATCGGCCGCAGCGATGGCCGCGGCGTTGAGCCGTGCCAGATCCGACACGAAGCTGAGCACGAGGTCTGCACCTGCGCGGTCGCTCGCGAACCAGCGGGCGAGCGGTGGATTGACCTCGACATCGCCCCGTACGGGATCGAAGCGGCGCTTGGGGATCCAGCCGGCGAGCCACGCGTCGATCCGTCGGCCCTCGGTCAGCGCCGCTTCGCCGCCGCTCAGCACGGCCGCACCGTCGAGCCCTTCCCGGGCGAGCCGCGCGACGAGAACGGCAATCCGGTCCGCGTCGCGGGCGCGGAACTGGACCAGGTTCTCGGCGCGTTGCTCCGGCGTCAGCCCCCTGGGATCACCGCGATGAAGCGGCGTGTCGGGTGGGTAGTCGCCGAGCCGAGCCGAGAGAAGGGCGTAGGGATCGCTTGACGCCTCCCCGGTGGCCATATCGGAACGCGCGACGACGCGATGGCGATTCCGTTCGGACGACCTTCGGTTGCCGAGCCAATCGAAAATTCCGGGCATGGCTCCGATCTTACAACAGGCGCGCGACGAGACCACCGGGCACCGTGCCGATAACCCGCGCCGCTGGATGCCGGAACGTCGGTATCCCGGAAGCTCGCGAGGGGTCGAGAGCCCCCCCGCGCGATCAAGCGAATCGGGTTCCCGCCTTTATCGCGTGCCGCCGGACGACGCCCCCGCCCGCTCCCCCAGGCAGCGCCGATACAGCGTGCTCCGGCTGATCCCGAGGCTCCTCGCCGCCCGGCTGACATTGCCGCCATGGGCGGCGAGCGCCGCCCGCATCGCCTCCTCGGCGAGGGCGTCGAGGCGGCCGGCGGCGGGCGCAGGGCGAGCCGCCGGGGCAGGCGCGGGGCGCGCGGCCAGCCCCTCGGGCAGATCCTCCGGCCCCAGCACCTCGCCGGGCTCGGCGAGGGCCGCGAGCGCCCTCAGGCAGGCGGCGAGCTGGCGCAGGTTGCCGGGCCAGGACGCCTCGGCGAGCGCCGCCTCGCAGGGCGGCGACAGGCTCACGCCGCGCGCCGGGGCATCGGTCCGGGCCCACAGGCCCCGCACCAGGGCGAGGCGGTCCGGCCGCTCGCGCAAGGTCGGCAGGCGCACCCGGTAGGGGGCGATGCGGTAGAACAGGTCGGCCCGGAAGGCGCCGTCCTCGACCATGCGGGACAGGTCGCGGTGGGTGGCGCAGATCAGCGCGAAATCGACCGGGACCGGGCGGGTGCCGCCGACGGGCAGCACCTCGCGCTCCTGCAGCGCCCGCAGCAGGCGCGATTGCAGGGACAGCGGCATGTCGCCGATCTCGTCGAGGAAGAGCAGGCCGCCCTCCGCCTGGCGCAGCAGGCCCTTGGCGCCGTGGCGGGCCGCGCCCGTGAACGCGCCGGGCTCGTAGCCGAACAATTCGGCCTCGATCAGCGTCTCGGGCAGCGCCGCGCAGTTCACCGCCACGAAGGGTCTTTGCGCGCGCGCGCAGGCCACGTGGGCGGCGCGGGCGAAGACCTCCTTGCCGGTGCCGGTCTCGCCCTCGACCACCACCGGGATCCCGGCATCGATCAGCCGCACGGCGCGGGCGAGGAGCTTCTCGGTGGCGGCATCGAGGATCGGCGCCTCGCGTCTCGGCGCGACGGGGATCGCCGCCACGGGCTCCGGGAGATCCGGCCTCCCCGGCTCGACCGGCAGCCGGCGCCGCACCGTCGCCGGCGCATTCTGGAGGCGGCCGTAGAGCGGCGCGCCGGCTTCGTCCCGCAAGGAGAGCGGTCCCGGCGCGAGGCTGCCGCCATGGCCGGCGGCGTGCTCGGCGCCGAGGTCGCTCCACGACAGCCCGAGGAGCGCCAGACCGTGCCGGTTGGCGCCGACGAGGCGCCGTCCCTCGAAGACCAGCACCCCCTCGCGGGACGTACCGAGGAGGTTCACGTCGCGGTGGAGCCGCAGCACCTCGCAGCCCGGCGGCACCGCCTCGAACAGGCGGTGCTCGATCGCCGCGACCGCGAGCCCGACGAGGCCGAGGGCGTGGCCCTGGTGGATCGCCGCCGGTCCGGTCAGGTCGAGGACGCCCAGCACCGTGCCGTCCGGACCGAGGATCGGCATCGCCGCGCAGCTCAGGATCCGGTGCGGCTCGAAATAGTGCTCAGGTCCCCGCACCTCGACCGGGCGGCGCTCGATCAGCGCCGTGCCGATGGCGTTGGTGCCGGTCAGGCTCTCGTTCCAGGGCACGCCGGGGCGCAACGACACCTGCGCCGCGCGGCCCGCGAACGCGTCGCTGCCGAGGGTGTCGAGGATCAGGCCGTCGGCGTCGGTGAGGATCACCAGGCTCCCGGTCGCCCGCGCCTCGCCGTGCAGCGCCTCGATCTCCGGCCGGCAGCGCTGGCGCAGGACCTCGTTGCGGTCGAAGGCCTCGCGCATCGCGGCCGCCGTCAGCGGCTCGACCCGGGGTCGCTGCCCGAAATCGAGCCCCAGAGCCGCGCAGCGCTCCCAGGAGCGCAGGATCGGCGGCGGCGGCTCCGCCGCTCCCGGCCCGAAGGCCTGCCGCCGGGCGGCCAGCAGGGTGCGGGGCGTCGTCACGCGGCTCTGCATGCGCGGCCTCCTCCCGTCTCGCCGCCCGGCCGGGCGGCCTGTCGCTGTTTGCGACAAGTGTCGCAGGTGTCGCGCGCCCGATCCAGCACCGTGCCGGCCGGACAGGGTCGGAGTTTGGTCGAAGGTCGCGGCGACCAGCCCGCGAAACGCGAGTTCGATCAACGGCTTGCCGCGTCACGGCGGGGCCGGGCCGACGGCCCGCGCCCGGCTGGCACGCCCGCTGCCGGGAGAGGTCCCGCCACGTCCCGCGAACGGGACGAGTGGGAGGAACGCATGAACAAGCCGGAACTCTTCGCCGAGGCCAGGACGAAGTCGCCGTTCTCAGGCCGCTACGACAACTTCATCGGCGGCCGGTGGGTGGCGCCGGTGGCCGGCCGCTACTTCGAGAACACCTCGCCGATCACCGGCGGCGTGATCTGCGAGGTCGCCCGCTCGGACGCGCAGGACATCGAGCGGGCGCTCGATGCCGCCCACGCCGCCAAGGAGGCCTGGGGCCGCACCGCGCCGGCCGAGCGCGCCCGGATCCTGCTCAGGATCGCCGACCGGATGGAGGACAACCTCGACCTGATCGCGCTCGCTGAGACCTGGGACAACGGCAAGCCGATCCGCGAGACGACCCACGCCGACATCCCGCTCGCCATCGACCACTTTCGGTACTTCGCCGGCTGCGTCCGGGCGCAGGAGGGCTCGCTCTCCGAGATCGACCACGACACCGTGGCGTATCACTTCCACGAGCCGCTCGGCGTCGTCGGCCAGATCATCCCGTGGAACTTCCCGATCCTGATGGCGGTCTGGAAGCTCGCCCCCGCGCTCGCCGCCGGCAATTGCGTGGTCTTGAAGCCCGCCGAGCAGACCCCGGCCTCGGTTCTGCTGCTCGCCGAACTCGTCGGCGACCTCCTGCCGCCGGGCGTCCTCAACATCGTCAACGGCTTCGGGCTGGAGGCCGGCAAGCCGCTCGCCTCCTCTCCGCGGATCGCCAAGATCGCCTTCACCGGCGAGACGACGACCGGGCGGCTGATCATGCAGTACGCCTCGCAGAACCTGATCCCGGTGACGCTGGAGCTCGGCGGCAAGTCGCCGAACATCTTCTTCTCGGACGTGGCGGCCGAGGACGACGACTTCCTCGACAAGGCGCTCGAGGGCTTCACCATGTTCGCCCTCAACCAGGGCGAGGTCTGCACCTGCCCGAGCCGGGCGCTGGTGCACGAATCGATCTACGACCGCTTCATGGAGCGGGCGATCGCGCGGGTGGAAGCGATCACCCAGGGCTCGCCGCTCGATCCCGCCACGATGATCGGCGCCCAGGCCTCGTCGGAGCAACTCGAGAAGATCCTCAGCTACGTCGATATCGGCCGCCAGGAGGGCGCCGAGTGCCTGACGGGCGGGGCCCGCGCCATCAAGGAGGGCGAGCTTGCCGGCGGCTACTACATGCAGCCGACGGTGTTCCGCGGCCACAACCGGATGCGGATCTTCCAGGAGGAGATTTTCGGACCGGTCCTGTCGGTCACGACCTTCAAGGACGACGCCGAGGCGCTCTCGATCGCCAACGACACCCTGTACGGCCTCGGCGCCGGCGTGTGGACCCGCGACGGCAGCCGCGCCTACCGCTTCGGCCGGGCGATCCAGGCCGGCCGCGTCTGGACCAACTGCTACCACGCCTACCCGGCCCACGCCGCCTTCGGCGGCTACAAGCAGTCCGGCATCGGCCGCGAGACGCACAAGATGATGCTCGACCATTACCAGCAGACCAAGAACCTGCTGGTCAGCTACTCGCCGAAGAAGCTCGGGTTCTTCTGAAAAAAGCCGGAAAACGAGGAACGCGCAGGTCTCCCCTCTCCCGGCATCGCCGGGAGAGGGGGTCCTGCACCGGTCTTGTCCGCGTCGTTTCCCTCACAAACCCGCGTCTCCCCCCCAAAGGACGCCCCCATGAGCGCAGCTCCACCCCGCGTCACCGCCACCCCGGCGGCCCTCGCCCTGATCGCGCGCTTGCGCGCCACGCACGGCGAGGTCCTGTTCCACCAGTCCGGGGGCTGCTGCGACGGCTCGGCGCCGATGTGCTACCCCGTCGGCGACTTCCTCATCGGCGACGGCGACGTGCGTCTCGGCGCGATCGGTGGGGCGGAGTTCTACATCAGCGGCCCGCAATACGAGGTCTGGAAGCACACCCAGCTCATCATCGACGTGGTGCCTGGCCGCGGCGGCATGTTCTCGCTGGAGAACGGCTCGGGGCAGCGCTTCCTCTTGCGCTCGCGCGTGTTCGACGCGGCCGAGAGCGCGGCCCTGACGGTGTGAGGCCGTGGCGGGGCCGGCTCGCCCCGTGCTAAGCGCGGGGCAGTCCTCCCGGAGCCAGGCCATGCCGACCCTGACCCATCTCGACGCCGCCGGCGCCGCCAACATGGTCGACGTCACCGACAAGGCCGCGACAGACCGCGCCGCCCGCGCCGAGGGCCTGGTGGTGATGAACCCCGACACCCTGCGGCTGATCCGCGAGGGCGACGCCAAGAAGGGCGACGTGCTCGGCACCGCGCGGCTCGCCGGCATCATGGCGGCCAAGCGCACCCATGAGCTGATCCCGCTCTGCCACCCGCTGCTCCTCACGAAGGTCCGCGTCGAGTGCGAGCCCGACGACGGCCTGCCCGGCATCCGGATCACCGCGGAGGTGCGGGTGCAGGGCCCGACCGGGGTCGAGATGGAGGCGCTGACCGCCGTCTCGGTCGCGTGCCTGACCGTCTACGACATGGTGAAAGCCGCCGACCGGGGCATGCGGGTCGAGGGCGTGCGGCTGCTGCACAAGAGCGGCGGGCGCTCGGGGGTGTGGCAGGCGGATTCGTCGGAGATGGGCGCGTGAGCGCGCTCCTCCCCGTCTCCGAGGCGCTGGCGCGCATCCTGGCGGGCGCGAGCCCGGTCGAGGCCGAGACCGTCGCCATCACGGAAGCGGCCGGCCGCACCCTCGCCGAGGACGTGCGGGCCCTGCGCACCCAGCCGCCCTTCTCGACCTCGGCGATGGACGGCTACGCCGTGCGCGCCGCCGACGTCGCCGGTGCCTCGCCGGAGGCCCCCGTGCGCCTGATCGTCACCGCCACCAGCGCCGCCGGCCACGGCGCCCGCGGGCCGGTGGGCCCGGGCGAGGCGATCCGCATCTTCACCGGCGCGCCGCTGCCGTCGGGCGCCGACACGGTGGTGATCCAGGAGGACACGGAGCGCGACGGCGACGCGGTCCTGGCGAGGGCCGGCAACCCGCCGGGGCGCCACATCCGCGGCAGCGGCCTCGATTTCCGCGAGGGCGACCGGCTGCTCCAGGCCGGCGAGCGCCTCGACGGCTGGCGGGTGGCGCTCGCCGCCGCGGGCGGGAACCCGTCCTTACGCGTCCGGCGCCGTCCCCGGGTCGCGGTGCTCGCCACCGGCGACGAGCTGGTGCGGCCGGGCGAGCCGGCCGAATGGGACCAGATCGTCGCCTCGAACGGCCTGGCGCTCGCCGCGATGGCGGAGGGCGCCGGAGCCGAGGCGATCGATCTCGGCATCGCCGGCGACAGCTTCGCCGACCTCGAAGCCGCCATCACCCGCGCCCGCGACGAACGCGCCGACCTCCTGGTGACGTTAGGGGGCGCCTCGGTCGGCGACCACGACCTCGTGCAGTCGGCGCTGACGCGCCAGGGGCTCGACCTCGGCTTCTGGCGCATCGCGCTCCGGCCGGGCAAGCCGCTGATGCACGGCCGTCTCGGCCCGATGGCGGTGCTGGGACTGCCGGGCAACCCGGTCTCGTCGGTGGTGTGCGGGCTGCTCTTCGTCCAGCCGCTGATCCGGGCATTGCTGGGCGATCCGGAGGCCGGGGCCGACCGCAGCGAGCCGGGCCTGCTCGGGCGCGACCTGCCGGCCAATGACGGGCGCCAGGACTACATGCGGGCCGCCCTCGACACCGCGCCGGACCGGCTGCCCGTGGTCCACCCGGCCGAGCGCCAGGATTCCTCGATGCTCTCGGTGCTCGCCCGCTCCGAGGCGCTGCTGATCCGCGCGCCCCACGCACCGGCGGCCCTGGCCGGCGATCCCTGCCGCATCCTGCGGCTCGACAGGGGGCTGTGATCCTGAGTCCCAGAGGCCGGGGGACCGGCGGGTCCCCCGATGCCTCGCCGACGCGTCCGGCGAGCCCCCGGTCAGTCGTCCGACGAATTCTTGCCGCCGGTCTTGCGGTCGTAGGCGGTGATCGCCGCCCGGCACTGGGGCGAGAGCTTGGCGCGGTTGCGCGTGAAGCAGCGCTCCACTTCCGGGCTGTCCGGATCGGCCCCGGCGCAGAGCTTGAAGTAGTCGCCGGCACAATTCATCTGGAGGCCCTGATCGTCCCGCTGGGCGAGGGCCGGCGTCGCCGCCAGGGAGGTCAGGGCCAGAAGCGTCAGGAAGGCCGCGGTGGCGGCGGGCGCACGAAGCGACGTCGGGTTCAAGGTGTCATCCCCGCTGGAGAAGCTGAGGCCCTAGGGTAGGTGTCCCGGGCCGCCGGACAAGCGCGGAGAGGTCACACAGGCGCGGGGATGCGCGCCGCGCCGGCGTCGCACCCGTCGGGCCGGCGGGCCGCGCCGCGCTTCTCAGATCTTGGCCGTATTCTTGCCGCAGCGCCAAGTTCAAGATGCCGGCCGCGGGCAGACGAGCTTGCCTCTCAAGGCCAAGCTTGGATTAAAGTTCGCTGAATATCGTTTTCAGATCGCATTAAAATCCACGGCTTTATTGCGGCGCCAACGAAGCACGAGGCGGCTCCCATCGGCGCCCGCGGCTCCGGCAGGCATTCCGTCCGCCGCGGCCCGGCCCCGTCAGCCGCGAGGCCATGCGGCGATGCGCGACGACGAGACCGACACCGACGCTCCGGCCGGACCGGAGCCGGTATCCCGCGAGCGGCCCGCGGGGCCGCCGAGGGCCGAACTCGACGCCGGCACCCGGCGCCGCCTCGGCCGGGCGCTGCGCGCCCATTACGCCGACCTGCTGAGCGCTCCGGTGCCGGACCGCTTCGCCGCGCTCATCGCCGGGCTCGACGGGGGACCCCCGCCCGCGAACGCCGCCGGACCGGCCGATAGCCCCGAGGCCGCCCCCGGCCAGGAGGACGCCCGATGACGCCCGCGATGAAACCCGTCGATCCCGAGATGCGCGCGCTGCTGCTCGGCTCGATCCCGGCCCTGCGCGCCTTCGCGTTCTCGCTGACCCGCGACTTCGACCGCAGCGACGACCTCGTGCAGGAGACCCTGGTGCGGGCCTGGACCAAGGCCGACAGCTTCACCCCCGGCACCAACCTCTATGCCTGGCTGTTCACCATCCTGCGCAACCTGTTCTACTCCGAGCAGCGCAAGCGCCGGCGCGAGGTCGAGGATGCCGACGGGGTGATGGCCGGGCGCCTCACCGCCCTGCCGGACCAGGAGGCGCGGGTCGAGCTCTCGGCCTTCCAGGCGGCGCTGAGCACCCTGCCGGCGAACCAGCGCGAGGCGCTGGTGCTGGTGGGCGCCCAGAACTTCACCTACGAGGAGGCGGCCGAGATCTGCGGCGTCGCCGTCGGCACGATCAAGAGCCGGGTCAGCCGGGCCCGCGGCCGCCTGGTCGAGCTGCTCGGCATGACCGGCCCCGACGACATCGGCAGCGACGGCGCGACGCTGGCGGCCATGAGTCATCCATGATCAGTCATCCATGATCGGTCATCCATGATGGGTCATCCCTGATGGGTCCTGCGCGATCGGGGCTCCCCATGACCGGCCGTCCGCCGTCGGGCGGGGACGCCCGCGCCGGCCCCGGCGCGGGCCGGAACGCCGCATCCCGGAACAGTTTCCCGGGCTGCACGGTTTCGACGACCCAGCGGCAGTTCCGCCGCGCCACCTGCATCCGTGGAGTTGGTCTCGATGCCCCGCCCCTACGAAGCCGTCGCGGACGCGATCCGCATCGCCCGCGCCATCGTGATGCACGAGGGCTCCGCGCTCGCCGCGGCGGCGCGGACGGGAAACGATGCGGCGCTCGATGCGGCGAGCTGCGACCTCGTCAGCCGGATCGCCCAGGCGATCCTCGACGCCGAGAACGAGGCCATGGCCCGGACCGTCCTCGCCGCCGATCCCTTTCCGGAGAGGCGTCTGAGCGCGTGAGGCTCCGCCCCGCCTGACGCCGCGCCTCAGAGGTCCGATCCCTCCGCCGCGATCGCCGCTTCGTAGGCCGCCAGGCTCGGCGCCTCGGCCGGCAGGGACGGGATCGCGACCTCCGCGAGCCGGGAGCGGGCCTCGACCAGGGCGTCGAGCAGGATCGCGGTGTCGCGGGTGAACGGCAGCAGCAGGCCGCCGCCCTGGGCACGGATGCGCTCGGCCGGGGCGCCCGCATCGAGGGCGACCACCTTGTAGCCCGCCGCCCACACCTCCGACAGGACGTAGGAGTAGGTCTCGGGCCAGACGCTCGACAGGAACACGTAGTCGGGGTCGACATCGGCGAGGAGGTGCGGCAGTTCCTCCGGCCGGTAGGAGCCCGTCACCGCGAGGGTGCCGAGGCCCTCGACCCGCGTGAGGTCGGCGACGGAGCCGATCACCGTGAAGGCGATCGGGCGACGCTCCCGTGCCGCGCGCTCGGCGAGCGCCACCACGAGCTCGAACCCCTTGTGAGCGCCGATGCCGCCGACGAGGGCGACCCGCACGGCGCCGGTGCGCGGCCGGCGCGCGCGCTCGGCGATGGGGCCGGGCGCCGCGTCGGGATGCGGCACCACCGCGATGCCGGTCAGGCCGAGGCGGCGGGCATAGCGCTCGGCGGTGTCGCGGGAGGGCGCCACGAGGCGCCGGGCCCCGCGCAGGATGCGCTCGTTCGTCGCGAGCCAGCCGTCGAGGCCGCCGCCCATCAGGGCGTTCTGGTCGGCGTAGTCGTAGGCGACGCCGCTCACCGTGCACTGGCGGCAGATGTCGGCCGGCGGCTCCTCGCAGTAGAAGTTGCGTCCGTCGACCAGATGAACCTTCGGGCAGTACCACTGGTAGTCGTGCAGCGTGACCGCGTAGGGCCAGCGGCCCGAGAACAGCCGGTCGAGGAGGGCCGCGTCGTAGCCGATGCGCGCGTTGAGGTGGAGATCGACGGCGACGCCGCGCGCCTCGAGCGCCTCGAGGAGCCCGAGCAGCTCGTCGGGCCGCAGGGTGACGCTCGCCGCGGCGGCGTGGAGGGCGAGGATCAGGCGCCTGGCCGGGCCCCGACCCGTCGGCGCCAGGGACCCGATCTCGTGGTCACCCGCCCGGGCGAGGCCGGAGACCTGGTCGATGTACCGCCCCGCGCCGCCGCCGAAGCCGTGGCCGACATGGAGGGTCAGGCGGCGGACGCGCTCGGCGAGCAGGGTGCCGAGGACGGCGGTCCGCAGCGGGCGCAGCGGGTCGGCGGCGATGAAGGCGTCGACCTCGTCCTGATACTCGGGGTAGAGGGCGAGGAGGCGGTCGTGGTTGCGCTCCAGGATCGCCAGCCGCTCCGACTTCCCGAACGACACCGAGCCCTCGTGCTCGACGTAAGCATCGGTGGCCGCGACGTGGATCCAGCCGAGGTCGCGGGCCTTGAGGCACCAATCGACCTCCTCGCAATAGCCCCGGCCCCATTCCGGCGAGAGCGCCCCGACCTCGTCGAGGGCCTGCCGGTTCAGGTAGAGGCAGAAGCCGACCCCCGTCGGGATCGTGACGGCGCCGAACCCTGCCGCCTCGAGGGCGGCGTCGATCGCCGCGGGGGGCAGCCCGAGGAGCGGCCCTTGCGCCTCCGGCATGCCCGGGAAGCCCAGGATGGTGGCGTTGTTCGAGAGCGGCGTGGCGCTGGCGATGCCGGGGCGGCGGTGGCAGGCGCGGGCGAGCTTCTCCAGCGCCCGGGGCGCCAGCACCGTGTCGGCGTTGACGAGGACGCAGTCCTCGCCGGGCTCGAGCAGGGCGAGGCCGCCGTTGACCGTGCCGATGAAGCCGAGATTCTCGCGGTTGCGCAGCACCGTCAGGGCCGGATGCCCCGCGGCCGCGAGGTCGTCGAGGGCGCGGGTGACCGCCGGATCGGGCGAGGCATCGTCGATCACCAGGGCGCGCATCCGCCCGGGGGCGAGCTGCGGCAGCAGCGAAGCGAGGCAGGCCTCGAGGTCGGACAGGCCGTTATAGACCGGCACGATCGCGCAGGCCGGGGGCGGCGTGCGGCCGCTCTCCGGCACCGGCTCGGGCGCCGCCGGCTCGGCGAGGACGAGGCGCGCGCCGCCCCCGGGCCGGATCGCCGCGACGAGGCGCTCGCGCAGGGCCAGGCGCTCGTCGCGCGTCGCCGCCGGGTCGTTGGGCAGGAGGAGCGCCCGCGCCTCCGCCCGGGCGAGCTCGATGGTGCCGCGCAGGTGGCCGATGACCTCGCCGGCCCCGACGGGGCCGACCGCGAGGTCGGTGCCGGGCGTGAGCGCGCCGGGCGGGAAGGCGAAGGCGGCCGAGTGGCGGCCGAACAGCTCCAGCAGGTCGGCCCGCGGGTGGGTCTCGACCTGCGCCACCTCCTCGCCGTCGCGCACCGCCCGCACGGTGCTCGGCCTGTCGGGCCCGGCGGCGTCGAAGACCCAGCCGGTGACGCGGCTCGGGGCCTCGACGTGGAGGCTGGAGCGCAGCCGCGGGGCGTAGGCGCCGAGATCCGCCACGGTGTCGCCGGCCCGCACCGCGATGCCGTGGGGCCGCCCGTCGAGGGCCCAGGCCGGCAGGCTCAGGCGAAAGCCGTTCCAGCCGCCCTCGCGCCCGCCGAAGCGCAGCTCCGGACGGTAGAGCCCGGGCCGGACCGGCTCGCCCTCGAGCCCGTCGACGACGAGGTGCACGGCCGGCAGCGGCTCGGCGGACAAGGACGAGACCCAGCCCGTCAGCACGCCGCCGACGACGCCGTCGAGGTGGACCGCGTGGCATCCCGGCCCGACCGCGATCCGCTGCTGGTCGGCGCGGCCCGGCTCGGTCACCGTCAGGCGCAGCGTCGCCGGACCAGCGAGGAGCGCCGGATCGAGGGCGGCGTGCAGGTAGGCGGTGCCGTCCTCGACGAAGCGGCGGTCGACCGGCAGCGCGTGCTCACGCTCGGAGCCCCGCGCCAGGGCCAGCTCGACCGCGTCCGGATCGGCCTCCGGGTTGAGGGCGACCAGGATTCCGCAATTGTAGGCCCGGGTCCAGGCGACCGGGCCGGGCGGAGGCACGAACCACTGGCGCCCCGTCTCCGCGAGGCGCCGCGCGCGTTTCAGGATCGTCACGTCGCTATAGACCGCACACAGGAGGGAGCCGCCGGCACGGAACCGGGGCCGTCGATCTCCTCTAACCGAGACCACGGCCGTGTGCGAACTGCCGCGGCGTCACACTGTTCCGTGCCGTCCGCAGAAACCGGTGGCGGCAACCGGGACGGTCGCGCGGATCCGGTCGGAGGCGTCCGGCGACGCCTGTGCTGGTGTCCTCGAGCGCCGGGATCTCAGCCGGGGCTTTCCGTGCGGGAGCCATGGCGGTAGGATCCGACGACCTCGCGTGACTGACGCTGGAGATGGGCAACCATCGGGGAGCGCGAGCGGACATCGCCGCGCGTCTGGGCATCCTCCTGCAATGGAACAGTGATGCCCACCTTGAGCAACCTTCTTGCTTTCGCGGCGATCGCGCTCGGCATGGTCCTGACGCCTGGGCCCAACATGATCTACCTGATCTCGCGCTCCATCTGCCAGGGCAGGATCGCGGGTTTGATCTCCCTCGGCGGCGTGGCCTTGGGCTTCGTCTTCTACATGCTCTGCGCGGCCCTCGGCATCACCGCCTTCGTCCTCGCAGTGCCCTACGCCTACGACGCGATCCGCATCGGTGGCGCGCTCTACCTGCTCTGGCTCGCGTGGCAGGCCGTCCGGCCCGGCGGACGCTCGCCCTTCGAGGTCAAGAACCTGCCGAAGGACAGCCCGCGAAAGCTGTTCCTCATGGGCCTCCTGACCAACCTGCTCAATCCGAAGATCGCGGTCATGTATCTCTCGCTGCTGCCGCAGTTCATCGATCCCGCGGCCGGCGGCGTGCTGGGCCAGGCCCTCGTGCTCGGCGCGACGCAGATCGTCATCAGCGTCCTCGTCAACGCGACCATCGCGGTCGCGGCCGGATCAATCGCGCTGTTCCTGACCCGCCGGCCGTCCTTCGCGGTCGTGCAGCGCTGGATCATGGGAACGGTGCTGGCCGCGCTGGCCGTCCGGATGATGACGGAGGCTCGCCGCTGAAGCGGGCGGTCTGAACCCGGTCTCTCGCATCCGCCGAACGCGCGGCTCGGCGCTGAGCTCTAGACCGCCAGCGCCAGCAGCCGGTCGCAATCGACATGCGCCTCGAGGTGGTCGGCGAGGCGGTCGAGCACGCCCTCGATCACCGCCTCGTAAGCCTCCGGGCCCGGCGCGGCGCCGAGGCGGGCCAGCCACAGGGCGCGCTGGCCCTCGTCGGAGAACAGCCCGTGGACGTAGGTGCCGCTGACGAGCCCGTCGGCGGAGACCGCGCCGTCGGTGCGGCCGTCGGCGAGGCGCAGCAGCGGCCGGGCGGCGTCGGGCCCGCCGGTCTCGCCGACATGCATCTCGTAGCCGGTGAACGGGGTCCCGTCCGGCAGGCTCACGCCGCTCGCCGCGGCCAGCCGCTTCTCGGCGGTCATCACCGTCGCCACGTCGAGGAGGCCGAGGCCCGCCACCGTGCCGGGCGGGCCCTCGATGCCCTGCGGGTCGCTCAGGGTCGTGCCGAGCATCTGGTAGCCGCCGCACAGGCCGAGCACCCGCCCGCCCCGGCGGCGATGGGCCAGGATGTCGATGTCCCAGCCTTGCGCGCGCAGGAAGGCGAGGTCGGGGATCGTGGTCTTCGAGCCCGGCAGCAGCACGAGGTCGGCCGGCGGGATCGGCCGGCCGGGATCGACCAGCACCACGCTCACCCCCGGCTCGGCCCGCAAGGGGTCGAGATCGTCGAAATTGGCGATGCGGGGCAGGACCGGCACCGCCACGACCCTCCCACCCGGCCGCTCGGCCCCTTTCAGCCCCATCACGTCCTCCGCCGGCAGCCGGGCGGCCTCGGGGAAGTGCGGGATCAGCCCGAGCGCCTCCCAGCCGGTGCGGGCGGCGATGAGCCCCATGCCGTCGGCAAACAGCGACGGGTCGCCCCGGAAGCGGTTGACGAGGAAGCCCCGCACCATCGCGGCATCCTCGGGATCGATCACCGCCTTCGTGCCGACGAGGCTCGCGATCACCCCGCCGCGGTCGATGTCGCCGAGCAGCACCACCGGCGTCCCGGTGGCGCGGGCAAACCCCATATTGGCGATGTCGCCGCGGCGCAGGTTGACCTCGGAGGCCGAGCCCGCGCCCTCGACCAGCACCAGGTCGGATTCCGCCCGCAGCCGCCCGAAGCTCTCGACGACCGCCGCAAGGAGGCGCGGCTTCCAGGCCTGGTACTCGCGGGCCCGCGCGGTGCCGACCATCCGCCCCTGCACCACCACCTGGGAGCCGGTCTCGCTCTGGGGCTTGAGGAGCACCGGGTTCATGTGGACCGAGGGCGCCACGCCCGCCGCCCGGGCCTGGAGCGCCTGGGCGCGGCCGATCTCGCCGCCGTCGGCCGTCACGGCGGCGTTGTTCGACATGTTCTGCGGCTTGAACGGCCGCACCCGCAGGCCCCGTCGCGCGTAGAGGCGGGCGAGCCCGGCGACGATCAGCGACTTGCCGACATCCGAGCCGGTGCCCTGGATCATCAGGGCCCGCGGCCTCGATTCGTCTCGTGCGGGCATGGATCCTCGGGATTGGCCGGTCGGGTGCACCGGCGGTTCTTGCCGGGACCGTGCGGCAGCGCACGGAAAAAATTCAGAAACCGTGGCGGTCGACAGGCGGGTGTGGCGCCGCGGTCATAGGCGCCCGGCCACGGTCAAGGTAGCGTCCCGGCATATATCCGTTCAACCGGGGCGTATTCCAGTGATCAAGAAGCTCATGCTCGCCGGCGCCGCGACGTCGCTCCTCGCCGGAGCGGCCTCCGCGGCCGACCTGCCGCGCCGCGTCGCCCCGCCGCCGGTCTTCACGGCCGTGCCGGTCTTCACCTGGACCGGCTTCTACGCCGGCCTGCACACCGACTACACCTTCACCGACCGCCAGCGCATCACCACGATCGGCAACGACGTGGCGCCGACCAACACGATCGGCAACGTCGCGACCCTGCGTCGCCCGCCGTCGGTGCGCAACGAGCAGGACGGGCTGGCCAACATCGGCGGCGGCTTCGGCTACAACTACCAGTTCACGCCGGGCTCGGGCTTCGTGGTCGGCGTCCAGGCCGACTGGGCCTGGACCGACCTCCACAAGAACACCTTCTACCTCGGCCCGCAGCTCGCCGCGAATGGCGGCTTCTCCGACCCGAGCGCCTTCCGCCAGGAGCTGTCCTGGCTCGGCACCGTCGTCGGCCGCGTCGGCTACGCCTTTGACCGCGTCTTCGTCTACGGCATGGGCGGCTTCGCCTATGGCGGCGTCGATTACCGCGCCAACTTCTACACCACGGCCGGCGCCACCCCGCCGCTGGCGCTCGCCTATAGCGGCCGCTACAACCAGCTCGAGACCGGCTACGCCTATGGCGGCGGCATCGAGTACGCGCTCCCGACCGACTCGTTCCTGGCCCGCTTCAGCCTGCTCGGCCTGCTCGGCATCCAGTCCCAGGCCGTGACGATCAAGGCCGAGTACCTCCACTACGACCTCGGCAGCCGCAACGTGCTCGTCAACAACACCGGCCTCACGGTGGCCGCCGCCGCCCAGCCGCGCGGCTCCTACACCTCGCGCTTCCACACCGAGGGCAACCTCGTCCGCGCCGGGTTCAGCTACAAGTTCAACGGCCTCTGATCCCCGGATCGGCTGAGCCGCATCGGCGGGCCTGCTCAAGGCCCGCCTCTCTTCACGGCCGCGGGGCAGATCGCCCGGCGGCCGTTTTTGCTTGAACCTCCCGGCTCTCGCATCCACCGGGTTCCATTCAGCGGAGCAGCGCGGGCAGACTCCCCGGCGGATGGGCGGGCCGCCTCACTCGCAGACCGCCGCCGCCCCGGACCCGGCCGGGCGACACCGCGCATCGAAGCCGCGCGCCAGTTCCGCGAGGCTGACCGAGGCCAGCCGCGCGACCAGCAGCGCCTCGGCCTCCCGCAAGGTCCCCTCCACCGCCTCGTTCACGACCCTCTCGACGGCGCAGGCGGGATCCGGGCGATCGCTGCCGATCGCGAAGAGGCGCGGGCCGCCGACGGCGCGATGCACGTCGAGCAGCGACACGTCTTCCAGGTTCGCGGCGAGGGTCCACCCGCCGCCGTGCCCCTTCTCCGACCTGACGTAACCGGCCTTGCGCAGCCCCGCCATCGTACGGCGGACGACGACCGGATTCGTGCCCAGCATCCGCCCGATCGCCTCGGAGGTCATCGGCGCGTCGCTCCGTGCCATGTGGAGGAGCACGTGGAGCGTTCGGGAGAGGCGGCTGTCGGTGCGCACGCCGCCATCCTCCACGCACCGACCGGATTGGCAAGCGCGACCTCTTACGATACTTTTGGAGTTACATGACGAGGAGACGCCGACGATGCGCGAGTTCGAGGACCCCGCCCGGTGGGACAAGGTCGCCGAGCATTACGAGGAGACCGCCCACCCGTTCACCGCGCGCTTCGCCGAGGCGGCGCTCGCGCGGGTGGCGCTGACTTCCGACAGCCGGATCCTCGACGTCGCGACGGGGACGGGCGCCCTGGCGCGCGCCGCGGCACGGACGGGCGCGCAGGTGCTGGCGATCGATTTCTCGCCCGGCATGGTCGCCCGCGTCGCGGCCTCGCGGTGCCCGACCATCGAGGCGGCGGTGATGGACGGGCAGGCCCTCGCCCTGCCGGATGCCGGCTTCGATGCCGTATTCTCGATCTTCGGGGTGATCATGTTCCCCGATTGGCGCCGGGGGCTCGCCGAGATGGCCCGGGTCACGAAGCCCGGCGGCCACGGCGTCGTGGCGACGTGGCAGGAGCAGGGTGCGGCCACCTTCCTGCTGCTCCGCCGGATCCGCGAGACGCTGTTTCCCGACCGCGAGGCGATGCCGATGCCCGAGGGCGCGACGGCCTTGGGCGATCCGGACCGGCTTTCCCGGGAGATGGTCGCGGCGGGCTACCGCGCCCCGCGGATCACCCGGGCCGTCTTCGACTACGAGCTCGCCGTCGCGAGGCTCGACGCGCCCGACACGGTGTTCGGCCTGTCGCCCGACTGGACGGGCCTGAGCGACGCGGACCAGGCGGCGGTCGTCGCCGAAGCGCACCGGCTGGCGGCGGGGCGCCCCATCCTGCCGATCGCCTCCACCGCCCTGATCGCCGTGGCCGAGCGCTGAGACCGGCGTCGTTTGCGCCCGCTCGACCGGGCGGAGCGCGCGTGCGACCCGGTGCCGGCGGCGGGGCTACTCCCGCCCCGCCTCCCGCAGGTGGCGGATGATGCCCGAGAAGTCGGTGCCCCCCTGCCCCGCCGCCTCGAAGGCGGCGTAGATGGCCTCCGCGTGCGCGCCGAGCGGCGTCGCGGCGCCGGCGCTCGTCGCGGCCTCCTGCGACAGGCGCAGGTCCTTCAGCATCAGGGCGGCGGCGAAGCCCGGCTTGTAGTCATTGTTGGCCGGCGAGGCCGGGACGGGACCCGGGACCGGGCAGTAGGTGGTGAGCGACCAGCACTGGCCCGAGGAGGTCGAGGCGACGTCGAACAGGGCCTGGTGCGAGAGGCCGAGCTTCTCCGCCAGCACGAAGGCCTCGGCGACGCCGATCATCGAGATGCCGAGGATCATGTTGTTGCAGATCTTGGCCGCCTGGCCGGCGCCGGCCTCGCCGCAATGCACGACCTTGCGGCCCATCCTCGCCAGCACCGGCTCGGCCCGGGCGAAGGCCTCCGGGGAGCCCCCCGCCATGAAGGTCAGGGTCGCGCCCTTGGCCCCGCCGACGCCGCCGGAGACCGGGGCGTCGAGGCCGGCGAGCCCGCGCTCGCGCGCCTTGTCGTGGGCCGCCCGGGCGCTGGCGACGTCGATGGTCGAGCAGTCGATCATCAGCGCGCCCTCGGCCACGTGCGGCAGCACCGCGTCGTAGACCGCGAGCACGTGACGCCCCGCCGGCAGCATGGTGACGACGATCTCGGCCCCCTCGACCGCGTCCTCGGCGCTCCCCCCCACGGCGATTCCCGCCGCGCGGGCGGCGTCCAGCGCCTCCGGCATCAGGTCGAAGCCCGTCACCGCGTGACCGGCCGCGACGAGGTTGGCGGCCATCGGGCCGCCCATGTTGCCGAGGCCCAGGAAGGCGATCTGCGTCATGGCTCAGCGTTTCCTCTGTTGATCTCTGCTTTTGCGACGCGGGGCTGCCGACGGCACGGTCTCAGCCCGCGACGAGGCCGCGGGCCACGATCACCCGCATGATCTCGTTGGTGCCCTCCAGGATCTGGTGCACCCGCAGGTCGCGGACGATCTTCTCCACGCCGTATTCCGACAGGTAGCCGTAGCCGCCGTGGAGCTGGAGCGCCTCGTTGGCGACCCGGAAGCCGGTATCGGTCGCGAAGCGCTTGGCCATCGCCGAGCGCTGGGTGGCGTCGGGATCCTTCCGGTCGAGGGCGGCCGCGGCGCCGTAGAGGAGCGCGCGGGCGGCCTCGAGCTCGGTCGCCATGTCGGCGAGGCGGAACTGCAGCGCCTGGAACGCGTCGAGGCGCTTCCCGAAGGCCTTGCGCTCGGCCATGTAGGCGAGGCTCTTGTCGAGCGCCGCTTGCGCCCCGCCGAGGGAGCAGGCGCCGATGTTGAGCCGGCCGCCGTCGAGCCCCGCCATGGCGATGCGAAAGCCGATCCCCTCCTCGCCGAGGCGGTTCTCCACCGGCACCCGGCACTCCTCGAAGATCACGGCGCGGGTCGGCTGGGCGTTCCAGCCCATCTTGCGCTCGTTCGGGCCGAAGGACAGGCCCGGCGCGTCGGACGGCACCACCAGGGTCGAGATGCCCTTCGGCCCCGCCTCGCCGGTGCGCACCATCGTCACGTAGAGGTCGGCCGCGCCGGCGCCCGAGATGAACTGCTTGGCGCCGTCGAGGACGTAATGGTCGCCCTCCCGCCGGGCGGTGGTGCGGAGCGAAGCCGCATCCGAGCCGGAGCCGGGCTCGGTCAGGCAGTAGGCGGCGACCTGATCCATCCGGCACAGGCCCGGCAGGAAGCGCTCGCGCTGGGCCGCCGATCCGAACCTGTCGATCATCCACGCGGCCATGTTGTGGATCGACAGGAACGCCGCCACCGTCGGGCAGCCGAGGCTCAGGGCCTCGAAGATCAGGGCGGCGTCGAGCCGGGTCAGGCCGGAGCCGCCATGCTCCTCGGAAATGTAGATGCCGCCCATGCCGAGGGAGGCCGCCTCCCGCAGCACGTCGAGGGGGAAATGCTTGCGCTCGTCCCAGTCGAGGGCGTGCGGCGCGATCCGCTCGGCCGCGAAGCTGCGCGCCATGTCGCGAATGGCGACCTGGTCCTCGGGGAGGGTGAACAGGGTCATGGCGGCGGTTCCTCCCGTTCTGTTTAGGTTTTTGTCTCTAACCCAGCGCCAAAAAAGGCGCCGCCTTCCCCTCTCCCCGCGGGCGGGGAGAGGGCTGCGTCTCCGTTCAGGAGACACAGCGAGGCGTCAGCCGAGGGTGAGGGGGAGGTGCCGGATGTGACTCCTCCGGAAACGCCCCCTCACCCTCGCCCTTCGGGCTTGCTGCATTCCCTGAACAGGAATGCAGCCCTCTCCCCGCCCACGGGAGAGGAGAAGGCCCGCGCGTCCCGTCTTGCCTACTGCATCACCGGCATCGAGAACTGCGCGCCTTCCTTGACCCCCGACGGCCAGCGCTGGGTGACCGTCTTGGTCTTGGTGTAGAAGCGCACCGCATCGGGCCCGTGCTGGTTGAGGTCGCCGAAGCCCGAGCGCTTCCAGCCGCCGAAGGTGTAGTAGGCCAGCGGCACTGGGATCGGCACGTTGATGCCGACCATGCCGACCTGCACCTTCGCGGCGAAGTCGCGGGCCGCGTCGCCGTCGCGGGTGAAGATCGCGACGCCGTTGCCGTATTCGTGCTCGTTGGGGAGCCGCAGGGCCTCGGCGTAGTCCTTGGCGCGCACCACCGAGAGCACGGGGCCGAAGATCTCCTCCTTGTAGATCCGCATCTCCGGCGTCACGTGGTCGAACAGGCAGCCGCCCATGTAGAAGCCGTTCTCGTAGCCCTGCATCTTGAAGGCCCGGCCGTCGACCGCGAGCTTGGCGCCCTCGTTCACGCCGATCTCGACGTAGTTGCGCACCCGCTCCAACGCCGCCTTGGTGACGAGCGGGCCATAATCGGCGCTCGGGTCGGTGGACGGGCCGATCTTCAGGCTCTCGACCCGCGGGATCAGCTTGCTCATCAGCGCGTCGGCGGTCTTCTCGCCGACCGGCACCGCCACCGACACCGCCATGCAGCGCTCGCCGGCCGAGCCGAAGCCGGCGCCCATCAGGGCGTCGACGGCCTGGTCCATGTCGGCGTCCGGCATGATGATCATGTGGTTCTTGGCGCCGCCGAAGCACTGGGCGCGCTTTCCCGTGGCGGTGGCCCGGGCATAGACGTACTGGGCGATGTCGGAGGAGCCGACGAAGCCGACCGCCTGGATGATGTCGTCGTCGAGGATCGCGTCGACCGCCTCCTTGTCGCCGTTGACGACGTTGAGGATGCCGGCCGGGAGCCCGGCCTCGATCATGAGTTCGGCAAGCCGCATCGGCACGCCCGGATCGCGCTCCGAGGGCTTGAGGATGAAGGCGTTGCCGCAGGCGATGGCGGGCGCGAACTTCCACATCGGGATCATGGCGGGGAAGTTGAACGGCGTGATGCCGGCGACCACGCCCAGCGGCTGGCGCATCGAGTAGATGTCGATGCCGGGGCCGGCGCCTTCCGTGTACTCGCCCTTCTGCAGGTGCGGGATGCCGCAGGCGAACTCCACCACCTCGACGCCGCGCTGGATGTCGCCCTTGGCGTCGGGGATGGTCTTGCCGTGCTCGCGGGCGAGGAGATCGGCGAGGCTGTCCATCTCGCGCGCCACGAGGTCGAGGAAGCGCATCATCACCCGCGCGCGGCGCTGCGGGTTGGTGGCAGCCCAGGTCACCTGCGCCTTGGCGGCGTTCTCGATCGCGGCGCGCATCTCGGCCCGGCTCGCCAGCGCCAGGCGCCCGATCACCTCGCCGGTCATCGGCTGGTAGATGTCGGAGGTGCGGCCCGAGCGGCCGGGAACGTGCTCGCCGCCGATGAAGTGCCCGACTTCGCGCGCCATTGGGGATCCTCCCTGGATCAATCGTGTGTTGGGGGGCACCTTGCCCTGGCGATCCCCATAGCGGAAGGGGCGTGGGAGCGGAACGGGTGTGCGCGGATGCGGGAACCGGAGGGTGGAAAAGGCGACGTGTGGGACGATTACCGCTTCGTGCTGGCGGTGCACCGGGCCGGCACGGTCTCGGCGGCGGCGCGCCGGCTCGGGGTCGACCACGCGACGGTGATCCGCCGCATCGACCGCCTCGAGCGGCGCCTGAGCGAGAAGCTCTTCCACCGGCGCGCCTCGGGCTACACCGCGACGCAAGCGGGCCTCGCGCTCGTGGCGACGGCGGATGCCGTCGAATCGGCGATCATCCACGGCGAGGCGGCGGTCGGCCGGGCGGCGTCGCAGCTGGTGGGCACGGTGCGGATCGGCGCGCCGGACGGCTTCGGCAGCACCTTCCTGGCCCCCCGCCTCGCCGGCCTCGTCGAGCGCCACCCCGAGCTCGACATCGAGCTCGTGGCGACGGCCCGGCTGTTCAGCCTGTCGAAGCGCGAGGCCGACATCGCCATCGGGCTGAGCCTGCCGCCGGAGGGGCGGATCGTCGGGCGCAAGCTCACCGACTACGCGCTCCGGCTCTACGCCGCCCCGGCCTACCTCGCGCAGCACCCGCCGATCCGGACGAAGGCCGACCTCGAGGGCCACCGCTTCGTCGGCTACATCGACGAGCTGCTCTACTCGCCGGAGCTCGACTACCTGCAGCAGGTCGCGCCGGGGGTGAGCGCCCGCTTACGGAGCGCCAACCTCAACGCCCAGCTCCAGGCGACGGTGGCGGGCCTCGGCCTCGCGGTGCTGCCCTGCTTCATGGCGGCCGGGCGGAGCGACCTGACCTGCGTGCTGCCGGACGAAATCACGCTCACCCGCGGCTTCTGGCTGATGATGCACGCCGACAGCCGCGACCTCGCCCGGATCCGGGCAGTGGCGGAGCACATCTACGCGGTGGTCGAGGCGGAGCGGGCGCTGTTCGGGCCGGTGGGATGAGGGGCGGGACCTCAACCCGGACGACTCGACTGCGCACCGAGCCGGCAGGGTCAGCCCCATCGTCACGGTGCCGCCGCGCTCACACCGCAGCCGATGATGCGCCAACATCCACGGCCGTCATGCAGAAGGACAATCGATGGTGGCCGACGATGACGGGACGATCCTCGTTCAGGCCGTGAAGGGTGCTCGCGGAGACATGCTGCGTCACGCAAGCCTGGACACGAGCCGGATCGTAGCCCGAGACCAGCACGACCCAGTCGGCCGTGCGGTCGCCGCCGCGGATTTCCTGCTCGCGCGTCGGGGCGCGCGCGCGCGGCGTATCCGTCACCAGGAGATGCGCGCCGGTCAGGCCAGGCTCGGAGGCGAGATTCGCGAGCCTGCCGACGATCCGGTCGCGCAAGGCCGACCTGTCCCCGTCCCCGGGCGACAGCCGGACCGTGGCGAGGGAGAGCGCCACGCCGCCGCCGAAGCTCGCCTCGACGCGGCATTGGCTGCGCACCATTCCCAAGTGGTGGGGCATCATCGTCGTGGACCAGGGCGTCGGCGCGTTGAGCCGGTCCAGATACCCTTGCGAGGTGAGCGTCTCGTAAGCCTCGAGCTCGTAGAGCACGAAAAACCCGCCGTCCTCCAGCGTGCTCGCCCAGCGCGACCCGCGCAGGAAACCGGGGATGCTCAGCCGTTCCGGGAAATGCTCGTGAGAATGCCAGTCACCGAACTCCGCCCGCATCTCCGGTTCGATGCTCCACCACATGGCGACCGCGGCGCGGCCCAGTAAAGACATGCTGGCCTCTCAGACTCGCGTGGTATCGGGCGGCAGCTCTGCAGGAATGCACCGGACCGCCCGTCCCCCCATGACGGCACCGGTCCCGCGCGGCCTCAGCCGAAGGACGCCCCGGCGGCCTCTTCCAGGATCTGGAACGCCTGGTCGCCGAACTTGCGGCGAACGTCCGTGTAGTAGCCGGCAGATCTCAGCTTGGCGCGAAACGAGTCGGCATCGACGTCGTTGAACGCGATCCCGCTCCTGACCATCGTGTCGCGATAGCTCTGCTCGAGCCCGGCGAGATCGTTGCGCTGCGCCCGCCCCGCCTCGTTCAGCCGGCTTTCGACGATCTCCTGAAGCGCCTCCGGGATACCCTTCCAGACGCGGCCGTTGAACAGGACCCAGTTGCCCTGCCAGATGTGATTGCTCAGGGAGCAGAATTTCTGAACTTCATGGAAGCGCGACGTCACGATCAGGCTGAGCGGGTTTTCCTGCGCATCGACGATCCGGGTCTGCAACGCGGGATAGACGTCGGTGAACTGCACGCTGGTCGGCGCCGCGTCCAGCGCCTTGAACAGGCTCGTATAGGCGGCGGCGCTCGGAACGCGGATCTTCAGCCCGCTCAGGTCCGCGACCGTCCGGATCGGCTTCACCGACGTGGTGATCTCCCGGAAGCCGAGGTCCCAGGACGTGCGAGCGGCGTACAGGTTGCTCTTCGCGAATGCGTCCCGGATGTGGGCGCCGAGCTTGCCATCCATGGCCGGCCAGACCTTCGAGGCATCGCTGAAGGCGAACCCGGTTCCGTCCAGGGCCGCCGCGGGCACGACCGTCGACACGACGAGGCCGCCGATGACGTAACCTTCGACGGCTCCGGACCGCAGCTGGCTGAGGGTGTCCGCTTCGCCCCCGAGCTGGCCGTTCGGAAAGATCCGCAGCTCGACCCGGCCGTCCGTGTCCTTCGCGATCCTGTCGGCGGCCTCCAGGAGACGGGTGTTCGTCGGATGTGCCGCGGCCAGCGGGTGCGCGATCTTGAGGCTGAACTCGGCGGCGGCGGCACGACGGACGAACGGTGCGGCGACGAACGGCACGGCTGCGATCGCGGGCAGCGCAGTCCTGCGGTGAATGAGGCCCATCCCCATCGTGGTCGCCCTCCCCTGTCGAGCTGTCGCTATTCGCGCCCTGAACTCCCGCATCGTGCCGGCCACGAATCGACCAGGCAACATTTTTTGACTATCTTTCAAATTTTGAAAGCAAGAGCAGATCGCGAGAGGTCGGCATGAGCGGTTCGATGGAGAAGGCGCTGGCTATTCTGGAGTATCTGGCATCCCGCCCGCACGGAGCACCGCTCGTGGCGATCGCGACCGATCTCAATCAGATCCGCAGCGGCTGCCATCGCACCCTGAACGAGCTGGTGAAGTCCGGTTACGTCCGGCCGCTTCGGCGCGGGGAATACGCCCTCACCACGAAACTCTCCTCGATGGGCATGAGCTTCCTGAGCAAGTCCGGCATCATCGACATCGCGCAGCCGGTCATGAACAGGTTGGCCCGGGAGACGGACGAACTCGTTCGTCTCGCCATCCTCGACGGAAACCGGCTGACCCTGGTCGCGAAGGCGGTGGGGTCGAAGGTCGGTCTGCTCTACGATCCCGACATGGGCATCGACCTGACGCTCTCATGCAGCGCGGCGGGCCATGCCTGGCTTGCAACCCTGAGCGACCAGCAGGCGACCGAAATCGTGGTCCGTCAGGGCCTCGGCGATCCGGCGAGCTACGGGCCGAACGCGCCGGTCACCGTCGAGGCTCTCCTCCCGATGCTGCAGGCGCACCGGAAGCGGGGCTTCAGCATGATCCAGGACATGTATGCGTCCGGCATGAGCTCGGTGGCCGCGGTGGTGAGGCGCAAGGGCGAGCCGGCGGCGGGCGCCCTCGTCATCGCCGGTCCGTCCTCCCGCTTCACCGAGGAACGCATGCTCCGTCTCGGACCGAGCCTGGTGAAGATGGCGAACGAACTCGCGCTGATCGGAAGTGCGTCACCGCTTCTCAAGACGGACGGCCGCGGCACCTGGGGCAACATGGCGTGACGCCGTCCGACAAGCCGGTTCCGGACGGCCTTCCGGGCCGCGCGCGCTACGCCCCATCCCGCGCCAGCACCAGGAGCGCCCGCCCCGGCAGCCGCACGCTCCCCCCGCGCCGCACCGCCTCCCGCCCCGCCGGCCGCCCGTCCGCGACCGTGGTGTCGAACAGCGGCGTCCACGGCCCGCCGATCACCTTGGCGAGCCGGAACTCCAGCGCGCCCTCCCCGGCATTGGCGAGGATCAGGAGGCGGCGCCCGTCCGGCGCGTCGTTGCCGATCTGCATGCCGAAGGCGCGGCGCTCAGGCTCGCCCCAGGCGCCGTCGTCCATCTCGGCGCCGCAGGGCGAGAGCCAGTGCACGTCCTTGAAGCCCCCCGGCGCCACGGTCTCGCCGGTGAGGAACTTCCGCCGGCGCAGCGCCCGGTGATCGCGACGGAGCGCCAGGAGGTGGCGCACGAACTCGGTGAACTCGGCGTCGCCGCCGTCGCTCTCCCAGTCCATCCAGGAGGTGGGATTGTCCTGGCAATAGGCGTTGTTGTTACCGCCCTGGCTGCGCGAGCGCTCGTCGCCCATCAGCAGCATCGGCACGCCCTGCGCCAGCAGGATCGTGGCGAGCAGGTTGCGCTTCTGGCGCGCGCGCAAGGAGAGGATCTCGGGGTCGTCGGTCGGGCCCTCGACGCCGTAGTTGCGCGAGACGTTGTGGCCGTGGCCGTCGCGGTTGCCCTCGCCGTTGGCCTCGTTGTGCTTCTCCTCGTAGGCGACGACGTCGGCGAGCGTGTAGCCGTCGTGGGAGGCGATGAAGTTGATGCTGGCGGACGGCCCGCGGCCGGAAGCCGAAAAGATCTCCTTGGAGCCGGTCAGCCCTTGCGTCAGCTTCGGCAATTGGCCGGCGTCACCCCGCCAGAAGCCCCTTGCCGCGTCGCGGAACTGGTCGTTCCAGTCGCTCCAGCCGACCGGGAAGCCGCCGAGCTGGTAGCCGCCCATGCCGATGTCCCACGGCTCGGCGATGAGCTTGACCCGGGACAGGACCGGGTCCTGCGCCATCGCCTGCAGCACCGCGGCGCGGGGCGTGAAGTCGTGGGGGGAGCGGGCGAGGCTGGACGCCAGGTCGAAGCGGAAGCCGTCGATCCGGTACGCCTCGACCCAGTGGCGCAGCGAATCGAGCACCATCTGCATCACCCGCGGCACCGCGACGTCGAGGGTGTTGCCGCAGCCGGTGCAGTCGATGTCGCGGCGCGGATCGTCGGGCTGGAGCTTGTAGTAGCTCGCATTGTCGATGCCGCGGAACGACAGGCTCGGGCCGGTATGGTCGGCCTCGCAGGTATGGTTGTAGACCACGTCCATCAGCACCTCGATGCCGGCGGCATGGAGCTGGCGGATCGCGCTCCTCAGGCCGGGGATGCCGGCGGGGCCGAGGTAGCGCGGCTCGGGCGCGAAGTAGTTGAGCGGCGAGTAGCCCCAGAAGTTGGAGAGGTCCTTCTCGACCAGGAAGCGGTCGTCGACGAAGGCCTGGATCGGCAGCAATTCGACCGCCGTGACGCCGAGGCGCACCAGATGCTCGACGATCGCCGGGTGGCCGAGCGCCGCGTAGGTGCCGCGCCACGGCAGGGGCACCCCCGGATGGGTGTGGGTCAGGGCCCGGACATGGGCCTCGTAGATCACGCTGTCGACCAGCGGGTGGCGGAGCGGCGGGTCGTCGTGGACCGGTGCCTCGGGAGCCGTCACCACGCCCTTCGGCATCATCGGGGCGCTGTCGCGCCGGTCGAGCACGTCCTCGCGGTGGCTGCCGCGGCGATACGGGTAGAGCGCGTCGTGCCAGCGCACCCGGCCGTGCAGCTCGCGGGCATAGGGGTCGATCAGGAGCTTGTGCGGGTTGAAGCGGTGGCCCCGCCCCGGATCCCAGGGGCCGTGCACCCGGTAGCCGTAGAGCTGGCCCGGGAGCACCCCGGAGAGGTAGCCGTGCCAGACGTCGTCGGTGCGCCGCGGCAGCCGGACCACGTCGGTCTGGACGCGCCCCGTCGGATCGAACAGGCACAGGTCCACTGCCGTGGCGTGGGCGGAGAACAGCGCGAAGTTGACCCCGCGCCCGTCGAAATGGGCGCCGAGCGGGGCCGGGGCGCCGTCATCGAGTGCGATCATCCGGTCCGTCATTCCCTGGGGCACGAGCCTGTTCACGAGCGAACATGCCCGCGGACCGGCCGGCTGCCAAGCTGACGGATGCTCCCGTCCTCAGGCCGCCGCGCTCGCCGGCTCGCGGGAGACGAGTGCCACCGCCTCGCGCAGCGTGTCGAGGCCCGCATCCGGCCGCGTGCCGGCGACCGAGAGGTGGCGGCGGTAGGGCCGTGCCCCGGGCCGTCCGTTGAACAGGCCGAGCATGTGCCGGGTCATGGTGTGCAGGCGCACGCCCTCCTGGAGCCGCTTCGCGATGTAGGGCGCGTAGGCCTCGATCGCCGCGAACGGATCCGTCACCGGGGCCAGCTCGCCGAACAGCTCCGGATCGACGCCCAGCAGCAGCGCCGGCTCGGCATAGGCCGCGCGGCCGAGCATCACCCCGTCGAGGGCGATCCCGTCCCGCGGCGCGAGCTCGGCCGCGGCGATCGCGAGATCCTGCAGGCCGCCGTTGAGGGCGATCGGCAGATCCGGGTTCGCGCGCTTGAGGCGGTGGACCCGGCTGTAATCGAGGGGCGGGATGTCCCGGTTCTCCTTAGGCGACAGGCCCTTCAGCCACGCCTTGCGGGCATGCACGATGAGCGCGTCGACCCCCGCCGCCCGGACGGCGGCGGTGAGCGCGTCGAGCGCCGCCTCCGGGTCCTGGTCGTCGACGCCGATGCGGCACTTCACCGTCACCGGCACCGAGACGGCCGCCTTCATGGCGGCGACGCACTCAGCCACCAGGCCTGGCTCGCGCATCAGGCAGGCGCCGAAGCGCCCGTCCTGCACCCGGTCCGAGGGGCAGCCGACATTGAGGTTCACCTCGCGGTAGCCGAACTCTTCCGCGATGCGGGCGGCCGCCGCGAGGTCGCCCGGATCCGACCCGCCGAGCTGGATCGCCACCGGATGCTCGGCCGCATCGAAGCCGATCAGCCGCTCCCGCGGCCCGTGCAGCACGGCGCCCGTCGTCACCATCTCGGTGTAGAGCAGGGCGCGGGCCGAGAGGATGCGGTGGAACGCCCGGCAGTGGCGGTCGGTCCAGTCCATCATCGGGGCGACGGAGAAGCGCCAGGGCGAGGAAGGAGCAGTATCGGTCATGGTCGTGAGGTGGTGATCCGCCCGGTCTGGTCCATGCCGGGACCCGTCATGAGATGGGGAGCGCGGCGTCAGTGCCCGTGCTTGCAGTTCGGACCGTGGACGTGCCCGTGATCGTGCGGGTGGCCATGGTCATGGTGGTGATCGTGATGGGCGTGGTCGTGATGGGCGTGGTCGTGATGCCCGTGATCGTGGTCCCCGTGACCATGGTCGCGGTGGTCGTGCTCAGCGTGGGCATGACCATGGTGATGGTCGTGCCCGCAGGTGCTGTGGTCGTGGGCCGCCGCCTCCTTCTCGGGGCGGAACGGGCGCTGGAGCGCGCTCGCGGTGCAGCCCTGGCCGCGGATCAGCTCGGCCACCACCGGGTCGTCGAGGACGTAGAGCGCGTCGGCCGTCACCTCGGCCTGGACGTGGTTGCTGCCGAGCTGCCAGGCGAGGCGGGTCAGGCGGAGCGGGTTCTCGGCCTTGACCGCGAGCAGGGCCTGCGGGGCGGCGAGGATGCGCACCAGGCGCCCGTCCTCCAGGCGCACCGCGTCGCCGTCCTCGAGGGTGGTCTCGCGGTCGAGGTCGAGACGGAAGGCGAGGCCGCCCCGCGCCGTCAGCTCGGCGCTGCGGCGCGAGCGGGCGGCGTGGTCGAGGGCGACCTCGTCGGCGACGGCGTCGGGGCGCACGGCGGCTTTGCGGACGATGGTGGTGGCGCGCTGCATCGGGTCCTCGCGGGCGTTCAAGCCGGGCATGTCCGGCCCCTTTAGAGCATTTGGCGCCCGGGCGGCAGGGGCCCGGGCCTGTGGCCTGCGCGCCGCACCGCCCCGATTCGCGCCTCGGGCCCGGGAACCATCGGACGGCCAAGCTCATTTTGCGTTCAGGCACGGTACGGCTAAGCTGCCGGACAGCGGCGCGGGCGCGACGCCCGGAGCCAGACCGCGAGACGCACGAGGGGACAACACCATGAAGAAGCTCATCGCCGCCACGCTCGCCGGCGCCCTGGCCCTGTCGGTCGGCGCCTGCAACACCCCCGGCGACCGCGCCGCCGGCGGCGCCGCCCTCGGCGGCCTGACCGGCGCGGCGATCGGCGCGGCGGCCACCGGCCGGGCCGGCGGCGCGCTCGCGGGCGGCCTGATCGGCGCGGCCGGCGGCGCCGTGGTCGGCGCGGCCACCGCCCCCCAGTGCCCCTACGGCACCTACCGCGACCCCTACGGCAACGTCTACTGCCGCTGATCGGCCTCGCCTGAGCGCCCCGGCGGTCTTGCCGCCGGGTGCGCTACCACATTCCGCGGAACGCGCGGGGGCGCTACAAGGGCCCCATGACGCGCCCGCTCCCCCGAGACCCGATCCCCCTCCCCCGCCCGACCGAGATCCGGAGGCGGGCGTGAGCCAGGGCGTGTGGGGCAAGCTCGGCGGTGCCGGCCTCGGGCTCGCCGCCGGCGGTCCGCTCGGCGCGCTGATCGGCGCCGTCGCCGGCCACTTCCTCCTCGACCGCGAGGGCTCGCTGTTCGGGCCCACCCCCCGCGAGGTGGTGTTCACCACCGGCCTCGTCGCGCTCGCCGCCAAGATGGCGAAGTCGGACGGGGTGGTGACGCCCTCCGAGGTCGCGGCCTTCGCCGAGATCGTGCGGGTGCCCGAGGACGAGCGCGCCGGGGTCGAGCGGCTGTTCGACCTCGCCAAGCGCACCACCAGCGGCTTCGAGGGCTATGCCCGCCAGGTCGCCGAGGCCTTCCACGACGAGCCCGCCCTGCTCGAGGACGTGCTCGACGGCCTGTTCCACATCGCCAAGGCGGACGGCGCCGTGCACGAGAGCGAGGCGCGCTACCTCGCCGAGGTGGCGGCGATCTTCGGCTTCGACGAGGCGCGCTTCGCAGGCATCACCGCCCGGCACGTGCGGCTGGCCGACGATCCCTACGAGGTGCTGGGCGCCGCGCGCTCGCTGACCGATGCCGAGCTGAAGGCGCGCTACCGGGCGCTCGTCTCGGAGAACCATCCCGACCGGGCGGTGGCCCGCGGCCTGCCGCCCGCGGCGGTGGCCATCGCGACCCGGCGCCTCGCCGCCATCAACGCCGCCTACGACCGCATCGCCGCCGAGCGGCGCCCGAGTTGAGCCCAAGGTCTCGCCGCCCGCATGAGCCTCACCCCCGACAGCCCGGTCGCCACCCAGGTGGTGCCCTCCCCCAACCACGACGAGCGGACCCTGCCGGTCGACGCGCTGATCCTGCACTACACCGGCATGGCGAGCGCCGCCGAGGCGCTGCTGCGGCTCTGCAACCCGCTCGCCAAGGTCTCGTCGCACTACCTCGTCTTCGAGGAGGGCCGGGTGGTGCAGATGGTGCCGGAGGCCCGCCGCGCCTGGCACGCCGGCGTCTCGGCCTGGGAAGGCGTGCGCGACATGAACTCGCGCTCGATCGGGATCGAGATCGCGCATCCCGGGCACGCCGAGGACGGCAGCCTCGCGCCCTACCCGGAGGCGCAGATGGCGGCGGTGACGGCGCTCTGCCGCGACATCCTCGGACGTTGGCCGATCCGGCCCGACCGGGTGCTGGCTCATTCCGACATCGCGCCCGAGCGCAAGATCGATCCGGGCGAGAGCTTTCCCTGGGGCGCCCTCTCCCGGGACGGCATCGGCCACTGGGTGCCCCCGGCCCCGATCCGCGACGGGCGCTTCTTCTCCGAGGGCGATGCCGGCCAGCCGATCGAGGCGCTGCAATCGATGTTCGCGCTCTACGGCTACGACCTGCCGGTGAGCGGCACCTTCGACGCCAGGACCCGCGCGGCGGTGACGGCGTTCCAGCGCCACTTCCGCCCGGCCCGGGTCGACGGGGTGGCCGATGCCTCGACCATCACGACGCTGCGGGACCTCCTGGCGGGCAAGCCGGGGTGAAGGGCGCCCGACGGAGCGGGAGGACCCGTCGTCGCACGGCGCCCTCCGCTTGACGGCCCGAAGGCCGCGCCGCAGAAACATCTTCTCCAAAGAAAGAAAACGGGAGGATGTTGTCGCGTGTCCGAGCCGACGATCCTGCATCGACGCCGCTTCCTCGCCGGCACGGCCATGGGGGCGGTCGGCGTCGCCTCCGCCGCGCGCGCCCAGGGCCCCGCGGCGGATCCGGCCAGGCCGGCGCCGCCGAAGCCCGACGCCAAGGGGACGTCGGACGCCAAGGGGAAGCCCGACGCCAAGGGCTTGCCGGGCACCATCGCCTGGAAGGACCCGGACGCCCTCATCGTTCACTCCAACCAGACCGTGGAGACGAAGCGCGGCTTCATCGGCAGCGGCATCGTCACGCCGATCGGCCGGCTGTTCATCCGCAACAACGTCGCCCCGCCCCCGGACGGCATCGTCGCCGATCGGGATGCGTGGCGGCTCGAGATCGCGGGCGTGGCCGATCCGAGGACGCTGACGCTGGCCGAGCTGAAGCGCCTCGGCCTCGCGAGCGTCGCCACCGTGCTGCAATGCTCCGGCAACGGCCGCAAGTACATGCAGGACGCGCTGCAGCCGGGCCAGAAGATCTCGGGCACGCCGTGGACCGTCGGGGCGGCGGGCTGCGTGATCTGGAGCGGCGTGCCGCTCAGGGCCGTGGTCGACGCGCTCGGCGGCCCGGCGGCCGGCATGCGGTTCGTCACCGGCACGGGCGGGGAGGAACTGCCGGCCGGGCTCAAGCCCAAGGACGTGATCGTCGAGCGCTCGGTCCCGATCGCGACCCTCGACACGGTGCTCCTGGCCTGGGAGATGAACGGCGAGCCGCTTCCCCTGGCGCATGGCGGCCCGTTGCGGATGATCGTGCCGGGCTACTCGGGCGTGAACAACGTCAAGTACGTCAAGACGGTGGCGCTGACGGCCGTCGAGACCGACGCCAAGATCCAGGCCGCGAGCTACCGCATGCACGGCGTCGGCGAGCGGGCCGGCCCCGGGCAGCCCTCGATCTGGGAACAGCCGGTGCGGTCGTGGATCACCGCACCCCTGGAGGACGGGGCGGCGGGCCGCGCGGTCGTCACCGGCATCGCCTTCGGCGGCGTGAACGCGGTGGCGCGCGTCGAGGTCTCGGTCGACGGCGGCCGCAGCTGGAGCGACGCTCCCTTCATCGGGCCCGACCTCGGCCGGTACGCCTGGCGGCAATTCGCCCTCGCGCTCGACCTGCCGGCGGGGACGCACGTCCTGGTGAGCCGGGCGACCGACGCGGCCGGCAACGTTCAGCCCGAGGAGACGCCGCCGAACGGCGGCGGCTACAGCTACAACGGCTGGCGCGGACCGGCCGTGAGCCTGAGAACCGCCTGAAGTCCCTCCCGCCCCGACGGTCCGCATCCCGGCGATGCGGGCCGCGAAAGCCCGTGATGAAAGCTGCGACCCGCCTCGCTCTCTGCGTCGTCCTGGCTCTCGCCGCGGCTCCGGCCTCGGCGGACCCGGCACGCCTCGCCCTCGGCAAGCGCGTGTTCACCGAGCTGGCCGAGCCGGGATGCGGCGTCTGCCACGCGCTCGCGGATGCGGGCACGACCGGAGCGGTCGGGCCGGCCCTCGACACGCTGAAGCCGGATGCGGGCCGCGTGGCGACGGCGGTGACGAACGGCATCGGGGTGATGCCGGCCTTCGAGGACCTGACCCCGGAGCAGGTCGCCGCCGTCGCGCTCTACGTCGCGACCGTCACCGGCGCCCAGCGATAGGCCGGCCCGGCGCGAGGCCGAGAGACGATGAGGGGCGCGACGGCGCGCCCCTCGCGACCTCCATTCACCCGTGGCTGCTGCCGAGCCGTCCGCGCGGCGCGTCGGCCTGGGGCAGACCTTGCGGCGGGGCCTGGGGCAGTGCGGCCGGCGTCTCGGCGGCGCCGCGGGTGCGCCACAGGCTGTAGACGATGCCGCCGGCGAGCAGGACCACCGTCACCACCAGGGCGACCCAGGGCTGGATCTCGATCAGCCCGAACGTGTCCGCCACCACGATCTTCAGGCCGATGAAGATCAGGATCAGGGCGAGCGCGGTCTTGAGGTAGGCGAAGCGGTCGACCATCGCCGCGAGCGCGAAGTAGAGCGCGCGCAACCCCAAGATCGCGAAGATGTTCGAGGTGTAGACCACGTAGGTGTCGGTGGTGATGGCGAAGATCGCCGGCACGCTGTCGACCGCGAAGATCACGTCGGCGCCGTTCACCAGCACCAGCGCCAGGGCGAGCGGCGTCAGCCACAGCACCGGCTTGCCGGTCTTCGGGTCGGGCCGGCGTGTGGTGAACTTCTGGCCGTCGAGCTCGTCGGTCACCCGCATGTGCCGGCGCATGAAGCCGGTGAAGCGGTCGGCGGACTTGTTCTCGCCCTCCTCCTCGTCGCCCGAGACCAGCATCTTGATGCCGGCATAGATCAGGAAGGCGGCGAAGATCGTCAGCACCCACTCGGCCTGGTGGACGAGGGCGGCGCCGAGCCCGATCATCAGGCCGCGCAGCACGATCGCCGCCAGGATGCCCCAGAGCAGCACCCGGTGCTGCGCGTTGCGGGGGATGCCGAGGTAGCCGAAGATCACCGCGATGACGAAGACGTTGTCCATCGACAGCGACTTCTCGACGATGAGGCCGGCGAGGTATTCCTGGCCCGCCTGCGGGCCGATGTACCACCAGACCCAGCCGCCGAAGATGAGGCCGAGGGTGAGGTAGAAGGCGGTGAGGAGCAGGCTCTCCTTCACGCCGATCTCGCGACTCTTGTCGCGATGCAGGAGACCGAGATCGAGGGCGAGCAGGATGAAGATGACGGCGTGGAAACCCAGCCACATCCAGACCGGCTTGCCGAGCCACGTCATGTACAGGAAATCGACCATCGCGGGACCGTGATGCTTCGAGGAGGAAAGCATCGGCTCCGACATCACGAGCGCGAGAAGCGCAGCTCGCCAGAGGGGCCCGCAGCCGATGGCGACGACTTATGTTCCGGATGGCGGCGGATCAAGGGCAGCCGGAGCCGACGGCCACGCTCTTATTTTTTCGCCCTGCCCGCGCGGCAGGTTGACAGCGCCGCCCGCGTCGCGGCCTTGGGCGCGGATGACGAAGCCGAGCGCGCGAGTGTCCGTGAACGTGGCGGTGATCGGAGGCGGCCCCGCGGGCCTCTCCGCCGCCGAGATCCTGGCAGCGGGCGGCCTGCGGGTGACCGTGATCGAGCGGATGCCCTCGCCGGCCCGCAAGCTGCTGATCGCCGGACGCGGCGGCCTCAACCTCACGCACAGCGAGCCGCTGGAGCGCTTCCTCGCCCGCTACGCCCCGCCGGAGCGACGCCTTGACGCAGCGATTCGGGAATTTCCGCCTCAGGCCCTGCGCGACTGGTGTGCGGATCTGGGCCAGCCCACCTTCGTCGGCTCGAGCGGCCGGGTGTTCCCGGAGGCCTTCAAGGCTTCGCCGCTGCTGCGGGCCTGGCTCGCCCGGCTCGACGGCCTCGGCGTGGCCCTGCGCACCCGCACCCGCTGGACCGGCTGGGACGAGGGCGGGGCGCTGACCCTCGCGGGAGACGAGGGCCCGGAGACCCTGTCCGCCGACGCGACGGTGCTGGCCCTGGGCGGGGCGAGCTGGCCGCGGCTCGGCTCGGACGGGGCCTGGGTGCCGGTGCTGGCGGCCGAGGGCATCCCCGTCGCTCCCCTGCGGCCGGCCAATGCGGGCTTCACCGCGGCGTGGTCGCCGGTCTTCGCCGAGCGCTTCGCCGGGGAACCGCTCAAGCGCATCGCGCTCCGCCTCGGCTCCGGAACCGTGCGGGGCGAGGCGGTGATCACCCGCGAGGGGATCGAGGGCGGCGCGATCTACGCCCTGTCCCGCCCGATCCGCGAGGCGATCGAGGCCCGAGGCGAGGCCGTGGTGCAGCTCGACCTGCGGCCCGATCTCGACGCGGCGGCTCTGGCCCGCCGCCTCGCCGGCGCCCGGCCGAAGGAATCCCGCGCCACGGTGCTGCGCAAGGCCGCGGGGCTGAGCCCGCCGGCGGCCGGCCTGCTGCGCGAGGCGGTCCGCGACCTGCCGACGGAGCACGCTTCGCTCGCGGACCTGATCAAGGCGGTGCCGCTGCGCCTGACCGGCCTGCGGCCGATCGAGCGGGCGATCTCGACCGCCGGCGGCGTCGCCTTCGCGGCCCTCGACGAGCGCTTCATGCTGCGGGCACGACCCGGCACCTTCCTCGCCGGCGAGATGCTCGACTGGGAGGCGCCGACCGGCGGCTACCTGCTCCAGGCGAGCTTCGCCAGCGGTCGGGCGGCGGCGGCGGGGGTGCTGGAATGGCTGGCGGAGCGGTGACGGCCGGCCGTCCCTTCGCCGATCGAGGTCGATGCGACCCGCACATCGACACTGCTCCGCGTCGTCCCGGGGCTCGCCGGAGGCGAGAGCCCGGGATCCGTCACCGCCGACGGTGCGGAACAGGGCGACCGGCGATCCGCTTGATCCTGCGACCATCGGCGTTCGTGGATCCCGGGCTCCGCTCCGGCGGCCCCGGGATGGCCGGGAGGGTGCGGGTCCGGCCGAGAGAGCCGGACCAATCGTCAGAGCTTCGCGCAGAACCCGACCATGCCCGACGAATCCGACGGGCACATCGCCACCGCCTCGCCGCTCTCGCGGCGGGTGAAGTTCGGGGTGCCGCCGCGCAGGCAATAGGCGGACACGAAGGTCTCGCCCTCGTCGCAGGCGAGCTCGCAATGCGGCTTGGCGCAGCCGTCGGTGCGCAGCATCCGGAACGGCAGGGCGGCACTCGCCGTCGCGGCGCTCCCCGCCGATCCGGCCGGCCCCTGCGGCCCGGCCGGGCCCGCATCGCCCTTCGGGCCTGCGGCGCCCCTGGGACCCGCCTCGCCCTTGGGACCGGCGTCGCCTTTGGGACCTGCCTCGCCCTTGGGCCCGGCGTCGCCTTTGGGGCCCGTCTCGCCGCGGGGCCCCGCAGGGCCCGGCTCGCCTTTCGGCCCCGCGTCGCCCTTCGGCCCGGCGAGCCCGGCCATGCCCTGCGGCCCGGTCAGGCCCGGCTCGCCCTTGGCGCCCGGGGCGCCGGTGGCGCCGCAATTCGCCACCGCGATCTCGCGCGAGGCCTCGCCGGCCTTGAGCGTCGCGACGCAGTTCTGCGGCACGTAGGGCACCTTCAGGGTGAAGCGCCCGCGCTTGTCGGAGGTGACCGGGATGTCGTCGTCGAGGGTGACGACCACGCCGGCCTTGCCGACGCTGCCGGAGACGGTGAGGTCGCCGGCCTCGATCCGGGCGTCCCAGACCGTGATGGCCGGCTGCGCCGGGGCGGCGGCGCGTCCGCCGGCCGGGGCCGGCTGCTGCGCGAGGCCCGGGCCTGCCAGGACGGCACCCGCGGACAGGAGAGCGGACAGGATCAACGCGGCGCGGCGTGGACGCATCGTTCGGCCCCAAGGCATGACGGGAAGCCCCGCTCTCGCGGGCGGCGCACCTTGGGGCGCGGTCAAGCTGCGGTCAACTGCGTAGATCCGGCCCGGTCGGGCGGTCCTCAGGCCTCGTCGTCGAGCACGCCCTCGAGGGCGTAGTGGCGCACCGTGCGGCGGTTGGCGATCAGCTCGTCGACGCTCGGCTCGCCCTTCAGCGCCCGGGCGATGGCGAGCTTCGTCGCCTCGTAGTTGGTGCGGTAGAGGTCCTTCCGGTCGAGGTTCGGGTCCTCGGGGCAGCGCGGGTCGAGCCAGATCATGATGATCATGCAGAGCTCGTCGAGCCCGTCGCGCGGCAGGATGCCCTCGATGATGCAGTCGACGATGGCGTCGCCGGTGGCGGCCTGGACTACGCCGCCGAGGAGCTCGACGTACTCGGCGGTGTGGATCGTCGCCTTGGTGGTCATCATCGTGGCCGGGCGCACCAGCTGGTTGAGGTCGCGCACCACGAACATCCGGGTATGGCCCTGGACCTGCCCCATCATCGAGGCGAAGGCCTGACCGACCGGCCCGCGCACCGAACCGATCAGCACCTCGGGCATCGCGTCGGTGTACTGGCCCTCGGCCGCCAGCACCGTGGCCTCGCCGGTCCGGAAGACGATCTCGCTCATGGTCCGATTCCTCGTTGGATTTCCGGCGCGGGTCGACCACGGCGGCGGTCGCAGCGTCAACGGTGCCGAACCCATCGACCTGCCCGGAAATTGGTCTATAGGGCCGAGACCACGGGGACTTGGCACCCGTGAAACAGCTGAAGCGGACGGATGAGCGATCGCGACTGGACCCTGCGGGTGACGCCGACCGAGGCGGGCGTGCGGCTCGAACTGGACCTCGCCGACCTCGACGGCGCGCCGGTCACGGCGGCGATCGCCCTCGACCGGGCGGAGGCGCGCCACTTCGCCCGCGCGATGCTGGCCGCCGCCGGCGACGCGGCCGAGCGCACCTTCCCCCACCCGCCGACCGGGCGCGAGGACTGACCGGCACGGGTCAGCTCCGCGGCGGTTCCCGCCGCCCGATCCGCGCCGCGAACCAGTCGGCGAGGATGTCGCGCTCGTAGGCGAGGGCGGACGCCCCTCCCCTCCGGGCGCGCAGCAGGAAGTTGACGTCCGTCACCGTCTCCTCGGCCGCCAGGACCACCCGGCCGCGCTCCCGCAGGGCGTAGCGCAGGCGCAGGCGCGGCGGGGTGGCGTCGGTGACGAGGCGCGGGGCGGTGGGACCGGCGCCGGGCAGGTCGGTGCCGGCGAGGTCGACGTCGAGCACGTCGACGGCGAGGCTCTGCCCGGGTCGGAGCGTCCGCGCGGCGAGGTCCCGGAAGATCCGCTCCAATTCGCCGATCGTCGTGCGCAGGGTCGGGCCGGAGCCGAAGCGGCTCTCGGCGTCGGTGTAGCGCTCGGGCGCGACGAAGGTGAGGCTGAAGGGCGACTCGGGACGCGCGGCTTGCGCGCCCGCGGCGGCGACGAGGCCGAGACACAGGCAGATCGCCAGGACGCTCCGCACGGCCGAACCCCTCCCACCTGGCGGCACCTCGCCGCGATCGAGGGTCCAACGCGGCGGGGAAGCCGGGGTTCTGCCGCCCGCGGTCAGTACCGGCCCGGCAGGCGCGGCACCTTCGTGCCGGGCTTCTCGATCGGCTCGGCGCAGGAATAGACGAACTCGGTCTGGAGATCGGTGAACACCGTCTCGCCGACGATGGTGCAGGTCTCCCGCGCCGTCTCCTTGAGGTAGGTCGCGGCGGCCTCCGAGAAGCGGCGCCGGCGGGTGAGCGCCGGGTCCTGGCCGGACAGGCCGCAGCCGGTGAGCTCGCGCAGGTTGTTCGAGACGATCAGGACCTTGCGCTCCCGGCGCTGGTCGTAGACCTCGTAGGGATCGTTGCAGCCGATCGTGACCACCTGCGGCTGGAGGCCGACATAGGTCTTCGAGATGTAGGAGAACTCGGTGCAGCCGGCCGCCGCCGCGACGGCGCCCGCCACGGCGACGAGGGCGAGCCTCCCTGGTCCTGTCCGCATCCCCGATCCTTCCCGCCCAATCTCTTCGGCGCCCTCAAGCCCAAGCTTTGAGCCGGGGCGGGCGCGGCGGTCAAGCCCGGGTCGGGAGGTGGGATCAAGCTCCTCCACTGCGTCGTCCGCAGGGCTGTCCAAGGGAAAGAAAAAGGCGCGGGTTTCCCCTCTCCCCGCTGGCGGGGAGAGGCCTGAGCTCCGAAGGGGCTCAGGAAGCCCGAAGGGCGAGGGTGAGGGGGTGTTTCCGGAGGAGCCTCATCCTGAGACACCCCCTCACCCTCGCTCCGGCTTTCGCCTGCGCTCACTGCGGACCCAACAAGGGGTCCGCAGTCCTCTCCCCGCCCGCGGGGAGAGGAGAAACCCGCGCTATGCTCGTCTCGAAGGTCTCCTCAGATAGCCATGCGTCGTCCGACGGGCCGCCCCCGGAGGCGAGCCCCCCTACTCCGCCGCCGCGCGGTACCGCGCCGTGTCGTAGTTCAGCACCGGCCCGAGCCAGCGCTCGACTTCCGCAACGTCCATCCCCTTGCGAGCGGCGTAATCCTCGACCTGATCGCGTTCCACCTTGGCGACGCCGAAGTAATGCGCGTCCGGATGGGCGATGTAGAGGCCGGAGACCGAGGAGCCCGGCCACATCGCGTAGGATTCGGTGAGCTTGACGCCGATGCGCGGCTCGGCCTGGAGCAGGTCGAACAGCGTCGTCTTCTCGGTGTGGTCGGGCTGGGCCGGGTAGCCCGGGGCCGGACGGATGCCGGCATAGGGCTCGGTGACGAGGTCGGCCGGCGAGTAGGTCTCGTCGGCCGCGTAGGCCCAGAACTCCCGGCGTACCCGCTCGTGCATTCGCTCGGCGAAGGCCTCGGCGATGCGGTCGGCGAGCGCCTTGACCAGGATCGACTTGTAATCGTCGTTCTGGCGCTCGAACCGCTCGGCGATGCGGACCTCCTCGAGGCCCGCCGTGACGACGAAGCCGCCGACATAGTCGGGGAGCCCGGTCTCGCGAGGGGCCACGAAGTCCGACAGGCAGGTATTGGGCCGCCCGTCGCGCTTCGAGAGCTGCTGGCGCAGACCGTGGAAGGTGGCGAGCGTGTCGGTCCGGCTCTCGCCGGTGAACAGCCGGATGTCGTCGCCGACCCCGTTGGCCGGCCAGAAGCCGATCACCGCCTTCGGGTTGAACCAGCGCTCCTCGACGATCTGGCGCAGCATGGCTTGCGCGTCCTCGAACAGGGCGCGGGCGGCCGGTCCCTGCTCGGGATCGTCGAGGATCGCCGGATAGCGGCCCTTGAACTCGTAGGTCTGGAGGAACGGCGTCCAGTCGATGTAGGGGACGAGCTCCGCCACCTCGTAGCTGCGGAACACCCGCGTGCCGGTGAAGGTCGGCTTGACCGGCTTGTACGCCGCCCAGTCGGCCTTGAAGGCGTTGGCGCGAGCTTTCGCTAGGGCCAAGCGCTGCTTGTCGGCCTCCGAGCGGGCATGGGCCTCGGCGACGCGCTTGTACTCGGCCCGCACCGCCTCGATCGTCTGCACCTTCGAGTCCGGCGAGAGCAGGTTCGAGACCACGCCGACCGCGCGGCTCGCATCGGTCACGTAGACCGCCTGGCCCTTGGCGTAGGCCGGGTGGATCTTCACTGCGGTGTGGACCCGGCTCGTCGTCGCCCCGCCGATGAGGAGCGGCACGTCGAACCCCTCGCGCTCCATCTCGGCCGCGACGTGGACCATCTCGTCCAGAGACGGCGTGATGAGGCCCGACAACCCGACGATGTCGACGTTCTCACGCCGCGCCGTATCGAGGATCTTCGCCGCCGGCACCATCACGCCGAGATCGATGATCTCGTAGTTGTTGCAGGCGAGCACGACGCCGACGATGTTCTTGCCGATGTCGTGGACGTCGCCCTTCACGGTCGCCATCAGCACCTTGCCGGCCGCCTGTCGGCCGCCGACGCCACCATTGGCGGCTTTCTCCGCCTCCATGAACGGCATCAGGTAGGCCACCGCCTGCTTCATCACGCGGGCGGACTTCACCACCTGCGGCAGGAACATCTTGCCGGCGCCGAACAGGTCGCCGACCACGTTCATGCCGGCCATCAGCGGGCCCTCGATGACGTGGAGCGGGCGGGCGGCCTTGGCGCGCGCCTCCTCGGTATCGGCCTCGATGTACTCGGTGATGCCGTTGACCAGCGCGTGCTCCAGGCGCTTCTCGACCGGGGCCTCGCGCCAGGCGAGATCGGCGGTCTTGTCGCGCGCTTGTCCCCCCTCCTTGAAGCGGGCGGCGGCGTCGAGCAGGCGCTCGGTCGCGTCCTCGCGCCGGTTGAGAACCACGTCCTCGCACAATTCGCGGAGCTCGGCGGGCAGCTCGTCGTAGACCGCGAGCTGGCCGGCATTCACGATGCCCATGTCCATGCCGACCCTGATCGCATGGTACAGGAACACCGCGTGCATCGCCTCGCGCACCGGCTCGTTGCCGCGGAAGGCGAAGGACAGGTTCGAGATGCCGCCCGAGATATGGGCGTGGGGCAGGGTCTCGCGGATGATCCGGGCCGCCTCGATGAAGGCGACGCCGTAGCCGTTATGCTCCTCGATGCCCGTCGCCACCGCGAAGACGTTGGGATCGAAGATGATGTCCTCAGGGGGAAAGCCGACCGTCTCGGTCAGCACCTCGTAGGCGCGGGTGCAGATCGCGACCTTGCGCTCGAGCGTGTCGGCCTGGCCCTGCTCGTCGAAGGCCATCACCACGACGGCGGCACCGTAGGAGCGGCAGATCTTCGCCTCGTGGATGAACTTCTCCTCGCCCTCCTTGAGCGAGATCGAGTTCACGATCGCCTTGCCCTGCACGCATTTCAGGCCGGCCTCGATGACCGAGAACTTCGAGGAGTCGATCATCACCGGCACGCGGGCGATGTCGGGCTCGGCGGCAACGAGGTTCAGGAACTCGACCATCGCCTTCTGCGAATCGAGCAGGCCCTCGTCCATGTTGACGTCGATCACCTGGGCGCCGGCCGCGACCTGGTCGCGGGCGACATCCAGGGCGGCGGCGTAGTCGCCGTTGGTGACGAGCTTGCGGAAGCGCGCAGAGCCGGTGACGTTGGTCCGCTCGCCCACGTTCACGAACGGGATCTCGGGCGTCAGCGTGAACGGCTCCAGCCCTGAGAGCCGCATCAGGGGCTTCACGGTCGGCGCCCGGCGCGGTGCCTTGCCGGCCACCGCCCCGGCGATCGCCCGGATGTGGTCCGGCGTGGTGCCGCAGCAGCCGCCGACCATGTTGACGAGGCCGCTCTCGGCGAACTCGCCGACGAGCTTGGCCATCGCCTCCGGGCTCTCGTCGTAGAGGCCGAACTCGTTCGGCAGGCCGGCATTCGGGTAGGCGCAGACCAGCGTGTCGCAGGTGCGCGACAGTTCGTCGATATGGGCGCGCATCTCGCGGGCGCCGAGCGCGCAGTTGAGGCCGAAGGTGACCGGATCGGCGTGGCGCAGCGAGTGCCAGAAGGCGGTGGGCGTCTGGCCCGACAGGGTGCGGCCCGACAGATCCGTGATGGTGCCCGAGATCATGATCGGCAGGCGGATGCCGGTCTCGTCAAAAACCTGCCAGGACGCCGCCACCGCCGCCTTGGCGTTCAGCGTGTCGAAGATCGTCTCGATCAGGATGAGTTCCGCGCCGCCGGCGATCAGGCCGCGCACCTGCTCGGCGTAAGCGTCGCGGACCTGGTCGAAGGTCACGGCGCGGTAGCCCGGGTTGTTGACGTCCGGCGAGATCGACAGGGTGCGGTTCGTCGGGCCGATCGCGCCGGCGACGAAGCGGCGGCGTCCGTCCTGCTTCTCGGCGAGCAAAGCCGCCTCGCGGGCAAGCCGCGCGCCTTGCGCGTTCAGCTCGTGGATCACCGATTCCATGCCGTAATCGGCCTGGGCAATGGTGGTGCCCGAGAAGGTGTTGGTCTCGACGACGTCGGCGCCGGCGAGGAAGTAGTCGAGGTGGATCTGCCGGATCGCGTCGGGCTGACTGAGGATCAGGAGGTCGTTGTTGCCCTTCTGGTCATGGGCATGATCGCGGAAGCGCTCGCTGCGGAAATCCGTCTCGGTCAGGCCGAGGCGCTGGATCACCGTGCCCATCGCCCCGTCGAGGACGAGGATCTTCTCCGCCGCGCGCCGGCGCAGGGCGGTCAGGATGTCGGCACCGTCGGCGGGGCGGAAGTCGGTCATCGGGGTGGGGTTCCAGCGGGTCGGGCAGGTGCGGAATCGGACCGGGCCGCGCTATGCGGCCCGGGAACATGTCAGTGGTGAGGAGACCTTGGGGAAATCAGGCCGCCGCCTTCTCCGCCGCCACCGGCGCCGCGCGCAAGCCCAGCAGGTGGCAGATCGCGTAGACGAGGTCGGCGCGGTTCATGGTGTAGAAGTGGAAATCGGTGACGCCGCGGTCGACGAGATCCAGCACCTGCTCGGCGGCGACCGCCGCGGCCACCAGCTTGCGGGTGGCGACGTCGTCCTCCAGCCCCTCGAAGCGGGCGGCGAGCCAGTCCGGCACCGAGGCGCCGGTGCGGCGGGCGAAGTTGGCGGCCTGCTTGAAGTTCTGCACCGGCAGGATGCCGGGGATGATCGGGATGTCGATGCCGCGCGACTGCACCCGGTCGAGGTAGCGGAAGAACAGGTCGTTGTCGAAGAAGAACTGGGTGATGGCGCGGTCGGCGCCGCAATCGACCTTGGCCTTCAGCGCGTCGAGATCCTGGTCGAGGGAGCCGGCTTCGGGGTGGCGCTCGGGATAGGCCGAGACCGAGACCTCGAAGTCGCCGATGCGCTTGATGCCGGCGACGAGGTCGCAGGACCGTTCGTAGCCGCCCTGATGCGCCGAGTAGGCGGTGCCGACGCCCTCCGCCGGGTCGCCGCGCAGGGCCACGATGTGGCGCACGCCGGCCTCGTGGTAGGCGCGCACCACGTCGTCGACCTCAGCCTTGGTGGCCGCCACGCAGGTGAGGTGGGCGGCGGGCTTCAGGTCGGTCTCGCGCACGAGGCGAGACACGGTGTTGTGGGTGCGCTCGCGGGTCGAGCCGCCGGCGCCGTAGGTCACCGAGACGAAGCTGGGGTTCAGCGGCGCGAGGCGCTCGATCGACGACCACAGGGTCGTCTCCATCTCGGGGGTCTTCGGGGGAAAGAACTCGAACGAGACCCGGATCGGGCGGCAGCTCTCGCGGCTCGGGCGGAAGGAGGTGGCGTACATCGGCGGCCTCGGGCGAAAAAGACGGTGACGGGTTCAGGCGACGGCGCGGTCGGGCAGGCCGATCTGTCGATCGGCAGCGGCCTGCGCGTGATGGGCGAGCCAGAGCGTGACGGTGAGCTGGTGCTCCGCGCCCCCGGAGGGCGCGAGGTGGCGCAGCCGCACGTCGGTCAGGCCGGCCTCGGAGAGCCACCCCGCGACCTGCTCCGGGGCGAAGCCGAGGCGGCGATGCGCCTCGTCCGCGCGGAGGAATTCCAGGCTGTGGGGGGCGAAATCGACGACAAGGAGGCGGCCGCCGGGGGCGACGAGGCGGGCGGCCTCGCGCAGGGCCCGGGCCGGGTCGTCGAGGTAGTGCAGCACCTGATGGATCAGCACGAGGTCGAAGCTCGCCCGGCCGAAGGGCGGGGCGTGGATGTCGCCCTGGCGCAGGTCGACCCGGGTCAGGCCCTGGCGCTCCAGGTTGGCGCGGGCCACCGACAGCATCGCGTGGTTGGCGTCGAGTCCCGTCGCCCGGGCGGCGCGCGGCGCCAGGAGGCCGAGCATCCGGCCCGTGCCGGTGCCGAGATCGACGAGGCTGCCGATCGGATCCGTCCCGAGCGCGTCGAGCACCGCCGCCTCGACGGTGGCCTCCGGCACGTGGAGCGAGCGCACCCGGTCCCATTGCGGCGCGAGCCGGGCGAAGAAGCTCTGGGCGGCGTCGGCGCGCTGCGCCCGCACCGCCTGGAGCCGGGCGCGGTCCTCGGAGAGCGGCGGCTCGGCGGCGTCGAGCGCGGCGATGAGCGGCGCCACCAGCCCGGACGCGCCCTCGCGCAGGCGGAAGAACGCCCAGGCGCCCTCGCGGTGGCGCACCACCAGCCCGGCCTCGACCAGGAGCTTGAGGTGCCGGGAGATCCGCGGCTGCGACTGGCCCAGGATGTCGGTGAGATCGGAGACCGACAGCTCGCCGTCGCCGAGCAGCACCAGGATGCGCAACCGCGTCTCCTCCGCGGCGGCCCGCAGCACGCCCAGGGCGTCGGCGAAGGGGACGGTGGCGGTCATTCCGGGGTGCTCCTCGCCTCCAATACGAAACATAAAGATATCTTTATGTGAGGAATACGGAGGGCGCAAGCGGCGTTTCGTGGGCGGGATCGTGGCAGGGCGGGTGGATTGACCGGGATGGCGGCGGGACGGTGTCCGTCGGGCCGACAGGGCGAGGTAGGCGCGGGTCGTCGCCTCTCCCCGCGGGCGGGGAGAAGAGAGGCCCACGCCCAATCTTTTCCCCGCAGCCCCGCGTTGACCGGCCCCGTCCTCCTCCGCTATGTTCCCGCTTCGTTCGGGCCACCCCGCCCGTCCAGGAGCGTCCCGCTGCCATGGCGCAGGCCACCTCCCCCGGCAAACCCACTTCCGGCAAACCCACTTCCGGCAAGACGCTGTTCTTCTTCGAGAAGCCCTCGGCGATGCGCCAGGTGCAGCGGTTCTTCCGTTCGCCGAGCACGGTCTGCGTCGCGGCCGAGGGGCACCTCCTGGAGGTGGCGGAGCCCGGGGAGATCCGGCCGGACTGGAAGCCCTGGCGCTTCGACGCGCTGCCGATCGCCATGGAACGGCTGCCGGTCGCCCCCGGCCACGGCCGCTCGGGGCAATCGCACGCGCCGAAGCTCGCGGCGATCCGCCAGGCGCTCAGCGGCGTCGAGCGCGTCATCATCGCCACCGATCCGGGCCGGGAAGGCTCGATGATCGCCTGGGAGGTCCTGGAGCATCTCGGCTGGCGCGGCCGGGTCGATCGCCTCCGCCTCGGGGCGCTCGACGAGATCTCGATCCGCCGCGCCTTCGGGCTGCTGGCGCGCGAGGACGATTCCGGCGAGCGCGACTACGCGGCCTATCTCGAGGCCCTGTGCCGGCAATACGAGGACTGGCATCTCGGCCTCAACGGCACCCGGGCGGTGTCGTTGCGCCTGCGTCCGCCGGCCTTCCGCGAGCCCTGGCGCTTCGGCGGCGTGCAGACGCCGACGCTGGCGATCCTCGCCGACCTCGAGGAGCGCATCCGCCACTTCGTGCCGCGCGACTTCTACAAGATCGCCCTGCCGGTGACGACCGAGAGCGGCGCGAGCCTGACGCTCTGGCACGCGCCGAAGGAGAAGATCTTCGAGATCGAACAGGCCGAGACGATCCGCGACGCGGCGGCGGGCTGGGCAGGCCCGCTCGCGGTGGCGCAGAAGGACGTGCGCCGGGCGCCGCCGAAGCTGTTCTCGAAGGACACCCTGGCGCGCGCCTGCGCCAAGCGCTTCGGCTGGGACCCGCAGGTGACCGCGCGCCACGCGCAGGCGCTCTACGACAAGGGATATCTCAGCTATCCCCGCACCGAATCGATCCATCTGCCGGAGTCGCAAGCCAAGGACGCCGCCGCGGTGATCGAGGCGATCGCCAAGGCCGACAAGGACATCGCCGCCCACGCGCCCGCGACGCCGCAGATCCGCCGCGGCCCGAAGGGTCATTACGTCAAGGATCCGGGCGAGCACCACGCCATCGTGCCCCTGCGCAAGGTGCCGGGGCCGGGCGACGTCGCGCCCGAGGCGTTGCGGCTGTGGCTGCTCGTCGCCAAGAACTTCCTCGCCGCCCACATGGCCGACGGGATCGACGCCCGCACCACGGTCACGGCGGAGGTCAGGACGCCGCTCGGCCCGAAGCGCTTCGCCATCACCGGCAGCGTGGTGAAGGTGCCGGGCTGGCGCGCCCTCTACGGCACCGAGGCCGACGAGGACGAGGTCGTGCCCGGCAAGGCCAAGGCCGACGACGAGCCGACCACCGGGCGGCTGCCGCCGGTGCGCGACGGCGAGGGAGGCCAAGGCGGCGAGCCGACGATCGAGACCGCCCGGACCGAGCCGCCGCGGCGCATCACCCGGGGCGAGTTGCCGGTGGTGATGGGCCGGCTGATCGACCAGATCGAGGACCCGGCCCTGAAGCGGGCGCTGGAGAACCCCGCCAACCCCACCGAGCCGAAGGGCCTCGGCACCGCGGCCACCCGCGACGCGGTGCTGCCGAAGCTGATCAAGAGCCACTACGTCACGCTGCTCAAGGGCAAGGACCCGGCCATCACCGTGACGGAGGTCGGCCTCGCCTTCGTCGCCGCGGTGCGCCGGGTGTTTCCGGCCTACGGCGACCCGGTCGGGCGGGCGGTGTTCGAATCGGAACTGGCCGAGATCGGCCGGGCGACGACCAGGGCGGAAGCGTTACGCCGGGCCGAGGCCTTCCGGCAGCGCACCCGCGAGCGGGTCGAGGCGCTGATCGGCGCGGTCTCGGGCGCCGAGCGGCTGGCGGTGGACGCCGATGCGCCATCCCGGAGCGGCCGCGCGCCGACCGCCGCGATGGTGTCGTTCGCGCGTTCGCTGGCTGCCCGCAAGGGGATCCCCCTCCCCCCGGAGGCGACGCGCGAGGTCGGCGCCTGCCGGGTGTTCCTCAACACCCATGCGGGGCCGAAGCTCGCCCCGGCGGGCGAGGGCGGAACCCGCCCGCCGACCCCGGCGATGCTGCGCTTCGCCGCCTCGCTCGCCCGCGAGAAGCGGATGGAGGCGCTGCCGCCCGAGATCGAGACCGACTTCGCGGCCTGCCGCGCCTTCCTCGACGCCCATGCGGGCGGCGACGGCACGACGGGGAAGGCGCCCCCCACCCGCGAGGCCCCGGCGAAGAAGTCCCGCCGCCCCCGCGCGGCGGGCCCAGCCCGCGCCCCGCGCCGACGCCGCGCCGCCGGCGGGGCGTGAGGGGAGCGCCGGCAAACAATCGCCCGCGCGCCCGCACGAGACGGCTGGACAGGCGATCCGAGCGTCTCTATACCGCCGCTCAACGCCGCTGCCCCAGGCAGCCGGCGGGCCCGGGTAGCTCAGTTGGTAGAGCATGCGACTGAAAATCGCAGTGTCGGCGGTTCGACTCCGTCCCCGGGCACCACTTCCTCGTCCCTGACGTGAGTGGTGCCGTCCTTGGACAAGGACGATCTCTGGTGCTTGGACCGTCGCCTTCGCGCGGCCGGTGCGCCCGGGTAGCTCAGTTGGTAGAGCATGCGACTGAAAATCGCAGTGTCGGCGGTTCGACTCCGTCCCCGGGCACCATTTCTTCAGACATTCTGAGCAATAGCCTGATGCTGGCGCGAGAGCTGACCAAGCTCTTGAATCGCTCTCTCGACTTGTTGGACGGACAATAACTCGCATTCATATGCGAGTTGAGCGTCAGGCAATGACTCCCTCCGCGTCATTCCTGGGCTCGCCGCAGGCGAGAACCCAGGACGACGCGGAGTGTTGTCACCGGCCTCGTCAGCCACTCAATGATGCCCGCCACCCCCATGCTGCATCGGCATCCCCGGCCCCGGCTGCAGCGGCACCCCCTTCTGCAACGGCATCCTCACCCCGCCCTCGATCGGCGCCATCATGTTGGTATTCATGTGGTGCATGATCCACACCGACCCGCCGAACAGCAGGAAGACGATCAGCACGCCGAACGCCAATGCCATGATGTTGTTGGTGTTGTCCGGCCCGCTGGTGAGGTGGAGGAAGAAGACGAGGTGCACGCCCATCTGCGCGATGGCGAAGGTGAGGAGCGCGACGGGGATCGCCGGCGCCCACATCACCTGCGTGTGCGTGACCCAGAACGAGGCGGCAGTGAGGAGCAGTGCCAGGGCGAGCCCGATCAGGTAGCTGCGCAGGCCCGAGCCGAATTCCTCGTGGGCGTATTCGTCGCCGGGGGCGACATCGGCATGCGCCCGGTCGTCAGTCTGGCTCATGCGGCGGATCCCATCAGGTAGACGACCGTGAAGACGGCGACCCAGACGATGTCGAGGGCGTGCCAGAACAGCGAGAAGCACATCACCCGGCGCAGGATGTCCGGGCGAAACCCCTTGGCGAAGACCTGCGCCATCATGGTGAGCAGCCAGAGCAGGCCGGCGGTGACGTGCAGGCCGTGGCAGCCGACGACGGTGAAGAAGGCCGACAGGAAGGCGCTGCGGGTCGGTCCGGCGTCCCGGGCGACGAGGTCGGTGAACTCGCGCAGCTCCAGCGCCAGGAAGCCGGCGCCGAGGAGGAAGGTCACCGCCATCGCGGCCTGGAAGAGGAGGGCCCGGCGGGCGTTCAGCGCCAGCGTGGCGACGCCGCAGGCGAAGCTCGAGAGCAGCAGCAGGACCGTCTCGATCGCCACGTTGGCGATGTCGAACAGCTCCGCGCCGGTCGGGCCTCCGGCGGTGCCGCCGCGCAGGACCGCGAAGGCCGCGAAGAACGCGGCGAACATCACGATGTCGCTGAGGAGGAAGATCCAGAAGCCGTAGGCGACGACGATGCGCTTCGACGACGGACCGCCGGTGCCGTGCCCGGTGGCACGGCTCTCCCCCTCCCCGGCGGCGTGGTGGCCGAGATGGTTGGGGTCGCGCCGCATCGGCACGACGTCCGGGAGACCGCCCGGGATCGCGGCCGAGCTGCTCATGCGGCCTCCTTGCGGCGGGCCTGCTGCAAGGCGTCGAGGCGGCTCGCCCGGTTCTCGCGGTTGATGCGCGCGACGGCGTCCGCCGGGATCTCGTACTCGACCCGGTCGCGCCAGGCGAAGGCCACGAAGGTGGCGAAGGCGCCGGCGAGCCCCAAAGCCGCCAGCCACCAGATGTGCCAGATCATCGCGAAGCCCACGAGCGTGGCGAAGAAGGCGCAGACGAAGCCGGTCGGGCTGTTCAGCGGCATCTCGACCGGCTCGTAATCCGGCTCCTCGCGCAGGCGCGCCTGCTCGCGGGCGCGCTGCTTGATCGCCCAGTAGGCCTCCTCGCCCTCGACGTGGGGCATGACCGCGAAGTTGAACGAGGGCGGCGGCGAGGCGGTGGCCCATTCGAGGGAGCGACCGTCCCACGGGTCGCCGGTGAGATCACGAAGCTGTTCGCGGCGCCGGATGCTGACGACGAGCTGCACCACCTGGCAGACCACGCCGACCGCCATCACGATGACGCCGAGGCTCGCGGCGACGATCCACGGATACCACTCGGCGACGGAGAAATGCTGCATCCGCCGCGTCATGCCCATCAGGCCGACGACGTAGAGCGGCGTGAACACCCAGACGTAGCCGACGAGGGAGAACCAGAACGCCGCCTTGCCCCACCGCTCGTCGAGGGTGAAGCCGAAGGCTTTCGGGAACCAGTAGGCGTAGCCGGCGAACGCCGCGAACACGACCGCGCTGACGATGACGTTGTGGAAGTGGGCGACCAGGAACAGCGAGTTGTGCAGGACGAAGTCGGCCGGCGGGATCGCCAGCAGCACGCCGGTGGCGCCGCCGACCACGAAGGTGACGAGGAAGGCCACCGACCACAGCATCGGCGTGGTGAAGCGCACCCGGCCGCCGTACATCGTGAACATCCAGTCGAAGATCTTCACCCCCGTCGGCACCGCGATGATCATCGAGGTGATGCCGAAGACGCCGTTGACGTCGCCGCCCGGCCCCATGGTGAAGAAGTGGTGCAGCCAGACGGTGAAGGAGAGCAGGCAGATCGCCAGCGTCGCCCAGACCATCGAGCGGTAGGCGAAGAGCGGCTTGCCCGAGAAGGTCGAGATGACTTCCGAGAAGATGCCGTAGGCCGGCAGCGCCAGGATGTAGACCTCCGGATGCCCCCACGCCCAGAAGAGGTTCATGAACAGCATCGAGTTGCCGCCGGCCTCGTCGGTGAAGAAGTGGAAGCCGAGGTAGCGGTCGAGGGTCAGCATCGCGAGGGTCGCGGTCAGGATCGGGAAGGCCGCGATGATGAGGAGGTTGGAGGCGAGCGCGGTCCAGCAGAACATCGGCATGCGCAGGTAGCTCATGCCCGGCGCCCGCATCTTGAGGATGGTGGTCACGAGGTTGACGCCGGACATCAGCGTGCCGATGCCGGAGATCTGGATCGCCCAGAGATAGTAATCGACGCCGACCCCGGGCGAGTAGGTGGTTTCCGAGAGCGGCGGGGCCGGCCACCAGCCGGTGCGGGCGAACTCGCCCACCACCAGCGAGACGTTGACGAGGAGCGCCCCGGTCGCGGTGAGCCAGAAGCTGACCGAGTTGAGGGTCGGGAAGGCGACGTCGCGCACGCCGAGTTGCAGCGGCACCACGAAGTTCATCAGCCCGATCATGAACGGCATCGCGCCGAAGAAGATCATGATCGTGCCATGCGCCGAAAAGATCTGGTCGTAGTGCTCCGGCGGCAGGTAGCCCAGCGCGTTGTAGGCGAGCGCCTGGTGCGAGCGCATCAGGATCGCATCGGAGAAGCCGCGGATCAGCATGACGAGCCCGAGGAGGACGTACATCACGCCGATGCGCTTGTGGTCGACGCTCGTGATCCACTCGCGCCACAGGTACGGCAGCCAGCCCGCGACCGCCACCCAGGCGATGATTCCGAGGAGGACCACGCCGACCAGGGCCGCGGCGACGAGCGGAATCGGCTGGTCGAAGGGAATCGCCGACCAGGTCAGCTTGCCGAGCATGCTCACGAGCCCCCTTTGGGTTTGACGTTCGGAGGCGCTCCGTTGTCGGCGCCCTGCGCGGGGCCGGGGCCCTTCGGGATGGTCTGGTCGACGATGCGCCGGAACAGGTCGGGCTCGACGCTGCCGAAGGTGCGGGGAGCGTCGGCGATGCTCTGCTTCGCAAGCTCGGTGTAGGACGCGGTGTCGAGGACGGGACCGCCCCTGGCGCCCTGCACCCAGGCCGCGAAGGCGCCGTCCGACACCGCGCGGACCGGGAAGTGCATGTCGGAGAAGCCGTCGCCGCTGAAATGCGTCGAGAGGCCGTGCAGCGTGTCCTCCCGGTCGGCCATCAGGTTGAGCTGCGAGGTCATGCCCCGCATCGTGTAGATCATGCTGCCGAGCCGCGGCACGAAGAACGAGTTCCAGACGCTGCTCGAGGTCAGGATGAACTGCACCGGCGTGCCGGCCGGCACGACGAGTTCATTGACCGAGGCGACCTGCTGCTCGGGGTAGAGGAACAGCCACTTCCAGTCGAGCGAGACGACCTGGACCACCAGGGTCTTCTTGTCGGAGTCGAGGGGCACCGCCGGATCGAGCCGGTGCGCGCCGATCCAGGCGATGCCGCCGAGGAACACGATGGTGAGGAACGGCACCGACCAGACGACGAGCTCGATCTTGCCCGAGAACGCCCAGTCCGGCCGGTAGCGCGCCTTCGTGTTCGAGGCGCGGAACCACCAGGCGAAGACCAGCGTGACGACCATCGTCGGGACGATGATGGCGAGCATGATGATCGACGCCACGACCAGGATGTTCGCCTCGTCGGCGCCGATCGGGCCCTTGGCGTTGAGCAGGCTCATCTGGCAGCCGGACAGGGCGAGACCGGCGGCGATGACGGTGCCGAGACGGGAGAGCGTGGCGAGGACTTGCCTCCTCCGGCGCGGCGGCCGGCCCGCAGCCGCTCTCATCGGGGCGACGCTGGGCGAGATGCGGCACGAGACGTGGGCAGGAACTTGCCGACATCTCCGTGAGGCGGATTGCGTCGCATACGGCCCTCCGGCGCATCCGGTCGATCGAACGACGGTCGATCGGAGCCTACACCCCTGTTGTGCCGTCGAAAAAGACCGCGCTGCACTGACGCATGTTAAGAGAGAGCGGATTTAAGCGACGCTCGACCGAACGCTCGTCGCAGAAGATCTGGACTGCCGCGGCCTTGACCTATGTGGTTGCGCCGATGGGGACGATTCCGTCCTGTCAGAACGCCCGGCGCGGCCGCGTCATCGTCAGGGCGAGGCCGATCCCGGCGACGATCCCGAAGGCCAGGAGGGGGTTGCGGCGAGAGACGACGACCACCCGCTCGATCCCCGCCTCGACCGCGCCCGCCGCGTTGGCGAGCGCCGGTACCACCGTCTGATCCAGGAACAGCTTCGATGCCGAAGGTCCGGGAGGCTTCTCCAGCATGTAATCGCGGTCGATCAGCATACGTCGTGCTCCGGATGTGGTGACCCACAACCCCTAGCACGACGAGTTCGTCCCTCCCCCATCATCCGTCAACCTGAACCAGCGGAGCCGATTGCATGGCAAGACGCGTCACGTTCAGACCCTATGCGGGCCCGGCGGGGGGCTGGGGTTCGGCCCGGTCGGTCGGCACCATCCTGGCGCGGGAGAACGTGCTGGCCAGCGGCGCGCTGCTGCTCACCCGCCACAACAAGGTCGACGGCTTCCAGTGCGTCGGCTGCGCCTGGGTGAAGCCGGCCCAGCCGCTGCCGTTCGAGTTCTGCGAGAACGGCGCCAAGACGGTGGCCTGGGAGATCACCAACCACCGCTGCGGCCCCGAATTCTTCGCAGCGCACACCGTGACCGAGCTGCTCGACTGGGACGATTACCACCTCGAACGGCCCGGCCGCCTCACCCACCCGCTGCGCTACGACCCCGACACCGACAAGTACCGCCCGGTCTCCTGGGGCACGGCCCTCGACGAGATCGCCCGCGAGCTGCGGGCGAGCCGCGCGCGCGACCCGAAGCGCGCGGTGTTCTACTCGTCGGGCCGCTGCTCGAACGAGGCGAGCTACCTCTACGGGCTGTTCGCCCGGCTCTACGGCAACAACAACCTGCCGGATTCCTCGAACCTCTGCCACGAGACCACCTCGGTGGCGCTCCCCGAGAGCATCGGGCAGGCGGTCGGCAGCGTGTCGCTCGCCGATTGGGGCCACACCGACTGCATCCTGTTCTTCGGCCAGAACCCGGGCAGCAACAGCCCGCGGATGCTCCATCCGCTGCAGGAGGCGAGCGAGCGGGGCGTGCCGATCATCACCTACAATCCCCTGAAGGAGCGGGGGCTCGAGCGCTTCACCAATCCCCAATCGCCGACCGAGATGCTGACGACCCGGGAGACCCGGATCAGCTCGCAGTACCACCAGGTGAAGACCGGCGGCGACCTCGCGGCGCTGACCGGCATCTGCAAGGCGCTGCTGGAGCGCGAGGAGGCCGGGGAAGCGGCGCTCGATCACGCCTTCATCGCCGAGCACACCCACGGCTTCGCGGCGTTCGCGGCCTTCCTGCGCGCCCAGGACTGGGACGACCTCGTGCGCCGGGCCGGCCTGCCGCGCACGGCGATGGAGGCGACGGCGGCGGTCTATGCCCGGGCCCGCGCCACGATCGGCGTCTACGGGATGGGGCTGACCCAGCACCGCGCCGGCGTCGCGACGGTGCAGATGCTGGCGAACCTCCTCCTGATGCGCGGCAATATGGGCCGCAGCGGCGCCGGCATCTGCCCGGTGCGGGGACACTCCAACGTCCAGGGCCAGCGCACCATGGGCGTGACCGAGAAGCCGGAGCTCGTCCCCCTCGACCGGCTGGGCGCGCAATACGGCTTCGCGCCGCCGCGCGAGGCCGGCTACACGAGCGTCGAGGCCTGCGAGGCGATCCTCAGGGGCGAGGTCGATTGCTTCGTCGAGCTCGGCGGCAACTTCGTGCGCGCGGTGCCGGACCGCAGCCTCGTCGAGCCGGCCTGGCGCGGCCTGCGGCTTACCGTCAACGCCATCACCAAGCTCAACCGCACCGCCCTGATCCCCGGCGAGATCTCCTACATCCTGCCGGTGCTCGGCCGGATCGAGACCGACCGCCAGCGGACCGGGATCCAGTCCCTGTCGATGGAGGACACGACCGGGTGCGTGCACGGCTCGCGCGGGATGCGCCGACCGGCCTCGCCCCACCTCATCAGCGAGGTCCGGCTCGTCGCGGAACTGGGCAAGCGGGTGCTCGAACCGAACCCGCGGGTCCCGTGGGACGAGTGGTGCGACGATTACCGGCTGATCCGCGACGCGATCGGCGAGACCTACCCCGACACCTTCCACGATTACGACCGGCGGATGTGGGAGCCCGGCGGCTTCCAGCGGCCGCTGCCGGCCTGCAAGCGCGAATGGCACACGAAGACCGGGAAGGCGAACTTCCTCGTGCCGGGGAGCCTCGACGAGGATCCGGACATGCCGGAGGGCGGGCACGACGTGCTCCGGATGATGACTTTGCGCAGCAACGACCAGTTCAACACCACGGTGTTCGGCTACGACGACCGCTTCCGCGGCATCAAGGGCACCCGCGACGTGATCCTGATGAACCGCCTCGACATCGACCGGCTCGGCCTCGCCGACGGCGCGATGGTGCGGGTCGAGACGGTGGCGAATGACGGCGTCCGCCGCGAATTGCCGGGGCTCACAATCGTCGGTTACGACATCCCGGTCGGCTGCGTCGGCGCCTACTACCCGGAGGCGAACGTGCTGCTGCCGCTCTGGCACTACGCCGTCGGCAGCATGACGCCGGCGGCGAAGTCGATCCCGGTGCGGGTCCACCGGATGGACGGCGACGCCGCCCGCACCCGGCACGGCCGGCCGCAAGCGACGTTGCAGCCGTAATCTTCGACGGGTTCGACACCCGCGTCGTCGTCCTGGGTTCCGCTGCGCGGCCACGGGATGACGCGGAGGGTTTCAGTTCCGACGGTGCGATCGATCAGGCCTTCACTGCCCGCGCAGGCCGCGCCACCGGTCCCTTCGCCACCGGTCCCTTGCCAGCGGGCGCGTTCCGGTTCTGCCACAGGTTGAGCGGGACGATCAGGATCACCGTGCCGAGCACCCACCAGGCGGGCCGCACGTCGTAGGAGACGTCGAGGTTGGCCGCGAGCACGGCCTCGGCCGGCACCCCGGTGGCGATCGCGTACCACGCCGCCTCCAGGGCCGCGGTGGCGAGGCCGGCGGCCAGGCTCAACCCTAGGAGCGGCAGCGGCGCGGTCGGCACCTTGAACCGGTGCATCAGCCGCCAGCCCATCAGGGCCAGGAACAGACCGCTCCAGTAGACCGGCTTCGAGACGTCGATCTTCGATTGCAGGAAGAAGTGCAGCAGCGCCAGCGCGGTCAGGGGGTAGACCAGCCGGTGCAGCCGCGGCCAGGCCTTGCCGAGGCGGCGGATCATCCCGTCGGTCGAGGTGAGCCCGAGCACCACGAGCCCGAGCAGGCCGGCAAAGCCGATGGTGAGGTAGATGCGGAACACGATCTCGCTCGCCACGCGGGCGAGGTCGAACTTCTGGTCGGCGACGTAGAGCGTGAAATGGACCAGCGCGTAGGCGAGCGCGGTGAGCCCGAGCATCCGCCGCACCAGGATGAGCTTGGGCGCGTTGGCGATCCGCCGCATCGGCGTGACCGCGAGCGAGACGATCAGGAACCGCACCGACCAGTCGCCCATGGCGTGCAGGTAGGCGGTGAGGGGCTTCGCGCCGAGCTGGTCGAGGGCGTAGGCCCCGGTGAACCACAGGCCGGGCGCCAGCGCCAGGAGGAAGACCGCGAGCTTGAACCGCGACAGGCGGCCGGCCCGGTCGAGCCACGGCCAGGCGATGCTGGACGAAGAGATGCCGGACGAGGCGGGGCGCGGCGGAGCGGGACGAGGATCGGCGATCCGGGGGTGGACGGTCATGCGGGACCTGAATGCGGTGCGGAATGCGCCACAGATAAGCCGCGAGCGGAGGTTTGACCCGGGCCGCCGACCACACGATGGCGTGAGAGGCCTTCGCGGGCGCGAAGGCCCGCCCCCCTCGAGGAGACCCGCCATGCCCCGCACCGCCATGCCCCGCACCGCCCTCGCCGCCCTCCTGCTCCTGACGCCCGTCGCGGCCCACGCCGCCTGTACCGCGCCCGTGCCGCCGCCGGCGAGCGAGAAGCCGGTCAAGCCCGCCCTGCCGCAGAAGCCCGCCTGCCTCGACGCCAAGGGCGGCTGCCCGGGCTGGGAGGCCTACACCTACAATGACGGGATCAAGGCCTACAACGCGCAGCTCGGCCCCTACCGCACCGGCGCCGAAGCCTACGCCCGCAAGCTCAAGGCCTACGCCGACGGCAGCGTGGCCTACGCGAATTGCGAGATGCAGTCGCTGCAGTGACCCGCGGCACGCGGTTCGGGGCGCGCCGCGGGCGGGATCGTCAATGGTGCGGCCGCGGCGTCGCCACCTGGCCGGGGCGCAGCAGGCGGCCGCAATTGGTGCCGCTGCCGTTCGGCAGGTCGACGCAGACGTTCTGCATCATGCCCTGGTCCTCGTGGTCGAGGATGTGGCAGTGCAGGACGTACTCGCCGATGTAGCGCTGGTAGCGGGTGCGGACCTTGATCGTGTAGGTCGACGAGCCGAGCTTGCCGGGGAAGTCCGCTGGGTTGTTGATCAGGTTCTTGACCCAGAGCGTGTCCTTCCACACGCCCTTCAGGCCGGGATACTGGGAATCGGGGCCGCCGGCATCGTCGACCGCGCCCGGGGCGCTGACGTCGACCCCGTTGGGATCGCGGATCTCGACGATCTGGAACGGGTTGACGTGGATGTGGAACGGGTGGCTGACGAAGGCCGATTGCAGCGTCCACTCCTCGACCCCGCCGAGGGGCAGCAGCCGGTCGACGACGGCCGGATCGTAGGGCCGGGGCTTGAAGGTCGCCGGGTCGAACTTCTTCGGATCGAACGACGTGTTGCCGACCTCGAAGCTCACCCCCTTGCTGAGGTCGATGAAGAAGGTCAGCTCCTGGCGGCCGGTGACCTCGCCCGCGGCGATGTCGGGATGGGGCACGAAGCGGGTGAGCTTGAGGCCGTCCTTCAGGTCGGCGACGACGCCCGGCCTGACGGCCGGCGGCATGGTGCGCCCCGCCGCGGCGACGAGCGCGTCGGTCAGGGCCGCGCCGGCATCCGGTGCCGGAGTGCCGGGGGCGACCGCCACCGTGGCGAGCAGCTGGCGGTCGCGCGCGGCCTGCGTGACGCTGCCGGCGCTCACCACCGCCTCGTTCGTGACGCAGTAATCGCCGGCTTCGGGGAAGATCACGAGGGCGTCGTTGCGGTAGCCGGGCTGAAGCGTCGTGGCGGTGGTCTTGAACGCCGCCTTCATGGTCAGGCCGTCGGCGGCGACCAGATGGTAGGCGATCGGGGCGCCGTCGCAGTACTGGGTGAGGTACTGCGCGGTCTGCGCCCTGCCGAGGCCGGCGGGATCGGGGGCGCCCGGCTTGCGCGGCCGGAAGGCCAGCACGATCGTGTCGCGCACGCCGCCGTGGATCAGGCGCCAGCGCTCGACGCGCCCGGCCCGGGCCTCGAAATGCGGACGCATGAGGCCGTTGATCGTGGTGAAGCGTCCCGAGGCCTGCCAGGATCCCGGCCCGAACTGGTCGTAGCGGTTCGCGGGATTGGGGCCGAGCTCGATGCCGCCGACATCGCCCGGATCGCAGACCCAGCCGTCGGGTCCCGACTTGATCACCCCTTTGGCGTCCCGGCAGGCGTACTGGATTTGCTGCAGGACGAGCAGTCGCTCCTCCATGCGGCTGCCGTCGCCGTTGGTCAGCAGCGTGTCGACGTCGCCGTTGGCGTTCGCCTGCGGCAGGCGGTTCCCGCGCACGATCAGGGCGCCGGCCATGCCGCTCGACACCTGCAGCGCCGTCGAGCCGTGCCGGTGGGTGTGGTACCAGAAGGTGCCGGACGGGTGGTCGTCGGGCAGGTCGTAGTAGTAGGTGAAGCTCTGCTTCGGGTCGACCGACACCAGCACGTTGTCGCCGTTGCCGGCAGGGCTCACCCAGAGGCCGTGCGAGTGGAGGTTGGTGCTGTTCGCGCAGTGCGGCGTGTTCGGCACGGCGTGGCCGGCCGCGCAATCCGGCTCGGGATCGAGGTCGTTGTGCAGGGCGACGGTGACGCGCTGGCCCGGGGCGACCTCGATGACCGGCGCCACGTAGGGCGCCGACGGGTCGACGCCGTCGCCGGTGTAGCTGCGCAGGTCGACCTTGTCGTTCCGGCCCGTCGCCGGGTTGAACAGGGTGCCGGCGATCTTCCTGATGTGGAGATCGAGCTCCCGGCGCGGTGCCGGTGCCGTCACCGGCGCGCCCGGCGCGAGGCTCTGGAGCCGCGGCGTGCCCGCGCCCCGTTCGCCGAGGATCGGCGGGTTGGCGAAGAGCGGGCTCTTCACCTGCGCCGCCGCGGGCCGGCTCGCGAGGAAGCCTGTCGCGAGCGCCGCCAGGAGGGCGAGGGGCACGGCTCGCCGCCGGCCCGTCGGGCTTCGGGTCTGGTCGTGCGGCATCCGTCGGGCCTCCTCCCTGATCGGGTCGATGGGGTGCGCGCGAGGGCTCAGGCCTGCCTCACGGCGATGAACGAGGCGACGGTGCCGGCCGGGGCGCCGTCATGCGGCTTTGCCCGGATCACCGTGCCGACCAGCGCCGGGACCTGGTTGACGCCGTTCGGCCAGCGATGGGCGGGAGCGAAGCGGTAATCGTACTGCCAGCCCGCCGTCGGCGTCGCGTCGCGGCCCAGGCCGACGAGGGCGACGTCGCCCCCCGCCACGACCCCTCCCGAGAGGTCGAGGACGTAGCCGCCGCCCATGTCCAGCGTTCCGGCCACGCTCTCGCCGTCGAGGCGAAGATCGAACATCCCTTCTCCGAAGATGTTCTGTACCGCCTTGTCCGGATCACCGGAGATCATCGTGGGATCATTCCTGTAGCTGCGGTAAGTCCACAGACCGGACACGTCAGCCATGGATCGCCTCGCTTGCTTAGATGACAGGATTCATCCGGACACCCCCTCTTCCCGAGAGCGATGTCGATGCGTTTTCGTGAGTACTTGCTGGTCGTCGTGCGGCGACCGATTCGCTTGGAGCACCCGATGATTGGAGCATCTCAGTTGCCGTGACAACCCTATCGTTGTGGAAATGAAAATTGCTGCAGCACGCGACTGTCGCAGCCCGGCACTGGTCGATCCGTGCCGGAGCCCGGACCCGGATCCTAAAACGGCGGTCGACGCATCGCGGTCCGCCGAGGATCGCGCTCGCAGCGGGAGACCTCTTCGGCGAGCGGCCTGCTACGATGCCGGGGCAGGAGCCGTCGACAGGACCGACGCGAGGCGGCCGCCTTCGTGGACGCGCATGGACGTGGACGAGTGCCTCGCCTGGAGCGCGACGGATCCGGGCGATACGAACTGGTGCAGGGCGAAGGGTTCGCGATGGCGGCCGAGCGGGCCCGACACGCCAACACGCGGGTCGCCGTCTTCGACGCCCTGCGCAGCGGCTTGCGCGCGACCGGAATCCCCTGCCGGGCGATGCCGGACGGGATGACCGTCCGCATCGATGCACGCACCGCCCACGAACCGGACGCTCGGGTCTATGGCGGTCCCCGCATCGACCCCGACGCGGTCGAGATGAAGGCCCCGGTCATCGTCGTCGCGGCCTCGTCGCCGAGCCCCCGCCGGACCGACGCGGGCGAGTAGCTCACCGGCTACTTCCGGGTGCCGGGCATCCAGCACTCCCTGATGGTCGAACCCGACCGGCGCACCGTGAACCATCGTTGCCGGGCGGGAGAGGGAATCGAGACCACGTTCCTGCAGGACGGCACCCTCGCCCTCGACCCGCCGGGGCCCGAGCTCGCCATCCCGCCCCTGTTCGAGGAGCCGTGAGCCCCGCGCTTGACCCCTCCGACCGCGGATGCGACAGGCGGCCCGACCCCTTGCGCGCGAGCCCCTGCATGACCGCTTCCCTCGACCTCCTCGTCCTCGGCAACGCCATCGTCGACGTGATGGCCCGCACCGACGAGGCTTTCCTGGTCCGCGAGGGCGTGCACAAGGGCGCGATGCAGCTCATCGACGAGGCGCGGGCCGAGCACCTGTTTCAGGTGATGGGACCGGCCACGGTCATCTCGGGCGGCTCGGGCGCCAACACGGCGGTCGGGGCGGCACTCCTCGGCGCGCGCGCCGGCTTCATCGGCAAGGTGCGCGACGACGAGCTCGGCCGCCTGTTCGCGCACGACCTCAACGCCACCGGCGTCCGCTTCGGCGTCGCCCCGGCGGCGGAAGGCCCGGCCACCGCCCGCTGCTTCGTGCTGGTGACGCCGGACGGCGAGCGCACCATGAACACCTATCTGGGCGCCTGCCAGGGTCTCACCGCCGCGGACGTGGACGAGGACACCGTGAAGGGCGCCCGCCACGTCTACCTCGAGGGCTACCTGTGGGATCCGCCGGCCGCCAAGGAGGCGTTCCGCAAGGCGGCGAAGATCGCCCACGGCGCCGGCAACAAGGTCGCGCTCACCCTGTCGGACGCGTTCTGCGTCGACCGCTACCGCGACGAGTTCCTCGGCCTCATCCGCGACGGCAGCCTCGACATCCTGTTCGCCAACATCCACGAGCTGAAGAGCCTGTACCAGACCGCCGACGCCGACACGGCGCTCGCGGCGCTCCGCCAGGAGAGGGGCCTGCTCGGCGTCGTCACCCGCTCGGAGGAGGGCGCCCTGGTGGTGTCGGGCGACGACATCAAGCCGGTGCCGGCCTCACCCGTGCGGGAGGTGGTCGACACCACTGGCGCCGGCGACCTGTTCGCGGCGGGCTTCCTCGCCGGCCTCGCCCGCGGCCTCGACCACGCCGATTGCGCCCGCCTCGGTGCCGTCGCGGCGGCCGAGGTGATCTCGCATCTCGGCGCCCGGCCGCAGGCGGATCTCAAGGCGCTCGCCGGAGAGGCCGGCCTGTAAGGCGTCGACCGGGCGGGCGGCGCTTCCGTCAGAACTTGACCGGTGCTAGGAGCGTCGCACGCCCGTCACGCCGGTGCGGCACCGAACGCAAGAAACCATCCGCCAGGGAGCGGCCCCGTTGGTCGAGAACCGCCGCTTCGGCAACCTGATCCCGCACCTCGTGCTCTGCCTCGGGGTCGGCATCGTCGTCTTCCCGGTCTACCTCGCGCTGATCGGCTCGACCCACGACGCCGCCACCATCGCCAACGGGCAGATGCCGCTCTGGCCGGGCACCCACGGGCTCGAGACCTACCGGCGGGCGCTGACCGAATCCGGCATGGCCGGCGCCCCCGTCGGGCTGATGCTCCTCAACAGCACGATCATGGCGCTCGCCATCGCGCTGGGCAAGATCTCGATCTCGCTGCTCTCGGCCTACGCGCTGATCTACTTCAAGTTCCCGTTCCGGCAGACCGCGTTCTGGGCGATCTTCGTCACCCTGATGCTGCCGGTCGAGGTCCGCATCTACCCGACCTACAAGGTCGCGGCCGACCTCCAGCTGCTCGATACCTATGCCGGCCTCGCCCTGCCGCTGATCGCCTCGGCGACCGCGACCCTGCTGTTTCGCCAGTTCTTCCTCACGGTGCCGAACGAGCTCGTCGAGGCCTCCCGCATCGACGGGGCCGGGCCGGTGCGGTTCTTCCTCGACACCCTGCTGCCGCTCTCGCGCACGACGATGGCGGCCCTGTTCGTGATCCAGTTCCTCTACGGCTGGAACCAGTATCTCTGGCCTCTCCTCGTCACCACCCGCGACGACATGCAGACGGTGGTGATCGGCCTGCGCAAGATGACCTCGATCACCGACCAGCTCACCGAGTGGCAGATCGTCATGGCGACCGCCGTGCTGGCGATGCTGCCGCCGGTCGTGGTGGTGTTCGCGATGCAGAAGCTGTTCGTGCGCGGCCTGGTGGAGACCGAGAAGTGACCTCTTTCCGTACGATCGGACGCGTCTGATGGCCGGCCTCGCCCTCGACTCCTTGCGCAAGACCTATTCCGGCGGCGTCGACGCGGTGCGCGGCGTCTCGCTCGACGTGCCCGACGGCGCCTTCTGCGTCCTCGTCGGCCCCTCGGGCTGCGGCAAGTCCACGGTTCTCCGGATGATCGCCGGCCTCGAGACCGTGACCTCGGGGGCGATCACCATCGGCGGGCGGACCGTCAACGACGTCGAGCCCGCCGACCGCGACATTGCGATGGTGTTCCAGAACTACGCGCTCTACCCGCACATGCGCGTCTACGACAACCTCGCCTACGGGTTGCGCAACCGCGGCACGCCGAAGCCCGAGATCGAGACCCGGGTGAAGGAGGCGGCGCGGCTCCTCGGCCTCGAGGGTATGCTGACGCGCTATCCGCGCCAGCTCTCCGGCGGCCAGCGCCAGCGCGTCGCCATGGGGCGGGCGATCGTGCGCAAGCCCCAGGTCTTCCTGTTCGACGAGCCGCTGTCGAACCTCGACGCCAAGCTGCGGGTGCAGATGCGGGTCGAGATCCGCCGCCTGCAGCGCCAGCTCGGCGTCACCACGGTCTACGTCACCCACGACCAGGTCGAGGCGATGACCATGGCCGACCGGCTGGTGGTGATGAACGGCGGAGAGATCGAGCAGGTCGGCACGCCGATCGAGATCTATCGCCGCCCGGCCACCCGCTACGTCGCGACCTTCATGGGCTCGCCGCCGATGAACATCCTGCCCGCGGAAAGCCTGGCGGGAGGCGTGCGGATCGACGGGACGGTGATCCCGGTCGCCGGGATCACGCCCGGCACGGCGATCGAGGCCGGCATCAGACCGGAAGACCTGCGGATCGCCGAGGACGGCCTGCCGTTCCGCATCGCCTTCGTGGAAGAACTCGGCGCCACCCGGCTGCTGCACGGGCCGCTCGCCGGTACCGACGTGGCGGTGCAGGTCCCGGCGGGCTCCGCGCCTCAGGAGGGCGACACGGTGCGGCTCGCCGTCGATCCGGGGGCGCTGCACCTGTTCGACCCCGCCTCCGGGCGGCGGCTGGCGCAGGGCTGACCGGAACCGGGCGGGCTTTTCCGCCGCCCGAGCCGCCCGTATGCGGGCGGGACGATGAGCGCCATCCCGTCGACGGGAGGCGCGTGACTGGAGCACCGTCCGATCTCGCGGCCATCGGACGATGCTCCAGGTCTTTGATTTTGGCGCATTTTCTGCGACGAACCGGCATCCACTTCGTCGGACAATGCTCTAGGGAGGCTCGGTCTTCGTGCACAAACCCCTCGCCGGCATCAAGGTGCTCGAACTCGCCCGCATCCTGGCCGGCCCCTGGATCGGCCAGCTCCTGGCGGATCTCGGCGCCGACGTGGTCAAGGTCGAGCGGCCGGGCGTCGGCGACGACACCCGCTCCTGGGGCCCGCCCTTCGTCGAGGGCGCGGACGGCGGCGCGCTCTCGGCCTCGTATTTCCACTCGACGAACCGCGGCAAGCGATCGGTCGCGGCCGATTTCGAGACCGCCGAGGGCCAGGCGGTGGTGCGCAAGCTCGCGGCCCACGCCGACGTGGTGATCGAGAACTTCAAGGTCGGCGGCTTGAGGAAGTACGGGCTCGACCACGAAGCCTTGAGCGCCCTCAATCCGCGGCTCATCACCTGCTCGGTCACCGGCTTCGGCCAGGACGGTCCCTACGCGCCGCGCGCCGGCTACGACTTCATGATCCAGGGCCTCGGCGGGATCATGTCGCTCACCGGCGAGCCCGAGGGCGAGCCGGTCAAGACCGCCGTCGCCTTCGCGGACGTGTTCACCGGGGTCTACGGCACGGTGGCGATCCTCGCCGCCCTCCAGGGCCGGCACGCGACGGGCAAGGGCTGCCACATCGACATGGCGCTCCTCGACACCCAGGTCTCGGTCCTCGGCAACCAGGCCCTGGTCTACCTCGTGTCGGGCCTGCTGCCGCCGCGGATGGGCAACGAGCATACCAGCATCGTGCCCTACCAGGTCTTCCCGACCGCCGACGGCCACATCATCGTCGCCTGCGGCAATGACGGCCAGTTCCAGAAGTTCTGTGGTGTTCTCGGCACCACGTGGCACCTCGATCCGGACTATTCCACCAATCCGGGCCGGGTCACCCGGCGCGACGTGCTGATCCCGCTCATCGTGGCCGAGACGAGCCGCCACACCAAGGCCGGCCTTCTCGAACGGCTCGGCGCCGTCAACGTGCCGGTCGGCCCGATCAACGACCTCGCCGAAGTCTTTTCCGATCCCCAGGTGGTCCATCGCGGGATGCGCCTCGACCTGGCCGACCCGCGGGCGAAGGGCGGCACGATCCCGAGCGTGCGCTCGCCGATCGTCATCGACGGCGTGCCGATGGCGGCCGAGACCGCCTCGCCGCAGGTCGGGGATCATACGCGGAGCGTGCTGGCGGATCCGGCCTGGGGTGGGTGACGGATGGTGATATCTGGCGTCGAGAATGCCCGAAGCGCTACCGCATCTTCCAGTACGGATCCGGCGTATACCGGGTCCTGGCAGCAAGATTGTCGCGAGATGGAAGCGCGCCTGACGCATCGAATCGACACGGCCAAGCGCGACATCATCCTGACGACCGCGGGTCTGGTCATCGCCCAATATCTCGCGAATGTCGCCGCGGTCACATTTTTCATATTGAGGTAGGCTGGCTGGAACAGGGACAAGATAGCGCAGGGTCCCCTCTCCCGAGTGGGAGAGGGGTAGGGGTGAGGGTGGAGACGGTTCAGAATTAAGCTCGACGGTTGAGCTGCCGGCACGACGGTCACAGCTTGACTGCGGAAGCGCGCCACCCTCACCCCCGGCCCCTCTCCCACCCGGGAGAGGGGGGATCCCGCGCCTTCCCTGCTGCCGCCAGCGGCTCTTGAGATGCAGATAGAGGACACGCCCATGACCGACGCCCCCCGCCCCCGCACCGGCGGGCAGATCCTGGTGGACCAGCTCGCCCGCCACGGCGTCGGCGACATCTTCTGCGTGCCCGGCGAGAGCTACCTCGCGGTGCTCGACGCGCTGCACGACGCCGAGATCCGCCTCACCGTCTGCCGCCAGGAGGGGGGCGCCGCCATGATGGCGGAGGCGCACGGCAAGCTGACGGGGAAACCCGGCATCTGCTTCGTCACCCGCGGCCCCGGCGCCACCAACGCCTCGCCCGGCCTGCACATCGCGAAACAGGACTCGACCCCGATGATCCTGTTCGTCGGCCAGATCGAGCGGGCGGCGCGCGAGCGCGAGGCGTTCCAGGAGCTCGACTACCGGGCGGTGTTCGGCACCATCGCCAAGTGGGTGACCGAGATCGACAGCGCCGAGCGCCTGCCGGAGCTGATCGCCCGCGCCTTCCACGTCGCCACCGCCGGCCGGCCCGGCCCGGTGGTGATCGCGCTGCCCGAGGACATGCTGGTCGAGACCGCCACGGTCGCGGATGCCCCGGCCTTCCAGCCGGTCGAGACCCATCCTGCCCTGTCCCAGATGGTCGCGCTGCAAACCATGCTGGCGCAGGCGGAGAAGCCGTTCGCGATCCTCGGCGGCAGCCGCTGGTCGGCGGAGGCCGTGCGGCGCTTCTCGCGCTTCGCCGACCTGTTCTCGCTCCCCGTCGCCTGCTCGTTCCGGCGCCAGGGCCATTTCCCGGCCGATCACCGCTGCTACGCCGGCGATCTCGGCCTCGGCGTCAACCCGAAGCTCCTCGCCCGGATCAAGGACGCCGACCTGCTGCTCGTCGTCGGCGGACGGCTGTCGGAAATCCCGTCGCAGGGCTACACGCTCATCGACATTCCAGGACCCCGCCAGCGACTCGTCCACATCCATCCGGACCCGGAAGAGCTCGGCCGCGTCTACAGCCCGGCGCTCGCCATCAATGCGAGCCCGACCGCGTTCGCAGCCGCCATCGAGACGGTGCAGCCGCCCCGCGCCCTGCCCTGGACCACCGGCACCGAGACCCTGCACGCCGATTACCTGAGCTGGAGCGACCCGACCCGGATTGCCACGCCGGGCCAGCTCCAGATGGGCGGCGTGATGGCCCACCTGCGCGAGGCCTTGCCGGCCGACGCGATCCTGTGCAACGGCGCCGGCAACTTCGCCACCTGGGTCCACCGGTTCTGGCCGTTCCGCGCCCATGACGGCCAGCTCGCCCCGACTTCGGGCTCGATGGGCTACGGCGTGCCCGCCGCCATCGGCGCGAAGCGGCTGCTGCCCGAGCGCACCGTCGTGGTGGTGTCGGGCGACGGCGATTTCCTGATGAACGGCCAGGAATTCGCCACCGCCGTGCAGTACGGCTTGGCCGTGATCGTGATCCTGGTCGATAACGGCATGTACGGCACGATCCGCATGCACCAGGAGCGCGAATACCCCGGCCGCGTCTCCGGCACGGCGCTCAAGAACCCCGACTTCGCTGCCTACGCCACGGCCTTCGGCGGCTACGGCGAGCGGGTCGAGCGGACGCAAGACTTCCCGGCGGCGCTGGCGCGGGCGATCGAGTCGGGCCTGCCGGCGATCCTGCACTGCCCGATCGACCCCGAGGCGATCACCCCGACGACGACGATCCAGGCGTTGCGGGACCGGAAGCGGTCCTGACGCTTCGGCTTCCGGAGCTTCCATCCCGCCCGCGACCTCATCCTGGGGTCGCGGACGGGATATCCTGCAAATCGCACAGGCAGGTTCCTAGACCTCACAACCTCCCTTGTCCGCCGATCGCGGCTGTGCTTAGCCAGCTTACAACAAGCGCCCCGCCGCCGTATGACGGCGCGGGCCGCGTGCCCCCGGCGTCCCTGTCGTCGGAGTGTCACGCCGGCCCCGCATGAGGGGCCGCACACGAGGAGACGACACCCCGATGGCCCCCACCACGACCCTCCGCATCGCGCTCGCCGGCCTCGGCCTGGCCGTGGCGGCAACCCCGGCGCTCGCCGTGACCGAGCTGCAATGGTGGCACGCGATGACGGGCGCCAACAACGACGCGGTCAACCGCCTCGCCGACGAGTTCAACGCCGCGCAGAGCGACTACAAGGTGGTGCCGACCTACAAGGGCAATTACGGCGAGACGCTGAATGCCGGCATCGCGGCCTTCCGCGCCGGCACCGCGCCGCACATCATGCAGGTGTTCGAGGTCGGCACCGCCACGATGATGTCGGCCAAGGGCGCGGTGAAGCCCGTCTACCAGCTGATGAAGGATGCCGGCGAGCCGTTCGACCCGAACGCCTACCTGCCGGCGATCACCGGCTACTACTCGACGACCAAGGGCGAGATGCTCTCGTTCCCGTTCAACTCGTCGTCGATGGTGATGTGGGCCAACCTCGACGCCCTGAAGGCGATCGGCCTCTCCGAGCCGCCGAAGACATGGCCGGACCTGTTCGCGGCGGCCAAGAAGCTGACGCAGAACGGCTTCCCGAATTGCGGCTTCTCGACCACCTGGGTCACCTGGCTCAACATCGAGCAGCTCTCGGCCTGGCACAACCTGCCGGTGGCCACCAAGGCCAACGGCATGGACGGCCTCGACACCACGCTCGAGATCAACGGCCCGCTGCAGGTCAGGCACATCGGCAACCTGGCCGAGGCGCAGAAGGACAAGTCCTTCGACTATTCCGGCCGCTACGACAGCGGCTTCGGCCGCTTCACCGCCGGCGAGTGCCCGATCATGTTCGGCTCGTCCGGCTCCTACGGCAACGTCAAGGGTGCGGCGAAGTTCGCCTGGGCCTCGGCGCCGATGCCCTACTATCCCGACGTGCCGGGCGCGCCGCAGAACAGCATCATCGGCGGCGCCTCCCTGTGGGTGATGGGCGGCAAGAAGCCCGACGAGTACAAGGGCGTGGCGAAGTTCTTCACCTTCCTGTCGGACACCGACCGGCAAGCGAAGCTCCACCAGACCACCGGCTACATGCCGATCACCAAGGCGGCCTACGAGAAGTCCAAGGCGGACGGCTTCTACGACAAGAACCCGGCCCTCGAGACGCCGATCAAGGAGCTGACCAACAAGCCGCCGACCGAGAATTCCCGGGGCTTGCGCCTCGGCAACCTGCCGCAGATGCGCGACCTGTGGGCCGAGGAGATCGAGGCGACGCTGGCCGGCAAGAAGACGGCGAAGCAGGCCCTCGACGAGGCGGCGACCCGCGGCAACGCGATGCTGCGCCAGTTCGAGAAGCAGGCCGGACGGTAACATCATGGGGCCCGAGCGCATCACCTTCGGAGGCCGGCTGCTGCCGGCGGCGCTGATCGCGCCGCAGCTCCTCATCGTCGGCCTGTTCTTCTACTGGCCGGCGGTGCAGGCGGTCTGGCAGTCGTTCCAGATGCAGGACGCGTTCGGGCTCTCGACCGAGTTCGTCTGGTTCGAGAATTACCGGGCCCTGTTCACGGACCCGGCCTACTACCAGGCCCTCGTCACCACGCTGGTCTTCGCGGCGGCGGTGGCGGGGCTTTCCTTGGGCTTCGCGCTGCTGCTCGCCGTGATGGCGGACCGGGAGATCCGGGGCTCCGGCATCTACCGGACCCTGCTGATCTGGCCCTACGCGGTGGCGCCGGCGGTGGCGGGCGTGCTGTTCGGCTTCCTGTTCCAGCCCGGCCTCGGCCTGATCGCCCGCGGGCTCAACCAGATCGGCATCCCGTGGAACCCGCTCCTCGACGGGAACCACGCCATGATCCTCGTGGTGATGGCGGCGGCCTGGAAGCAGGTCTCCTACAACTTCCTGTTCTTCCTCGCCGGCCTGCAGGCGATCCCGGGCAGCGTGATCGAGGCGGCGGCGATCGACGGCGCCGGCCCGGCGCGGCGGTTCTGGACCATCGTCTTCCCGCTGCTGTCGCCGACCACGTTCTTCCTGATGGTGGTCAACGTCGTCTACGCCTTCTGCGAGACGTTCGGCGTCATCGACGTGCTCACCCATGGCGGTCCGGGCCGGGCGACGCAGACCCTCGTCTACAAGGTCTACCAGGACGGCCGCATCGGCGCCGACCTCGGCGGCTCGGCGGCGCAGTCGGTGGTGCTGATGGCGATCGTGATCGGGCTGACGGCGATCCAGTTCCGCTACGTCGAGAAGCGGGTGGCGTATTGAGGCGGGAGCCCGACGAGGCAGCCGCCCTCATCGCCCTTCGGGCACGCATGGGGCCGAGGGCTCGGCGGTCCTTCGGGCACAACCGCGGGCAGGCCGCGGCCGGGCATTAGCGGTGCCCTAACCATTCTCGTTCACCAAGAAGCGGCATCTTTCCGGGCATGGCGGCATGGGCCGCCTCATGTCCCGCCGGGTACCGGGTTCATGGCCAGCCTGCTGACGAACGTCGCCGCTCTCGCGGCGCTGACGACGCTGAAGGGCGTGAACACACGGCTCGACGCGGTCAGCCATCGCGTTTCGACCGGTCGACGCGTGTCCTCGGCCGCCGACAACGCCGCCTACTGGGCGATCGCCACCGCCGTGCGCACCGACAATTCGTCGCTCTCGGCGCTGAAGGACACGCTGGGTCTCGGCGCCTCGGCGGTGGATGTCGCCTATAACGGTCTCAGCGCGGTGCTCGGCGATCTGCAGAGCCTGCGCGCCAAGCTGCAGACCGCCCTGGCTCCCGGCATCGACCGCGCCAAGATCCAGGTCGAGATCGCTGCCCTGCAGGAGCGGATGAAGGCCACCGCCAGCGCCTCGAACGCGTCGGGACAGAACTGGCTCTCGGTGGATTCGACCGATCCGCTCGGCTACCGCCCGGTGCGCGACTACGCCTCCGGCTTCTCGCGCAACGCCGCAGGCGGGATCGAGATGACCTACGCGTCGATTCCCGTCGCCGACATCGCGCTCTACAATGCCGGCGCCACCCGCACGACCGCGCCGGCGACTCCGGCGCGGGTCACCGCCGATTCCGCCTTGACCGGCGGCGTCGACTTCGGCGGCCCCCAGGACGTGCGCTTCACCGTGAGCCTCGACGGTTCGCCGGGGCGGGACCTCGTCCTGAACGGGACGACGCTGGCCGCGATCGCGGCGAACCTCGCGGGGGTCACCGCACAGGAACTGGTGCGCGCCCTCAACGTCCAGATCGCGGCCGATCCCGCGCTCGCCAGCGGCCTTCGGGCGGGTCTCGACGGTCAGGGCCTTCTGTACTTCGAGACCACGGCGACGGGTGCGGCCCGCAGTCTCGTGATCGACCGGACGAGCAGCGGGACGACCGTCGCCGGCGTGAACCTGCTCGCCAACAGCGGCTTCGAGAGCGGCCTGACGGACTGGTCGCTCACGGGCGACCTCAGCTACAGCGGCGTTCGAACGGACCGCGCCCATACCGGCAGCAACAGCATCGCCTTCGGCACGGTCAACGGAACGTCGCGCCTGGCGCAGGCCATCGCGACGGTGCCGGGACAGAGCTACCAGCTGGAGTTCTGGCTCCAGACCCCGGGCGGCGTTCCATCCAACTTCCTGGCGACGTGGGACGGAACGCCCGTGCTCGCGCTCGCCGATACGCCCTCGCAGCCTTTCACCCGCTACGCCTTCACGGTGACCGCGAGCGGATCCAGCACGACGCTCGCCTTCGAGGCGCGGCACGTCCCGAGCTACTGGTTCCTCGACGACGTCGCGGTCACTGCGACGCCGACCGGCCCCCCGCTCGGCTTCGGCAGCGCCGGGATCACTCGCGCCTCCGGTCACGGCTCGGCCGCCACGACCGCCAACGGCGGCATCCTCGACGCTGTCGACGCCCGGACCGGGACCGCGATCGCATCCCTGACCATCACCGGGCTCGGCGATCCTGCCATCGCGGCCCTGGTGGACCAGGTCGACGGCGCGATCGCCCGCGTCACGGATGCCGGCACCCGGCTCGGGGCCAGCAAGACCCTGATCGCCGGCCAGACCACCTTCCTCGACACCCTGATCAAGACCAATGCCCGGACCATCGGCATCCTGGTGGATGCCGACATCGAGCTGGAGACGACGCGGGTCAAGGCGCTCCAGACGCAGCAGCAGCTCGCGCTGCAGGCGCTCTCCATCGCCAACGCCTCGAACAGCACCGTGCTCAGCCTGTTCCGATAGCGGGCGCCGCCTCGTTTCGCGCCGCGCGTCCGGAGCGCCTCCGGGATCGCACCTCGAACGGGCTCACATCGCCCGCATCTGCCGGTCGACGAAGGCGTGCAGGCTCCCGACCTTCTCGGACATCCGCTCGTTGACGCACATCCGCACGGTGGTGCCATAATACAGCATCCCGTGGCTCTTCTGCTTGTGGCACTCGTAGACCGGCTTGGCGTAGACGCCGCCGGCGAGCAGCACCGGCACGACCAGCACCTTGGCGAGCGCGGCGAGGCCGCCGAGCCAGCGGCTGCCCGACCGCGCGGGGGCCGGCGTCCAGACGACCTCGACGATGCGCGGCTCGCGGGGTGCGACGTGGACGGGAAGCCGGGAACTCGGCGCGAGATGGTGAGGCGTCCGGTCGGGCACGGTGAGGGGCGGCAGCGTCCGTGCAACGCCACCGCGATGCCCGGCGATCATCCTGCGAAAATCGGCGTTGGTCAGGGCCATGGCTGCCATCGTCTCCACGAAGATCCCAGGGCGAGGCATCCTATGCCTCGGTCACCGGGATCTCTGCGTGCGGCGTGCCAACCGTAACAAGCCGGAAACCATGCCGAACCGGCACATTCCGCTGCGGCAAGCGGCTCTCGCCGTGAATGTCAGGTCCTGGACGCTGGAGGCGATGTCTCAGGATGGGGCAGGTCGGGCGCCCTCCCCTCCCGCGAGCGGCCTCTCGTAGCGCCAGGCGGTGGTACCGTCCTCGTAGTAGTCCGGCACGGTCTCGAAGCGGCGGTAGCCGCTGCGCTCGTAGAGGCGGATGCCGGCCCCGTTGTCCTCGCGGACCTCGAGCCGCAAGGCGTCGCAGCCATGGGCCAGGGCCTCCGCCTCGGCGGCCTCGAGCAGCACGCGGCCCAAGCCCGTGCCGGCCCGGCTCGGCGCTACCGCGATCGAGGACAGGCGGGCGCGGCGGCTGCCGCGGCGGCGCTCGATCGTGGCGGCGCCGATCAGCACCGCGCCGTCGAGGGCGACGAGGAGCGAGATCGAGGGCGAGGCGATGGCGTGGCGGATCGCCCGGCGCTCCGCCCGGTCGGTGGCGAAGGCCGCGACCTCGAGCGCCATCAGGGCGTCGAGGTCCTCTCGGAGTGCCGGCCGGATCGTGACGGCCGACGACGGGGACAGAGAACCGCTCACGCGGCCTTCCACGGATAGGTCCAGGTCTCGGTCAGGGTCTGGCCGCGGGCGCGCAGGAAGGCGCGCAGGTCCGTCGCCTGGCCGGCCTTGTCGAGCCGCACGTCGATCGCGGCGCGAAACCCCTTCACGTGGAGGTTCGGCACCAGCGAGATCGCGGTGATCTTGCCCGCCGTCGTCGAGGGCACGATCTCGACCGCCTTCGGGTCGGTGAGCCAGTAGGCGAGGTCGCCGCCCGAGAAGTCGACGAGGAAGCGGCGGGTGAGCGGATCGCTGCCGTCGGCCGTGCCGCCGCTCGCCGTGGTGCGGGCGACGTAGGTGTTCACCACCCGGCCGCCGGGATGGAGGTCGTCGGTCTCGGCGAGCGCCCGGACCTTGTAGGACAGCTCCACCGCCTCGCCCGGCTGATAGGGCTGCCTGGGCTGCCAGGAGGCCACGATGTTGTCGTGGGTCTCGTTCTGCGTCGGCAATTCGACGAGGCGCACCGTGCCCTCGCCCCACTCGCCCTGCGGCTCGACCCAGTAGCCCGGGCGGCGGTGATAGAACGCCTCAAGGTCCTGGTAGTCCTCGAACACCCGGTCGCGCTGCATCAGCCCGAACCCCTTCGGGTTGCGGTCCTCGAAGGCGGAGATCCAGCGCTCCTTCGGGTTGCGCAAGGGGCGCCAGATCCACTCGCCGCCGCCGGACTGCATCAGGAGCCCGTCGGAATCGTGCAGTTCGGGCCGGTAATCGTCCGAGTGGTGGCGGTCGTTCTCGCCGATGAAGAACATCGAGGTCAGCGGCGCGATGCCGACATTGGTCAGCTCCCGGCGCGGATGCAGCGAGCAGCGCACGTCGACCACGGTCTCGTCGCCCGGATAGACCAGGAACTGGAACGCGCCCGTGCAGGACGGCCCGTCGAGGAGCGCGTAGATCACCGCCCGGTCGGCGCCCTTCGGCGGCATCTCGATCCAGAACTCGCGGAAGACCGGGAACTCCTCCGGTCCGCCGACGCCCTCGACGTTGACGGCGAGGCCCCGTGCCGACAGCCCGTAGAGCTGGTCGCGGCCGAGGAAGCGGTAGTAGCTGGCGCCGAGGAACGAGATCAGCTCGTCGAGGAGGCCGGGCTTGTTGAGGGGGTAGTGCAACCTGAAGCCCGCGAAGCCGAGGGTGACCGGCAACGGCTTGTCGATGGTGGTGCGACCGTAATCGAACAGGCCGGGCTGGTAGGGGATCGGCGTCGGCACGCCGTCGCGCACCACGTTCACGGTCACCGGCCGGGTGTAGAGGAAGCCGAGGTGGAACAGCTGGAGCCGGAACGGCCCGTCCTGGTCCCCGAGCAGCGCCCGGTCGGGCCGGAAGCGGATGTCGCGCCACGCGTCGTAGTCGAGCGAGGCGAGCGGCGCCGGCAGCGGCGCCACGTTCGTCTCGAAGGGGGCGCCCGCGAGAGCCTTCGCCCGGCGCACCACCTCGTCGAAGCGGAAGCGCGGCGGACCGGACGGGGCCGGGCTCGGGGCCGGCGGCGGCAGGGCGCTCGGGCCGGGCTGGGTCGGCCCGACCTGGGCGGAGGCCGCCCGGGAGAGAGCGGCGGTGGAGAGCAGGCCGGCGAGGAGCGCGCGGCGCGAGGGTGCGAGGGTCATGGTGATCCAGAGAGTAAGGCGCGCGTCCTGAACGCGCGCCCCTGCGCGTCGCCGGGTTGAATGGCCCGTCCGGCGCCGGTTGAGAAGGCCCCGTCGCATGACGGTTTCTCCATGGGACGAAGCCCGGCCGTGTCTCCCGCGCCACGCCTGAAAAATCGGGCGGAAATCCGCCCGGCGGGGCTTGCGGCGAGGGGGCATGGTCCGTATCTACCGCCTTGCCCAATTTCGCACGTGCCTGTGGCCGCGTGCCGGTTGGTGGGCATCCGGACAAGAGGCCGGACAGCCGCCAGGGGTCTTAAAGGATCGATGGCCGGGAAGGGTGGATCCCTCCGGCCGGCATCCAGGTGGCGACACCGGACCCCGACAACAACCGGCAGCCGGAGGCAAAACCGGCGAACCCCGCTCTCCACGGGGGACGCAGCTTAAAGCAACGACGAACGGGCTTTTTTGGTCTCGTCGGCCCTCCAAAGGCCGACACCGAAGAGGCTTGTTTCTCCTTGCCCCGAGTGCGGATCGGGTTTCCCCGTTCCAAGCAAAGGCAGCTTCCGGGTGCTCTGCGCCCGCGTCGCACGGCGTGTCTCCACAGCACGTTCGCGCCGCGCCGCATCGCCCCCTGACGCCGGACGGCCGACGCGCGCCGTCTCGATCTCGACTTCGGGTTCCCGCGGGAGCCCTCTCGAACCTTTGGTGGGGCTGATCATGACCGATCGCATCCGCGATTTCCTGCGCGTGCGCCGCGAGCTCGGCCGGGACGAGGGTCCCGTGATGGTGCTCGACCTCGACGTCGTGCGCGACAACTACACCGCCTTCGCCCGCGCCCTGCTGGACACCCGGGTCTTCTACGCCGTCAAGGCGAACCCGGCCCCCGAGGTGCTGCGCGCGCTCGCCGAGATGGGCTCCTGCTTCGACACCGCCTCGGTGGTCGAGGTGCAGATGGCGCTGGCCGCCGGCGCCACCGCCGACCGCGTGTCGTTCGGCAACACCATCAAGAAGGAGCGCTGCATCGCCCGCGCGCTGCAGCTCGGCGTGCGGCTCTTCGCCGTCGACTGCCAGGCCGAGGTCGACAAGATCGCCCGCGCCGCCGACGCGGTCAAGGTTGCCCGCGAGGACGTGCAGGTGTTCTGCCGCATCCTGTGCGACGGCGCCGGCGCCGAGTGGCCGCTCTCGCGCAAGTTCGGCTGCGTGCCGGAGATGGCGGTGGACGTGCTCGAGCACGCCACCCGGGCGGGCCTCCACGCCTACGGCGTGTCGTTCCACGTCGGCTCGCAGCAGGGCAACACGGAAGCCTGGGACGGGGCGCTCGCCTCCGCCTCGATGATCTTCCGCGAATGCGCGACCCGCGGCATCCATCTGTCGATGGTGAACCTCGGCGGCGGCTTCCCGACCAAGTACCTCAAGGCGGTGCCGGGCGTGGAATCCTACGGCGACGCGATCTTCCGGGCGCTGACCAAGCATTTCGGCAACCAGCTCCCCGAGACGATCATCGAGCCGGGCCGCGGCATGGTCGGCAACGCCGGCGTGATCGAGGCCGAGGTGGTGCTGGTCTCGCAGAAGTCGGACGCCCCCGACGAGGTGCGGTGGGTCTACCTCGACATCGGCAAGTTCGGCGGGCTCGCCGAGACGATGGACGAGTCGATCCGCTACCGCATCGTCACCGAGCACGACGAGGACCGCACGGTCCCCTGCGTGCTCGCCGGCCCGACCTGCGACTCGGCCGACGTGCTCTACGAGAAGACCCCGTACCCGCTGCCGATCTCGCTGTCGATCGGCGACAAGGTGCTGATCGAGGGGGCTGGCGCCTACACCACCACCTATGCGGCGGTGGCGTTCAACGGCTTCCCGCCGCTCCAGTCCTACGTGATCTGATCGTTCTGCGCCTTCGGGGCGCAGAACGCCGGAACGATGCGCCGGGTCGGCCGTTCTGACGGGCCCCGGCGCGTCCGCGCCTGCATCCATCATCCCACGAGTCCCGGACGGCCTGCCGCGCGCGGCAGGTGCGAGGGCTGTCCTTTGCCCGTTTTGTCAGTCTCGGGAGGGTACGGCCGTGATCGAGATCCGCGACGAGCGCGCCGCCGATATCGCCGCCCGCGAGCACCTGCTCGATGCGTGCTTCGGCGAGGCCCGCTTCACCAAGACCTGCGAGCGCCTGCGCGAGGGCCGCCTGCCGGCGGACGGCCTCGCCCTGGTGGTCGAGATGCAGGATCGCCTGGTCGCCACATTGCGCCTGTGGCACGTCGAGGCCGGCGACCGCCCCGCCCTGATGCTCGGGCCGATCGCGGTCGATCCGGGCCTGCACGGGCTCGGGATCGGCAACCGGCTGATGCGCGAGGCGCTGGAGCGTGCGGCCTCGCTCGGCCACCGGGCGGTGATCCTGGTGGGCGATGCGCCCTACTACGCCCGCTTCGGCTTCACCCGCGAGCGGGTCGGGCGCTTGCGCCTGCCCGGCCCCTACGCGCCGGAGCGGTTCTTGGGCCTCGACCTCGTGCCCGGCGCGCTCGACGGCGCGACCGGCATGGTGCGGGCGACCGGGCGGGTGGTGCCGGGCACCCTGCCGGTGGAGGCGTTCCGCGTGGCGGCGTGAATTCCGGAAGGCGCGCGCTTCTCCTCTCCCCGCCTGGCGGGGAGAGGGGGTGTCTCAGTATGAGGCTCTTGCGGGAAATCCCCCCTCACCCTCGGCTGGCGCCTCACTCCGTCGACGACGGGGGCGCCGGGGCCCTCTCCCCGCCCGCGGGGAGAGGAGGACGCGCACGGAGGCGGCGAGAAAACTTCCGGTCTTCATCCCCCCACCGCCCGCACCTGCGCCGCCCTCTCCGCCCCGATCCCCCGCGCGCCCTCGGCGATCAGCCGCGTGACGAGGTCCGCGTAATCCGCCCGGGTCAGCCCGGCGCCGGGCTTGAACCAGAGGTAGTGCCAGTTGACCATGCCGAAGAACGACATGGTCACGGGCTTGAGGAGCGCCGTCCCGGCGAGGTGCGGCGCAACCCCGGCGATCGCCTCGGAGAACAGGCGCACCAATTCGCGCTCGCTCGCCTTCACCTCCGCCTGCCGCTCGGGCGAGAGCAGGCCCAGATGGTTGATCTGCACCTTGTGCTGGGCGTCGGCGTCCCGGTACGCCTCGAGCAGCGCCTCGCTGAGGCTGCGCAGCCGCGGCTCGGGCGGCAGCCCCGGGCGGTCGGCGGCCTCGACCGCTTCCAGCAGCTCCTCGAGGTGCCGCCGGATCACGTCGAACAGGATCTCGTCCTTGTCGCGGTAGTAATGGTAGAGGTTCGCCTTCGAGACGCCGCAGGCCTCGGCGATCCGGCTCATCGAGGCGCGGTCGTAGCCGTGGGCGGCGAACAGCTCGGCCGAGCGATCGAGGATCGCCCGGCGCTTGTCGTCGTAGTCGCTGGCGCGGGTGCGGGCCATGGGGTCTCGTCGCTGCTCGTCTGGTCGCTAGCCCCGGGGGCGCTGGTCGATGACGCGGCGGGCCTTGCCGAGGGAGCGCTCGATGCCGCCCGGCGGCAGGACTTCGACCGTCGCGGTGATCCCGATCGTGTCCTTGACCGCGTGGCAGAGCCGGTCGGCCGCGGCCTCGCGCAGGTCCGCGATGTCGGCCTCCGGCCGCGCCTCGACGCGGATCGTCATCGTGTCCATCCGGCCTTCGCGCGCCAGCACCACCTGGTAATGGGCCGAGAGGGCCGGGATCTGGAGGATCTTCTCCTCGATCTGGCTCGGGAAGACGTTGACCCCGCGCACGATCATCATGTCGTCGGAGCGGCCGGTGATCTTCTCCATCCGCCGCATCGCCCGGGCGGTGCCCGGCAGCAGCCGGGTCAGGTCGCGGGTGCGGTAGCGGATCACCGGCATCGCCTGCTTGGTGAGCGAGGTGAAGACGAGTTCCCCCTCCTCCCCGTCCGGCAGCACCTCGCCGGTGCGCGGATCGACGATCTCCGGGTAGAAGTGGTCCTCCCAGACGTGCAGCCCGTCCTTGGTCTCGACGCACTCGCTCGCCACCCCCGGCCCCATCACCTCGGACAGGCCGTAGATGTCGACGGCGTGGAGGTCGAACGCCTCCTCGATCTCGCTCCGCATCGCGTTGGTCCAGGGCTCGGCCCCGAAGATGCCGACCTTGAGCGAGGAGGCCCGCGGATCGAGCCCCTGGCGCCGGAACTCGTCGAGGATCGCCAGCATGTAGGACGGCGTCACCATGATGATGTCGGGCTTGAAGTCCTGGATCAGCTGGACCTGGCGCTCGGTCATCCCGCCCGACATCGGGATCACCGTGCAGCCGAGGCGCTCGGCGCCGTAATGGGCGCCCAAGCCTCCGGTGAACAGCCCGTAGCCGTAGGCGACGTGGATCAGCATCCCGGGCCGCCCGCCCGCAGCGCGGATCGAGCGCGCCACCACGTCGGCCCAGGTGTCGATGTCGGCCCGGGTGTAGCCGACCACCGTCGGCTTGCCGGTGGTGCCCGACGAGGCGTGGATGCGCGCCACCTCCTCGCGCGGCACCGCGAACATGCCGAAGGGGTAGTTCGCCCGGAGATCCGCCTTCGCCGTGAAGGGGAAGCGGGCGAGGTCGGGCAGGTCCCGGAAGTCGCCCGGGTGCACGCCGGCCGCGTCGAAGGCGGCGCGGTAATGGGGGACGTTGGAATAGGCGTGGTGCAGGGTCTCGCGCAGCTTCTCGCGCTGCCAGGCGGCGAGTTCGGCCCGCGAGGCGGTCTCGAACCGGTCGAGCTCGGAGGCGTCCGGCACCATGCGGGCGAGCTTGCGGGGGGCGATCTGGAGCATGGCGTCTCTCCCTGGCGTGTTTTCGACTTTCTATTCGCAGACTAACCCGATCATCCCACTTGCGAGCTCATCCTGAGGAGCGAGCCGAGCGAGCCTCGAAGGAAGGCTCCGGAAGTCTACGCTCGCCCTGGAGCCCTCCGTCGAGGTCGGTCGGTTTTCAATCGACCGACACCTCCTCAGGATGAGGTCGCAGGCGGGATCGGGGAAAGATGGCGTTCAGCCGGGCTCCACTCGGTCCGGCGACGCCGCCCCGCCCTCCCCCGCCAGCACCGTCCCCGGCACGGTGCGCGAGTGGCCGCGGAACTCCGCCACCGCCCGGCCCTCCGCATCCGTGACCGTCACGTCGTAGATCCCGGAGCGTCCCTCGCGCACCCGCTCGACGGCCCGCGCCGTCAGCACCTCGCCGCGCTTGCCCGGCCGCAGGAACGTCACCGCACAATGCTGCGCCACCGCCCGCTGGTCGTAGGCGTTGCACGCGAAGGCGAAGGCCGAGTCGGCGAGCGCGAAGAGGAAGCCGCCGTGGCAGGAGCCGTGGCCGTTCACCATGTCGTCGCGCACGCGCATCGACAAGACCGCCTCTCCCGGGCCGACATGGTCGAGGGACATCCCGAGCCCCTGGCTCGCCCGGTCCCCGGCCCACATCGCCTCGGCGCAGGCGCGGGCGAGCTCGTCGGGGCTCACCGCTTGCGCCCGGTGAAGCGGGCCGGGCGCTTCTCCAAGAAGGCCGCCACGCCCTCGCGGTAATCCGGCGAGCGCCCGGCCTCTCCTTGAAGGTCGCTCTCGACCTGGAGCTGCTGGTCGAGGTCGTTCGTCTCCGAGGCGTCCAGCGCGCGGCGGATGAGGGCGAGGCCGTAGGTCGGGGCCTGCGCGAGCTGGGCGGCCAGCCGATGGGCCTCGGCCATCAGCGCGGCGTCGTCGATCACCCGCCAGATCATGCCCCAGGCCTCCGCCTGCTCGGCGGTGATCGGCTCGGCCAAGAGCGCCATGCCGCGGGCGCGCGCCCGGCCGGCGAGGCGCGGCAAGAGCCAGGTGCCGCCGGCATCCGGGATCAGGCCGAGCTTGGCGAAGGCCTGGAGGAACTTCGCCGAGCGCGCGGCGAGGACGAGGTCGCCGTGGAAGGCGAGGCTGGCGCCGGCCCCGGCCGCGACGCCGTTGACGGCGCAGATCAGCGGCATCGGCAACTCGCGGATCTGACGCACCAGCGGGTTGTAGAATTCCTCGAGGGTGCGCGAGAGGTCCGGCTCGACGTCGGGCGCGAAGTTACGGGCCGAGAGGTCCTGGCCGGCGCAGAAGCCGCGGCCCGCCCCGGTGAGGATCAGCGCCCGGCACTCCGGATCGGCCGACGCATCGCTCAGGGCGGCCCGCAGGGCGAGGTGCAGCGGCTCGTTGAAGGCGTTGAGCCGATCGGGCCGGTTGAGCACCAGCACGCGGTAGCCCGCGTGGCTTTCCGTCAGGACCAGCGCTTCGCCCGTCCCGCTCGTTGCCTCACTCATCGGTGCGTCCTCCCCGTCGCACCGTGTCGGGTCTCCCCGCCGGCGCGATCTATTGACCAACCGGACGGTAAATTATAAATCTCGAGGTACGAAGTCAAACGCTCGACGCCGTTAGCCGAACGCCAGGGTGGACGGACGCCGCGCGGGATTGCAAAGCACGAACGGACGGGCTCAACGAGGCCCGCGATGGCGGCGACCGGACCGAACGACCGGCGCGGCCCGCATAAGGGGAGGACACCACCATGAGGCGCATCGTCTGGGCGCTCGCCCTCGCCGGCACCGTTCTGGCCGGACCCGTGCTGGCGCAGCCGATCAAGATCGGCGTCACCATCGCCAAGACCGGCCCGGCGGCCTCGCTGGGCATCCCGCAGGCCAACACCGTGACGCTGCTGCCGACCGAGATCGGCGGGCAGAAGGTCGAGTGGATCGTCCTCGACGACGCGACCGACACCACCAAGGGCGTCGCCAACGCGCGCAAGCTCGCGAGCGACGATCACGTCGACGCCATCGTCGGCTCGTCGGTGACCCCGGTCTCCCTCGCCATGGTGGAGGTCGCTGCCGAGGCCAAGGTGCCGCTGATCAGCCTCGCCGCCTCCTCCAAGATCGTCGCCCCGATGGACGACAAGCGCCGCTGGGTGTTCAAGGCGCCGCAGAACGACGCCCTGATGGCCGAGGCGATCGCCGCCCACATGGCGAAGGCCGGCGTGAAGTCGGTCGGCTTCATCGGCTTCAACGACGCCTACGGCGACGGCTGGCTCGCGGAGGTCACCCCCCGGCTCGAGGCCAAGGGCATCAAGCTCGCCGCCACCGAGCGCTACGCCCGCACCGATACCAGCGTCACCGGCCAGGTGCTGAAGGTGATGGCGGCGAAGCCCGACGCGGTACTGATCGCGGGCTCCGGCACCCCCGCCGCCCTGCCGCAGAAGACGCTCAAGGAGCGCGGCTACGCCGGCAAGTACTACCAGACCCACGGGGTCGCCAATGCCGACTTCCTGCGCGTCGGCGGCAAGGACCTGGAGGGCACGGTGCTGCCGGCCGGCCCCCTGCTGGTGGCCGAGCAGCTGCCCGAATCGAACCCGGTGCGCAAGGTCGCCCTCGACTACACCAAGGCCTACGAGGCGAAGTTCGGGGCGGGCTCGCTCGCGACCTTCGGCGGCCACGCCTACGACGCGCAGGTGCTGCTCGCGAACGCGATCCCCGTCGCGCTCAAGACCGCAAAGCCGGGTACCCCTGAGTTCCGCGCGGCCCTGCGCGACGCGATCGAGGGCCTGAAGGAGGTCGTGTACACCAACGGCGTCGTCACCATGACCCCGACCGACCATGTCGGCCAGGACGACCGCGCCCGCGTGATGGTGACGATCGAGAACGGCAAGTGGAAGCTGTTGTCGGCGACGAACTGATCGGTGGCTGCCGCGCGATCTGTTCAGAGATCTTTTGAAGCGCGGGATCCCCTCTCCAGGCGATGCCGGGCCTGCCCGGTATCGCTGCAAGGTGTGGGAGAGGGGTAGGGGTGAGGGTGACACGCTTCAGTGTAAAGCTCGAACTGTCGTGCTGGCAGCTCAACGATCTGAGCTTCGATCAGGACCGTAGCACCCTCACCCCTAACCCCTCTCCCACACGGGAGAGGGGGACGCGCTCGAATTTCCTCGGATCGATCGAGCGGAACCCACGCGAGATCGCCCGGCACCTCAGCATGAGGTCGCGCGTGGGATCGATCTAGGCAACGACACCCCTCAAAGACGCCCAGGACCCTCCTCCGTGGACGCCACGATCCTCCTTCTCCTCCTCCAGGACGGCGTCGTGAACGGCGCGATCTACGCGCTGATCGCCCTGTCGCTGGTCCTGGTCTTCACCGTCACGCGGGTGATCCTGATCCCGCAGGGCGAGTTCGTCGCCTACGGGGCGCTGACGCTGGCGAGCCTGGAGGCCGGCACCCTGCCGGGCACGGTGCCGCTGCTCTTAGGCCTCGGCGGTCTCGCGTTCCTCGCCGACTGCGCCGAGGCGCGCCACACCCTCGATCGCCGGACGCTCCTGCGCGTCGCCTCGCGCGACCTCGTCCTGCCGGCCCTCGTCGCCGTCGCGGCCTGGTTCCTGGCGCCGACGAAGCCGGGGCTCGTGGTGGAGATCCTGATCACGCTCGCCATCGTGACGCCGATGGGCGGCTTCCTGCACGCGGTGGCGTTCCGCCCGCTCGCCCACGCCTCGGTGCTGGTGCTGCTGATCGCCTCGGTCGGCGTGCACCTGGCGCTGACCGGCCTCGGCCTCGTGTTCTTCGGCGCGGAAGGCTCGCGCACCCCGCCGCTGTCGGAGGCCTCGTTCCCGGCCGGCCCCCTGCTGGTCAGCGGGCAGTCCCTGTGGATGATCGGCCTGACGCTCGCGATCATCGTGGGCCTCTGGTTGTTCTTCTCGCGCACGCTGCTCGGCAAGGCGCTGATCGCCACCGCGGTCAACCGGCTCGGCGCCCGGCTGATGGGCATCGCGCCCTCGCTCGCCGGCCGGCTCAGCTTCTCGGTCGCGGCCTTCATCGGGGCTTTGTCCGGCGTGCTGATCGCGCCGCTCACCACCGTCTACTACGACACCGGCTTCCTCATCGGCCTCAAGGGCTTCGTCGCGGCGATCATCGCGGGGCTCGCCAGCTACCCGGCGGCGGCCGCCGCCGCGATCCTCGTCGGCATCATCGAATCCGTCGCCTCGTTCGAGGCCAGCGCCTTCAAGGAGGTGATCGTGTTCATGGCGATCATCCCGGTCCTGCTCTGGCGCTCCCTGCGCTCGGCCCCGATCGAGGACGAGGAGTAAGATGCACACCCGCCTCGCTCCCACCAGTCTTCTTGCCGGCCTGACCGCCCTCGCCGTCGTCGCGCTGCCGTTCCTCCCCGGCGTGCCGCCGTTCTGGCTCACGCTCCTCACCTATGCCGGGCTTTCCGCCATCGTGGTCACGGGGCTCGTGGTGCTCACCGGCGTCGCGGGCATCACCTCCTTCGGGCAGGCGATGTTCGTCGGCATCAGCGCCTACGCCACGGCGCTCCTCACCACCCAAGGAGGGCTCTCGCCCTGGCTGTCGCTGCCGGTGGCCCTGCTGCTGTCGGCGGCGGCCGCCTGGGTCATCGGGGCGATCACGCTCCGGCTCTCGGGCCACTACCTGCCGCTCGGCACCATCGCCTGGAACATCTCGTTCTTCTACGTGCTCGGCAACACCGACGCGCTCGGCCGCTACGACGGCCTGACCGGCCTGCCGCCGATCGCGATCCTCGGTCATCCGATCCTCGGCGGCGGCGAAGCGCTGCTGCTGACCTGGGGGTTCCTGGGCGCCTGCCTGTGGCTGACCCACCGCCTGCTGCGCTCGCGCACCGGCCGGGCGATCCGGGCGCTCAAGGGCGGGGTGGTGGCGGCGGAATCCTTCGGGGTCGATACCGCCCGGGTGAAGATCGTCGCCTTCGTGTACGCGGCGATGCTGGCGGCCCTGTCGGGCTGGCTCTACGCCCACATCCAGCGCGCCATCAACCCGACGCCGTTCGGCATCAATGCGGGCATCGAGTACCTGCTGATGGCGGTGATCGGCGGCGCCGGCTCGATCGGCGGCGGCGTCCTCGGCGCCGTGCTGGTGACGGTGCTGAAGGACCAGCTCCAGAACGTGCTGCCGCTGGTCTTCGGCAGTCAGGGCAACTTCGAGGCGATCGTGTTCGGGGTGCTGCTGGTACTGATGCTCCAGCGCGCACCCGAAGGCCTGTGGCCGCTGATCGTCCGCCGCACGGTCTCGGCCCCGCCGGACCGCGGGCCGGCGACCGCCCCCCTCGCGCCGCGCCCGGCCGCCGCCCCCGGCACGGTGCTGCTCGAGGCCTCGAACCTCAGGAAGACCTTCGGCGGCCTCGTCGCGGTCAACGACATCGGCTTCCAGGTCGCGGCCGGCGAGGTGGTGGCGCTGATCGGGCCGAACGGCGCCGGCAAGAGCACCACCTTCAACCTCGTCACCGGGGTCGCGCGCCTGACCTCCGGGGCGGTGCGCCTCGGGGGCCGCGAGGTCGCCGGCCTGCCGGCCCGGCGCATCGCCCGGCTCGGCTGCGCCCGCACCTTCCAGCACGTCAAGCTCGTCGCCGGCATGTCGGTGATCGAGAACGTCGCGCTCGGCGCCCACCTGCGCGGCGCGGCCGGCCCGGTGCGCGGCGCGCTCGGGCTCGATTCCGCGGAAGAGGCGGCGCTGTTCGCCGAGGCCGACCGGCAGCTCGCCCGGGTCGGTCTGTCGGCCTGCCGCGACCTGCCGGCGGCGAGCCTGGCGCTCGGCCAGCAGCGCATCGTCGAGATCGCCCGGGCGCTGTGCCTCGGCCCGCAGCTCCTCCTCCTCGACGAGCCGGCCGCAGGGCTCCGCCACCAGGAGAAGCAGGGCTTGAGCGACCTCCTGCGCCGCCTGCGCCAGGAGGGCCTCGGCATCCTGCTCGTCGAGCACGACATGGATTTCGTGATGGGGCTCGCCGACCGGCTGGTGGTGATGAATTTCGGCGCCAAGCTGTGCGAGGGCGCCCCGGCGACCGTGCGCCGCGACCCGGCGGTGGTCGAGGCCTATCTGGGGAGCGCCGCATGACGCGTCCGATGCTCGAGGCGGAGACCGTCTCCGTCGCCTACGGCAAGGTCGAGGCGGTGCGCGGCGTCTCGCTCACGGTCGAGCCCGGCCGCCTCGTCACGGTGCTGGGCGCCAACGGCGCCGGCAAGACGACGCTCCTCAACGCCCTGATGGGCGTGCTGCCGGCAAAGGGCGCCATCCGCTTCGAAGGGGACGACCTGACGCGGCTGCCCGTCGAGGCCCGCGTCGCCAAGGGCCTGAGCCTGATCCCCGAGCGCCGCGAGCTGTTCTCGACCATGACCGTCGAGGACAACCTGAAGCTCGGCGCCTTCCGGTTCCGCGGCAAGGCGGGGGGCACGACAGGGGGCAAGGGCGGCGGCGATCTCGGCGAGATGTACCGCCTCTTCCCCCGCCTCGCCGAGCGCCGGCGCCAGCACGCCGGCACGCTCTCAGGGGGAGAGCGCCAGATGCTCGCCATGGCCCGGGCGCTCATGGGCCGTCCGCGCCTCCTGATGCTCGACGAGCCGAGCCTCGGCCTCGCGCCCCTCATCGTCGCCGAGGTGATGCGCACCGTGGCGCGCCTGCGCGACGAGGGGGTGGCGATCCTCCTCGTCGAGCAGAACGCCCGCGCGGCGCTCCGGATCGCCGATCACGGCTACGTCCTCGACGGCGGCAGCGTGGTGATCGAGGGCGACAGCCGCACCCTCCAGGGCGACGCCAGGGTGGTCGAGACCTATCTCGGCACCCTCGCGGTCGACGAGTCCCCGCCGAGCCGCGCCGCCTCCGGGCGGTGAGGCGGCGGCGCGGATCGGGGCGTCCGGGGGCTTGCCGGACGCGCCCAGCCCAGGTACCTACGGGCAGGGTTCCTGTCGCCGTTTCCGTCGTCGACGCTGCAGTCCGACTGCAGATGATGCACTGAAGACGAGAGCCCGAGGGCCTGTAGCTCAATGGTTAGAGCCGACCGCTCATAACGGTCTGGTTGCAGGTTCGAGTCCTGCCGGGCCCACCATCTGTCCCTGCCGCCAGCGGTTCCGGCAAGCTGTCAGTAGGGGTCGCGCTCCGGCATGGCGAAGATCGTCGCTCTCCATTACTTCGCGGTCGTGACCCGCTGCACGTCACTGCGCGACGCCGCCTATCAGCTCGACATCCATCCCAACGTGCTGGCGCGGCACATCTCGCAGCTCGAATACTACATGGACGCGCCGCTGCTGGAGCGCGGGCCGCTCGGCGTCCGGCTGACCGCGGCGGGGGAGCTGCTCGCCGCCAAGCTCGACCGCACGATCAACGAGCTCGACCACGTCGTCCGGCTGATCGACGACCTGAAGGGGTTGCGCGGCGGCCTCGTCGGGGTGCACGCCGCCGAGGGCGTCGCCTCGGCGATCCTGGTGCCGGTGCTGGCGGCGTTCTCGGCCCGCCACCCCCACGTCCGCGCTCGGCTGCGCACCGGGACCGCGAAGGACGCGGTGCGGGCGATCGAGGACGCCTCCTGCGACCTCGCCCTCACCTTCTTCGCCCCGGCCTCCGACGCGGTCGCGGTGGTCCGGCGGGTGCGGCTGCCGCAATTCATCATCGCGCCGCCCGGCCATCCGGTGACGCAGGCCGGCGGCGCGGCCTGCGCGGCGCTCGGGGGCTACCGCTGGGTGCTGCCGGGGCCGGAATTCGGCGTGCGCACCTTCATCGAGCGGGCAGCGACCGAGGCCGGGTGCCGCATCGTTCCGACCTTCGAGGCCGCCTCGCTCGCCCTGCAGCGGGCGCTCATCGTGCAGGCCGGCGCCCTCGCGGTCCTGCCGCGCGCCGCCTTCGCCGACGAGATCGCCGCCGGCACGATGGTGGCGGTGCCCTTCCCCGAGGCGATGCCGGTCGAGACCTCCCTCGACCTGTGCGTCCCGGCCGACCGCCAGCCGAGCTTCGCCGCCGACCGCCTGCGCCGGGAGCTGGAAGCGGTCCTGGCGCAGGTGCGGCCGTGAGCGCCCGCCACCCCTGACGCGGTGCCACGCAAAGCGGTTCACCCCTCGCACGTTTTCGTCGTAGTCAGCCCGCGCGGGCTCCCGCATCCTGCACCCGTCAGCAGCGGCAGGGATCTGCGAAGACCCGCGAGATCCCGCCTCTGCTTTCCTGACATTGGCCGGCGCCCTGGTCTTCGGCGAAACCGACTTGCACCGCGTGCGGCGGGCAGGATGGTCTGGCGATTGCATGGACGCTGCCGCGGGCGATCGCCCGCGACGCTCGGTTTTCCAAGGCCGCACGGGCGGCGACACTGCGAGGAGACAACTTGATGGCGTTTCGTCGGTCCGTTCTCGGCCTCCTCGCCGCATCGGCGGCCCTGCTCGCCCCCGGAACCGCGCCGGCGCAGACGCTCAAGGCGGTGATGCATTCGGACGTCAAGATCGTCGACCCGATCTGGACCACCGCCTACATCGTCCGCAACCACGGCTACATGATCTACGACACGCTGTTCGCGCTCGACGCCGACGGCCAGGTCAAGCCGCAGATGGTCGACACCTACACCGTCTCGCCCGACAACCTGACCTACACGTTCACCCTGCGCGACGGCCTCAAGTGGCACGACGGCAAGCCGGTGACGGCGGAGGATTGCGTCGCCTCGATCAAGCGGTGGAGCGCCCGCGACTCGCTCGGGCAGAAGCTGATGACCTTCGTCGACGGCATGAAGGCCGACGACGCGAGGAGCTTCACCGTCACGCTGAAGTCGCCGACCGGACTCCTCCTGTTCGGCCTCGGCAAGCCGTCCTCGAACGTGCCGTTCATGATGCCGAAGCGGGTGGCCGAGACCGACCCGAACCAGCAGATCTCGGACTTCACCGGCTCCGGCCCCTTCGTGATGAAGACCGACGAGTGGAAGCCCGGCGACAGAATCGTCTACACCAAGTTCAAGGACTACAAGCCGCGGCCCGAGCCGGCCTCGGGGCTCGCCGGCGGCAAGGTCGTCAAGCTCGACCGCGTCGAGTGGCTGGCGGTCTCGGACCAGCAGCAGGCGGTGAACGCGCTGCTCGCCGGAGAGATCGACCTGATCGAGCAGCCGGCCTACGACCTGATCCCGCTGCTGAAGGGCGATCCGAACGTCGCCCTCGTCGACTACAATCCGCTCGGCCTGCAATACGCGATGCGGCCGAACCACCTGATCAAGCCCTTCGACAACCCGAAGGTGCGCCAGGCCCTGACCTACGCCCTCAACCAGACCGACTTCCTCCAGGCGGTGGTGGGTGACCCCGACTACTACAAGACCTGCAAGGCCCTGTTCGTCTGCGGCTCGGCGCTCGCCACCGACAAGGGCATGGACGGCCTGCTCGAATCGAACTTCGCCAAGTCGAAGCAGCTGCTGAAGGAGGCGGGCTACGACGGCACGCCGATCGTCCTCCTGCACTCGACCGACCTGCCGACCCTGACCAATCTCGGCCCCGTCGCCAAGCAGCTGCTCGAGCGGGGCGGCTTCAAGGTCGACATGCAATCCTCGGACTGGCAGACCGTGGTGTCGCGCCGCGTGCGCAAGGATCCGGCCGACAAGGGCGGCTGGAACCTGATGAACACCTCCTGGGTCTCGGCCGACATCCTCAACCCGGTGATGTCGAGCTTCGTGAACATGAGCTGCGACAAGGCCCCGTTCGGCTGGCCCTGCGATCCCGAGATGGAGAAGCTTCGCGACGACTTCGCCCGCGAGGTCGACCCGGGCAAGCAAAAGGCGATCGCGGAAGCGGTGCAGACCCGCTGGCGCGAGGTCGTGCCGTACGTCCACCTCGGCCAGTTCTACATCCCGATCGCGGCACGAAAAAACGTCACCGGCATCCTGACCGCCGCGGCGCCGGTATTCTGGAACGTCGAGAAGAAGAAGTAGGCCGATGCTCGGCTACGTCCTGCGGCGGCTCCTCTCGGCGGTCCCGGTCCTGGCGATCGTCGCGGTCCTGGTCTTCCTGATGCTGCGGCTCACCCCCGGCGACCCGGCGGCGGTGATCGCCGGGGACAACGCCTCGAGCGAGCAGATCGCCCAGGTGCGCCACCAGCTCGGCCTCGACCAGCCGCTGCCGGCGCAGTTCGCGATCTGGATCGGCAACCTCCTCCGGGGTGATCTCGGCGAGTCGTTCTTCTTCAAGAAGAGCATCGGCGAGCTGATCCTCGGGCGGGTCGAGCCGACCCTGTCGCTCGCCGCCGCCACGATGCTGATCGCGGTCTGCGTGGCGATCCCGCTCGGCGTGGTGGCGGCCTACCGGCACGGCTCCTGGCTCGACCGGATCATGATGGGCGTGTCGGTGCTGGGCTTCTCGGTGCCGGTCTTCGTGATCGGCTACGGCATGATCTACGTCTTCTCGATCACGCTCGGCTGGTTCCCGGTCCAGGGCTACCAGCCGCTCTCCTCGGGCCTCGGCGGCTACCTGCACCGCTTGGTGCTGCCGGCGCTGACGCTCTCCGTCGTCTACATCGCGCTCATCGCCCGGATGACCCGGGCGAGCGTGCTGGAGGTCCTGAGCGAGGACTACATCCGCACCGCCCGGGCCAAGGGCCAGGTCGAGCGCAAGATCCTGTTTCGCCACGCGCTCAAGAACGCCGCGGTGCCGATCGTCACGATCGTCGGCATCGGCATCGCGCTCCTCATCGGCGGCGTGGTGGTGACCGAGAGCGTGTTCGCGATTCCCGGCCTCGGCCGGCTGACCGTCGATGCGGTGCTGGCCCGCGACTACCCGACGATCCAGGCGCTGATCCTGCTGTTCTCGGGCGTCTACGTCCTCATCAACCTCCTGATCGACCTCACCTACGGCCTGTTCGACCCGAGGATCCGCCAGTGAGTACCGAACCGGCCCTGCTCGCCCCCGCCCCGCCCTCGGCCCCCTCCGCCTCCCTGGCCTGGCGCCTGCTGCGCAACCCCGTCGCGGTCGCGAGCGCGGCCCTCCTCGTGGCGATGGCGCTCGTCGGCCTCCTCGCCCCCCTCCTCGGCACGATCGACCCGGCGGCGATCAACCCGGCCACCCGCAACCGCCCGCCGGGCTACGAGCGCACGATCCGGACTGACGACGGCTCGACCACCCCCTTCCGCCACCGGATGGGCACCGACAGCCTCGGGCGCGACGTCTACAGCCGGGTCCTCTACGGCGCCCGGGTGTCGCTCGTCATCGCCGTCGCGGTGGCGGCGCTCGCGCTGGCGATCGGGCTGCTGCTCGGGCTGACGGCCGGGTACATCCGCCCCCTCGACGGGCCGATCATGCGGCTGATGGACGGCTTGATGGCGATCCCCGGCATCCTGCTCGCCATCGCGGTGGTGTCGCTGTTCCGGGCCGGGCTCCCGGCCGTCATCGCGGCGATCGTGGTGCCGGAGATCCCCCGGGTGGTGCGGCTGGTGCGCTCGATCGTGCTCTCGGTGCGGGAAGAACCCTACGTCGAGGCCGCGATCATGGCCGGCACCCGCCTGCCGCTCCTGATGGCGCGCCACATCCTGCCGAACACGGTCGCGCCGCTGATCGTGCAGGGCACCTTCATCGCCGCCTCGGCGATCCTGGTCGAGGCGGTGCTCTCCTTCCTCGGCATCGGCATCCCGCCGGAGATCCCGAGCTGGGGCAACATCATGGCGGAGGGGCGCAACCTGTTCCGGGTCTATCCGCACACCATCCTGTATCCGGGGATCTTCCTCGGCCTGACCGTGCTCGCCGTGAACATGCTGGGCGACGGCCTGCGCGACACCCTCGATCCGAAGATGGCGGGCCGATGACCTCGGCGCCCTCCCCCGTCCTCGACGTCGAGAACCTCGCCATCGCGCTCCCCGGCGGCGGCGACCGGCTCCGCGCCGTCGACGGCGTGTCCTTCACGGTGTCTCCCGGGGAGATCGTCTGCGTCGTCGGCGAATCGGGATCGGGCAAGTCGGTCACCGCCTTCTCGGTGATGGGGCTGCTCGCCCGGGTGCTCAAGCCCGTCGCCGGGGCGGTCCGGCTCCTCGGCGAGGACGTGCTGAGCGCGAGCCCGCAGCGCCTGCGGGCGCTTCGCGGCGACCGCATGGCGATGATCTTCCAGGAGCCGATGACGGCGCTGAACCCGGTGCTGACCGTCGGCGACCAGATCGAGGAGGTCCTGCGCATCCACACCGACCTCGGCGCGAAGGAGCGCCGGGCCAAGGTGCTGGCGATGCTCGACGCCATGCACCTGCCCGAGCCCGAGCGGATGCACGCCTCCTACCCCCACCAGCTCTCCGGCGGGCAGCGCCAGCGGGTGATGATCGCCGCCGCCCTCATCCTCGATCCGGCGCTCCTCATCGCCGACGAGCCGACGACGGCGCTCGACGTCACCACCCAGGCCCAGATCCTGAAGCTGATCCGCGAGATGCAGGCGCGGCGCGGCACCGGCGTCCTGTTCATCACCCATGATTTCGGGGTGGTGGCCGAGATCGCCGACCGGGTGGTGGTGATGCAGAGCGGCCGCATCGTCGAGCAGGGACCGGCGGCGGGGGTGCTGGGCGATCCGCAGCACCCCTACACGAAGATGCTGATCGCGGCGGTGCCGACGATGACGCCCGCCCGGCGCCCGCCGGTGACCGGCGCGCTGGCGCTCGAGACCGCCGCCCTCGCCAAGACCTATCGCAGCGGCGGCCTGTTCAGGAAGGACCGCATCGTCCACGCCGCCGCCGACGTGGCTCTCCGGATCCATCGCGGCGAGACCGTCGGCATCGTCGGCGAATCCGGCTCCGGCAAGTCGACCGTCGCCCGCTGCATCGCCCGGCTGATCGCCCCGAGCGCGGGGCAGATCCTGGTCGGCGACCGGGACATCGCCCGCCTGCCCGAGCGCCGCCTGAGACCGCTGCGGCGCAAGATCCAGGTGGTGTTCCAGGATCCGTTCCGCTCCCTCAACCCGCGCCGCACCGTCGGCGCCTCGATCGTCGAGGGGCCGGTGAATTTCGGCACCGGCCCGGAGGCCGCGACCGCGCGGGCGCGCGAGCTGATGAACCTCGTCGGCCTCGACCCCGCGGCGCTCTCCCGCTACCCGCACCAGTTCTCCGGCGGCCAGCGCCAGCGCATCGCGCTCGCCCGCGCGCTCGCGATGGAGCCCGAGATCCTGATCGCCGACGAGGCGGTCTCAGCCCTCGACGTCTCGGTGCAGCGCCAGGTCCTCGCGCTCCTCGACGACGTGCAGCGCCGCTTCGACCTCGCGATCCTGTTCATCACCCACGACCTGCGGGTGGCCGCGCAGATCTGCGACCGGCTGATCGTGATGCAGCGCGGGCGCATCGTCGAGGAGGGTCCGACGGCGGAGGTCTTCGCCCGGCCGAGGGCGGCCTACACGCGCGCCCTGATCGAGGCGGCGCCGGGGCGGGAATTCGGGCGGGGGGAACACGTTCAGGAAGCGGCCTCCGCCTGATGCATCCGGATCAAGGCGAGTCGCAGGATCCCCTCTCCAGGCGATGCCGGGCTTGCCCGGTATCGCTGCAAGGTGTGGGAGAGGGGTAGGGGCGAGGGTGACACGCTTCAGTGTAAATCGCTCAGCGTTGTGCTGGCAGCGCAACGGTCGGAGTCTGACTCAGAACCGTAGCACCCTCACCCCTAACCCCTCTCCCACACGGGAGAGGGGGACGCGCTTCGTCTTGAAACGACAGTTCGACGCGTAACGAGAACAGGACGACACCGATGACCCTCGCCATGACTTGGGAGGAATGGGCGCAGCACGATGCCTGCGCGCTCGCCGCGCGGGTGCGCGCCGGGGAGGTGAGTGCGGCCGAGCTCGCCGCCCAGGCGGCGGCCGGCGTGGCGCGCGTCAACCCGCAGACCAGCGCCGTGATCGAGCTGTTCGAGGATGCGGTCGCGGATCCGGCCCGGAACGGCACCGATCCGGAGGGCGCCTTCGCGGGCGTGCCGTTCCTGATGAAGGATCTCGGGCCGACCCTGAAGGGGCGGCTGCAGGAGATGGGCTCGCTCCTGATGCGCGGCAACCGCGCCGACAGCGACAGCCACCTCACGGGCAAGATGCGCCGGGCCGGCCTCAACCTGATCGGGCGCACCACCACGCCGGAATTCGGCGTGTGCAGCTCGGCCGAGAACCCGGCGGTCTACGTCACCCGCAACCCGTGGAACCTCGACTACACCACCTGCGGCTCCTCGGCCGGCTCGGCCGCCGCGGTGGCGGCGGGCGTGGTGCCGATGGCGCATTCGACCGATGGCGGCGGCTCGATCCGCATCCCGGCCGGCGTCAACGGCAATCTCGGGCTCAAGCCCTCGCGCGGCGTGTTCTCGATCGCGCCCTACGGGTCGGACCTCACCAGCATCGTGTCGATCCAGGGCTGCCAGACCCGGACCGTGCGCGACACCGCGGCCTTCGTCGACCGGTGCCGCGGGGCTGCGCCCGGCGAGTTCATGCCGTACTGGACCGCGCCCGAGCCCTACGGGACGCTGATCGGGCGCGATCCGGGCCGGCTGCGGATCGCGCTGTCGCACGAATGGGGCGAGTACCGCGCCGTAGCGCACCACGTCGCCGAGCTGGAGCGGGTCGGGCGCTTCCTCGAGGGCCTCGGCCACCACGTCGACTGGGCGCTGCCGGCGGTCGACCTGCCGGCCGCCTTCCGGGCCCAGACCACCTGCTACATCACCAACTTCGCCCAGACCATCAACGGGCTCATCGCCGCCAAGGGCCTCGACCGGCCGCCCGAAGACCTCGTCGAGCCGATGAACGTCCGGATCTGGGAGGCCGGGCGCCACGCCTCCTACACCGAGCGGGCGGCGATGCAGGCGGCGTTCAACACCACGGCGCGGGGCTTCGGCGCCTTCTTCGAGGAATGGGACATCATCCTCACCCCGATCACAGCCCTGCCGACGCCGCGGGTCGGCACGACGGAGTACCTGACCATCAGCGACGAGCCGTCGGTGCACGCCTGGTTCGAGAACCTGTGGCGCAACTTCGCCTACACGCCGCTCGCCAACCTGTGCGGCCTGCCGGCGCTCTCGATGCCGCTCGCCTGGAACGAGCACGGCCTGCCGCTCGGCATCCAGGCCCAGGCGCGCCAGGGCCAGGACGGGCTGCTGCTGCAGCTCGCCGCGCAGGTCGAGCGGGCGATCGGGGGGAAGTGGAACGACGGGCGCCGGCCGGGGGTGCACGTGGCGGCGGGGGGATGAGCGACCGCGAACCAGCCTGATCGTCGAACGGCCGATACACCCTCCTGGCCATCCCGGGGCCGCGAAAGCGGAACCCGGGATCCATGGCCGCTGACGTTTTCGAAAAGGCGAATTGCGTTCCGGCTCGTTCGGCTCCCTCCGCGGTCACGGATCCCGGGTCCTCGCCTTCGGCGAGCCACAGGAGGACGTCCAGGGTGTGGAATACCTTGGATCGACCGTCGACTTCCCCTCCGAACGGCCCACAGAGGAGACCCCACCCGTGAAGCTCTTCATCGCCGCGCTCGGCACCGAGACCAACACCTTCTCGCCGATCCCGACCGGGCGCACCGCCTTCCTGGACGACCTCTACGTCGAGACCGAGGCCTCCCGCCGCTCGGCGCACTGGTTCGTCGGGCCGCTCAGGGTCTGGCGCGCGCTCGGCGAAGCGGCCGGCTACGCGGTGGTGGAGAGCCTGGCGGCCTTCGCCCCGCCCGGCGGGCCGACGCGCCAGGACGTCTGGGAGGACTTGCGCGACCGCGTCCTCGCCGATCTGCGCGCCGCCGGCCCGGTCGACATGGTGCTGTTCGACCTTCACGGCGCGATGATCGCCGAGGCGCAGGACGATTGCGAGGGCGAGCTCGTCGCCGCAGCCCGGGAGATCGTCGGCCCGTCGGTCACGATCGGGGTCGAGCTCGACCTGCATTGCCACCTGACCGACCGCATCGTCGGGGCCTGCGACGTCCTGCTCACCTACAAGGAATACCCCCACATCGACGTCGACGACCGGGCGCGCGACCTGTTTCGCCTCTGCGACGACGCCCGGGCCGGCCGCACCCGGCCGACCATCGCGGTCGCCGACTGCCGGATGCTGGCGGTGTGGCGCACGCCGAACCAGCCGACCCGCGGCTTCGTCGACCGCATGAGCGCCGCGGAGAAGCGGGACGGGATCCTGTCGCTGTCGCTCGCCCACGGCTTTCCCTGGGCCGACATCCCGGATGTCGGCGCCAAGGTGGTGGCGGTGACCGACGGCGATCCGGATCTCGCCCGGCGCACGGCCGAGGCGCTCGCCCGCGAATTGTGGGAGATGCGGGAGGCGACGACCGACCGCCTCCTGACCCTCGACGAGGCGGTGCGGGTGGCCCTGGCGCCCGAGGCCGGCGTGACCGTGCTCGCCGACGTCTCGGACAATGCCGGCGCCGGCTCGGCGAGCGATTCCACCTTCCTCTTGCGCGCCCTGGTGGAGGCCGGCGCGACCGCCTGCGCCATCGGCAGCTTCTGGGATCCGGTCGCGGTGCGGCTGTGCCGCGAGGCCGGTCCCGGCGCGCGGCTGAGCCTTCGCATCGGCGGCAAGACCGGCCCGATGTCGGGCGATCCCGTGGATCTCACCGTGCGGGTGCTGGGCCTGCGGTCGGATGCGGTCCAGACCTACGGCAACGGCAAGCAGCCGATGGGCGATTGCGCGCTCGTCGAGGCGGGCGGCCTGCACATCCTGCTCAACGCCCTGCGCACCCAGGTCTTCCACCCGGAAGCCTTCGAGCAGTTCGGCGTGCACCTGAACGATTACGCCACCGTCTTCGTCAAGTCGGCCCAGCACTTCAACGCCGCCTTCGCACCGCGGGCCGACCGCATCCACTACGTCGCCGTGCCGGGCAGCGCGAACCCGGATTTCGCGCGCCTGCACCTGCCCAGGGCCGCCCGCCCGCTCTGGCCGATCGTCGCCGACCCGTTCCGCGACCCCGCCTGATCGCGGGGCGCGGCCGCGCGGAGGAACGTCCCACGCCACCCGCACCCTCGTCCCGGGGGCGTCGGTGGCGTGCCTGTTGCCGAACGAAACCCCGACGAGCGTGCCCCGCGCCCTTCGGACGGCAGAACCGGGCCTGCGAGAAGAATCCTTCTGCCGCTTCGCCAAGTCCGCAACACCCGTCCCAACAAAGCCTAACATAAAAACAATCCCGTCTCGTTGACGATGAGTGTCAGCGAAGACAAGATCAAGGCCTCACGACCCGTCGAGCCTCGCGACACGTTCGCACTCAACGCATGAGGCCTGCATGACATCGCTCAACGAATACTTGGTCGAGAAGCGCGCGGCCGTGGCGGCGCGGGAGGCGCGGATCGAGGCCGGGAGCCTGGGGGCGGTGCCGCTCTCAGCCCGGGTCGCCGTCGAGGGCCGCAGCGGCGTGCGCCGGATCCGGATCCGCGACCACCAGGTCGTCACCGATTCGCCCCCCGACTTCGCCGGCTACGACCTCGGGCCCGGCTCGCCGGAATTGCAGCTCGGCATCCTCGGGAGCTGCCTTGCCCATTCCTACCTGATCCAGGCCGCCCGGCTCGGCGTCCCGGTCGAGGCGATCGACGTCGAGGTCTCGGGCCGGATCGAGGCGCGGGCCGGGCGCCCGGGCTTCGAGGCGGTGCCGGTGAGCCCGCACGACCTCGCCTACACGGTGCGGATCGTCTCGCCAGCCGCCCGGGAGGCGGTGGCACGGCTCGAGGCCGAGGTCGACCGCGCCTGCCCGATCCTCAACCTCCTGCGCGCGCCGCAGACGGTGCGCGGCACGCTCGAGCACCGCACGCCCGACGCGCCCGCGCGGGCCGCCTGACCGTCCTCCCGCCAAAGCCCCCCGCCAAAGCCCCCGACCCCGCGAAGCCCCAGGACGATGACGCTCCCCCCACTCCCCCATACCCGCCGCCGTTTCCTCGCCCGCGCCGGCACCCTCGGCCTCGCGGCGCCGCTCGGCCTCGTCGGCTCGCCCTCCTCGGCCGGGCTCCTGCCGGTGCCCGACCTCGCCGACGCGCCGATCTGCCGGGTCGCGGCCGAGGCGCCGGCCGCCGGCGGCGCGCCCCGCCCGATCAAGCTCGCCTGGAACGCCTCGGCGATCTGCACCGCCGCGGCTCCCGTCGCCAAGGAGAGCGGGGTGTTCGCCCGGCACGGGCTCGACGTCGAGTTCGTCAATTTCGGCGGCTCGACGGAGCAGCTGCTGGAGGCGATCGCGACCGGCAAGGCCGATGCCGGCATCGGCATGGCGCTGCGCTGGCTGAAGCCCCTGGAGCAGGGCTTCGACGTCAAGGTCACGGCGGGCATCCACGGCGGCTGCATGCGGCTGCTCGGCGCGAGATCCGCCGGCGCGACCAGCCTGGACTCCCTGAAGGGCAAGGTGATCGCGGTGAGCGACCAGGCCTCGCCGGCCAAGAACTTCTTCGGCCTGCTGCTCGCCAAGCGCGGCATCGATCCCGAGCGCGACGTCGAGTGGCGGGTCTATCCGATGGATCTCCTCAACCTCGCGGTCGAGAAGGGGGAGGCGCAGGCGCTCGCCGACGGCGATCCCCGCACCTTCCTGTGGGCCAAGGACGCCCGCCTGACCGAGATCGCCAACAATCTCTCGGCCGAGTACCACGACCGCACCTGCTGCATCCTGGCGCTTCGCGGCGCGCTGGTGCGCGACGAGCGGCCGGTGGCCGCGGCGCTGACCCGGGCGCTGCTCGAGGCCGGGACCAGGGTCGCGCACGATCCCGACTACGCCGCCAAGGTCTATGCCGGCTACGGCGGCAAGGGCTCGGTCGAGGACCTCGCCGCGATGCTGCGCAGCCACACCCATCACCACCACCCCCTCGGGGCCGAGCTCAAGCAGCAGATCGCGGCTTACGTCGACGAGCTGAAGGTCGTGAAGGTGATCCGCGCCCGCACCGACGCGCGGCAATTCGCCGAGCGCGTCACCGCCGACGTCCTGAGCTGAGGTGCCCGGTGAGCGACATCGCGCTTCCCCGTGCGGACGGCGCCGGCCGGCGCCCCGCCTTCCTGCCCGCCCCGGCCTCGGTCGCGGCGGCCGCCGCCTGGATCGGGCTCTCCGCCCTCGTCGCCCTGCCGCCCGACCTCGGGGATTTCGACCTCACCCGCGAGTTCGCCATCGGCCTGGCCGGGTTCGGGGCCCTCGTCCTGGCGGCGGGCTTCCTGCGCCCCGGCGAGGCCGGCCCCGTGCGGCGGGTCCAGGGCTGGTCGCCCTGGCTCGTCGTGCTCGCCGGCCTGATCGGCCTGTGGGAGTTCGCGACCGCGAAGCGCGCATGGCTGCCGATGCCGTTCTTCCCGCCGCCGCAGGCGATCCTGGAGGTCTTCGTCGAGGATTACGCGCGGCTCGCCGACAGCGTCTGGCACTCCCTGCGGCTGCTGGCCGGCGGCTACCTCCTCGGGGCGCTCGCGGGCTTCACCCTCGGGGTCGCGGTCGGCTGGTCGCGGAGCGTCGGTTACTGGGTGCACCCGGTCCTGCGCTTCGTCGGCCCGCTGCCGGCGACCGCTTGGCTGCCGCTCGCCTTCTTCGTCTTCCCGTCGAGCGGCGCGGCCTCGACCTTCCTCGTCGCGCTGGCCACCGGCTTTCCCGTCACGGTGCTGACCTGGTCGGGCATCGCCGGGGTCAACAAGGCCTATTACGACGTTGCCCGCACGCTCGGCGCCCGCGAGGGCTTCCTGATCCTCAAGGTGGCGATCCCGGCGGCCCTGCCGCACGTCTTCGTCGGCCTGTTCATGGGGCTCGGCAGCTCCTTCGCGGTGCTGGTGGTGGCCGAGATGCTCGGCGTGAAGGCCGGACTCGGCTGGTACCTGCAATGGGCGCAGGGCTGGGCGGCCTACGCCAACATGTACGCGGCGCTCGCCGTCATGGCGCTCGCCTGCTCGGGCCTGATCACCCTGCTGTTCCGGCTGCGCGACCGTCTCCTGTCCTGGCAGAAGGGCCTCGTCCAATGGTAGCCGGCCTGATCGCGCCGTCGCGGGCGCCTGACCCCGTCCCGACGGGGGTTCCCGCCCGCGGCGCCCACCTGTCGCTGCGCGACGTGCGCCACGCCTTCGCGCTCGGGAAGGCGCCGCTCCCGGTCCTCGACGGCGTCTCGTTCGACGTCGAGCCCGGCGCCTTCGTGGCCCTGCTCGGGCCGTCGGGCTGCGGGAAGTCGACGCTCCTGCGCTTCGTGGCCGGGCTCGAGCCGCCGAACGAGGGCCGGATCGACGTCGACGGCTCGGCCTTGCGCGGCCCGGACCCCTCCCGCGGCCTCGTGTTCCAGGACCCGACGCTCTATCCCTGGCGCAGCGTCCTCGGCAACGTCGCGGTCGGGCCGGAGGCCCGCGGGCGCCTGTCGCGGGAGCGCGGCCGGGTCGAGGAGGCGCTCGCCCTCGTCGGGCTCTCGGGCTTCGCCGACGCCTTCCCGCACCAGCTCTCGGGCGGCATGGCCCAGCGGGTGGCGCTCGCCCGGGCCCTCGTCAACGCGCCGCCGCTGCTGCTGCTCGACGAGCCGCTCGGCAAGCTCGACTCGCTCACCCGCCTGGCGATGCAGGCCGAGCTGGTGCGGCTGTGGCGGGACAAGGGCTTCACCGCCCTCCTGGTGACCCACGACGTCGAGGAGGCCCTGATGCTGGCCCAGCGCATCCTGGTCTTCTCCGACCGGCCGGCCCGGATCCGGGCCGACATCGCGTGCGACCGGCCCTATCCGCGCCACCGCGAGGATCCGGGCGTCGTCGCCGACCGCCGGGCCATCCTGGATCTCCTCGGCACCGCCTGAGGAGACCTATTCGGCGCCGGGGCGGACGATCGCCCCGCCGTTCCTCAGCGCCGCGACCAGCCTCTCCAGCCGCGCCCTGACATGCGACCGGATCTCCTCGGCTGTCGCATCCTGCGAGAGATCGACCATGCGCCGCGCCAGAACCGTCATCGCGTTGACCCTTCTCGATACGGAGGAAGCCTTGACGTCTACGCTACCGATACCGCACGCGGATGGGCCGATCTCATCACGACGATGCAACGCAAGTGCATCAAATAAGATCTAAATTCGAGATCACGCCGTCCCAATCTCATCCTGACAGAGATTTGTTGCGTCAGTATTACGTGCCCGATGGTCGGGGAAAGATGTCGGCGAACGGCCGCTCCACCGTCGGGACGATGGGCGAACGACGGTACCGGCGCGGGCCGCACCGCCCCGGAGGCGACGGGACGTCGGCGCACGGTCAGTCCCCTCCCCCGCTCCCCCTCCCCCGACCGGTCGTCCGGGTTTCCGGGCTGCGCGAAGGATCAGAGCCTGGCGTAGGTGAAGCGCCGCTCCGTCGGGGCTTGCCCGGCGAGCCAGTCGGCGCCGCGGGCCGCGTCCCGGGTGCCGGCCTGCCAGCGGTCGCGGATCGAGGAGGGCGAGAAGTCGAAGCTCTTCGCCGCGAGCTGGTCGGCCTCGGCCCGGTAGACGAGGTGCATGAGCGTGACCGCCGGCCCGTGCGGGTCGAGCCGCTGGCGCAGGGCGTATTCCCGCTCGAGCCCCGCGATGGCGCGCCGGCCGGCGCTGGCGAAGATCAGGTCGTTCGCCCGCTCCAGGACGGCGTCGAGCGAGGCGGGGCGCGGCGCCTGCAGGCCGAAGAGGTCGAGGGCGACGCACAGGAGATCCCGCGGCGGCTCGGTCGCGAAGACGGGGTCGAGGGGCAGGTTGCTGGTGTAGCCGGCATCGCAGAGCAGCCGACCGTCCACCTCCACCGGGGCGAAGGCCGGGATGATCGCGGTGCTGGCCAGCACGTGCTCGGGGCGGACCGTCTGGTGGGCGGTATCGATGTAGACCTCCTCGCCGGTGGTGACGTCGACGCAGCCGATCGTGACGCGGATGTCGCCCCGGTTCAGCCGCTCGAAATCGACGAGGCGCTCCAGGGTCCCGAGCAGGGGCGAGTGGTCGAACAGGGCGACGTCGTTCGGCACCCACGGCAGGGCCGACCACAGGCCGGGCAACCGGTGCCGGAAGATGTTGGGGCGGCCCCAGGCCAGGGTCAGGAGGGCGTGCAGCGCGTTGTAGTACTGGCGCGGCTTGAGGAGGTCGGTCGCGCTCGGGCCGGTGTGCTGGGTCGCCTCGCCCCAGAACTCGTGCAGTCGGGCGGTTCGTCGCTCCGGCGGGTTGCCGGCGATGATGGCGGCCGTGACCGCGCCGATCGAGGCGCCGACGATCCAGCCCGGCTCGATCCCGCGCGCCTGCAGCATCTCGTAGCCGCCCGCGTGGTAGGCCCCGAGGGCGTTGCCCCCGGCGAGCACCAGGACGGTGTCGCGGGCGGGTTCCGGGGATGGCGCGGAACGGTCGTGATCGGGCGTGTCGGTCATGGTGCTCCGGGACGGCGGCGGCCTTGCGTCGAGGCGGGACGGGCGACGCGGCGCCCGCACCCGTCACATTCCGCAAGCGCCGCCGCGGTTCCCGGCCCGCACGGCGTCGGCCGCGACGACCTGCCCGCCGGCTTGACACAGGTTAACGGCGACGCACCTTGGTACCCCCACCTTGTACTTTGCGACGCCGCCGCCTGTCTCCCCGGCGTGTGAAAGCGGGCGGCATGACCGATCTCATCACCCCGGGTCCCTGCCTCGATTCCCGCCCCAATCCTTGCCTCGACCTCTACCGGCGGGGCGAGATCTCGCCGCAGATCGCGCTCTCCCGCCCACGGCGATTATTGCGACGCGCTGCTCGCCCCCGGCACCGAGCCGGAGCGGCTGTGGCCCGCGATCCTGCGGGACGACGAGACCTTCGACGAGGCGCTGCTGCCCGACCTGCGGCCCGATTCGCCGCTCCTGAGCCCGCCGCCCGCCGGCTGGACCGTCGTCGACGAGGAGGCGGAAATCTGCCCGGTGCTGGCGCTGCCGCGACAGGGCTCGCCGCTCGCGGGCCTCACCCGCAGCCAGCGCCGCAAGGTCGTGCACGACCACCACCGCGCTGAGGCGCTCGGCGACGTCACCGAGGCCCTGGTCGACCCCGAGGCGCTCGACGGCGCGCTCGACGCGCTGTTCGCCCTCCACGGTGCCCGCTGGGCGCGGGACGGCCAGCCCGGCGTGCTCGCCGATCCCCGGATCCAGGCCTTCTACCGCGACGCGGCGCCGGTCCTGGCGCGGGCCGGGCTCCTGCGGATCTCGGTCGTGCGCCACGCGGACCGGATCGTGGCGGTACTGTACGGCCTCGCCGACCGGGCGCACTGGCACTCCTACATCGACGCCGTCGACATGGGCGTGCCGGGCCAGAGCTTCGGCACCCTCGCCTTCGCCTGCCTGATCGAGGCGGCCGCGGCCCGGGGGCACCGGGGAGTTTCACCTCCTGCGCGGCGAGGAGCCGTACAAGGACCGGTGGGGCGCCGTGCCCACCCGCACGGTCCGCCGCCGGATGCGGCGGGGGTGAGGAAGGACCTCTGTACCGCGAGCGCGATCCGTGAACGAAAAGTGTCGTCGAATTAGCGCGCTGTGGCGCTCTCGGTCTCCTGGCTCCGCTGCTTGGGGCGATCGTACTTTGCATGGAAACGCAGCTTCGCGATGGAGAGGCCACCGAGCGAGCCGACTGTCACAACGGCCAGCAACACCCAGAGGAAAGCTGTCGTGCTCATCGGCTCAGTCTTCCTTCTGCATGAACAGCGCGATTATCACGTGTCCTACCACGTGAAGCAGAACACCGATGCAAGCCCACTGGATCCGGTCGGCATCCATTTCCTGCGGAGCATCCTTACCAATATAGGCCGTCACCACGGCCGCCACAATGAGGGCGAGCGCCAACCCATTGGCGATACCCCAGAGCGCTTTGACGTGCTCGTTGAATCGCTTTGCCGCAAACTTTCGGTCGCTGCCCGTCGGCATATTTCCTGGCGGACCTGCGCCGCCCGTACCGGCATCGGTGTAGTAGCCACCGTTCGCTCGGTCGTCCGATCCAGGTAGGCCGTGTCGATCTGTACCAGCGACGATTTCGAAGGCACGCGGTGTTTGAACGGTACCCATCAGGTGTTTTGTTCATAGATAGTAAAGTTTAAAACAACAGCCTTCCCATTAGTCGATTCGACAAAATTGAACGCCAGATTCATGATATATTTTGAATTTTCAGATATAGCGATGACTACCTGGTCATTGAAGGCGAACGCATCCAGCATCTGCCAATCTACAAATATATTCATATTTATATTTCGGCCATCGATCCCGGGGGTCGCTTTTATACTGATAGAATTCCCGTTTTTGTAAACGAAATTGACAAAAACACTATAATTCTCGCCGTTTAAAATAGATTTTATTTCTATTTCGTCTGAAATATTACTTACGGACGTTCCGGAAAATATTATCGGACGATTTTTTATAAAAATAAGCTGTTCTTCTGCGCTGCATTCATCAAAAATTTTCGCCATAACGTCCTCATTTTTGAAATCTTGCGCAGAATAAATCCGAGGTGGCATGCAGAGTCATCTTGAATGTCATGCGACGCCCTTCACCCCTCCACCGCCACGAGCCGCCCCCCGTCGTCCATCCGGCAGCGAACCCACTCGCCGTTGGCGAGGTTGCGGCCGGTCACGGCCGAGATGAAGCCCCAGTGACAGACCACCAGGGTGTGGGCCCAGTCGGGATCGGCTTCCATCCCGGCCCGGAACGCCTGCGTCCGGGCCTCGAAGACGTCGTCCGCCTCGTGGTCCGCCTCGCCCTCCGCCCGCCACCAGACCTCGTCGAGATGCGCGAGGTCGAGATGCGGCCAGGCGAGGGCGAGGTCGGTCCGGCAGGTGCCGATGTCGCAGCTCGCGCCGCGCCGCTCCCGCACCGCCGGCGTGACCAGGATGGGCAGGTTCAGCCGGGCGGCGATCGGGGCGGCGGTCTCCAGGGCGCGGGTCAGGGGCGAGCAGAGGATGCGCCGCAGGCCCTCCCCCGCCAGCGCCCGGGCGGCGGCCTCCGCCTGCTCGTGGCCGAGCGGCGTGAGGGGCGCATCGACGATGCCGGGATCGACGCCCGTCGCGTGGAAGTGGAGGTTGAACTGGCTCTGGCCATGGCGAAGCAGGATCATGATCGCTCTAGGTAGGGCGGCGCGTCAGCACGGACCCGCGGCGCGGAGCCGCGAGGCGAGATGGGCGCGGTAGCGCGCGACCTCGGCCCCGAGCCGGGCCCGCTCCTCCTCGGCAGCGGAATGGCCCGCCATCGTCGCCGCGCCGAGCTGGAACGCGGCGTAGGCGATCTCCAGCCAGGCGACGAAGGCCGGATCGATCGCCTGGCCGGTCCGCCGGGCGACGACGGCGCGAAGGCGGTCCCCAGCCTCGCCCGTCAGGCCGAGCTCGACGGCGGCGCCGGCGACGTCCCAGGCGACGTCCTGGCAGCCGACGAGGTCGTGGGCGGCGTGGTGATCGACCGCGTCGGTCTTCAGGAGCGTGCCGTCGGCGCGGACGAGCCATTCCCAGGCGTGCAGGCGGTTGTCGGTCTCGACCGGCCGCATCCCGGCGGCGAAGCCCGGCAGGGCGGCGCGCCAGGGATCGAGCCCCCGCGCCGCCTCGTCGCCCAGCGCCTCCGCCGCGTTGTGCCGTGCCATCTCCCACAGCGCGTCGAGGGAGGCGCCGCGACCGGGCCCGCAGGCGAAGGCCGCGGCCCGATGCCCGAGGTAGCGGCCGACCCGCTCGGCGAGGTCGAGGGGATCGACGCGGGCGGGGTCGAGCGGCGTCGCCGCCTCGACCCAGCGCTCGACGAGGAAGCCGTGGCGGAACCCGGCCACCTCCGGGGTGAAGCCGGCCGCGTGCAGCGCCCGCGCGCGCCGGACCTTCCGCTCGCCCTCGGCGCCGAGGCCGGCGAACTTCGCGAGCCAGGTCCCGCCCGCGGTACGGGCGAGGAACTTGCGGCGCTCCTGCATCGGGTTGGCGGGCGGCCAGCCCTCCCGATCCCCGTATCGGCGGGCGCGCCAGCCCCCGCCCGAGACGTCCTCCAGCGGCGCCGCAAGGGGGCCGACGAGCGGGGCGAGCCAAGCCTCCAGGCGGTGCTCCGGCCGCGCGGCGTGCAGGATCAGGTCGTCGAAGGTCCGGACGTGGCGCCGGGGGCGCGCGAAGCGGCGGCGGGTCTCGTCCGCGGCCGCGTGCCCCGGCGCGCCCTCATGGCTGGGGAACAGGGCGACGCGCTGCGCCGGCACGCCGCTTTCCTCCAGCACGGCGAGCACCGCCCCGAAGGAGCTGCCCGAGAGGCCCGGCCCCTCGTCGGCGATCGCGACGCGGCTCGCCGGGCCGAGACCATCGCGCAGCGCCTCCGACAGGCGGAGCTCCCGCCGGAACGGGTGGCCGGTCGGCCGCAGGGTCACGAGGTCGCCGGTCCCGAGGCCCGCCGCCACCATCGCGCCGAGGCTCGTGCCGATGCTGCGAAGCCCGATCACCGTCGCGCCCGGCTCACGCCCCGAGGCGGCGGCCGCGGCGGCGTAGGCCTCGGGATAGACGGCGTAGAAGGCGAAGCCCTCGGGCAGGCGGATCTCGACCGGGACCGGCGCGAGGTCCGCGCAGGCGCGCGCGACCTCGGCCCGGGCCAAGAGCTCTCCCGCCGCGAAGCCGCTCCGCCACGACGCCCAGACTGCGCCTGCGAGCCGGACGAGGAGCGCGGTGAGCCCCGCCGCCGCGCCGTCCCGCGCGTCGCGGCCGGTCTCGCGGAACGCCGCGTCCGCGACGCCCTGGGTCAGCTCCCCCAGCGCGATCAGCGCCCCGACGAGGGCGGCGTGGCGCGGGAGGCCGGGGCCGAGACCCCGCGCGGCCTCGAGCGCGTCGAGGAGGCGGGCGGCCTCCTCGCGGGGATCGGCCCGGCGCCGGACGTCGCCGAAGACGAGCATCGGCGGAAACTCCCGATCAGGGTTGGAGGGGGATTCGAGGCGTAGTCATGATGCCGATCGAGCACGTCGCGACCGATCGGTTCGCGAGGCGATCCGGGCTCGCCGCCATCACGGCGCCACGGCGCGATCCGGCCCGTCCGGCGGCGCCCCCTCCCCGGCCCCGCCCGGGCTCATCAACCCGCGCAAGGTCGCCGCGAGATCCGCCATGCCGAGATGCCCCTTCTGCAGGATGCGGTCGGCCCGGCCGGCGAGGCGGCGGCGGTCCTCGGCCGTGATGTCCTTGGCGGTCAGCACCACGACCGGGATGTCGCGCCACTCCGGTCGGTCGCGCAGGGCTCTCAGGAAGCCGAAGCCGTCCAGCTCCGGCATCATCAGGTCGAGGAGGATCAGGCCCGGCTTGCGCACCCCGACGGCCTCGAGGCCGGCAAGCCCGTTCTCGGCGCTCGCCACGCGCCAGCCCTCGCGGGTCAGCATCGTGGCCATGCGCTCGCGCACGTCGGGATCGTCGTCGACGACCAGCACCGGTCCCTCGTGGATCGCGGGCCGGAAGCGCTCCATCGCCTCCTTCAGCGCCCCCCACTCGACCGGCTTGTGCAGGTAGTCGGTGGCGCCGAGCGAGAAGGCGAGGTTCTGCTCGTCGAGCACCGTCACCATGATCACCGGCGTGGCGCCGAATTCGGGGTCGGCGCGCAGCGCCCGCAGCACCGCCCAGCCGTCCATCCGGGGCATCGTCACGTCGAGGAGGACGACGCGGGGCCGCAGGAGCCGCGCCTGTTCGAGGCCGGCGCGGCCGTCGGCGGCGGTCGCGACCTCGAACCCGTCGCGGCGCAGGAAGCGGGCGATGAGGTCGCGGGTCGCCGGGTCGTCGTCGACGACGAGGACGAGGTTGGACCCCGCGGCCGCCGGGACGTCGGACGCGGTGCCGGGCACGACGTGGCCGTCGCCGGTCGCGGGCTCGGCCGGGTCGCGCTCCTCGTAGAGCGCCGGCAATTCGAGGGTGAAGGTCGTGCCCTCGCCGACCCGGCTCTCGACGGTGATCTCGCCGCCGAGCATGCGCGCGAAGGCGCGGGTGATGGCGAGCCCGAGCCCGGTGCCGCCGAAGCGCCGGGTGGTCGAGGCGTCGGCCTGGGTGAAGCGCTGGAACAGCCGCGACAGCTGCTCCTCGCTCATGCCGATGCCGGTATCCGCGACGGTGAAGCGGAGGCGGTCGCCGCCCTCGCGGTGCTCGCGCGCGGCCGACAGCGTGATGGTGCCGCCCTCGGTGAACTTCGCCGCGTTGCTGAGGAGATTGATCAGGCACTGCCGGAGCTTGGTCGCGTCGGTATGGGCGTGGCCGAGGTCCTTGCCGTCTCCCTCGCCGAGGCGCAGGTCGAGGGTGTTGCCCTTCTTGACCACCAGGGCGTCGACCGTGGTGGCGACCTCCCGCACGGTCTCGGCGACGTCGAGGTCCTCGGCATAGACCTCCATCCGCTCGGCCTCGATCTTCGAGAGGTCGAGGACATCGTTGATGAGGCCGAGGAGGTGGCGGGCATTCGCCTCGATCTTGCGCATGTCGCCGAGCAGGGCCTCCTCGCCGAGATCCTCCATCTCCTCCTGCAGCATCTCCGAGTAGCCGATCACCGCCGAGAGCGGCGTGCGCAGCTCGTGGCTCATGTTGGCGAGGAACTGGCTCTTTGCGCGGTTGGCCTCCTCGGCGGCCTCCTTGGCGGCGGCCAGCTCCAGCTCGGCCTCCTTGCGGGCGGTGACGTCGGCATGGGCCCCGACCCACTCGCGCACCCGCCCGTCCTCCTCCAGGATCGGGACGGAGCGCCCCTCCATGTGGCGCCAGGCGCCGTCGTGGCGGCGGAGCCGATGCTCGATCGTGTAGAGCGTGCGACCCGCGACCGCGTGCTCCCAGGCCACCCGCGTCGCCTCGCGGTCGTCGGGGTGGACGGCGTCGAGAAAGCCCGCCCCGGCGGCTTCCGCCGGCGACTGTCCGGTGAAGCGGGTCCATTCCGAGGTGACCTCTCGGAACGCCCCGTCCGGCGTGGTGGTCCAGACGATCGCCGAGGTCGCCTCGGTGAGGGAGCGGAACCGCTCCTCGCTGTCGGCCCGGCGGCGCTCGGCGAGCTTTCCGAGGGTCACGTCGTCCATGACGATGCCGACGCCGTCGGCCCGCTCGCTCTCGGGGCCGCGGCCGCGGCGGCGCAAGGGGAAGAAGCTCACCTCGAAGTAGCGGGTCCCGCCCGGCGCGCTCGGGGCCGGCACCCCGACCTCGATGTTGGCGGTGACGAGGCCGCGGTCGCGGGCGGCGGCGAGCTTGGGCGCGAGTTCGTCGCGCAACGACGGCAGGAAGGCCCAGATCGGCGCGCCGAGATCGGCGCCGAAGCCGCGCTCGCTCATGTTGCCGAGCGCCCGGTTCATGTGACGGAGGTTCAGGCCGCTGTCGAGGAAGCCGAGGCCCACGGGGGCGTTCTCGAGCACGCTCTCCAGGAGGTCGGCCATGCGCTGGCTCTCGCGGCGGCGCACCAGGGCGAGGCGCGCGAGCAGGCCCACCGCCGCGAGACCGGCGACCAGGGTGACGAGGGGCAGGAGCGGCGAGCGCAGGGCGTCGGCCTCGGCGAGGCGCTTCAGCTCGGTGGTCGCCCCGTCCTGGACCTGGGCGGTCAGCGTGCGCACCGCGTCCATGACGCGCTTGCCCTCGCCGGTCTGGATCAGGTCGGTCGCGGCCGGCATGCCTTCCGCCCGGCGCAGGGCGACGACGCGGGCGGCGTAGTCCCGCTCGGCCGCGACCGCCTGGCGGCGGCGCTCGCGGACGGTGCGGTCGAGAGTGACCGCGTCGAGGGCCGCGACCTCGCCGTCGAGCCGGGCGAGCGCCGCGTCGTAGGGCGCGAGGTAATCCTCGCGGCCGGTCAGGACGTAGCCGCGCTGGCCGGTCTCGAGATCCTTCATGCTCGACAAAACCCGCTCGCTGAGCGCCATCACCCGGCCGAGCCGGTCGGCCTCGGCCCGGCTGCGGGCGCCCTCGACGTAGTTCCAGCCGCCCGTCGCCACCGCGAGGGCGAGGAGGAGGAAGGCCAGCGGCGAACCCGGCGCGCGCCGGCCGGGGGCGAGGAAGCGCCAGCGTTGGGTGGCGGCGGTCTTGATGCTCATGTCACCTGTGCTCTGCACGCCGGCCGCTCGCGCGTCGTTCTCGACCGACAGGAGCCGGAGCTAGAGCATCTTGCGGCGAAGGGGATACCGGCGTCGGGAAAACGGCGGCGAGATCAAAAGCCTAGGGCGCGACCGGATTGCCGTGCCGGGATCCGCGGCGAGGCGATTCCGCTGCGGTCCCCTGCCGCTCCCGTCCGCGAGACGCACGCATGGTCGTGGATCGTGCGGCGGGGCGACGCCTCCGGCGCGGGGAAGGGGCAGCGCCGAACGAGCCGCCGCCGGGTGCGCGAAAGCCGCACAGGTTGCAACAACCGGCCGCTTCGCACGTCTCCCCGGCGCCACCGGTGGGCTAGAACTGGGAGGGAGTACGACGATGCGACACAAGCCGCTGCGCGAGCAGGTCATCGTGGTCACGGGCGCGTCGAGTGGGATCGGGCTCGCCACCGCCCGCATGGCCGCCGAGCGCGGCGCCCGGGTGGTGCTGGCCGCCCGCAGCGGCGACGTGCTCGACAGGCTCGCCGACGAATTCGGCGCCCGCGCGCTCGCCGTGACGGCGGATGTCGGGAACCCGGACGAGGTCCGGGCGATCGCCGACCGGGCGATCGCGACGTTCGGCGGCTTCGATACCTGGGTCAACGTCGCCGGCCTGACCGTCTACGGGCCCTTGCGCGAGATCGCCCGGGAGGACCACGAGCGCCTGATCCGCACCAACTTCTGGGGCACGGTGAACGGCTCGCTCGTCGCCGCCGAGCACCTGCGCGAGCGCGGCGGCGCGCTCGTCAACGTCGGCAGCATCGCCTCCGACCTCGCCTTCCCGTTCCAGGGCCTCTACGCCGCCTCGAAGCACGCGGTGAAGGGGTTCACCGACACGCTGCGCATGGAGCTGATCGCCGAGGGAGCGCCGGTCTCGGTGACGCTGGTGAAGCCGGCCTCCGTCGACACGCCGCTGCCGGACCGCGCCCGCAACTACATGGACCGCCAGCCGACGCTGCCGCCGCCGATCTACCCGCCGGAAGAGGTCGCCCGCGCGATCCTGCACGCCGCCGTGCACCCGCAGCGCGACATCTTCGTCGGCGGCGGCGGCAAGCTGTTCGTGATGGGCAAGGAGTTCGCGCCCGGCGCCTACGACGAGCTCGCCCCGGCGATCATCGCCCTGCAGAAGCGCTCCGAGCCGCCGCGCGATCCGGCGGGCGCCCTCCACGCCCCGGTGCGGGCCGGAGAGGAGCGGGGCGACCCGCCGGTCCCGGTGATGCGCCGGAGCGCCTACACCCGGGCGACCCTGCACCCGCTGGCGAGCGCCGGCATCGCCGCCGGGGTGGCGGCGACGGCGGCCGTGCTGCTCGGGGGCTTTGGGGGCAGGCGGCGGTTGTAGACGCCCCGTCGATCGACCCGGAGGGTCTCGGATCGGTCATACGAAATCCGCCTGATCGCTTCGCCATGCGGATTTCGGCTTCGCTCGAGCGTGTGGAGCCGCCGGCTCCACCGCGCGGGCTGATGATACGAAATCCGGAAGTGGTCTTCCGGATTTCGTGTCAGCGGATCGACCTGCTCCACCCGCCCTGTTCGACCGATCGCCGGCTCCCCTCCCCCGCGTCGGGGTCCCGCCCCCGCGTCTCCGGCAGCAGCCAGGCCGCCACCGTGCCGACGAGGCTGAAGGCGGCCAGGTACCAGGCCGGCGCCATCCGGTCGCCGGTCGCGGCGATGAGCCAGTTGACGACGTAGTTGGTGCTGCCGCCGAACACCGAGACCGAGAGCGCGTACACGATGGCGAGGCCGGAGCTGCGCACCGCGCGCGGCAGCGATTCCGGGATGCCGACGATGATCGCCGCCGCGTTGATCGACGACAGGGCCGAGAGCAGGAAGGTCACGGCGTAGACGGCGAGCGCACTGGGCTCCCGCAGCAGCCAGGCGAAGGCCGGGACGGCCAGCAGCAGGATCAGGGCGCGGGGCCAGATCATCACCGGGCGCCGGCCGTAGCGGTCGGCGAGGAGGCCGCCCAGCAGCGGGAAGGCCACCGAGGCGAGGCCGAGCGCGATCGGCACCGCGGTCGCGGCGGTCTCGCTCAGGCCCAGGGTCGCGCCGGCATAGACCGGCATGTTGGTGCCGACGGCGTTCGAGACCGTCGAGGCGGCGATGACCAGGAAGGTCAGCCCGAGCAGGCGACCGTGCTCGCCGAGCAACCGGCGGATCACCGCCCCGGCCGAGGACGCGGCGTCCGGATCCTCCCCGACGCCGCCGGTCTCCGGCAGGTGGCTGCGGATCACGAGCCCGACCGGCACCACCGCGAGGCCGACGAGGAACATCACGCGCCAGCCCCATTGCGCCATCGCGGCATCGCCCACCGCGAGGGCGAGCGCCGTCGCCAGGAGGCCGGCGAAGAGCGCGGCGCAGCCCTGGCTGGCGATCTGCCAGCTCGTGACGAAGCCGCGATGCTTCACCGGCGCCGCTTCCAGCAGGTAGGCGGTGGAGGGGCCGACCTCGCCGCCGAGGGCGAGCCCCTGGATCAGCCGGCCGGCGATGACGATGGCCTGCGCCCATCCCCCGATCTGGGCGTAGCCCGGGCAGGCGGCGAGCATCAGCATGCCGAGCGCCATCAGGGCGATCGTGACCAGCATGGCGGGCTTGCGCCCGGCCCGGTCGGCGAGCGCCCCGATCAGGGCGCCGCCGATCGGCCGCATGACGTAGCCGACGCCGAACAGGGCCAGGGAGGCGAGCAGGCTGTGGCTCGCGTCGGAGGCCGGGAAGAAGGCCTCGCCGATCGCCTTGGCGAAGAAGGCGTAGACGGTGAAGTCGTAGAATTCGAGCGCGTTGCCGAGGACCACGGCCCCGACCGCCTTGCGGTCAAGCCCGACATGGACCGCCTTGCGGTCGAGGCCGGCATGGACCGCCTCGCGGTCGAGGGCGGGATGGGTGGGGTTGCGCGCGTCCATGCCGGGGGGGTCAGCGCCCCGGTTCGCGCTTCAAGCCGCCGGTCACCGGCTCGGCCCCCGCCGCCACGGCCTCGTCGTAGCCGGACAGCCAGCGCTCCCGCGCCTCGGTCCCCTCGGCATAGGGGCAGGCCTCGCGGGCGAGGCCCTTCTCCGGGGCGGCGCGGCCCAGCGCGTGGGCGTCGAGGTTGTCGGGCGGGGATTGCATCGGGGGGCTCCGGTCGGACGTGTCGTGGCGATCTAGGGCTCCGGCGGGCGAAGGGGATGGCGCTCCGACGCGCGGCTTCGGGTCTCCGTCCGCCCCACGTGCGGACGAACGGGATAATCCTCGTCGAATGTCGCCGCCACGAGGCACGAAACTTCTCCGGCACCTCGAAAATTAAAAATATCACTTCAATTGACGCTTGGGAAATACTCTGGAAATCATCGACTATCTGAGCGCGCCAAGCATAGGGCCGCTTCGGGCGAGATCAGGAACGGCGGACCGGCCCGGCCGGACGACCTTTGGGGAACGACATGCGCAAGACGACACTCCTCCGCCCGGCCGTGGCCGGTGCCGCCCTTGCCGGCGTCGCCCTGGCGGCCCTGCTGCCCCCGGCGGCTCCCGCCCTGGCCAATGCCGGCGCGAACGCCACCCCGGTCCCGCAGCGCGACGCCGCGAAGAGCCCGCTGGTCTCGACCGAGTGGCTGGAGAAGAACATCGATTCACGTAAGCTGCGCATCGTCGAGGTCAGCGTCGATCCGGGGGTCTACGAGCGCGGCCACATTCCGGGCGCCCACAACGTCGCCTGGCACACCGACCTCGTCGAGACGGTGAGCCGCGACATCGCCGGGCCGGAGAAGTTCGCCGCGCTCGCCCGCCGCCTCGGGATCGACCGCGACACCACCGTGGTCCTCTACGGCGACAACAACAACTGGTTCGCCGCCTGGGGCGCCTGGGTCTTCGCGCAGTACGGCCTCGTCGACACCGTCAAGCTGCTCGACGGCGGGCGCAAGAAGTGGGAGGCCGAGAAGCGCCCGCTCGACACCCGCACGCCCGAGGTCGCGGCCTCGACCTTCGCCGCCGCTCCGGCCGCGACGGCGCTGCGGGCGCGCTTCACCGACGTGCTGGCGGTGGCGCGCAAGGAGCGGAACGAGACGATCCTCGACATCCGCTCGCCCGACGAGTTCTCCGGCAAGGTGATCGCGCCGGCCGGCGTGCCGGAGCTCGCCGTGCGGGCCGGCCACATCCCGGGCTCCGTCAACGTGCCGTGGGGCAAGGCGGTGAACGCGGACGGCACCCTCAAATCCGTCGAGGAGCTGCGGAGGCTCTACGCCGAGGCGGGCATCGACGGCTCGAAGCCGGTCATCACCTCCTGCCGCATCGGCGAGCGCTCGAGCCATTCCTGGTTCGTGCTGAGCCGGGTGCTCGGCTACCCGGCCCGCAACTACGACGGCTCGTGGACCGAGTACGGCAACGCCGTCGGCGTGCCGGTCGTCAACCTCGCCGGCACGGTCTGGGGCGGCAAATGACGTCGGGCGCGGCGGTCCCCGGGACCGCCCCGGCCGGCGCGGGTCTTCGCGCCGGCCTCGGCCTGACGCTCGCCGCCCTGCTGGCGGCGGGCGCCTGGCACCTCTCGGGCGAGGCCGGCGGGAGCCGCCTCGCCCTCTCGCTGGTCTTCGGGGCGCTGTTCGGCTTCGTGCTGCAGCGCTCGCGCTTCTGCTTCCTGTGCGTGTGGCGCGACCTCCTCGACCGCGGCGACCCGCGCGGGGTGCTCGGGATCCTCGCCGCCCTGGCGGCGGGGCTCGCCGGCTACACCGTGGTGTTCGGCGCCTGGCTGCCGGACCCGTCGGGCACGCGGCTGCCGCCGGGCGCCCATATCGGGCCGGTCGGGCCGGTCCTGGCGCTCGCCGGCCTCGCCTTCGGGGCCGGGATGGCGGTGTCGGGCTCGTGCCTGAGCGCCCATCTCTACCGCCTCGGCGAGGGCTCGCCGACGGCGCCCTTCGCGCTCGCCGGCGCCGCCCTCGGCTTCTGCCTCGGCTTCGCGACCTGGAACCCGCTCTACCTCTCGGGCATCGCCGAGGCGCCGGTGGCCTGGCTGCCGCGCCATCTCGGCTACGGCGGCAGCCTCGCGGCCGGGCTCGCGGTCCTCGGCGGCCTCGCCCTGTGGCTGCTGCGCCGGCCGCTGCCGGCGGACCCGCCGCGCCGGGCCGCCCCCGACCCGCTTCACGCGGTGTTCGTGGCGCGCTGGCCGACCTGGCTCGGCGGCCTCGCCGTCGGGGCGCTCGGGACGCTGGCCTACCTGCGGCTGGGCCCGCTCGGGGTGACGGCGGAACTCGGCGGGCGCAGCCGGCAGGCGGCGGCCGGCCTCGGGTGGCTGCCCGAGCGGCTGGAGGGCCTCGACGGGTTTCGCGGCTGCGCCACCGCGCTCCGCGACGGGCTCATCACCCCCAACGGACTCTTCGTCGGCGGGCTCGTGGTCGCGTCCTTCGCGGCGGCGCTCGCGGCCGGGCAGTTCCGGCCCGCCCGGCCCGGGCGCGGCCACGTCCTGCGCGGGCTCGCCGGCGGGATCCTGCTCGGGTGGGGGGCGATGACCGGGCTCGGCTGCAGCGTCGGCACGCTGCTCTCCGGCATCATGGCGGGCGCCGTCTCGGGCTGGGTGTTCGGGATCGCGATGCTGGTCGGCCTCACCGTCGGCCTGCGCCTCGGTCGCCGGTCCGGCCTGCTGGCGTGACGCCTCGCCTTGGCCTGCGGCGCGGGCCGGGCCTATAGGGCGTCACCCGCCCGAGAAGGAGCCGTTATCGTGCCGCCAGCCCCGCCCGCTTCCTCGCCCCCCTCCAAGGTGCGGCGGCGCGAGGCCTTCCTGGCCGGGTGCCGGCCTGCGACGCGCCGCATCCACGCGCCGATCCTCGACGTCGCGGCGGCGCGCGGCCACCTCAACCCGCGCGGCCTCGGGCGCGCCCGCGCGTTCTCGGATCTCGGCTCGCTCGGCCAGAGCAGCGTCGGCTTCGAGACGCTGGCCGACTACGAGGCCGCCGACGCGGCCGGGCGCGCGCCCTATGGCGGCGCCGAGTACGGCGTCGTCCAGTCGCCGGAGGCCGACGCGGTCTGCGCGAAGTTCGCCGCGCTGCACGGCGGCGCCGGCGCGATCGTCTGCGCCTCCGGCCTCGCGGCGATCGCGACGGTGCTCGACGCCTTCGCGCCGAAGCTCGTCCTGATCCCGGAAGGCCTCTACTTCCCGGCCTGGCGCTACATGGCGGAAGCGAACCTGTCCGAGACGGGGCGAGCCGCGCTCGTGACCTATCCCGCCGGCGCCTCCGGGGCGGAGGTCGGCGCGCTCCTCGACGAGGCCGGCCGGCTTTTCGCCCCCGCCGACACGATGGTCTACCTCGAGGCGCCGGTGAGCGGCACCTTCGAGATCCCGGACATCGCCGGCATCGCCGCCGCGGCCGCGCGGGCCGGCATCCGCACGGTGATGGACAACACCTGGGGGAGCCACGTGCGCTTCCGGCCCCTCGACCACGGCATCGGGATCGCGGTCCAGGCGACGACGAAGTACGAGGGCGGCTACGGCGACACGCCGAGCGGCGTCGCGGTCGCGCGCGCGGAGGCCGACATCGCCCGCCTGCGCCGGCGCCTGCGGATCGGCGGCCACGGCGCGGTCTCGCCCCAGACCTGCGCCCGCCTGTTCCACCGGGTCGACGGCGCGAAGGCCCGCCTCGACCGGCACGAGGCCACGGCGGCGGCGCTGATGGCGTGGTTCGAGGGCAAGGCCTTCACCGCCCGGATCCTGAGCCCGACCCGCGCGGACAGCCCGCATCACGCGCGCTACCAGCAGTATTTCGGCGCCGGCAACAGCCTGTTCACGGTCGCGTTCGACGAGGGGCTCCCGGGCGAGCGCGTCCACGCCTTCGTCGACGCGCTGCTCCTGTTTCGCGTCGCCGAGAGCTGGGGCGGCCACGTCTCGCTGGTGCTGCCGGTCCATCCGCGACGCGACCCCGCGACGCTGCCGAAGGGCGCGACGTTCCGCTTCAACGCCGGCCTGGAGGAGGCCGGCGACCTGATCGCCGACCTGGAGCAGGCGGCGCGGGCGGCTCCGCTGTAAGAACCCGTCGGATCGTCTCCGGCAATCACGACGCCCTTCGGGTCGTTCCGGGTCCGCGGAGCGGAGCCCGGAACGACGATGGCGGATGTCGGTTCTGCCGAACAGGCTCGACGAGCCTACGGATAGCCGAAGCGGGCCTTGGCGGCGGCCAGCAGGTGCATGGCCTCGCCGTCGCGGCCGGCCGCGCAGGCGCTCGACGCGTTGGCGAGGTCGGCCGAGAAGCGCTTGCCGACCGGCGCGTTGAGGTTGCCGGTGGCGACGTCGCTGTCGACGATGGCCTGGGTGCGGGCGATGGCCGGGCCGCAGCCGGTGCCGGCGGGCAGAGCCCCGGCGGGGAGCGCGGCGACCGGGCCGAGGCCGGCGGCGGGCGGCGGGGCGGCCGGCTTCGAATGGCAGGCGGTAAGCGCGAGGAGGGCCGCGAGGGCGAATCCGGGCTTCCAGGACGACACGGGGACAACTCCACCTTGCGATCGGGCACGTGCGGCCAAGCTTGTGGCAAGCACCGTCGGGCCGGTCAATCGCGGGCCGGCCGATCGCGGGGCGACGCAGCGTCTGCCGCGGCGTGTCATCGCGCCCTTGTCATCGATCCTTGCTCCCGTTACACAGGCGGCCCTCGCATCGGGTTCATCACCCTTCAGGAGACGCGAGCCGTGGCTCATGCCGGCTCCCCGCTGACGCTTCCGACGACCGCCCTCTCGGCGGCGCGGGCGCGCGCGCTCCTTCTCGGCGGCCTCCTTCTCCTTACCAGCCCCTGAGGGCCGTCCGGGCGCGCGCCTGGGCCCTTGGGGGATTGGACAAGTCGAGACACCAGCCAGACGCCCTCGCGCGACCCTACGTCCCGGGCGAACCAGGATTTCCAGACCATGACCGACCAGACCGCCCGCACCCCCTCCTCGTCCGAGCGCGTGCTGATCTTCGACACCACTTTGCGCGACGGCGAGCAGTGCCCCGGCGCCACGATGACGCTGGAGGAGAAGCTGGCGGTGGCCGAGATGCTCGACGCGATGGGCGTCGACGTCATCGAGGCCGGCTTCCCGATCGCCTCCAACGGCGACTTCGAGGCGGTGGCGGAGATCGCCCGCCGCTCCAAGTCGGCGGTGATCGCGGGTCTCGCCCGGGCGATCCCGGCCGACATCGCGCGGGCCGGCGAGGCGGTGCGGTTCGCGCGTCGCGGGCGCATCCACACCTTCGTGTCGACCTCGCCGATCCATCTGGCCCACCAGATGCGCAAGACCGAGGACGAGGTCTTGGAGATCGTCCTGAAGACCGTGGCCCAGGCCCGCGACCTCGTCGAGGACGTCGAGTGGTCGGCGATGGACGCGACCCGCACCCCGATCGACTACCTGTGCCGCTGCGTCGAGGCGGCGATCCGGGTCGGCGCCACCACCATCAACCTGCCCGACACGGTCGGCTACGCCACCCCCGAGGAGTACCGGGCGATGTTCCGCGCCGTGCGCGAGCGGGTGCCGAACTCGGACAAGGCGGTGTTCTCGGTCCATTGCCACAACGACCTCGGCCTGGCGGTGGCGAACTCGCTCGCCGGCATCGAGGGCGGCGCGCGCCAGATCGAGTGCACCATCAACGGCATCGGCGAGCGGGCCGGCAACGCGGCGCTGGAGGAGATCGTGATGGCGATCAAGACCCGCGGCGACGTGCTGCCCTACGAGACCGGCATCGACACGACCCAGCTCGTGCGCGCCTCGAAGCTGGTGGCCGGCGCCACCCACTTCCCGGTGCAGTACAACAAGGCGATCGTCGGCCGGAACGCCTTCGCCCACGAGAGCGGCATCCACCAGGACGGGATGCTGAAGAACCAGACCACCTACGAGATCATGACGCCGGAATCGGTCGGCGTGCACAAGACCTCGCTGGTGATGGGCAAGCATTCGGGCCGTGCCGCCTTCCGCTCGAAGCTCGACGACATGGGCTACCGGCTGTCCGACAACCAGTTCCAGGACGCCTTCGAGCGGTTCAAGGCGCTGGCCGACCGCAAGAAGCACGTCTACGACGAGGACATCGAGGCGCTGGTCGACGAGAACCTGGCCACCGCGCATGACCGCATCCGGCTGGTCTCGCTCACGGTGGTCGCCGGCACCCGCGGCCCGCAGCGCGCGACGATGAAGCTCGCCATCGAGGACCGCGTCGTCACCGAGGAGGTCGACGGCAACGGCCCGGTCGACGCGGTGTTCAACGCGATCCAGGCCCTGGTGCCGCACGAGGCGTCCCTCGAGCTCTACGACGTCCACGCCGTGACCGGCGGCAGCGACGCCCAGGCCGAGGTCTCGGTGCGCCTGCGCCAGGACGACCGCATCGTCACCGCCCGCGGCGCCGACCCGGACACCCTGGTCGCCTCGGCCAAGGCCTACCTCGCGGCGCTGAACAAGCTGATGGCCGGCGCCAGCCGCCTGCACGCCCAGCACGCCGCCGCCGAGTGAGGCGCGAGACGCGGCAGAAAATCGACGGGCAAAAAATCGACGGGCTTTCGGGATCGGGGCTGGACAGCCCCCCGCCGGCCCATTAAACGACCCTCACCGCCGGGGCGGTTTGGTGGCTTCCCCGGTGGCTCTCTTGTGAGAGCGGGCGCATAGCTCAGTTGGTAGAGCAGCTGACTCTTAATCAGCGGGTCCTAGGTTCGAGCCCTAGTGCGCCCACCAAACTCAAGTTACTCTCGTGGTAACTGTCACCGGATACCGACAGGTAGCCGGCACCGGCAGCCGACAGGCGGCCGGCACCCTAGGAACGGTTGGTGGCCGTTCCCCTTTCGCTCTCGCGAGCGACGGGCGCATAGCTCAGTTGGTAGAGCAGCTGACTCTTAATCAGCGGGTCCTAGGTTCGAGCCCTAGTGCGCCCACCACTCCCTTCCCGCGACGACGATGAGCCCTTCGGCCAAGCCTCCTGGGACGGAACCTGCCGCAGGGCCAGGCCTGGACGTGGTGCTGCTCCACGGGCTGGGGCGCACGCCGCGCAGCATGGCCGGGCTCGCGCGCCGCATCGCCGCGGCCGGCCACCGCGTCGAGAATCTCGGCTACCCCTCCCGCCGCCTCGGCATCGCCGCCTGCGCCGCGCACCTGCGGCCCGCCCTGTCGGCGATCCGGCACCGGGCCGGGAGCCCGCTCGTCCTCGTCGGTCATTCCATGGGCGGCCTCGTCGCCCGTCACCTCGCCGCGGCGGATCCCGGCCTGGCGGCCGGCCTCGTGATGCTCGGCACGCCGAACCGCGGCAGCGAGGCGGCCGACCGGGCCTCCGAGTTTCGGCTCGGGCGGGCCCTGTTCGGCCCGGCCTTGCGCGACCTGCGCACCGACGCGGCCGGCACGATCCCGGTGCCGTCCTGCCCGATGGCGGTGGTCGCCGGCACCCGGGCGCTCCTCCCGTTCTTCCGCGACCGGATCCCGACGCCGCATGACGGCCTCGTCAGCCTCGAGCGCGCGCGGCTCGGCGTCGGCGAGCGCTGGTGCGCGGTGCCGGGTCACCACACGCTCCTGATGGACCATCCCGGGACGACGGCGGCAGTGCTCGACGCCCTGTCGGCCTGGATCCCGGCCGCCGGCCGGGGCGGCTGATCCGCGGGCCGGCGGTCCCGGCCCCTGCCCCTACCGCACGGCCCGCACCGCCCGCGCCCGCAAGCCGACGATCACCGGGCGGAACGTCTCTCGGACGTGGCCGGCGACCGGATGGTCGAGGAGCAGCATGGCGACCAGCCAGGCGGCGGCGCCCCCGCAGCCGGCGAGCACGCCCTCCGGGATGGTGAGGGCGAAGCCCCGGCCCGCGAGCGCCACGACGGCGAGGGGCGGCAGTGCGGTCGCGACCGTGACGAGGGCGCTGATCCGGAGCGCGCCGACGAAGGCGGCGAGGCTGAACGGCACCCGGCGGCGGATGAACCAGAGGGCGATCCCGACCTGGAGCGGAACGGTGACGAGCTGGGTCGCCGCCACCGCGAGCGGCCCGCCGGAGGCGGCGGCGGCGGCGATGAGGGCGGCGCTCGGCGGCAGGCTGATCAAGCTCGCCGTCAGGGTGTCGCGCAGGCCCCCGCTCGCGAGCAGCACCGGGTAGGTCAGCATCGCCGGGAAGGTCAGCATCGAGGCGAGAGCCAGCACCTGGACGATCGGCACGCTGGCGAGCCACTGCGCGCCGAGCAGGACCAGCACCACCGGCTGGGCGATGAGCGCGAGCAGCAGGGCGACCGGCCAGAGCACCACCGTGATGTTGCCGATCGAGGCGATATAGGTCGGCGCCAGCGCCCGCCCGTCGCGCCGGTCGGCGGCGAACATCGGCAGGATCACCGCGCCGAGGCTGCCGAGGATCATCTTGTCGGGGAGCTGGCTCACCACCTGCGCCCGGCCGTAGAGGCCGACGAGGTCGGGGCCACTGACGCGGCCGAGGAGGAAGATCGGCAGGAGGTCGTAGGCGCGGTTGAGCAGCGTCGTCACGCTCGAGCAGCCGCCGATGGCGAGCGCCGTGCGCCAGCCCTGGAGGCTCGGGCGGAAGATCCCCGGCTCCGGCCGGACCGCGAGGCTCAAGCCGACGGCGGCGGCGGCGCTCGCCACCATCGCCCAGGCGAAGCTCATCGCCCCGAAGCCGAGGAGCGCGAGCCCGACCAGCGCCACCGCGTATGTCAGGCAGGTGCCGACATTAACCCACATCAGGGCGGCGAACTGGAAGTCCCGGCGCATCAGCGCCATCAGGGGGCCGGAGAACGGGACCAACAGGAAGCTCAGCGAGAGCACCCGCAGATAGGGGCCGAGCAGGGGCTGGCCGTAGGCTTGCGCCCACAGGCCGGCGGAGGCGTAGAGCGCGACCGCGAAGAACGCCGACAGGGCCAGCAGCACCGTGAAGGCCGTGCGGGCGGATTGCTGCGAGGTGGTCGGCTCGTGGATGATGTAGTTGGTGGTGCCGAAATCCCGCAGGCCGTCGACGACCTGCACCAGCGCGACCCCGATCATCGACAGGCCGACCTGCTCCGGGGTGAGCAGGCGCGAGACGAGGGCGGTCTGGCACAGGGTGATCGACAGGACGAGGTAGCGCTCGCCCGAGACGAGCAGGACGGCGCGCTTGACGAGGCTCATCGAGACACCTTTCGGGCGGGACGGCTTTCGGGGGGAGCGTCGGGTGGGCGTGTCACGGCGATCCGGCGAGCGCCCCCGGCGCCGGCCAGGCCCGGCCCGCGCGCCAGGTGCGGACGAGCGCCGCGAGGTAGCGCGCCGGATCGAGGCCCGGGATGCAGTCCCGCGCCAGCACCGCCCGCGCCTCGGCCGGGCGGCCGAGGCCGGCGAGCCTGCGGGCATGGTCGAGGAGCAGCCGGTTGCGGCAGCGCCGGGCGGACGCCGCGAGGTCGGCCGGCACCGCGCCCTCGTCGAGGAGCCGCGCCAGGCTGGCGGCGAGGAGCGGCGCCGCCGGTGCGCGCCGCGGCGGGGCCGCCGGCCCCAGCACGGCGGTCGGCCGGGCGACGTAGCGGAACGGACCCTGCAGGGCGAGGCGGCCCCACAGGTCGAGCTCCGGCCCGCCGCCGCGGCAGGAGAACAGCCCGGCATCGATCGCCGCCGCCCGCTCGATCAGCGCGGCGCTCGCCCGCACCGGGACCCGTCCGACCCGCAGCGCGAAGCCGAACGGGTCTGGGACGCGGCCCGAGGGCACGCTCATCGGCAGGAGCGGCCGGCCGGTCTCGGCGAGGATCGGATTGCCGAACGCCGCGACGGCGTCGCCGAAGCGGGTCGCGGCGACGAGCTCGGCGAGGTGGTCCTCCCGCCACGCATCGCCGGGATCGAGGAACGCCACCCACTCGGCCCGGGCCGCGCTCACGCCGCGATTGCGGGCGGCGGCGCGCCGGACGTCGTGGCCGTAGGAGCCTTGGTTGTAGGAGCTTTGGCCGCAGGATCCCGGATCGTGCCCGTCGCCCTCGCCGCGCAGGGCCCGGACCCGCGTGTCGGATGCCGCCGCGGCGGCCTCGGCCGCCCCCTCGCCGATCGCCAGGACCTCGTAGTCGCCGAAGGTCTGGGCGCGCAGGGAGGCGAGGGCAGGCCCGGCAGGCAGGCCTGCCGCCAGGGCGAGCACGACCGAGACGCGGGGGCCGCGCATCGCGCTCACGCCCCGGTCCGCAGGGTGCGGGCGGGGTTGCCGACCACGGTCGCCCCCGCCGGCACGTCGCGCAGGACCACCGCGCCGAGGCCGACGAGCGCCCGCTCGCCGATCGAGACGCGCTGGCGCACCGCGCTGCCGGCCCCGACGTAGCAGGACCGCCCGAGCCGCACGAAGCCGCTGACGACGCAAGCGGGCGCCAGCACCGCCCCGTCGCCGATCGCCGCGTCGTGCCCGACGACGACGCCGGGCCCGATGGTCACGTGGGCACCGACCACGACGTTGCCGGCGACGCTGGCGCCGTGATGGATGCAGGTGCCGGGACCGAGCACCGCCCGCGACGAGACCGCGGCAGCGGCATGGACCAGGGTGGCGAAGCGCTCGGGCTCGAGCCCGGTCCCGGCGACGATCGCCAGCCGCCCGCGGTGGCTGGCCTCGCTCCCGATGGCGTTGACGAAGGCGACGTCCGGGTCCTCGGCGAGCCGGCGCGCCTCGGCGAGGCGCCCGAGCACCGGCAGGCCGGCGACGCGGTCGCCCTCCGGCCGGGCGTCGTCGAGGAAGCCCGCCACCCGCCAGGGCGCCTCGGGCCGGCTCTCGACGAGGTCCAGGATATCGAGGGCGTTGCCGCCGGTGCCGAGGATGATCAGGGGGCGCTGCATGGCCGTGCCGGGTCTCGACCCAAAACCTGCCGCCGTGATGCGGCCTCGACATCCAGGCTAGCCGGCCGTGCCCGCAGGGTAAGCGTCGCAATCGTCGGCGCCGGGACCTTCGAAAGAGGTAGACCCGCCCGCAATTCTGGGCAGGGAAGCCGCCGAATTCCATCGCTCCCGCCCGCGAGGGCGGTCCCTAGGCTGGTTGCCGAACGATCGCGCGGCGCGGGACGCCCCGCGGCGCGCGGGACTGCATCCGGGAGCGTAACGGCTTATGAGACTCACCTTCACGAGATCCGCGTCCGCGAGAGCCGCGCCGGCGAAGGCCGCGCTCGATCGAGCCGGCCCGATGACGATCGCCTACCTGGTCAACACCGCCCCGGTGACGAGCTCGACCTTCATCCGGCGGGAGATGGCGGCCCTGGAGGCGCAGGGCGTCGTGGTGCGGCGCTTCGCGCTGCGGCGCTGGCACCAGCCCCTCGTCGACCCCCTCGACGTCGCCGACCAGGCGCGCACCCACTACATCCTCAGCGGCAACCTGCGCGGGCTCCTCGTCGCGGCCCTGCGCCAGGCGGCGACCGACCCGGCGGCGCTCGCCCGGGGCGCCTGGCTCGCCGCGCGGCTCGCCCGCTCCGGCGGCGGCGCGGTCCGGCACGCGGCCTACCTCCTGGAGGCGGTGTACTTCCTGCGCACCTTGCGCCGGGAGGGCATCGCCCACACCCACGTCCACTTCTCCTCGAACGCCGCCGCGGTCGCCCTGATCGCCCGCACGATGGGGGGACCCACCTACAGCTTCACCGCCCACGGCCCGGACGAGTTCCTGACCGCCGCCGAGGACGGCCTCGCCCTCAAGCTGTCGGGCGCCGCCTTCGCGGTGGCGATCTCGAACTTCTGCCGCTTGCAGCTCGTGCGCTTCGGCGGAGCCCATCACCACGACCGGATCGCGGTGGCGCGCTGCGGCCTCGACCTCGCGGAGTTCGTGCCCTCCGACCGGCCGGCGGGGGAGAGCCGGACGCTGGTCTGCGTCGGCCGGCTCTGCCCGCAGAAGGGGCAGGTCTACCTGCCGGCGGCGGTGGCGGCCTTGCGCGCGACCGAGGCGCCGTTCCGCCTGGTGCTGATCGGCGACGGCGAGAGCCGCCCGGCGATCGAGGCCGAGATCGCCCGCCACGGCGTCGGCGACCTCATCGAGCTTCGCGGCTGGCGGAGCGGCGCCGAGGTGCGCGCGGCGATCGCCGAGTCCCGCGCCCTGGTGCTGCCGAGCTTCGCCGAGGGCCTGCCGATCGTGCTGCTCGAGGCGCTGGCGCTGGAGCGGCCGGTGGTGACCACGACCGTCGCGGGCATCCCGGAGCTGGTCGACGGGGGGTGCGGCCGCATCGTGCCGCCTGGAGACGGCGCGGCCCTGGTCGGCGCCCTGCGCGACATCCTGCGGGCCGACGAGGCGACGCTCGCCCGCATGGGCCGCACGGGCCGCGCCCGCGTCGCGCGCCACCACGATCTCGGGACGCTGGCGACCACCCTGCGCGGCCTGTTCGCGGCGGCGATCGGCCGGGAGGGGCAGGCGGAGGTGCGGACGGGACGGGAGGTGCTCGGGCGGGAGGCGGCGGGGATGGAGACGTGAGGCGACGGATTTCGGCCGTCCGGCGGCGTGGCTCGACGGCCCCCGAGCCCTCCATCGCCATCCCGGGCTCCCGGCCCCGGCATGATGGGGGAATCGCCGGGGCGTGTTCGTCGGATCCGCAGCGACGGCACGCCCCTCACCGCACCCCCGTCGCCTCCTCCGACAGCACCGCCACCGGCCGCACCGCGAAGGTCCAGACCCGGTGGCCGAGGAAGTTCCAGAACACCACCGCCCCGGTCGCCAGCACCTGGGCCACGAGGTAGGGCAGGCCGAAGCCGCGGGTGAGGCCGGCCATGATCAGCCAGGTCAGCCCGAAGCCGATCGCCGCGACGATGCCGAAGCGCCAGGTCGCCTCGGCGTGGGGCCGCGCGCTGGCATAGGTCAGTCGGCGGTTGAGCCCGTAGGAGATCACCGCGCCGGCGAAGTAGCCGGCGAGCGCCGCCCGCACCGGATCGGCGCGGCCGGTCTCGACCAGGACGGCGAGCACGCCGTAATGGACGGCCAGCGCCGCGAGGCTCACCCCAAGATAGGACGCGAATTGCCGCGCGAGGGCCGCCCGCGCCCCGGTGATCCACGGTCTCGATCTCGGTTCGCTCGCCACGACGCAACTCGACCACGCGAAGGAATCGGTGGGCCGGCCGAGGCCGCCCCACCTCCTGTCTAGCGCCCGGCACTGAACCGATGATGACCCGAAAGCGGCGGAATCCGTTCATCCTTGCAGGCGGGCCGCCACCTTTCGGCTGAGCCAGCGCGGCATCAGGCGGGCGGCGAGCACCGCCGCCCGGTTGGCCGCCCCCGGGATCACCACCGCCCGGCCGGCGAGATGGCCGGCGACCGCCGCCTCCGCCACCGCCTCCGCCGTCATCACGTTGCCGGTGAAGCGCTTGGTGCCGCCGACGTCGGCCCTCGCCGAGAATTCCGTCGCGGTGGCGCCCGGGCAGACGGCCGTGACCACGACGCCGTGCGGGCGCGCCTCCTCGTAGAGCGCTTCGGAGAGCGTGAGCAGGTAGGCCTTGCTGGCGTAGTAGGCCGCCATGTTGGGGCCCGGCAGATAGCCCACCACCGAGGCGACGTTGAGGAGGCCACCGGATTTCCGCGCGATCAGCCCCGGCAGGACCAGGCGGCTGAGCACCGTCGGCGCCGCGACGTTCACCGCCACCATCTCGGCCTGGTCCCGCGCCGGCAGGGCGGCGAAGCGGCCGCGCAGGCCGAAGCCGGCATTGTTGACGAGGGTGTGGAGGACGATCCCCCGATCCTCCACCGCCGCGACCAGGGCCTCGGGCCCGTCCGGCCGCGCCAGGTCCGCCGGCATCACGACCGTCGGCACCGGCAGCTCCGCCGCCAGCGCCTCCAGGCGGTCGGCCCGCCGGGCGCTCAGCACCAGCGGCCGCCCGCGCGCCGCGAAGGCCCGGGCGATCGCGACGCCGATCCCGCTCGACGCGCCGGTGACCAGCGTCCAGCGCGCATCTCCCCTTATGTCCACCTGCCCGGCCACGCCCTTCCCCTGATCTGTTCGCCTATGCTAAGGGCGCCCAACGCAATCCCCGCCGCTTCCGCACGTTCCGCTCCCGCCTCGACGAAGCCCCGACAGGGCCGAGGCCGGATCCGAGGAACGAGGCAGCGCGCCGCACGAGTCTGAAGCGTCCGATGCCCAAGCGCACCGATCTCTCCTCCATCCTCATCATCGGCGCGGGCCCGATCGTCATCGGCCAGGCATGCGAGTTCGACTATTCCGGCACGCAGGCCTGCAAGGCCCTGCGCGAGGAAGGCTACCGGATCATCCTGGTCAACTCGAATCCGGCGACGATCATGACCGATCCGGATCTCGCCGACGCCACCTACGTCGAGCCGATCACGCCCGAGATCGTCGCCCGCATCATCGAGAAGGAGCGGCCCGACGCCCTCCTGCCGACCATGGGCGGCCAGACCGCGCTGAACTGCGCCCTCTCGCTCAAGCGGATGGGCGTGCTGGAAAAATTCGGCGTGCAGATGATCGGCGCCACCGCCGAGGCGATCGACAAGGCGGAGGACCGCAGCCTCTTCCGCGACGCGATGACCAAGATCGGGCTCGAGACCCCGAAATCGGCGCTCGCCAACGCCTCGGCCGCCAAGAAGGCGGATCGTGAGAGGTACCTCGCCGAGGTCGCCCGCATCGAGGCCACCGAGAGCGACCCGGAGGCCCGGAAGGGCGCGCTCGCCGCCTTCGAGAAGAAGTGGGCGAGCGGAGAGAACGACCGGCGCAAGCGCTACGGCGAGCACGCGCTCGGCCAGGCGCTCGTCGCGCTCGCCGAGGTCGGCCTGCCGGCGATCATCCGGCCGTCCTTCACCATGGGCGGCACCGGCGGCGGCATCGCCTACAACCGCGAGGAGTTCCTCGACATCGTCGAGCGCGGCATCGACGCCTCGCCGACCAACGAGGTCTTGATCGAGGAATCGGTGCTCGGCTGGAAGGAGTACGAGATGGAGGTCGTCCGCGATCGTGCGGACAACTGCATCATCGTCTGCTCGATCGAGAACCTCGACCCGATGGGCGTCCATACCGGCGACTCCATCACCGTGGCGCCTGCGCTGACGCTGACCGACAAGGAATACCAGCGCATGCGCGACGCCTCGCTGGCGGTCCTGCGCGAGATCGGCGTCGAGACCGGCGGCTCGAACGTGCAGTTCGCCGTCGACCCGGCCACCGGCCGGATGATCGTGATCGAGATGAACCCGCGCGTCTCGCGCTCCTCGGCGCTCGCCTCGAAGGCGACCGGCTTCCCGATCGCCAAGGTCGCGGCCAAGCTCGCCATCGGCTACACCCTCGACGAGATCGCCAACGACATCACGGGCGGCGCGACGCCCGCCTCGTTCGAGCCGACGATCGACTACGTCGTCACCAAGATCCCGCGCTTCGCCTTCGAGAAGTTCCCGGGCGCCGAGCCGACGCTGACCACCGCCATGAAGTCGGTCGGCGAGGCGATGGCGATCGGGCGCACCTTCGCCGAGTCGCTCCAGAAGGCCCTGCGCTCGCTCGAGACGGGGCTCACCGGCCTCGACGACATCGAGATCGAGGGGTTGGGCAAGGGCGACGACCGCAACGCCATCAAGGCGGCGATCGGCACCCCGACCCCGGATCGCCTCCTCAAGGTGGCGCAGGCGCTGCGCCTCGGCGTCAGCCACGAGGAGGTCCACGCCTCCTGCAAGATCGACCCGTGGTTCCTGGAGCAGCTCCAGGCCATCATCGACCTCGAGACCAAGGTGAAGCGCTTCGGCCTGCCGAAGACCGAGGGCGCCTTCCGCCAGCTCAAGGCGGCGGGTTTCTCGGACCAGCGCCTCGCCGTGCTCGCCGGCATGGACGAGGGGGCGGTGCGGAGCGCCCGCCGGGCGCTCGCGGTGCGGCCGGTCTTCAAGCGGATCGACACCTGCGCGGCCGAGTTCAAGTCGCCGACCGCCTACATGTACTCGACCTACGTCGCCCCCTTCGCCGGCAGCGTGGTCGACGAGGCCGAGCCCTCCGACAAGAAGAAGGTGATCATCCTCGGCGGCGGCCCGAACCGGATCGGCCAGGGCATCGAGTTCGACTATTGCTGCTGCCACGCCTGCTTCGCGCTCACCGACGCGGGCTACGAGACGATCATGGTCAACTGCAACCCGGAGACGGTGTCGACCGACTACGACACCTCGGACCGGCTCTACTTCGAGCCGCTGACCGCCGAGGACGTGCTGGAGATCATCGAGACCGAGCGCCAGGCCGGCAAGCTGCACGGCGTGATCGTGCAGTTCGGCGGCCAGACCCCGCTGAAGCTCGCCCGCGCCCTGGAAGAGGCCGGCGTGCCGATCCTCGGCACCTCGCCGGACGCGATCGACCTCGCCGAGGACCGCGACCGGTTCAAGCGCCTGCTCGACAAGCTGCACCTCAAGCAGCCGAAGAACGGCATCGCCTACTCGGTGGAGCAGAGCCGGCTGATCGCCGCCGATCTCGGCCTGCCCTTCGTGGTGCGGCCGTCCTACGTGCTCGGCGGGCGCGCGATGGCGATCATCCGCGACGAGACCCAGTTCGCCGACTACCTGCTCGACACCCTGCCGAGCCTGATCCCGTCGGACGTCAAGGCGCGCTACCCCAACGACAAGACCGGCCAGATCAACACGGTTCTGGGCAAGAACCCGCTCCTGTTCGACCGCTACCTGTCGGACGCGATCGAGGTCGACGTCGATGCGGTCTCGGACGGGCGTGACGTGTTCATCGCCGGCATCATGGAGCACATCGAGGAGGCGGGCATCCACTCGGGCGATTCCGCCTGCTCGCTGCCGCCGCGCTCGCTCTCGCCCGAGACCATCGCCGAGCTGGAGCGCCAGACCCGCGGTCTCGCCCTCGCCCTCGAGGTCGGCGGCCTGATGAACGTGCAGTACGCGATCAAGGACGGCGAGATCTACGTGCTGGAGGTGAACCCGCGGGCCTCGCGCACCGTGCCGTTCGTCGCCAAGGTGATCGGCGAGCCGATCGCCAAGATCGCCGCCCGGGTGATGGCCGGCGAGAAGCTCGCCACCTTCGGCCTCAAGCCCAAGACCCTGCCCCATATCGCGGTGAAGGAGGCGGTGTTCCCCTTCGCCCGCTTCCCCGGGGTCGACGTGCTGCTCGGGCCGGAGATGCGCTCGACCGGCGAGGTGATCGGCCTCGACCGCGGCTTCGGCGTCGCCTTCGCCAAGAGCCAGCTCGGGTCCGGCACCCAGGTGCCGAAGGCCGGCACGGTCTTCGTCTCGGTGCGCGACGACGACAAGGCGCGCATCCTGCCGGCGATCCAGCTGCTCGCCGACCTCGGCTTCACGGTGCTCGCCACCGCCGGCACCCAGCGCTACCTCGCCGAGAACGGCGTGGCCTGCACCCGCATCAACAAGGTGCTGGAGGGCCGCCCGCACGTGGTCGACGCGATCAAGAACGGCGACATCCACCTGGTGTTCAACACCACGGAGGGCGCCGGCGCGCTGTCCGACTCCCGGTCCTTACGCCGGGCCGCCCTCTTGCATAAAGTGCCGTACTACACCACTCTCGCGGGAGCGATGGCGGCCGCCGAGGGAATCAAGGCCTATCTCGGGGGTGATCTCGAGGTGCGGGCCCTGCAGGAATATTTCGCGGCTTAAGTCGTAAAGCCGCGGACGAGACCTATCTCATCCCCTCGCGCCCGCGCGAGACAATCGGAAACAGGCCCGGTCGGGAGGCTCACCCTCTCGCCGGGCCGATTATTTGTGACGCGAGACGACGACGATGGACAAGGTTCCGATCACGGTACGGGGATTCGCGGCTCTGGAGGCGGAGCTGAAGCGCCGCCAGCAGGAGGAGCGTCCGCGGATCATCCAGGCGATCGCGGAGGCCCGCGCGCTCGGCGACCTGTCGGAGAACGCCGAGTACCACGCCGCCAAGGAGGCCCAGTCCCACAACGAGGGCCGGGTGCTGGAGCTGGAGAGCCTGATCTCCCGCGCCGAGGTCATCGACGTCGCGAAGCTCTCGGGCACGAAGGTCAAGTTCGGCGCCACCGTCAAGCTGATCGACGAGGATACCGAGGAGGAGAAGACCTACCAGATCGTCGGCGAGCCCGAGGCCGACGTGCATGCCGGCCGGGTCTCGATCACCTCGCCGATCGCCCGCGCGCTGATCGGCAAGGGCGTCGGCGACACCGTCGAGGTCGTCACCCCGGGCGGCGGCAAGTCCTACGAGATCACCGGCATCCAGTTCGGCGCCTGACGCACCGAATGTCGTTCGGCGCCTGACGCGCCGTAGGCCGTTCGGCATCTGAGCGAAGCGTTGCCGGAGCGGCGTCCGGGGGTTATCTCGGCCCGCACGAGGTGCCCCCGTCGGGCGCCGTGGAGACGACGCCGATGCTGCGCTGGTGCAAATCCCTGATCGGCCGATCCCTGATCGCGGCTTCCCTGATGGTGGCGGCCGTGCCGGTGTACGCGCAGGACGCGACCCTGCCGTCGGCGACGCGCTTCTCCGCCATCCGGGTCGATGTCGGCCCCCTCCTCGCCCGCGGCCTCGGCCCCTACGCCGAGACCGTGCGGGCCGAGTTGCAGGCGGCGCTCGCCAGGAACTTCGCCGACCGGGTCGGCGGCCCGGGCCCGGCCCTGGTGGTGCGGGTCACCGGCGTCTCGCTCAACCCCTATGCCGGCAGCGAGACCCGCTTCGGCGGCGGCAACGCCACCAACAGCGATTACCTCGAGGGCGAGGCCCTGGTGGTCGACCGGGCCGGCACCGTGCTGCTGCGCCATCCCCAGCTCTCCGCCACCAACGCCAGCGCCGGCGGCGCCTGGTACGACCCGGCCTCGGAGCGCCGTCGGGTGACCTACATCGCCGGGCATTACGCGGCGTGGCTGCGGCGAGGGCTGGGGCTCGACTAGGCACAGCACCGGCTCTCGCGCCGCCCGGAGGGCAATCCGCGCGCCCGACCGTCAGCGACCCAGCAACCCGGCCAGTTCCTCCGACAGCCCGACGCTCTCGACCGCCGGCGCCGCCGGACGCCCCGCGGCGAGGCCGGCAGCGGCGATCACGGCCCGCGCGCCGGCCTCGACCGAGCAGATCACCGGCACCGGCACCTGCGGTTGCACCCGCTCGGCCAAGCCCGCGAGCGCGGCGCCGCCGAGCACCACCACGTCGGCGCCGTCGATCTCGGCGCAATCGCGGCAGGCCTTGCCGAGGCGGTCGAGGGCGGCGTCGGGGTCGCGGGCGATCTCGCCGCCCGTGGGGGCCACGGTGCGGATGCCGGCCAGACGCTCGGTGAGGCCGAGCATCGCCACGAACTCGGTGAGCATCGGCTTCCACAGGACGCCGCCGGTGACGATGCCGATGCGCCGGCCCCGGGTGCAGGCGAGGTGCAGCGCACCCTCCGCCATGCCGACGACCGGCACCGGCGAGACTTCCTTGAGGGCCAGCAGCCCCGGATCGCCGAAGCAGGCGAGGTAGACCGCGTCGCAGCCCGCGACGTGGGCGGCGAGCGCGTCGAGGGCGGCGTGGCCGGCGATCGCCGCGGCGGCGCGGCTCGCGATGTAGCGGGCGCCGAACCGGCCGGTGGCCGGCACGATCTCGGCCGGGATCAGCCGGCGGACATGGGCGGCCGCCGTCTCGGTGACGGAGGCCGTGGTGTTGGGATTGATGAGCAGGATGCGCAAAGGACAGGTCTCCCGGCGCATCCCGCGTAGCACGAGGCTACTTCTCGACGAAGGCCTTCTCGATGACGTAGTGGCCGGCCTCGCCGTGGTTGCCCTCGACGTAGTCGGCGCCCGCGAGCAGGTCGCGGGTGTCGCGGATCATGTCGGGGCTGCCGCAGAGCATGAAGCGGTCGGCCTCCCTCGTCATCATCGGCAGGCCGATATCGGCGAAGAGCTTGCCGGAGGTCATCAGGTCGGTGATGCGGCCGCGGTTGCGGAACGGCTCGCGGGTCACGGTCGGGTAGTAGACCAGCTGGTCGCGGACCATCTCGCCGATCAGCTCGTGGTTCGGCAGCGTCTCGGTGATCGTCTCGCCGTAGGCGAGTTCCTGGACGTGGCGGCAGCCGTGGACGAGCACGACCTTCTCGAAGCGCTCGTAGGTCTCCGGGTCCTTGATGATCGCCAGGAACGGCGCGAGGCCGGTGCCGGTGCCGAGCAGGTAGAGGTTGCGGCCGGGCATCAGGTTGTCGAGCACCAGGGTGCCGGTCGCCTTGCGGCTGACCACGATCGGGTCGCCGACCTTGAGGTGCTGCAGCTTCGAGGTGAGCGGGCCGTTGGCCACCTTGATGGAGAAGAACTCCAGCTCCTCCTCGTAGTTGGCGCTGACCACGCTGTAGGCGCGCAGGAGCGGCTTGGCTCCCTCGCCCTTGAGGCCGATCATGGTGAACTCGCCGTTGCGGAAGCGGAACGACGGGTCGCGGGTGGTGCGGAAGCTGAAGAGCGAGTCGGTCCAGTGATGGACGGACAGGACGCGCTCCTCGTTGAAGTTGCTCATCGTGCCAGGAATCCTGAGGGCGTTCGACGGGTCGACGGTTCTCGGTTTGGGAGTGGTCATCTCGCAGGTGCGGCATCGCCGTCAAGGCGTCGCCGCACAAGCGGGGTCTGCGTGGCCGTCACGCCGCAGGGACGACCGGCTGTTCTTCGGAATGCTTCCAGGATGCCTTCCAACGGAGTGGAGCATGGCTTGCCGCAGAAAACACGGCAAATTCAATGACCTAGAGCAACACGCAGCCGCGCTGGGATCGGGTATCGGTTGACCAGACACGGGTCAGCCCTGCCGGGGGGCCGCATCCGTGCCGATCATGACAGTCACGTCACACCGGACCCGTGGCGGCGGGTCGATGGCGGAGGATGAGGGCCCGGCCGACCAGCGTCACGGCCAGCGTGACCGAAAAGGTCACAAGCCAGGCCTGAACCGCATTTGCGAGGGGCAGGGTACGAACGACGAGTTCGGTCGCCGCCGCAGCCATCAGCCCGACATAGGACCACGAGATCCAGTAATAATGCTTCTCACGCCAGTCCGGGCGCCGAGACGAGCGCAGCACCGGCCACATGCCTGCGGCCATGCAGGCAAGGCTCGTCAGCGCCCCGCAATGCAGGATGTTGAACCCACCCGTGAACTGGAACACGAGCAAGGCCGCGCAGTCGGCGATCAGCAAGGCATAGATGAACGCGTAGCCTATGGCCCGGTGCCGGCTGCCATGCTTGCGGGTGAGGAACTGGACCATTCCGAGCACGATCCCGGCCGCAGCCAGCCCGGTATGAATGGCTCCCGGCAGGGTGAAACCGGACATGTCATCTGCTCCTTCCCTAGCATCATGCTGCAATAACGCCTTGCATGCCGATCAACAACATCGATTAATCGGTCGCATCGGTTCGTTTATATTTTTAAAAACTCGAATATTATCGCTGATGACGGAAATTCAACGGGCTCGAACTTCAGGAAAGCCGTCGATAGCGGCGAGTGGGCTTTGCCATGGTGTCCCCAAACCGGACCTACAGGCCGGCAGTGACTTGTTCGAGCCGAGTAATCTCGCAGCCGGCCGGCGCAAGCAGCCGGCAAGATCAGCCGACATCGTCTCCGTCAAGGATGGCGCGCAGCGCCGCGACGTGCGCCCGGTAGGCCGCGCGGCCCGCCTTCGTCACGGCGATCCGCGTTCGCGGACGCTTCCCCTCGAAATCCTTGGTCACCGCGACGTAGCCCGCGCCTTCGAGCGTGGCGATGTGGGCACCGAGGTTGCCGTCCGTCAGGCCGAGCAGAGCACGCAGCCGCTTGAACTCCAGCAAGCTTCCCTCGGGACTCGCAGCGAGGGCAGCCATGATCCGCAGCCGTGCCGGCGCATGAATGATCGCATCGAGATCGCCGGGCATCTGTCCAGCCATCAGGTCGGGTCACGCCGAGCCAACAGCAGGCCGGCAGCGATGAGGCCGCCGCCGCCGAGCAGGCCGGCATAGAGCAGGAACCCCGTGGGCGGCATCGCGAACCCGGCCAGGAACGAGACCGTCAAGCTGCCGCCGAGGACCGCCAGTGACGGCCCGCGCCACAGGCCGGCGATGAGGTAGGCGAAGCCGGTGACGGTGCCTGCGTAGATGCCGAGGGCATTCGCATGCCCCGAGAGCAGGATGAAAGCCCAGAGCGCGGCATAGGCGCTCATGAGCATCGCCGAGCAACTGTAGCGAATTCCGACCCCGAAGCGCGGCTCCCGGCTGATGCGGCGCCGTACGAGAACGAGAAGAATCGTCGTTGCCCAACCCAGGACTGTAATGGCCGACCAGATGGTGCCCGTGCGCTCCGGCACGAGAAAGGTGCCGACGAACCCCGCCATCCAGGCGATACCCCAGATGATGAGGTAGGGGCTGGCCCGGCCGTAGAGCAGAGCGTCGAGCAGACGGGTCTCGCCATCCTGAGCAGCGGCGAGAGCGAGACGTGCGTCGTCGCGCCCACGGACCGGATCTGAAGTCGTCATCCCAGACTCTCTCCTCACAGATAACTCTGTATCACAGAGCAATCTGACGATCAAGAGGCTCGCGTACGCCGTGGCTCGCGCTGGGGCTGCAACGCCTGCGAGGTCGTCCTGCGGGAGCCGTCCGGACGGGCGCTGCGAAGCGGCCATCGCGATGGTCCGCTCGGCGTCGGAGACAGCCCCTCACACGATCGATACGATCGGGTTTGACCCGGCTCACGCCATCCCGGTCGCATCCGCCACGAGGTGCAGGGTGGCGCGCAGGCCCGTCATCAGGCCGGTCTCGTCCACGCGGAAGCGCGGCGAGTGGTTGGGCGCGGCCTTGGCCGGATCGGTGCCCGGCGCCGTGATGCCGACGAAGTAGAAGAAGCCGGGCGCCTCGCGGGCGAAGTAGGGGAAATCCTCGCTCGCCATGGCGGGATCGACGAGCCGGGCGTGCTCGCCGAAGAGGCGCGTCAGCGTCGGGGCGGCGCGCGCGGTGAGCTTGGCGTCGTTCTGGAGCGGGGGATAGCCGTTCTCGTCCCAGATCACCTCGGCCTTGCCGTTCATGCCGGTGGCGATCGACTGGGCGATCTCGGTCACCCGGCGCTTGGCGGTGGCGCGTTGCGCCTCGCCGAAGGTCCTGAGCGTGCCCTCGAGCTCGGCGGTCTCCGGGATGATGTTGTTGCGTAACCCCCCCTTGAAGATGCCGACGCTGAGCACCGCGGGGCTGCGCGCGACGTCGGTCTCGCGGCTGACCACGGTCTGGAGCGTCGTCACGATGGTCGAGCCGATCACGATCGGGTCGACGCCGTTCCACGGCATCGCGCCGTGGGTCTGGCGTCCCGTCACCTTGATCTGGAACCGGTCCGAGCCGGCCATGGCGTTGCCGGGGCGGTAGCCGACGCTGCCGACCGGCAGCGCGCTCGAGACGTGCAGGCCGAACACCATGTCGGGCTTCGGGTCGCGCATCGCGCCCTCCTCCACCATCAGGCGGGCGCCGCTGACCCCCTGCCCCACCGTGCCCTCCTCGGCGGGCTGGAACAGGAGCTTGATCGTGCCGGGCAGGCGGTCGCGCCGGGCCGCGAGCACCTGGGCCGCCGCCATCAGGATCGCCACGTGGCAATCGTGGCCGCAGGCATGCATCACGCCGACCTCCTGGCCGCCCCACTCGGCCCGGGCCTTCGAGGCGAAGGGCAGGTCGACCTCCTCGCGCACCGGCAGCGCGTCCATGTCGGCCCGGAGCGCCACGACGGGGCCCGGACCGCCGCCGCCCTTCAGCACCGCGACGACGCCGGTGCGGCCGACGCCTTCCTGCACCTCGTAGCCGAGGCCGCGCAGGTGACGGGCCACCAGGGCGGCGGTGCGGTGCTCGCGGTTGCCGAGTTCCGGGTTGGCGTGGATGTCGCGCCGCCAAGCGATCATCGCCGCCTCGACCTCGCGGGCCGCGGCGTCGAGGTCGCCGTGGACCGACCGGGCGGGGGCGGCCGCGTCCCCGGCCTGGGCCGCGGCGGCCCGCGGCAGGAAGGCCAGGGCCGCGCAGGTGCAGGCGCCCTTGATGAGCGCCCGCCGCGCCGGTGCGACGCCGTCCTCGGCGACGCCCTCCGCCCGAAACCCCCTCGCCGTGCGCAGCCCGATGCGAAGCATGACGGTCCTCCCGGTACCGGCCCGCTGGCCGCGGGACCGTTGATCTCACGTAACGATAGCTCCGCTCCGGGGCCCGGGCCAGGGCCCCGCGCGCGGGGCGGACGGCTTGCGCCGCGCCCGCCCGGCGGCCATGACGGGCCACCATACCCCCAGCCTGTTTAGAGCCCGAGGCCCGCATGATCGAAGCGGCGATGATCTGGAACGAGCCCAACAACAAGTCGCACTGGGATCCCGAGATCGATCCGGGCTGGTCCATGTTCGCCGACACGCTGGACTGCGCGGCGCGCGCCGTGAAGGCGGAGGCGCCGCACCTGCCGACGGTGCTGGGGGGCATCTCGCCGATCGATCCGTCCTTCATCCGCCTGCTCGACGAGCGGCGCGCCCTCGACCACGTCGACGTGGTGGCGGTGCACGGCTTCCCGCTCGACTGGAACCTTTGGCAGATCGGCGAGTGGCCGGCGAAGCTCGCCGAGATCCGGGCGGTGACGGCGAAACCGATCTGGGTCACCGAGGTCGGCGTCTCGACCTTCGGCGCCGAGGAGGTGCAGGTCTTCGGGCTCGACCGCACCGCCGAACTGCTGGTCGGCCGCGCGCCGCGCATCCACTGGTACAGCCTCTACGACCTGCCGCAGGCCTGGGGCGCCACCACCCGGCACCGGGAGGCGGAGGGCTCGTCCTACTACCGGCACTTCTACATGGGGCTGCTGCGCGAGGACGGTACGCCGAAGCCGGCGCTCGAGCACTTCGCCCGCCACACCCCGGCGCTCGGCCTGTGCCAGTGGTTCCACTACCAGGATCACCGCCTCGACGAGGCGGTGGACTGGATGCGGCGGCTCGGTGTGACGTATCTCCGCACCGGCCTGTCCTGGGCCGATTCGTTCCGGCCGGACGCCCTCGACTGGTTCGACCGGCAGATGGAGGCCCTGGCGGAGTTCGACGTGACCGTGACCTTCTGCTTCACCCCCGAGCACCGGGGCATCGCCCCCCACCACACCAGCCCGCCGCAGGTGAAGGAGGAATTCGCCGAGTTCTGCGCCGCGATGGTCCGGCGCTACGCCGGGATGATCCGGCCGGGCCCGGCCCTCGGGCCGCAGCCGGCGATCTGAGCCGCGATGACCCGCATCGCCCCGACCTCGCCGGCCGCGGACGCCTTCCTGGCGGCCCTCGCCGACCCGGCCTGCGGGCCGGTTCCGGCGCACTCCGCCGCGCTCGTCGTCGCCCACCCGGACGACGAGAGCATCGGCTGCGGCGCGCAGCTGCCGCGTCTCTCCGGCCTCACGGTGATCCACGCCACCGACGGCGCGCCCCGCGACGGGCGCGACGCCGGGCGCCGCGGCTTCCCGAACCCTTCCGCCTACGCGGCGGCCCGCGCCCGGGAGCTCGACGCGGCGCTGACCCTGGCGGGGATCGCCCCCGAGCGGCGCCTCGCCCTCGGCTACCCCGACCAGGGCGTGGCGGAGGCGATCGCCCCGCTCGCCCGGCGCCTCGCCGACCTCTTCGCCGCGCGCGGGATCACCGTCGCCCTGACGCACGCCTGCGAGGGCGGCCATCCGGACCACGACGCCGTGGCGCTCGGCCTCCAGGGCGCCCGCCGGCTCCTCGGGCCGGAGACCCTCGCGGTGATCGAGATGCCGTTCTACCATGCCGGCCCGGACGGGTTGGACGCCGGCAGCTTCCTGCCGGCGGAGCCGCCGCGGCGGGCGATCGCGCTCCACCTCGACCCCGAGGATTGCGCCTTCAAGGCCGAGCTGTTCGCCGCCCATGCAAGCCAGGCCGAGACCCTTAACCAGTTTCCGATCGCCCTCGAGCGCTTCCGCGAGGCGCCGGACTACGCGTTCGGCGCCCTGCCGAATGGCGGGCGGCTGCTCTACGAGGCGTGGGGGCTGGGGCTCGACGGGGCGCGGTTCCGGGCCCTGGCGGAGGCGGCGGGGCGGGAGATCGGCGGTGAAGCACCGGCCGCGACCTGATGTGCTTCGACGAGGCAGGATGAAGCGCTGCCTCACCCCCTGCGAGGGATCGAGAGGCGGCTCCAACGCCGAGGTGCGAGCATGGGTTTCTCCTCTCCCCGCCCGCGGGGAGAGGAGAAGAACCTGCGTTCTTCTCGTTCAACGCATGGCTTGCTCTCGCGGGGCAAAGGCTACGCCCGACTGACAACGCCGAGCGACGAGGTCAATGCCCCGCCCCGACGGGCAGCGCGCGGTAATACGCGATCACGTCGCGGTAATCCTGGTCGACCGGGGTGACCGGCACGGCGAGGCGCAGGGACAGGCCCGCGAGGCCGGTGAGCAGGGCGAGGACGAGGCAGGCGCGCAGCGACATCAGGGGCCGGTGCCAGAAACGCCGGTCCGCGTAAAGCGGCGGGGCGAAAACGGGTACGGCCGGGCCGATCGACGAGCCTTGGCGGAGCGAGGGGGCGGAGCTCAACCGAGGATCGCGGCCGGCCCGGCCGCATGTCCATCAACCTATCGGACGAGTGATGAATGTCAACATTCGTCACTCGCCAGGGCTGCCCCGCCCGCGACCGGTGTGCGCCAGCGCACGAAGTCGCCACAAGCCTCGAATCCGCCCGAGATCTCGGGCTTTGGTGGCCACCGCGCGGGAGGAGCCGGTCTTGGGGATGATCGTCGGAGTTGCCGCAGGGGCCGCGTCGCCGACGCCCCGGCGCGGGGCTGTCGTGCCGCTCCTGCTGGTCCTCGCCGGCGGGCCGGCCGCTGCCGCGGAGGCCGACCTCGGGGATCTCGAAGGCCGCTGGCACGCCTGCCTGCGCCAGGCCTTCACCGCCCAGCCCCTGGGGCTGGAGCGGCGGGCGGCGCAACGCGCGGCGCTCGCCGCCTGCAAGGCGCAGGAGGATGCCTACGTCCACGCGATGCTGGCGGCGCAGGAGGCCGACGTGCGGGCGCGTGCCACCCGCGGCGTCGTCGCCCGGGCGAAGGACTGGGCGCTGGCCGCGGCGGGCTCGGCACGCGCGACCGTCACCGGAATGATCGACCGGCTGCGCTGGTGAACCGCGGCCCTCCGGCCCCGTTGAGAGCCTGAAGCCCTGCCGCCGATGTCCCCGGAGACCCGAATCATGCGTGCTCCCCCGCGCGCCACCATGCGCACCACGCTCGCCCTCGCCGCCCTGCTGGCCGCACTGCCGGCCCTCGCCCAGCAGCCGGCCCCGGCCTCCGATCCGGCCGCAGGCTTCCTGACCCGGCCCGAGCCCGGCAGCCTGCGGGCTTCGAAGCTCGTCGGCGTCAAGGTGATAGGCATGGACCACGTCCGGGTCGGCGAGATCGAGGACGTGCTGCTCACCGAGGACGGGCGGGTGCGGGCGGTGGTGATCGGCGTCGGCGGCTTCCTCGGCATCGGCCAGAAATCCGTGGCGGTGCCGTTCGACGCGCTCGCCTGGAACACCGGCGCCGGCGCGGCCGCGGCGCCGCCCTCCCACACCACGCCGGAGCGGGCGCCTGGCGAGGCCGCGGCAAAGAGCGCCGGCCCGCAGACCATGCCGGGCGCGAACGTGACCGACCAGGCGCTGGCCGCCGTGCCGGCGAAGCGCAGCGGCACCGTCGACGATGCCACCGGCTCGGTCGCGGCACCCGAGCCGCGGGGCCGCGCGACGGTGCTGGCGACCGGGGACGGCACGGTGGCGGAGGCCGAGGTGCGCCTGACCAAGGCGCAGCTCCAGGCCGCGCCGGCCTTCAAGGCCGAGGCCGCCCGCTGAGCGGGCGCGCCCTCCGCTGGCGCCCGATGCGGGCGCCGGACCTTCCCGCGGCCGCGCGCCTCGCCGCCCGCATCCACCCGGATTACCCGGAGGACGACGCGGTGATGGCCGAGCGCCTGCGCCTGTGCCCGGAGGGGTGCCTCGTCCTCGCGGCCGGGGACGACCTCGCCGGCTACGCCGTCGGCCATCCCTGGCGGGCGCGGTCGGTGCCGGATCTCGACACCCTGATCGGGGACACCCTGATCGGGAACTTGCGGGAACCGGCGCAGGCCTGGTGCATCCACGACGTCGCGCTCGACCCGCTCGCCCGCGGCCGCGGCGCCGCGGGCGAGGTCGTCGGGCTGATGCTGGCCGAGGCGGCGCGTCGCCGCCTGCCCGAGGCGGTCCTGGTCGCGGTCGGCGACGCCGCCGGCTTCTGGCGCCGCCACGGCTTCCGGCCGATTCCGGAGGCCGCGCCCGCCGGCTACGGCGCGGGCGCGACCCTCATGGCGCGGGCCGTTTCCGCCGCCGCGTGAGGTCCGCACGTTCCTGCCGCGGAGTCCAGGCCCAGGCCACGCTGTCGCACCCGGCTTTTCCTGCCCCTGGGGCATCTGGCCGTGGGCGAACGCTGCGCCACCTAGCTTGGCATCATTCCGAACGGAGCGGCGGCGGCATGACGAGGACGGCGTGCAGAGCGTGATGGTCGTCAAGGGCGCGGCAGGCCCGGCGCCCCTCCAAAGCAGGGCCTGACGCGGTGCGCCAGCTCTTCGCGCCGGGCGCCGACGCCCTCCTGCGCCTGGCGCTCCTCACCGGCGCCGCCTGCCTGGCGGCCCTGCCGGTGGTGGGGGCCGGGCTCGTGCGCTCCTCCTACGTCACCGGCGTCGGGGTGGCGCCGGCCCAGCCGGTGCCGTTCAGCCACAAGCACCATGCGGGCGAGCTGAAGATCGACTGCCGCTACTGCCACACCACGGTCGAGACCCAGGCCACCGCCGGCATCCCGCCGACCCATACCTGCATGACCTGCCACAAGCAGATCTGGTCCGGCTCGGACATGCTGGAACCGGTGCGGGCGAGCTACGCCAAGGACCAGCCCCTGCTCTGGACCCGCCTCAACAAGCTGCCCGGCTACGTCTACTACAACCACTCGGTCCACGTGACCAACGGCATCGGCTGCTCGACCTGTCACGGCAGCGTCACCGACATGCAGCTCACCTACCGCGCCAACGCCTTCGAGATGAGCTTCTGCCTCGATTGCCACCGCAACCCCGAGAAATACGTGCGGCCGAAGGACCAGATCCTCAACATGACGTGGAGCCCGCCGGCGAACCAGGCCACGCTCGGGCCGGAATTGGTGCGCCAGTACCATATCCGCGGCGGCGAGCGGCTGACCGAGTGCGGGATCTGTCACCGATGAGCGAATGCGGGATCTCTCGTCCGATGAGCGAATGCGGGATCTGCCGTCCATGAGCGACGATCTCGGCGCGCTGCGCGCCCGCCTCGCTGCCGGGGACGGCCCGGCCTTCTGGCGCAGCCTCGACGCGGTGGCGGATTCGCCCGAGTTCCGGGCCTTCCTCGACACCGAGTACCCCGCCGCCGCGCGGCTGGCCGCCGCGCCCGACCGGCGCGGCTTCCTCAAGCTGATGGCTGCCTCCTTCGCGATGAGCGGGCTTGCCGCCTGCGGCCAGCCGGACGGGCGCGCCCAGGAGGTTCCCTACGTCCGCCAGCCCGAGCGGATCATCCCGGGGGCGCCGCTCAGCTACGCCTCGGCGGCGCTGACCGACGGCTTCGCCAACGGCATCACGGTCACCACCCGCAACGGCCGCCCGCTCAAGATCGAGGGCAATGCCGAGCACCCCTGGAGCCGCGGCGGCACCGACGTGTTCGGGCAAGCCTCGGTGCTCGGGCTCTACGACCCGTTCCGGCTCCAGACGCCCCAATCTCTCGGCCGGCCGAGCTCGTGGCAGGCGTTTCGCGCCGCCATGACCGGGCGCTTCGCGGCGCTGAAGGCCGCCGACGGCGGGCGGGGCCTCCACCTCCTCACCGGCCCGGTGACCTCGCCCTCGCTCGCAGCCCAGATCGCCGCGATGCGCCGCGACTTTCCCGGAATGCGCTGGCACGTCTCGGCCCCGACCGGGCGGGAGGCGCTCTACGAGGGCGCCCGCCGCGCCTACGGCCGGCCGCTCGAGACCCGCTGGCGCTTCGACCAGGCCCGGGTCGTCGTCTCGCTCGACGGCGACCTACTCGATCCCGGGCCCGGCCAGGTCGGGCAGGCGCGGGACTGGGTCGAGGCCCGCCGCCGGGCCGCGGCGGACACGCGCCTGCTCGCCCTCCACCATGCCGGCCCGAGCCCGAACCTGACCTCCGCCAAGGCCGACGCGCCCCTCGCCCTCGGCAGCGAGGGCCTGGACCGGCTGGTGCGCGACCTCCTGGCCCAGGCCGGGGGCGGCGCGCCCGAGACCCGCGACGGCCCGGCCGCCGCCTGGCGCGACCGGGCCTTCGCAGGCCTGAACGGCGCGCGCGGCAGCGGCATCGTGCTCGCCGGGGCCCAGGCCGGGCCGGAGCTGCTGGCCCAGGTCCACCGCCTCAACGCGGCCCTCGGCAATACCGGCCGCACCGTCTTCCACACCGCCCCGGTGCCGGTCCTCGACGCGGAGCCCCTGTCGGCCCTCGCCGAGGCCATGCGCCGGGGCGAGGTGCAGACCCTGGTGATGCTCGACGTCAACCCGGTCTACGACGCGCCGGGCGACCTCGGCTTCCTGGAGGCCCTGGGGCGGGTGCCGCTCAAGATCCATGCCGGCCCCTACCAGGACGAGACCGCGTTCCACTGCGACTGGAACCTGCCGCTCGCCCACCCGCTCGAAGCCTGGGGCGATGCCCGCTCCCTCGACGGGACGGTGACGCTGATCCAGCCGACGATCCGCCCGCTCTACGACGGCCGCTCGGGTCCGGAGATCCTGTCGATCCTCACCGATGCCGAGGCGAAGGACGGGAGCGCCCTCCTCGACGCGCATTGGCGCCGTCCGGACGAGACCGATGCCGCCTGGACGAGCCGGCGCGAGGCCTTCCTGCAGGCGGGTTTCCTGGCGGACACCGCGCTCCCGCCCGAGACCGTCGGCGCGCCCCTGGTGGCCCCGGCGCTGCCCGCCCGCCCCGCCCCCTCCCCGGCCGGCCCGGCCCGGCGGGTCGAGGTCCTGTTCCGGCCCGACGCGACCGTGTGGGACGGGAGCCTCGCCAACCTCGCCTGGCTGCAGGAGCTGCCGAAGCCCCTCACCAAGGTGGTGTGGAGCAACGTGATCGCGGTGAGCCCGGCGCTGGCCGAGCGCGAGGACCTTCGCCAAGGCGACGTCGTGACGCTCGAAGCGGAGGGGCGGCGGATCGAGGGGCCGGTCTGGATCCAGCCGGGCCAGGCCGACGACGCCGTCACGGTCGGCCTCGGCTACGGCCGCCGGATCCCGGAGCAACTGGCCGACGGGATCGGCTACGATGCCTACCCGCTACGCTCCAGCGCCACCCCCTGGCGCATCCCCGAGGCGACGCTCGCCGCGACGGGCCGCAAGGCGCCGGCGGTGACGACGCAGGACCACGGCACCATGGAGGGGCACGACTTCATCCGCGTGCAGGCGGTCGGCGCCACGAATCCGGTCGCCTCCCGCGCGGCCCTGCCCTCGCTCTATCCCCCGGCCCCGACCTCGCCCGGCGGGCGCTACGCCGACGAGCGCGCCTGGGGCATGGTGATCGACCTCGATGCCTGCATCGGCTGCAACGCCTGCGTCACCGCCTGCCAGTCCGAGAACAACATCCCGGTCGTCGGCAAGGAGGAGGTGGCCCTCGGCCGCTGGCTGCACTGGCTGCGGATCGACCGCTACTACGAGGGCGGGCTCGACGCTCCGAAGACCCATTTCATGCCGGTGCCGTGCATGCATTGCGAGCAGGCGCCCTGCGAGGTCGGTTGCCCGGTGGAGGCGACCGTCCACGACCGCGAGGGCCTGAACCTCATGGTCTACAACCGCTGCGTCGGCACCCGCGCCTGTTCGAGCTACTGCCCGTACAAGGTCCGGCGCTTCAACTACCTCGACTATTCCGGCGACATGGCGCCGGTGCAGCAGCAGCAGCGCAACCCGGAGGTGACGGTCCGGGCCCGCGGCGTGATGGAGAAGTGCACCTACTGCGTCCAGCGCATCGCCGCGGCGCGGATCGACGCGACGAAGGGCGACCACGCGCCGATCCCCGACGGCGCGGTCGAGACCGCCTGCCAGGGCGCCTGCCCGACCCGGGCGATCACCTTCGGGAACCTGCGCGATTCCGGGAGCAAGGTCGCGGCCGCCGCCGCCGATCCGCGCAATTACGGCCTGCTCACCGAACTCAACACCAAGCCGCGCACCACCTATCTCGCCCGGCTGGTCGAGGGCGCGTCCGTCAAGCCCGGGAGCCCCTTGTGAGCGGCGCCCTGAACTCCCCCGCGGGCCTGCCCCGCGCCGGGCTGCTCGGCGCCGGCGAGGACTTCGCCTCGATCGGCTGCGCCGTCACCGGCGCGTCCTCCCGCACCCGCTCGCGGGCGTGGTGGATCGCCTTCGCGGGGGCCTGCGGGCTGCTCGGCGTCTTCGCCTCGGCGCTGACCTGGCTGCTCCTCAACGGCGTCGGGGTCTGGCACAACAACAACCCGGTCGTCTGGGCGCTCGACATCGTCGCCTACGACTGGTGGATCGGCATCGCCTGCGGGGCGCTGCTCACCTCCGCGACCCTGCGGCTCACCGGCGCGGCCTGGCGCTCGGGCATCGACCGCATCGCCGAGACGACGGCGATCCTGGCGGCGGCGGCCGCCGCCCTCTACCCGATCATCCATCTCGGGCGCCCCTGGGTGTTCTACTGGACCCTGCCCTACCCCAACACCCTGGCGCTGTGGCCGCAATTCCGCTCGCCGCTGGTCTGGGACGCGGTCGACATCATCAGCTTCCTCGGGGTCTGCCTGAGCCTGTGGTATGTCGGCCTCGTGCCCGACTTCGCGTCCTTGCGCGACCGGGCCTTCGAGGCGGTGCAGGGCGAGATCCGGGCCGCCGACGAGGGGCGCGGCCGGCGCCGGCGGCTGACGCTCCTGAAGGCGCAGGCCTACGGCATCCTGGCGCTCGGCTGGCGCGGGGCCTCGACGCATTGGGAGCGCTGGCTCCTCGCCGTCCGCACCCTCTCGATGCTCGCCCTCGTCCTCGTCGTCTCGCTCCAGACCGGCGCCTCGGTGATGCTCTCCGGCTCGGTGCTGCCGGGCTGGCACGACACGCTCCTGCCGGTGACCTTCCTCGCCGGCTCGCTGCTCTCGGGCGTCGGGGTCACGGCGGCGCTCACGGTGCTGGTGCGCCGGGCGCTCGGGCTCGAGGCGCTGATCACCGGGCGGCACATCGCCCTGATGGCCCGCCTGATGCTCGCCCTCGGGCTGGCCTCGACCTACTGCTACGCCACCGAGATCTTCTCGAGCCTGCTCCACGGCGACGCCTACGACCGGGCGGTGCTGGTGCGCCGCCTGTCGGGCTCGCATGCCTGGGCGTTCTGGCTCATCGTGGTCTTCGCGCTCCTGCCGGTGCAGCTGTTCTGGTCGTCCCGCCTTCGCGATTCCGGCCTCGTCGTCGCCCTCGTCGGCATCGCCGCCGCGATCGGCAGCTTCGGCGATCACTTCATGCTGCTGATCGTGACGCTCAGCCACGACTTCCTGCCCTCCTCGGCGCATCCCTACACGATGGGCGTGTGGGGTCTCGCCACGCTCGCCGGCTCGATCGGGCTGTTCCTGGCCCTGCTGCTCCTGGGGTTGCGCACCCTGCCGATGGTGTCGATCACCGAGACCAAGCGCTTCGCGGAAGCCCACCCGGACGGGCGGCCGAGCGGCGAGGCGACCCCGACCCTCGCGGAGACCGCGCAGGCGCCGCTCTGGGGCGTCAGCGCCGAGTTCGACGAGGCCGGCGACCTCGCCGCCGCCGTGAAGGCCTTGCAGGCCCGCGACTTCGGCGCCCGGATCGAGGCCTACGGCCCGGTGCCGATGGGGCGCGCCGCGGCGCTCCTCGGGCGCCCGGCCGGGATCCTGCCGCTGCTCGCCCTCGGGGCGGCGCTCGCCGGCTTCGTCGCCTTCATGGGGCTGTGCCTCTACGCGACCGGCTTCGACTACGTGTTCGATGTCGGCGGGCGGCCGCGCTTCTCCTGGCAGGCCTTCCTGGTGCCGAGCGTGTCGTTCGGTACGCTGTGCGGCGGGCTCATGACCGTGCTGGCGCTGCTGTTCCAGAACCGCCTGCCGCGGCTCAACCACCCGGCCTTCGCGATTCCGGGCTTCCATCGGGCGAGCGAGGACCGCTTCTTCCTCGCCCTCGAGGCGGCCGGCCCCCGCTTCGATCCGGCCCGGATCGAGCAGGCCCTGGCGCGGCTGCCCGAGGGGCGGCCCCTGATGGTCCGGAGGGTGCCGCTGTGAGGCGCCTCGCCCTCCTCATCCCGCTCGCCCTCTCGTTGGCCGCCTGCGACCGGGCCGACATGGTGAGCCAGCCCAAGGCGAAGACCTGGGACGGCAACCCGTTCTTCCCGCAGGGCCAGACGATGCGCCTGCCCGCGCCCGGCACCGTGCCGCGCGCGAGCCCGGACCGGCCGGTGCCGCAACCGGCCTCCGCCAGCCCCGCCCTGCTGGCGCGGGGCCAGGAGCGCTACGACGTGTTCTGCACGCCCTGCCACGGCGCCGCCGGGCTCGGCGACGGCATGATCGTGCAGCGCGGCTACCCGCGCCCGCCCTCGTTCGACGAGGCCCGCCTGCGCGCGGCACCGGCGCACCATCTCTACGACGTGATCAGCAACGGCCGGGGCAACATGCTCTCCTACGGCGCCCAGGTGCCGCCCGCCGACCGCTGGGCCATCGTCGCGTATATCCGCGCGCTGCAACTGAGCCAGGGCGCGACGCTCGCGAGCCTGCCGGCGGAGGACCAGGCGAAGGTCGCGGCCGCGGGCCGCACACCGGCTCCGGGAGGGACGCGATGAGCCGCCGCCCGATCTCCCTCGTCCTCGGCGTGGCGGCGCTGGCTCTCTGCGCCTTCGCGGGGGCCTCCGGCACACCGGTGATGCCGTCCTACCTCGCCGCCTGGCTGGTGCTGGTGGCGCTGCCGGCGGGCGCCCTGCCGCTGCTGATGGGGCTCGAACTCGCGGGCTTCTCCGCCGGGCCCATGGCGGCCTCGTTGCGCCGCCTGCTCGGGCTGCTGCCGATCGCCGGGCTGCTGCTGCTGCCGGTGCTCTTGAGCCTCGACGGCCTCTATCCGTGGGACCGGGGGGCGCCCCCGCGCACGGCGTTCGCGGCCGCGTGGTTCACGCCCGCCTTCTTCATCCTGCGCAGCCTCGCCTACCTCGCCATCTGGCTCTGGCTCGCGAACACCTTCCGGCGCCCGGCGGCCGAGCCCGGCAGCCAGGCGGCGGCGCGGCGCCGGGGCCGGGCCGTCCTCGGCCTGATCCTCACCGCGGTCACCGGCACGCTGGCGGCGGAGGACTGGGTGCAGTCGGCCGATCCGGGCCTCGCCTCCACGGCCTTCGGCCTCCTGGTGATGACGATCCAGGCCGGCCTCGCCGTCTCGGCCGCGGCCCTGATCGCGGCACGCGATTCCTCCGGCCGGCCGGGGCGCGACCAGCGCACCGCCGCCGCCTTCGCCGACCCGATCCTGGTGCTGCTCGCGATCTGGGGCTTCGTCCACGCCGCGCAGTACCTCACCGTGTGGTCGGCCAACCTCCCCGAGGAGGCGCGCTGGTACCTCGCCCGCGACGGGGCGCTCGGCCGCCTCGGCGTCTGGGCCGGGATCGGCGTGATGGTGCTCGCCGCCCTCGTCCTGGTGCCGCGCCGCAATGCCGGCCGGCCGGCGCTCCTCGCCGGCATCGCCCTCCTGATCCTCCTGCTCCACGGGGCCGAGATGTTCTGGCTCGTCACGCCGGGCTTCCGCGGCGCCTTCCGCTTCACCTGGGCCGACGCGCTGGCGCTGGTCGGGGTCGTGGGCGTCGCCGGCGGTCTCTACGGCCCGGTGGATCGCCGCCTGCGGGGACGCGCGTCGTGAGCGACAACATCACCGGTTCCTCGGGCAAGCCCGGCCCCCTGGCGCTGCTCCCGGCGATCGCGGCGGCGGGCCTGCTGCGTCTCTCGGGGTTCCGGCGCCCGGCCCCGCCCGCGCCGCCCGACGACGGCCCGCACAACCCGGAAGGGTTCGAGGAGGAGGACGTCGACGTCCGCCGCACGGCCTACGTGGTCGCGGGCCTCGCCGCCTTCGTCGCCGCCGCGATCACGGCGGTGGGGCTGATGATGCACCTGTTCGGCGCCTGGCACGTCGCCGACACCCCGCGCCTCACGCCGCAGCAGACGGCGAAGGTCCAGCCGCCGCCGCCCAACCTCCAGGGCGCGCCCTACGAGGATCTCGCCCGCCTGGAGGCGCAGGAGACGGCGCAGACCACCACCTACGCCCCCCTGCCCGGCGGGCGCGCCCGCATCCCGGTCGAGCGCGCGATGCGCCTGATCGCCGGCAAGTCCCTCGAACCCTCTGCCTTCGAATCCCCTGCCCTCGAACCCTCTGCCTTCGAATCCCCGCCGGCGGCAGCCGGAGCCCCCGTTCGATGAACCCGACCGACCTCGCGCTCCAGCTCTGGCCGCCGGCCGCCTCCTCGACCGCGGTCGAGACCGACTGGCTGATCCTCGCCTTCACGGTCCTGACGCTGCTCCTCACGGTTCCGGTCTTCGTCGCCATCACCTGGTTCGCGATCCGCTACCGCCAGGGCGAGCCGGCCGACCGCAGCCATACCGGCACCCGCAGCGTCCTCATCGAGATCAGCTGGATGCTGATCCCGTTCCTGCTCACCCTGATCTTCTTCGTCTGGGGCGCCCGGCTGTTCTTCATCTCGAAGCAGGTGCCCGGCGACGCGATGGTGATCGAGGCGATCGGCCGGCAGTGGATGTGGAAGTTCCAGCACCCGACCGGACAATCCGAGATCAATGACCTGCACCTGCCGATCGGCCAGCCGGTCAAGATCCGGATGATCAGCCAGGACGTGATCCACAACCTCTACCTGCCGGCCCTGCGGATGCAGATGGCGACGCTGCCCGACCGCTACACAGAGCTGTGGTTCAAGGCCGACCGCACCGGCACCTACCGGCTCTACTGCTCGGAATATTGCGGCACCGACCACTCGAAGATGGACGGGACGCTCACCCTGATGACCCAGGCCGACTACGCCGCCTGGCTGCAGAATGCCGGCGCCCAGCAGGGGGGCCAGGCCGGGGCCGGCCGCGTCGTCTACGAATCCTATGCTTGCGGCTCCTGCCACGATCCGGGCGCCAAGGTGCGGGCGCCCTCGCTCGCCGGCCTCTACGGGCGCGACGTCAAGCTCGCCGACGGCCGCACGGTGACGGCCGACGAGACGTATCTTCGCGACAAGATCCTGAACCCGAACCGGCAGAAGCTCGCCGCCGACTACAAGCAGGTCATGCCGGCCTTCCGCAACGTGATCCCGCCCGACGACCTCGACCGTCTCGTCGCGTACCTGAAGAGCTCGGGCGCGACGGCGCGGCAGGAAGCGACCCCAGGAGGTCCGGTCCAATGACGAGTGGCACGATCACCGACGGGCCGGCCCTGCGCGACCCCCACACCCCGGATTCCCGCATCGGCCACGGGGCCGACTACCTGCACGCCGAGCACACGCTGCGCTCGTGGTTCTTCACCACCGACCACAAGCGCATCGCGCTCCTGTACCTGGCCAGCATCACCGCCTTCTTCGTCATCGGCGCGGTGACGGCGGGGCTGGTGCGCCTGGCGCTGGTGGTGCCCGACGGGCAGGTCTTCACCAACGACACCTACAACAAGCTTTTCACGATCCACGGGGTCGTGATGGTGTGGTTCTTCCTGATCCCGAGCATCCCCGCCACCTTCGGCAACTTCCTGATCCCGCTGATGATCGGGGCGCGGGACCTCGCCTTCCCGAAGCTCAACCTCGCCTCCTGGTACGTGTTCATGACCGGCGCGCTGTTCACGCTGGCGAGCGTGGTCCTGGGCGGCGTCGATACCGGCTGGACCTTCTACACGCCGCTCTCCACCGCCTTCTCGAACACCTGGGTGGTGCCGGCGCTGATCGGAGTCACCATCGTCGGCTTCTCGTCGATCCTGACCGGCCTCAACTTCGTGGTGACGATCCACACCATGCGGGCGCCGGGCATGACCTGGTTCCGGCTCCCCATCTTCGTCTGGACCCACTACGCCACCAGCCTGATCTTCCTCCTCGCCACCCCGGTCATCACCGTGGCGCTGGTGCTGCTGATCGCCGAGCGCGCCTTCCACATCGGGGTGTTCGATCCGGCCTATGGCGGCGACCCCGTGCTGTTCCAGCACCTGTTCTGGTTCTACTCGCACCCGGCGGTCTACATCATGGTGCTGCCGGGCATGGGGGTGATCTCCGAGATCGTCCCGGCCTTCGCCCAGAAGAAGCTGTTCGGCTACAAGTTCGTCGCCTACGCGGCGATCGGCCTTGCCTCGGTGACCTTCTTCGTCTGGGGCCACCACATGTTCGTCAACGGGCAGAGCGACTTCGCCAGCGTGGCGTTCTCGGTGCTCAGCTTCGCGGTGGCGGTGCCGTCGGCGGTCAAGGTCTACAACTGGACCGCGACGATCCACAAGGGCTCGCTCAAGCTCGACACGCCGATGCTCTACGCCATGGGCTATATCGGGCTGTTCGTGCTCGGCGGCCTCACCGGGCTCTACCTCGCGACGCTCGCGATCAACCAGCACGTCCACGCCACCTACTTCGTCGTGGCCCATTTCCACTACATCATGGTCGGCGGCACGGTGCTGGCCTTCCTCGGCGGCCTGCATTTCTGGTGGCCGAAGATCACCGGGCGGATGTACATCGAAGCCTGGGGCCGGATCTCCGCCTTCCTGATCTTCATCGGCTTCAACGTCACCTTCTTCCCGCAATTCATCCTCGGCTATCTCGGGATGCCGCGGCGCTACCACGTCTATCCACCGGAATTCCAGTTCCTCAACATCCTGTCCTCGGCGGGCTCGACCATCCTGGCGGTCGGCTACATCTTCCCGATGGTCTACCTCGTCTACTCGATCTGGTTCGGGAAGCGGGCGCCAGCGAACCCCTGGGACGCCCGCGGCTTCGAATGGACCGTGGCCTCGCCGCCGCCGGCCCACAACTTCGTCACCGAGCCGGTGGCGCCGAAAGTGCCGTACGACTACCCGATCCAGGCCAAGGAGACCGGGAGGCAGCACTCGTGAGCGCGGGGGCGACCGACGCGGCCGTTGCGGGCGAAGGCCGGGACGCCGTGGGCGTCAAGCTCGTCTCGCACTTCGCCACGGTGGAGCAGCAGAAGCACGCCGCGGTGCTCGGGATGTGGGCCTGGCTGCTCACCGAGCTCCTGCTGTTCGCCGGCCTGTTCCTCACGGCGCTGGTCCTGCGGATCATCCACCCGGAGGCGGTGCAGGCGGCGGCGCGGCACCTCAAGTTCTGGATCGGCGCCACCAACACCGTGGTGCTGATCGGCTCGAGCCTGACCATGTCGGGGGCGATCCAGCTCTCGCGGCTCGGCTGGCCGCGCGGCATGGTCCGGTTCATGCTCGCGACCGCGGCCTTGGGTACCTTGTTCCTGCTGCTCAAGGGCTACGAATACTACGCCGACTACCAGGAACACATGATGCCGTTCCTGTCCGACCGGCCCTACGAGCTGAAGGATTCCCCGCCCTCGCGACTGTTCGTGAACCTGTACTACGTCGCGACGAGCCTGCACGGGCTGCACCTGATGACCGGCATCACCATCCTGCTGGTGATGACCTGGCAGGCGAGCCGGCCGGGCTTCCTGAGCCTGCACCAGAACCGGATCGAGATCTTCGGGCTCTACTGGCACTTCATCGACCTGATCTGGATCCTCGCCTTCCCGACCCTCTACGTGCTCAACCGGTAGGAGGAACCCCCGTGTTCGGCACCAGCGACGAGCGCCGCATCCTCTGGCGTTACATGCGCGAGCCGGTCCTGACGGCGTGCGCGCTCCTCGTCATGCTCGGGATCAACGTAGGTTTGGGCGCCACCCTCCCCTTCCCGCATGTCTGGATCGTCGAGCTGATCGTGGCGAGCGCCATGGTGGTGACGATCCTGCTGTTCTCGATGGAGGTCCGCCACGAGCCGCCGCTGGTGAAGCTCTTCGCCGGCATCGGCTTCTTCTGGGTCGGGATCCTGTTCACGATGACGCTGGTGGATTACCTGTCGCGCGGGTGACCCCGCCGCCTCGCCGCGGCGGCGCAAGCCTGCTACCACCGGTCGAGCGTCGCGGAGGATCGGCCCGAGGCCGCCATGCCACCCGAGAAGAAATCCCCCGGCAAGCCTTCGCCCGAGACGAGCGACTTCCAGCTCCGCCGCCCCTCGGAGCGCGCCCGCAAGTCGCTGCCGGTCGCCAATGCCGAGGACAAGATCCTCGACGCGGCCGAGTTCATCTTCGGGCATTTCGGCCTGCGCGGCGCTACCACGGCGCTGATCGCCAAGAAGGCCGGCATCGCCAAGGCACACATCTACTATTACTTCAACGACAAGGAAGACCTCTACTGCGCCATCCTGGAGCGCGCGATGAAGCAATGGGCGCGCGACCTCGCCGCGCTCGACATGGAGTCCGACCTCGCGACGCTGCTGCGCGGCTACATCCACAAGAAGGTCGATTTCTCCCGCGACCATCCCTTCCTGTCGAAGATCTACGCGATGGAGATCATCAGCGGCGCGCCCTTCATCGGCGAATTCATCGAGACGGTCTCGACGCCGCTCCTGATCGAGAAATGCGCGCGGGTGAGCGAGTGGGCGGCGCTCGGCCGGATCGCGCCGATCAGCCCGGCCGACCTGTTCTTCTGCATCTGGGCGATGACCCAGGCCTACGCCGATTTCTCGGGCCAGATGGCGATCATGAAGCAGAAGCGCCAGCTGGAGGAGGCCGACTACGACACCGCCAAGGCGACGATCGTGCAGCTGGTGTTCGGGGGGCTGGGATTGACGGTCGAGGGCGGCTCCGGCCCGAGCGCTTGAAAGGTTCGCCCGTCGGGCCGGGCGCATCCCCCTCTCCCCGCGGGCGGGGAGAGGGCTGTTTCCCCCTTGTCGGGGAAACAGCAAGGCGGCAGCCGAGGGTGAGGGGGAGGTGCCGAATGAGGCTACTCCGGAAACACCCCCTCACCCTCGCGGCGAACCTTCGGTTCGCAGCTTGCCGCGCCCTCTGAACGAGGGCTCGGCCCTCTCCCCGCCCGCGGGGAGAGGAGAAACCCGAGGCTTGCCCGGCAACGTGGTGAGTGCGGGCGCCCCTGGGGCAGGCCTCACCGGTCTTCACACCGCCTGCGTCACCAGCCGCGGCTGGCGCTTCATCAGCAGGCTGTAGGTGACGTAGCCGAGCCCGCAGCCGATGAACCAGGTGAAGTTGGCCAGGCCCTCCAGCCCCGGCACCACCGCGCACAGCACCGGCACCAGCGCCGAGGGCACCACCGCCGTCACCGCCGCCATGTTGTAGCCGTTCTCGTACCAGTAGGCACCCGTCGGTCCCATCACGTAGAGGTCGTCGACGATGACGGTCTGCTTCTTCACCGCATAGAAATCGGCGATCAGGATGCCGAAGAGCGGGCCGATGAACGCGCCGAGCACGTCGAGCGTGTAGTGGATCACCGCCGGATTGTTGTAGAGGTTCCACGGCGTGATGAAGATCGAGCCGACGGCCGCGATCATCCCGCCCATCCGCCAGCTGATCGTCTTCGGGGCGACGTTCGAGAAGTCGAAGGCCGGCGAGACGAAGTTCGCCACGATGTTGATGCCGATGGTCGCCGTCATGAAGGTGAAGGCGCCGAGCACCACCGCGAAGGTGCTGTCGAGCCGGCTCACCGTCTCGACCGGGTCGGTGATCATGTGGCCGAAGACCGGCAGGGTGCAGGAGGTCGTGACGACGGTCAGGATCGAGAAGCCGAGGAAGTTGACCGGCAGGCCCCAGAAGTTGCCGCGCTTGACCGCCGCGAAGGACTGGCCGTACCGCGAGAAGTCGCCGAAGTTCAGCATCGGGCCCGAGAAGTAGGACACGACGAGGGCGATCGCGTTGATCATCACCGGTACGGCGGCCCAGCCGGTGTACTTCACCTCGCCGAGGGTCAGGCTGACGTTGTCGAGGCCGGCGCGGGCGACGAGGTAGACGGCCAGCGCGATCATCACGACGTAGACGGCCGGGCCGGCCCAGTCGATGAAGACCCGGATCGCCTCCATGCCGCGCCAGAACACCAGCGCCTGCAGCACCCAGAGCAGCATGAACGAGGCCCAGCCGAGCGTCGAGAGGCCGACGAAGCCGTGCTTCGTGACATCCGCGTAGGGCGCGAGCTCGGGGTAGAAGCGGAGCGCCACGATCATCAGGGCGCTCGACGCCAGGTAGGTCTGGATGCCGTACCACGCCACCGCGATCAGCCCGCGGATGATCGCCGGGATGTTCGCGCCCTTCACGCCGAACGAGGCGCGGCAGATCACCGGATAGGGCGTGCCCGAGACCTGGCTCGGCTTGGCGACGAGGTTGCAGAACACCTGCACGATCACGATGCCGATCAGCAGCGCGAGCAGGACCTGCCAGCTGACGAGGCCGAGCGAGAACAGGCTGCCGGCGGTGACGTAGCCGCCGACGCTGTGCACGTCGGACATCCAGAAGGCGAAGATGTTGTAGGCGCCCCACGTCTGCTTGCGCAGGGGCGCGAGATCGGGGTTGACGAGGTTCTCGTCGTAGCCCGGCTTGATGATCACGTCGGCGTGATCTGCCGCGCCGGCCCCATTCGGAGCCCCCGCCGGGATGGTCGCCATGGGTCGTCTCCTCCGCTGCCTGTTGGACGCTGCGTGAGGCCTGGCCCGACCGTGCCGCGTCGCAGTCAGAATGCCGGATTTGAACGATTGGTCAAACTTTTTGAACGGCGGGCCGCGGGCAAGCCCGCCTCGTTCACTCCCCGCTCACCGAGCCGGCCCTATAACGGTCGCCATGTGCGAATTGCTCGGCATGAGCGCCAACGTCCCGACCGACATCCGCTTCAGCTTCGCGGGCCTGGCGCGCCGCGGGGGTGAGACCGGCCCGCATCAGGACGGTTGGGGCATCTCGTTCTACGAAGGCCGCGGCTGCCGCAGCTTCCACGACCCGGAGCCGAGCGCCCGCTCGGAGATCGCCCGGCTCCTGCGGCAATACCCGATCAAGAGCCGGATCGTGATCGCCCACGTGCGCCGGGCCAATCGCGGCCGGGTGACCCTGGAGAACACCCACCCGTTCAGCCGCGAATTGTGGGGCCGCACCTTCACCTTCGCGCATAACGGCCAGCTGAAGGGGGTGAAGCGCCTCAAGCTCGGCCGCTTCCGGCCGGTCGGCACCACCGACAGCGAGCACGCCTTCTGCTGGATGCTGGGCAAGCTCGAGGAGCGCTGGGGCAGCCTGCCGAAGCCCACCCGCCTCGACGGGGCAGTGCGGGAGCTCTGTGCCGAGTTGCACGGGCTCGGCGTGTTCAACATGCTGCTCTCCGACAGCCGCACGCTCTACGCCCATTGCGGCAAGCGCCTGTGCACCCTGACCCGCCGGGCGCCGTTCGGCACCGCGACGCTGATCGACGAGGATTGGCGGGTGGATTTCGCGCAGGAGACGACGCCCGACGACATCGTGACCGTGGTGGCGACGCGCCCCCTGACCCGCGACGAGCGCTGGACCGACCTCGCTCCCGGCGAGGTCATCGCCTTCCGCCTCGGCGTGCCGGACGGGGACGAGGCGGGGGCCGGCGCCGGCGGCTGAATCCGCGCCGTGGCGTCGCGGCCCTATCCGCCGCGGTCTCTTTCTCGCTAAGCTCGCCCTTTCCGGTCGCGGCCCAAGGGCCCATCTTCCTCCTCAGGCAGGCAGACGCGAGAGCCATGACGCGAGACACCGCCCCGAATCCGTCGGCCGAGGATCGCCCCGGCCTCTCGGCCAGCATCCGGTCGCATCTCGGCACCCAGCTCCGGGCGACCTACGAGGCGCTGGGCGATGCGGATCCCGACAACCGGTTCGCCGATCTGGTCGCGCGCCTGGAGGCGGCGCTCAAGGCGCAGGGCGAGGTCGTCCGGCCGGAATTCCGCGACGGGCTCCTCCAGGCGGTGCCGTCCCTGCGCGCCTTCGCGCTCTCGCTCACCAGCAACCCGGCCCGGGCCGACGACCTCGTGCAGGACACGCTGCTCAAGGGCTGGCAGCACCGGGCCCGGTTCCAGGCCGGCACCAACCTGAACGCCTGGCTGTTCACCATCCTGCGCAACATCTTCTACTCCGACCACCGCAAGCGGGTGCGCGAGGTCGAGGACCAGGACGGGTCCTACGCGGCCCGCCTCGCCACCGCGCCCCACCAGGGCGACCGGCTCGACGTCGAGGACCTGCAGAGCGCCCTCGCCAAGCTGCCGCCCGACCAGCGCGAGGCCCTGGTGCTCGTCGGCGCCGAGGGTGTCTCCTACGAGGAGGCGGCGGCGATCATGGGCTGCAAGGTCGGCACGGTGAAGAGCCGCGTCAGCCGCGCCCGCGGCCGGCTGGCGGAACTCTTGGGGTACGACGAGGAAGATCTCGGCACCGACCGGCTGATCCAGTCGGCGATGCCGAAAGACGCCTGAGGCGGCCCCGGCACCCCGGGGAGTACTCCCGCGGGGTTGCGCGACTTTCTTCTCGCATCGATTGAACCGTTTCGCCGGCCGCGACGTTACCACCCCCGAGAGCTGCCCCGCTCGACCGGGGCGGACTGACGAAACGGAGATCGATCTGATGAAGAAGACCTTCCTGGCCGCCGCCGCCCTCGCCCTTTCCCTGCCGATGGCCGCCCACGCCCAGGGCCTGATCGGCGGCGCCCAGCGCGGCGCCGAGGACGGTGCGGACGCCGCCGGCCCGGTCGGTGCGATCGTCGGCGGTGCCGTGGGCGCCGCGACCGGTGCGGTCGGCGGCCTGCTCGGCGTCGACGACCGTCCGCGCTTCCGCTCCTACGCCGTGCGCCAGCACCGCTCGTACGACTGGGACGGCGACGTCCGCGTCGGCACCGTGCTGCCCTCCTCGGGCGTGAGCTACTACGAGGTCCCGTCCGATTACGGCATCCGCGGCCGCCGCTACACCGTGGTCAACGACCGCGTCGTGCTGGTCGATCCGGGCAGCCGCCGCATCGTGCAGGTCATCGACTAAGCGCCATCGACTCGCGCGAATCCGCGCCGCCCTCGGGCGGCGCGACCGAGTTTCGGGAAGCCCCGGCCCTGGTGCCGGGGCTTCCTGCGTTCTGCGCCGCGAAACCTGTCATTTTGCTGCACGAGATCTTGCAACGAAACCGGCTCGATCGCCGTTCTGCTTCGAGACAGGCGCCTGCGGCCCGTCCGCTGCGCCACGACACTGAACCGATACGGATCCCGATGCCCTCCGACCCGTACGAGAACCACGATGCCGGGCTGCCGGAGCCGGTGCGCGAGCACCTCGGGCAGCAGCTCCGCTCGGCCTACAACGTCCAGGCCGAGAAGCCGGACTATCTCGGCGATCCGGGCCTGCCGCCCGAATTCACCCCGCAGCTGCGCCGCCTCGAGGGCCGTCTGAAGGCCCACGACACCGGCCGCGAGGCGGTGGAGGACGCGCTGAAGGACATGCTGGGCGAGCTGCCGGCGAGGCGCTGAGGCCGGATCTCGCCCCGCGAGCCCGAGGCTCAGACCGTCAGGCCGGAGAGCGGCAGGCTGATCGTCACGACGGCGCCGCCGTAGCTGCGGTTGCGGGCCTCGACCGTGCCGCCGAGCTTGCGCACGACGTTGACGACCAGGAACAGCCCGAGCCCGCCGCCGAGGCGGCCCTTGCTCGACGTGTAGGGCTGGCCGAGCCGCGCCAGCATCTCGGGCGCGAAGCCCGGCCCGCGATCGGTGACCGAGAGGCGCAGCGTGTCGCCGTCGCGCCGGACATGCAGCTCGACGAAGCTCGGCGACATGTCGAGGGCGTTGTCGAGGACGTTGAACAGCACCTGCTTGAGGGCGGTGTCGGAGACGATCTCCTCGTCCTCGCCGAACTCGTCGCGGACCTGCAGGCAGAAGCAGGAGCGCATCCGCCGCCAGTCGCCGACGAGCTCGTCGACGAAGGTGCGCACGCTCGTGAGGTGGGGCGCCTCGCCCCGTGCGGCGCCGGCGGCGAGCAGGATGCCGGTGACGATCGCCTTGCAGCGCCCGACCGCCTCCTGCATCTCCTCGATCTCGCGGGCGATCTCGGGCGAGGCGGTGAGGTCCGGCATCCGGCGCCAGTCGCCGAGGATCACCGAGAGCGAGGAGAGCGGGGTGCCGAGCTCGTGCGCCGCCCCCGAGGCGAGGAGCCCCATCCGGACGATGTGGTCCTCCTCGGCCGCGCGCTGGCGCAGGTCGGCGAGCCGCGCATCCTGCCGGCGCAGGTTGCGCGAGATGCGGGTGACGAACACCGCGATCAGGGCCGCGTCGATCACGAACCCGACCAGCATGCCGACGAGGTAGAGCCGGAAGAGCTCGTCCTCGCCGCCGGGCAGGACCAGCGGCCGGTAGGCCAGCAGCAGCAGGCCGAGCGACGCGGTGGTGAGCGCGACGAGGGCGATCGTCGCCCGGCTGCTCAGGAGTACCGCCGCCAGGGTGAGCTGGAGCAGGAACAGCGAGGTGAACGGGTTGGTGGCGCCGCCGCTCAGGTAGAGCTGCACCGTGAGCGCGACCACGTCGAGGAGGAGCGCCACGAACAGCACGCCCTCGGTGACGCCGCCGCCGCGGGCGAGCCGGCCGACGCTGGCGACGTTGAGGAGGACGAGCCCGATCAGCACCATCGCCATGGGCCAGAGCGGCAGCGCGATGCCCAGGCCCGCTTGCGCCACCGCGATGGTCATGACCTGGCCCGCGACCGCGATCCAGCGCAGCTGCACCAGGAGCAGCAGGTTCTGGCGCCCGCCGTCGTGGTCGTCGGCCTCGCCGAAGCCCACGGGCTTGGCGGCGCCGAGGCAGCGGGCGGCGTCGATGAGAGTCGCGCGGGCGGTGCGGCGCAAGGCGGCCCAGTCGGTCATCGGGAGGCCGTCCGAGCGCACCCCGACCCTCCCCCCTGTGCGGGGGAGGGTGGCCTGCGGAGCAGGCCGGGAGAGGGGAACCACGCTTCCGGAGCGGTCGCGACCATGGCGACGGGCGCCATGTCCGGCAGCGTCGCGCTGCCCCTCTCGGCGGGACTGAGTCCCGCTGCCCCGGCTCCGCCGGGCACCCTCCCCCGCAGAGGGGGGAGGGTTATTCGCGCGCCATATCCGGAACCCATGTCCCCGCTCACCGCTCCCGCCACGCCCGATAGGCCGCGTACCCCGCCATCCCCGCCAGCCCGAACCACGTCAGCGCGTAGATCAGGTGATGGTTGCGGAACGCCACCACGGTGAGCCCGCCGACCGGCCCGCCCGGCCCGCCCGGCCGGTTGCCCGAGGCATCGGCATCGATGAAGTAGGGTGCGGTCGGTCCGAGCCCCTTGGCCGCGGCGATCGCCGCGACGTCGCGGGAGTACCAGCGGTCCTGGGAGGGATCGTTGCTGCGCAGGAAGCCGCCGCCGGGCTCGGTCATCCGCAGGAGGCCCGTCACCGTCGCGAGCCCCTCCCCGCTCCCGGGCGGCGCCGGCCAGTCCGGGGGCACGAAGCCGCGATTGATCAGGATCGTGTCGCCGGTCCCGGTCACGAGGGGCTCGAGCAGCCAGGAGCCGGCGCCCTTCTCGGTCACCGCCATCACCCGGACGGCGCGGCCGGGGAGGAAGCGGCCGCTCGTCGTCACGCGGCGGTACTCGTCGGCGTCGCGCGAGTTCGTCGGCCAATCGGTCCGGCCGGGGGCCGGGACCGGGGCGGCGGACAGCCTCGCCTCGACCCGGGCGATGAGGTCGAGCTTCCAGGCACGGCGCTCGACCTGCCAGATGCCGAGGGCGAGGAACAGGACGGTCGCGAGGAGCGAGAGTGCCACCAGGAGGAGGCGCTTGGGCCCCGGGGGGGACCGGGGCGCAGCCGCCCCGGCCGATGACGAGCGATCGTCGCGGGGCGTCACGGCATGTTGCGCATGTCGCCCGGCGACATCGGCATCATGTTGGTGTTGAGGTGGTACATCACCCACAGCGATCCCGAGAGCGCGATCACGACCAGCACGATCGTGAAGATCAGCGCCATCATGGTCCAGCCGCCTTCCGAGCGCGCGTTCATGTGCAGGAAGTAGACCATGTGGACCACGATCTGCGCCACCGCGAAGGCCATGATGACGAGCGACGTCACCCGGGGGTCGGTGAAGACCCCGGCCATCACCAGCCAGAACGGGATCGCCGTCAGGATCGCCGAGAGGACGAAGCCGGTGATGTAGCCCCGGCGCGAGCCGTGGCCGGCCTCGTGGTGGTCATGGACGACCTCGACGTGGACGTCGTCGGAGACGGGAGCGCGCGCGCTCATGACAGGGACCCCATCAGGTAGACGAAGGTGAAGACGCCGATCCAGATCACGTCGAGGAAGTGCCAGAACATGCTCAGGCACATCAGGCGGCGGCGGTTGGCCGTGATCAGGCCGCGCTGGTGCACCTGCACCATCAGGGTCGTCAGCCAGATCAGCCCGAAGGTGACGTGCAGGCCGTGCGTCCCCACCAGGGTGAAGAACGACGACAGGAAGGCGCTGCGCTGGGGCGTCGCGCCCTCGTGGATCAGGTGGTGGAACTCGTAGAGCTCGAGGCCGATGAAGCAGAGGCCGAACACGCCCGTGATCGCGAGCCACCGCTGCGTCATCCGCTGGTCGCCCTTCTCCATCTCCAGCATGGCGAAGCCGTAGGTGATGGAGGAGAACAGCAGCATGGCGGTGTTCACCGCCACGAGCTTCAAGTCGAACAGGTCCGCGCCGGACGGGCCCGCCGCGTAGTTCCGCCCGAGCACGCCGTACGTCGCGAACAGGATCGCGAAGATCAGGCAATCGCTCATCAGGTAGAGCCAGAACCCGAGCATGGTGCCGCCCTCGGCGTGGCCGTGCTCGTCGTCCGTGACGTAGAAGTGCAGCTCGGCGTCGTCCGCCGCGGCGATGTGTGACTGTGCCATGGCGGGGTCCTCAGGCCTTCGCGAGGGCGAGCGTCCGGGTGCGCTCGGCCTCGGTCCGCGCGACCTCGTCGGCGGGGATGTAGAAGTCGCGGTCGTAGTTGAAGGTGTGGATGATGGTCGCCGCGATCACGCCGACGAAGGCGAGCGCTGCCAGCCACCAGACGTACCACACCATGGCGACGCCGAAGACGGTGGCGATGGCGGAGATGATGACGCCCGCGCCGGTGTTCCTCGGCATGTGGATCGCCTTGTAGCCGTCCAGCGGACGCTGGTGGCCGCGCGCCTTCATGTCCCACCAGGCGTCGCCGTCATGCACCATCGGCGTGAAGGCGAAGTTGTAGTCCGGCGGCGGCGACGAGGTCGCCCATTCGAGGGTGCGGCCGCCCCAGGGATCGCCGGTGAGGTCGCGCAACTGCTCGCGCCGCAGGATGCTGACGGCGAACTGGACGATCATCGCGGCGATGCCGCAGGCGACGAGGAGCGCCCCGAAGGCCGCGATGACGAAGAGCGGCTGGTACTCGGTGCCCGAGAACGAGCTCATGCGCCGGGTCACGCCCATCAGGCCGAGGATGTAGAGCGGCGTGAAGGCGACCCAGAACCCGCTGACCCAGCACCAGAACGAGACCTTGCCCCAGAACGGGTCGAGCCGGAAGCCGAAGGCCTTCGGCCACCAGTAGTAGATGCCGGCGAACAGGCCGAACAGCACGCCGCCGATGATCACGTTGTGGAAGTGCGCGACCAGGAACAGCGAGTTGTGCAGCACGAAGTCGGCCGGGGGCACGGCGAGCAGCACGCCGGTCATGCCGCCGATGACGAAGGTCAGCATGAAGGCGACGGTCCACATCATCGGCAGGTCGAAGCGGATCCGGCCGCGGTACATCGTGAACAGCCAGTTGAAGATCTTCGCGCCGGTGGGGATCGAGATGATCATCGTGGTGATGCCGAAGAACGAGTTGACGCTCGCCCCCGACCCCATGGTGAAGAAGTGGTGCAGCCAGACCAGGTAGGACAGGATGGTGATGACGACCGTGGCGTAGACCATCGAGGCGTAGCCGAACAGGCGCTTGCCGGAGAAGGTCGAGGTCACCTCGGAGAAGATGCCGAAGGCCGGCAGCACCAGGATGTAGACCTCGGGGTGACCCCAGATCCAGATCAGGTTCACGTACATCATCGGGTTGCCGCCGAGATCGTTCGTGAAGAAGTTGGTGCCGACGTAGCGGTCGAGGGTGAGCAGCGCCAGCACGACGCCGAGCACCGGGAACGAGGCGACGATCAGGATGTTGGTGCAGAGCGAGGTCCAGGTGAAGACCGGCATCTTCATCATCGACATCCCGGGCGCCCGCATCTTGACGATGGTGGCGATCAGGTTGACACCCGACAGGGTCGTGCCGACGCCGGCGATCTGGAGCGCCCAGATGTAGTAATCGACCCCGGTGCTCGGCGAGTAGGCGATGTTCGACAGGGGCGGATAGGCGAGCCAGCCGGTCGCCGCGAATTCGCCGACGAACAGCGACATCATCGTCAGCACGACGCCGCCGGTGGTCATCCAGAAGCTGAAGTTGTTGAGGAACGGGAAGGCGACGTCGCGGGCGCCGATCTGCAGCGGCACGACGTAGTTCATCAGCCCGGTGACCAGCGGCATCGCCACGAAGAAGATCATGATCACGCCGTGGGCGGTGAAGATCTGGTCGTAGTGGTGCGGCGGCAGGAAACCTTCGGCGCCGCCGTGCGCGATCGCCTGCTGCGAGCGCATCAGCACCGCGTCGGCAAAGCCGCGCAGCAGCATGACCAGACCGAGGACCATGTACATGATCCCGATCTTCTTGTGGTCGACGCTGGTGAACCAGTCGCGCCAGAGCACGCCCCAGAGCTTGTAGCGGGTCAGCGCGCCGAGGACCGCGAGGCCGCCGAGGGCGACCACGAGGAACGTCACCACCACGATCGGCTCGTGGAGCGGCAGGGATTCGATGGTGAAGCGGCCGAACAGGAGCCGCCACCAATGCGGGTAGGCTTCGATCGGATTATGTTCGGAGTTCATGGCTCAGCCTGGAGTGCAGGTAGCTTCGTCGGAGTCCGGGCCGGGCGGAACCGCACAGGGCGAGACCGCTCGGTTCTTCGTTCCCGCATCGATGTCGCGGCCGGACCGGCAGCCGGTCCGGCCGGGGATGAGGCTCAGTTCAGGCGCGGCGTCGCGGCGGCGGACACCGTCGAGGCATTGCCGAGGCCGTAGGCGTCGGCCGGCGTGCAGAGCGCGGTGACGAAGGTCGCCTGCTGGGTCTTGCCGGTACCGCGGCGCACCGCCTTGTCGTAGGTGAGGCTCATCACGGTGTTGATGCCCTCGCGGCCGCCGCCGCCGCGGGCGTCGATCGCCGCCATGTCGTGCATGCACATCTTGGCGCGGTCGACGCACATGTTCAGGATCGCGTCGTAGAGGCCGGCATCGACGGCGTTGTAGTAGCGCACCGGCTCCTTCTCGCTCGGGCGCTCGAGCTTCAGGTAGTCGGCCCGGGACAGCCCGCCGCCCTCCTTCTTGACCTTGTCGACCCAGGCGCTGAAATCGCCCTCGTCGACGCCCTTGAAGGTGAAGCGCATGTGCGAGAACCCGGCGCCGCTGTAGTTGGCGGAGAAGCCCTCGTAGTCGCCGGCCTTGTTGATCACGGCGTTGAGGCGGGTCTGCATGCCCGGCATGGCGTAGATCTGGCCGGCGAGCGCCGGGATGAACAGCGAGTTCATCACCGAGGAGGAGGTGATGCGGAACTCGATCGGCCGGTCGACGGGCGCGGCGACCTCGTTGAGCGAGGCGATGCCCTGCTCGGGGTAGAGAAAGAGCCACTTCCAGTCGAGGGCGACGACCTGGACCACCAGGGGCTTGCCCGAGACCATCGGGTCGCCGACACTCGACACGATCGGCTTCGAGGCGCTGATGCGGCTGACCGAGCGGTAGGGATCGAGCAGGTGGGTGCCGAGCCAGGTGAGCGCGCCGAGCGCCACGATGATCAGCAGCGGCGCCGACCAGATCACCACCTCGAGACCGATCGAGTGATGGAAATCGGGGTCGTAGACGGCCTTCTTGTTGCCCTCGCGATAGTGCCACGCGAAGGCGATCGTGAGTGCCATCACGGGGATGATGATCAGGAGCATCAGCACCGTGGAGGCGATCAGCAGGTTACGCTGCTGCAGCGCCACGTCGCCCGCGGGCGACAGGAGCACGAGATTGCACCCTCCGGTGAGGAGGATGAGCGGGAGGACGAGGAGGAGGCGCAAATGTCTCACGGGCAGCCCGGACGATCAGCTTTCGGCTCCTGTCCTGTACGCCCGCCGGAGCGCCCGCGGGATTGGACGTTTTGTCCAGGCCCCCAGAGGGCCGGTTCTCCTCTAAGGAAGGGGTCTTCGTAGAGTGACGAAGCAGGATTCCGATATGGCCACGATCACGGCGGACGACGCCGCCGCCAACTCCTCCAAGCCGGAACGGGATGCCCGCCTGGCCTCGTCGGAGCCGGGGCACGTCGCGCCCGGCGAGATCGCGCTCGGCGTCATCATCGGCCGCACCTCCGAGTTCTTCGACTTCTTCGTGTTCGGCCTCGCCTGCGTGCTGGTCTTCCCGCGGCTCGTCTTCCCGTGGGCCGAGCCGGTGACCGGCACGCTGTACGCGTTCGGGCTGTTCGCCCTCGCCTTCGTGGCGCGGCCGGTCGGATCGGTGCTGTTCATGGCGATCGACCGGCGCTACGGCCGGGCGACGAAGCTCACCATCGCGCTGTTCCTGCTCGGCACCTCGACCTGCCTCATCGCCTTCCTGCCGGGCTACGAGACGATCGGGCACTGGTCGGCGGTTCTGCTGGCGGCGTGCCGGATCGGCCAGGGCCTGGCGCTCGGCGGCGCCTGGGACGGGCTGGCCTCGCTGCTCGCCCTCAACGCGCCGGAGAACCGCCGCGGCTGGTACGCGATGCTGCCGCAGCTCGGCGCGCCGGTCGGCTTCATGCTGGCGAGCGGGCTGTTCGCGTTCTTCGAGCTCCAGCTCTCGGACGCCGACTTCATGGGCTTCGGCTGGCGCTATCCCTTCTTCGTCGCCTTCACGATCAACGTCGTGGCGCTCTTCGCGCGCCTGCGCCTCGTCGCGACGGAGGAGTTCCGCCGCCTGCTCGAGGCCGACGAGCTCGAGCCGGAGCCGGTCCTCCAGACGGTGCGGGCGAGCGGCCGCAACATCCTGGTCGGCGCCTTCGTGCCGCTCGCCTGCTACGCGCTGTTCCACCTCGTCACGGTGTTCCCGGTCAGCTGGATCAACCTGTTCACCGGGCGCTCGGTCGGCGAGTTCCTGATGGTGCAGTTCGCCGGCGCCACCATCGCCACGATGACGATCGTGATGTCGGGCCTGATCGCCGACCAGATCGGCCGGCGCTCGACCATCGCGCTCGCCGCCGCGCTGATCGGCCTGTTTGCCCTCGGCAGCATCGTCGCCCCGCTGCTCTTCGGCGACAGCATGGCCGGCCAGACGATCTTCGTGGTGGTCGGCTTCGCGCTGCTCGGCCTCGCCTACGGCCAGAGCTCGGGCGCCATCGCGGAGAACTTCGGGACCAAGTACCGCTACACCGGCTCGGCGCTGACCTCCGACCTCGCCTGGCTCGTCGGCGCCGGCTTCGCCCCGCTCGTCGCGCTCTACGCCTCGAGCCATCTCGGCCTGCCGTGGGTCGGGGTGTACCTTTTGTCGGGTGCGGTCTGTACCCTGGGGGCGCTCGGGCTCAACCGGCGCCTCGGGGTGTCGGCCTGACGCGCGACGAGAAGCGAGCGCGTGATGCCCTCTCCCGCACGGGAGAGGGCATCACGCGCTTTTCTCGAGAGGTCGATTCAAGATCCGAGCTTGATCTACGCAGCCCCCACCCGGAAGCGCGCCGCGTGGCTGCCGATCTCCTCGAAGGGCCCGGGCGTCACGCCCGCTTCCGCAAGCGCCGCCCGCGCCTCGTCCGGGCCGACGCTCCCGGGTAGCGCCAGGAGTTGGCTCAGGCCCCCGCTGAGGCCGGCGCTCGCCACCACCTCGCCGCCCAAGCCAGCCACCGCCTCGGCCGCCTCGTCGCGCCAGCGCTCGAACCGGGCGGCGTAGAGCACCCAGTCGCGCTGGGCCGCAGCCGGGTCGTCGAGGGGCTTGGCGATGCAGAAGACCGGGGTGCCCGCCGGGTGGCCGGGCCGCTCGATGAAGGGAAGGCGAGCGATCACCTTGGGGCGGCCCGGGCCGGCGAGCTGGCGCCACCAGGCGCCGGCGGTCACGCCCTGGTCGAGGCGGAACACCCCGAGATCGCCGCGGGAGGCGGCGACCGCCGCGATCACGGCCGCCGCGCTCGGATGCGGCCGGTACGGCACCGTGAAGCCGAAATGGAACCGGGCCGAGTCGCGCATCGGCGCGTCGCCGCCCGAGACGTCGGCATGGACCGCGAACGGTGCCTGCACGTAGGTGAAGGTCGCGATGATGACGCGCCAGATCCCCTCCACGGTGTCGAGGGGGAGAAGGCCCGTGTGGCGCTCGGCGATCATCCGCATCATCGAGGCCTCGCGGCCGGGCCGGAAGGCGGAGCCGGAGGCCGAGGTCTTCTTGACGGCGATCAGCCGGTCGATGATCCGGCCGCGCTCCATCAGGAGGTCGTGCATCGCCGAATCGATGCGATCGATGTCGGCCCGGAGGGCGGCGAGGTCGGCGGGCGGGGTCGACGTCATGGCCATATGGAGAGAAGCGGCGGGAAGATCCGTCTTACGACTGCCTGCGCCCGCGGGCCAGGGCCGCCGTCGCGCGCTCCTCCCGGAGAATACCCTTCCGTCGATTGACGGCGGGACAGCGAAGCCCTACCTCTTTCGTCCGTCGAAGCGGAATTTTTGGACGCTTTAACGGCCGGTCCGGTTTGGAGAACGAATCGCCTCCGGTTTTTCCCGCCAAAGCCTCGTCAAGCCCGCCGCCCGGCGACAGCCCCGTGAGAAGCATGGCCACACCGCTCCTGAAGTCCGGCCAGGATCCTGCCTCCCAGGCGGACGAGCCGACGAGCCCCGTCGCCCGCTTCGGGCCGGACGCAGCCCTGGCGATGGATGCGGGCGTGGACCTGGCGCCGTGGCAGATCGCCTACCAGACCGCCGGAACCCTCAACGCCGCGCGCAGCAACGCGGTGCTGGTCTGCCACGCGCTCACCGGCGACCAGCATTTCGCCAGCACCCATCCGGTCACCGGCAAGGGCGGCTGGTGGGATCGCCTGGTCGGGCCCGGCAAGCCGGTCGACACCGACCGCTACTTCGTGATCTGCGCCAACGTGGTCGGCTCCTGCATGGGGACGACCGGGCCGGCCTCGCTCAATCCGGGCACGGGCCGGGCCTACGGCCTCGACTTCCCGCTGGTGACGATCCGCGACATGGTGCGCGGCCAGGCGATGCTGCTCGACCGGCTGGGCATCAAGGACCTGTTCCTGTGCATCGGCGGCTCGATGGGCGGGATGCAGGTGCTGCAATGGGCGGCGAGCTACCCCGAACGGGTCTTCGCCGCGATGCCGATCGCCACCGGCGCGCGCCACTCGGCCCAGAACATCGCCTTCCACGAGGTCGGCCGGCAGGCGATCCTGGCCGATCCGAACTGGCACGGCGGGCGCTACCTCGACGTCGGCACCCGGCCGGCCAAGGGGCTCGGCGTCGCCCGGATGGGCGCCCACATCACCTACCTGTCCGAGCCGGCCCTCCACCGCAAGTTCGGCCGCCGCCTGCAGGACCGGGACGCCCCGACCTTCTCGTTCGACGCCGACTTCCAGATCGAGAGCTACCTGCGCCACCAGGGCATCACCTTCGTCGAGCGGTTCGACGCCAACGCCTACCTCTACCTGACCCGGGCGATGGACTATTTCGACCTCGCCGCCGACCATGGCGGCGTGCTCGCCAACGCCTTCCGGGGTACCAGGACCCGGTTCTGCATCGTGTCCTTCACCTCCGACTGGCTGTTTCCGACCGCCGATTCGCGGGCGATCGTCCACGCGCTCAACGCGGCGGCGGCGCCGGTCGCCTTCGTCGAGGTCGAGAGCGACAAGGGCCACGACGCCTTCCTGCTCGACGAGCCGGCGATGATCTCGGCCGCCAAGGGCTTCATCGCGGCCGCGGCCCGGGAGCGCGGCCTGTGAGCGCCGTGACCGCCTCCCTCGCCCCGGCAGGCCTGCCGCGGGACGCCACCGGCTCGTCGCGCACCGACCATCTGGTGATGCTCAACCTCGTCGAGCCCGGCTCCCGGGTGCTCGACGTCGGCTGCGGCGACGGCTCGCTGCTGGCGCTCCTGCGCGACCGGCGCGGCGTCGACGGCCGCGGCATCGAGCTCTCGCGCGAGGGCGTCAATGCCTGCCTCGCCCACGGCCTGCCGGTGATCCAGGGCGACGCCGACACCGACCTCGCGGCCTACCCCGACGACGCCTTCGACTACGTGATCCTGTCGCAGACGATCCAGGCGACGCGCCAGCCCAAGGAGGTGCTGGAGCACCTCCTGCGCATCGGCCGCCACGCGATCGTGTCGTTCCCGAATTTCGGCCATTGGCGGGTGCGCAGCGAGTTGCTGCTGCGCGGCCGGATGCCGGTGACCGACACCCTGCCCGATCCCTGGTACGCGACCCCGAACATCCACCACTGCACGATCCGCGACTTCGTCGTCCTGTGCCGCCTCGTCGGCGCCCGGATCGAGCGCGCCTCGGCGCTCGACGCCTCGGGCCACCCGATGCGCTTCGCCCTGCCGTGGTGGGTGTGGAACCTCGTCGGCACGCAAGGGGTGTTCCTGCTGCGGCGGGAGTGAGGGCTCATCGTGACTGCGCCGGCTTCGCGTCGTCCCGTGTCCGGGACGATCGGGATGGCATAGCGCGCGCCCACGCGACCCCATTCACGACCTCATCCCGAGGTGCGACTGGAAGGAGCCTCGAAGGAGGGCTCCGGAAACCACTGCGATTTCTGGAACTCTCCTTCGAGGTCAGTCCATCCCCGATGAACTGATACGAGATCCGGAAGATTACTTCCGGATCTCGTATCACCAGCCCGCGCGGCGCTTGAGCGAAGCCGATTTCCGCCTCGCGAAGCGATCAGCCGGAAATCGTACGACACCTCAGGATGATGTCGAGGGCAGGATGAAGCTACCGCTTCCTGCATGCCGCCGACGGCGAGCCGGGCTCACGGCTCCCCCGGCTTGAACGGCGGCTCCTTGCCCGGCGGCACCCCGGCCTCGGCAGTCGCCAGGATCATCGCCACGGTCACGTAGGTGCCGCTGATCCCCACGAGGTCGACGACCTGCTGCTCGCCGAGCACGCGCTTGGCCCGGTCGAACACCGCGTCCGAGACCGCGTGCGTCGTCGTGAGCTCCATGCAGAAATCGTAGACGGCCTCCTCCTCGGGGGTCATGCCGGCCGGGCGCCGGTTCGCCTTGAGGTCGGCCGCGACGCTCTCCGGCAGCCCGGCCTTCAGGGCGAGGGGATGGTGGGCGTACCACTCGACCTGCGAGCGCCATTGCCGGGCCTGGATCAGGATCGCGAACTCGCTCAGGCGCGGCGGCAGCGAGCTGTTCCAGCGCAGGTACTCCAGCAGGTCGTACATCCGAGACGCCAGCACCGGGCTGCGCAGGAGCGGGTTGTAGGGCCCGCCGATGCCGACGCTCGAGATCTTCATGATCTTCTCGCCGAGCGGGCGCTGCTGCTCGTTCAAGCTGTCGAGCGTGAGCTGGGGAAAGCGGGGCTCCTTTCCGATCGCCGTCGACGGGCTCCCGCCCGCCGCGAGCCACCCGCATCCGGCCGCCACGACGACCGATGCCAGCCACAACCGTTGTCCGGGCATCGCGTGCTCCTCCCTGTCGCATCTCCGCCGGGGCGGACGCCGCCTCTCCGGGCGGTCCTTCCGTCGTAGAGGCATGGAGCGCCGCGTGCCACCCGGGATTGCAATGGAACGGCCCCAAGGCCCCGCGCTTTGGTCCGGCCCGGCCGATGGCCGGATCGAGGTCGAGAAGGAGCGCGGGCATGGCGAATCATCCTGGCCACCGAGACGCCCCGGTGCCCGGCGGCGGGGTCTCGCCCGAGACGGGAGCGGCGGGCACGGCCCGCGGGGAGGTGCTGACGCCCGAGGAGCGGCGCGAGCTGGACCGTCGCCGCGCCCGGGCCGACGCACCGCGCGAGGATGCGGGCCGGGCGCCCGATCCCGGCGACCTGCCCGGCGAGGCGGACGACCTGCGGGCGGCCTTCGGCACCGCCGGTGAGGACGCGGGACGCGGCGGGCCCCGGGGTTATGGCGGCACGGGCTATGGCGGCATGGGCGGCGACGGGACCACGCAATCCGGGATCCAGTCGGCGCCGGACGGCAGCGAGGGGGCGGCGACGCGGATCGACGACGTGCCGGCCTCCGAGCGCGGCGACCCGGACGAGCTCGCCGGCCGCGACGCCGCCCGCCGCAACCCGCCCCGCCGCCGGGATACCGGTCCGGGCGGGCAGACGGTGTTCTCGAACGATCGGAGCGGCTCGTAGAAGCCGGGCCTACGTCGTCCGGCCGGCCTCCTGCCTGCCAACTCGTTGCCCACCCGCCTCCGGGCGGCCGATCCCCGCCCGCCGCAGCGTCCCGGCCAGGAGCTCGACCTGGGCGGCGATGCGCTCGAAGGCCGCCGAATCCGCGCCCTCGGGCTTGGCCGGCAGCCTGTCGCCGGCGGCGGTCGCGGCGAGGGCCCGGGCCAGCCAGTCGCGCCAGGCCCGCCAGGTCGCGGCGTCGGAACCCCTCGGCTCCGGCTCGTGGCGCAGGATCGCGAGCCGGCCGGCCATGCGCCGCAGGGTGGCGTCGGCGATCATCGCGGCCTCGATGCGGGAGCGGCCGCGGCGCATCGGCTCCTGCAGGGCGCGGGAGAGCGCGGCCTCCAGGTTGTTGCTGGCGAGCCCGGCCGCGCGGGCGGCGGCCTCGGCGGCGGCGGTCGGCTCCTCGCCGAGGCGCTCGGCCACCACGGCCTCGGCGTAGCGGGCGTGGGTCTGCAGTGCGGCGCGCAGCGCGTCGCGGACGCGGCCGGGCTCCCAGAGCGGCCAGAGCAGCAGGCCCGCCAGCACCGCGACCGCCCCGCCCAGCACCGTGAACAGGGCCCGCATCCCGACGATCTCCCAGGACGAGTGCCCGGGCTCGACCAGTTCCACCAGCACGACCACGAGCGGCGTCAGGCAGGCGATGAAGGTGCCGTAGCTCACGCCCCTGGCGGCGAAGCCGACGACGCTGAGCGGCACCATCATGGCGGCGAGGATCGCCGGCGAGGTGGCGTAGTAGGCCAGCACCGCGCCGATCACCCCGCCCAGCACCGTGCCGCCGATGCGCTCCAGCGCCCGCTGCCAGGTGGCGGCGTAGAAGGGCTGCATCGTCAGCACCACCGTGATGGTGAGCCAGTGGGTGAAGGGGCCGGGCCACCAGACGGTGACGGCGAGCGCCGGCAACGCCACCACGCTCGCCCGCACGGCGTGGCGCAGGTTCGCCGAGGACCAGGTCAGGTTGGCGCGCAGCGGGACGAGCACGGTCTCGCGCCAGGGCGGGGCCGGGGCGCCGGCGAGCCCGCCGCCCCCGGCCAGGTCCTCCGGCCCCGACAGCTTGGCGCCGATCCGGACCCGGTCGAGGATGCGCTCGGCCATCCGGCGCAGGGCCGGGTCGGCGTCGGGGGCGGGCTTCGCCCGGGCGAGCGCCCGCTCGATGCGCGCCAAGTCCACCGGCCGGTCGCGGCGGATCGCGCGGGCCAAGACCTTCAGCATCGGCGGCAGCAGCCGCAGGAGCCCGACGGCTTGCGCCCGCTGCGCCGGCGTCGCCCGCTCGAGGTAGTCCGACAGGGCGATCATCACGCCGAACAGCTGCTCGGCCGCCTCGAGCCGGATCAGCGCCCGGGCGTTGCGCTCCGAGAGCCGGGCGCGGCTGCGGGCGAGCTCCAGCACCAGGGTGCGGGCGGCCTCGATCGCGTCGCGCACGGCCCGGCGATGGCCGCGCGCATGCTCCTCCCAGACGGCAGGATCGGCGCCACCGGGATCGGCGCCATGGGGATCGGCGCCACCGGGATCGGCCGAGAGCCGGCGCAGGTCGCGGGCGAGGCGCGACAGGCCGCGCCAGACGCCCCCGATCGCCGCGTGCGCCGGCCGGTAGGGGTGGAGGCGCCACACCACCAGGGTCAGGAAGGCGGCCCAGAGCCCGCCGGCCCAGAACATGCCCGCGACGACGACCCCCTGCTCGACGCTCAAGGCCCGGTCGAGGGCGAGGCAGAGCACCACCACCAGCACGTTGCCGACGGTCTGTGCCGGCACGCCCCAGATCCGCGCGAAGGTGCAGCAGAAGATGACCGCGAGCGCCACCGGCAGCACCACGCCCAAGCCGTACCCCTCCATCACCCCGAAGGCGCCCCAGACGAGGCCGCCGAGGCCCGCGAAGGCGAGGAGCGCGGAGAGGCGCGGCCGGATCGGCCCGCCGATGTCGCAGAAGCAGGTCAGGTTGGCGGCGAGCGCCATGGTGAGGAGCGGCGGCCAGTGCAGCCACGACTCGAGCAGGATGATGCTCGCGAAGGCGACCGCCGCCCGCAGGCCCTCGATCACGTTGATGCCGGTGAGGTCCGGCGCCACGGGCAGCCGGGCGAGGTCGGGGCCCGGCTCGCGCTGGGTTCCACGGCGGATCGAGGACTTCATCGGGCGGGAGGGGTCACGGGCGCTCGGGTCCTTCGGGAGCGCGGCGAGCGTGGCAAGTCACGGGCCCCCGGGCCCGTTATAGGACGGGCGGCCGCCCCGTGTACCGCTCACGCGGGCGGGCGCGCCGGATAGACCGGCCGGCCCGCGACCGGCGTCGCGGCGCGACGGCAGAGATAGACCTCCTCCTCCGGGTGGGCCTCGATGCGGAAGCCCGAGGCCCGCAGCATCGCCTCGGTGCAGGCGCGGTTGGGCGCCCACCAGTTGGTGGGATCGCCGGAATAGTCCTTCTCGATGAAGTGCAGCTTCGGGTAGCCCGGCTCGTCGAAATGGGCGGTCTCGAAGAAATCGTAATCGGCGGCGACCGGCGCGACCGTATTCGCGCCCCGCTGCATCGACTGGAACACCATCAGGTCGCCGGCGACGTGGGCGTGGATCAGGTCGAGGGCGAGCAGCGGGTGGCGCAGGTGGTAGAGCACGCCCATGAACAGCACCACGTCGAAGCGCTCGCCCAGCGCCCCGACGTCGTAGACCGACAGGTTGCGGAACTCGATCTCGGCCCCCAGCGCCTCGGCGACGAAGCGGCCTTGCGCCAGGTAGCGCTCATCCTCGTCGATCCCGAGCACCCGGGCCGCGCCCCGCCGCTTCATCTCGACGGCGTAGAAGCCGGCATTGCAGCCGATGTCGAGGACCGTCTTCCCGGCGAGGTCCGCCGGCACGGCGTCGCAGAAGGAGCGCCACTTCACCATCGGGTAGTCGCCGAGGAAGTGGTCGGGGGCCGTGAACACGCCCGGGGCGATCTCGATGTTGTGGAACCAGGGCCCCAGGGCCTCGGCCCGGCCGCGCAGGGAGTCGCCGCGCGAGGTCTCGTCGGTCATGCGTCCATCCCCAGAAACGCCCGCTCGTTCAGGCTCTCGACCTTGGCGCCCCACTCCCCCAGCACCAGCACGCTCACCGAGGCCGGGCCGACCTCGAAGCGCGCCATCGCCTCCGGTCCGAGTCCGAGGGCGTGGACGATCGCGAGCTTGATCACGTCGGCGTGGCTGACGAGGGCGAGGCGGGCCTCGCCGTGGCGGTGCCGCAGCTCCTCGAGGCCGCGCAGGAGGCGTCCTTGGGCCTCGAGCGCCGTCTCGCCCCCCGGCGGCCGGGTGACGTGGCGGGCCCGGTTCCAGCCGGTCCAGGCGGGATCGCCGTGCAGCGCGTCGAAGTCCCGCCCGGCCCAGGCGCCGAAATCGATCTCGTTCAGGGCCGGCAGGGTCCCGACCGCCAGGCCCGTCCGGGCCGCGACCGGGGCGGCGGTCTCCTGCGCCCGCTCGAGGGGCGAGGCGTAGACCGCCGCCAGCCCCTCGCCGGCGAGGCGGCCGGCCAGGGCCTCGGCCTGCGCCCTGCCCTCGCGCCCGAGCGTCACCCCGGGCATCCGCCCGCACAGGACGCGGCCGAGCCGGTCGTGGGCCGCGTGCCGCACCAGGAAGAAGGTCGTGGTCATGCGCCCTCGTCGTGCAGGTTCCGCCCGCGTCGTCCGGGGCCAGATAGGGGTGGGGGCGGGGGCGGCCATGGGTCGCCAGGATACTGGAGGGTAGTTTTTTGCAGGCCGGTGCGGCACGCGGAACGAGCGGCCTTCCCGAACTCCGTCGCCGCCCCTCCCGCCCTGGCCCCTGCGGCAGGCCGCGCTATCTCGCGGATCACGCCCAAGCCCGGCCGCGGACCGTTCACAGACCGGGCGGCGCCCTCCGGAGGTTCCCCGTCATGCGCCCGACCCTGCTCCTCGCCGCCGCCCTCGCCCTCGCCTGCGGGCCGGCCGCCGCGCAGGGCATCCGCAACGCCCCGCCGCCGCGGGCGCTGGAGACGGCGGCCTACGTGTTCGCGGCGGCCAATGTCTGCGGCTACCGGATCGGCACGGCGCCGTTCGAGGCGCTGCTGGCGCGCTATCAGGTGACGATCGAGGACGTGCGGCCCCCCCGCGGCCCGTTCGGCGCCAAGGTGCAGACGATCTTCACCCTGATGTCGAACCAGATGATGCAGAACCGCGACGCGGCCTGCCGGGCGGTGGCGGGCGAGTACGGCCCGGAGGGCACGGTCGTCCCGGGCATCCTGCTGCCGGCCGACGCGGCCCCGCCCGCGAAGCAGTGAGGGTGCACCGATGAGCGACGAGACCCGCCCGCACGGGCGCTACGCCTACAGCCCCCTGCCGCTGCGTCCGCCTTACGACTGGCCCGGAGGCAAGCGCCTCGCGGTCTACGTCGCCCTCAACGTCGAGTGCTTCGATTTCGGCGGCGGGCTCGGGGCCGAGCTGGCGCCGGGCGGGCCGCAGCCGGACGTGCTGAACTACGCCTGGCGCGACTGGGGCAACCGCGTCGGCGTGTTCCGCCTCGCCGAGGCGTTCGACGAACTCGCCCTGCCGGCCTCGGTGCTGGTCAACAGCCGCATCTACGCCGAGTGCCCGGGCCTGATGGACGCGTTTCGCGCCCGCGGCGACGAGGTGGTGGGCCACGGCCGCACCAACGCCGAGCGCCAGGGCACCTTGGCCGAGGACGAGGAGCGGGCGCTGATCGCCGAGGCCACCGCGGTCCTGACCCGCGAGGAGGGGCGCGCACCGGCGGGCTGGCTCGGCCCCTGGATCTCGCAGAGCCGCACGACCCCGGACCTGCTGGCGGAGGCCGGCTACCGCTACCTCCTCGACTGGTGCCACGACGACCAGCCGACCTGGTTTTCCACCCGCGGCGGCGGGCGCATCCTCTCGCTGCCCTACCCGCAGGAACTGAACGACATCCCCTCCATCGTCGGGCGCAAGGATTCGGGCGCCCAGTTCGCCGAGATGATCGTCGACACCTTCGAGGAGATGCGGAGGGCGTCCTGCGCCGCGCCGCTGGTGATAGGCATCGCGCTCCACCCCTACCTCGTCGGCCAGCCGCACCGCTTGGCGCCCCTGCGCCGGGCCCTGGCGCATATCGCGAGCGCCCGGGACGAGGTGTGGATCACCCGCGCCGGGACGATCGCGGATCACGCGATCGGGCTGCCGGAGGGCCTGGTGCCGGGCTGAAAGCCCGCGGGCACCCTGGCCCGCCCCGCCCCTTGCCGTACTATGACGCGGGGGGAAACGCGGGATCGGGGCCACCGGCGGACGTGCCTCGGCCCCGCCCGCACGGACGGGCACGATGGAACTCAAGTGGATCGAGGACTTCCTGAGCCTCGCCGAGACCCGCAGCTTCTCGCGCTCGGCGGAAAGCCGCGCGGTCACGCAATCGGCCTTCAGCCGGCGCATCCGCTCGCTGGAGGTCTGGCTCGGCACCGCGCTCCTCGACCGCAGCACCTACCCGATCACCCTCACCGCCGACGGCCGCCAGTTCCTCGAGACCGCCGAGGAGGTGGTGCGGCTCCTCACCGTGAGCCGGGCCGATTTCCGCGCCCGCAGCGACGGCGCCGGGCTGCCGGTGGTGACGATCACGGCGCTCCACTCGCTCTGCCTCTCGTTCCTCCCGCGCTGGCTCGGGCGGATCCGCGACGCGCTCGGGCCCGTGGCGAGCCGGGTGCTGCCGGACAACTTCAACATCTGCGTCCAGGCCCTCGTCGAGGGCGGCTACGACCTGCTCCTGACCTACCACCACCCCGGCATCCCGATCCCGCTCGATCCCGAGCGCTATCCCTGCCGGGTGGTCGGGCGGGACAGCCTGGCGGCGGTGGCCTCCCCCCGCGGGCTGGTGCCCGATGCCAAGGGCCGCCTGCCGCTGCTGCAATATTCCCGCGGCTCGTTCCTCGGGCGGCTCGCCGGCATCGCGCAATCGGCCGAGGACGCGCCGGCGACCTACCCGGTCCACACCAACGAGAACTCGATGGCCGAGGCCCTGCGCTCGATGGCGCTCGGCGGCCACGGCGTCGCCTGGCTGCCGCGCAGCCTGGTGGCGCCCGAGATCCGCGCCGGCGCCCTCACGGTGCTCGGCCGCGAGATGCCGATGGACATCCGGCTCTACCGCAGCGCCGAGCGCCACCGCTCCTTCCTCGACGAGGTCTGGGCGGTCGCGGCGGAGGACCCGCCAAACTATTCGGATGCGGAATAGTTCATGGCAAACATAGCATTGGCGGTGCGCAGGCGGCGGGATTATTCCGCCGCCATCCGGTGACGGCACCGCGGTTCCCCTGAACCGGCGGGCCCGATCCCGACCCACACTTCGTCCCCCGACGCGGCCTCGGCCCCTGCCCGCCACCCGGCGAGCCGGATCGCGCCCGCACGCCAGGAGCCTCCCTTGTCCGACGTTTCGACCCGCATCGAGCACGATCTGCTCGGCGACCGCGCGGTGCCGGCCGCCGCCTATTACGGCATCCACACCCTGCGCGCCGTCGAGAATTTCTCGATCACCGGCACGACGCTCGCGACCTGCCCCGACCTGATCCGGGCGCTCGCCGCGATCAAGCAGGCGGCGGCCCTCGCCAACCGCGAGCTCGGCCTGCTCGACGCGGAGCGCTGCGACGCCATCGTGGCGGCTTGCCTCGAGATCCGGGGCGGGGCCCTGCACGACCAGTTCGTCGTCGACCAGATCCAGGGCGGCGCCGGCACCTCGACCAACATGAACGCCAACGAGGTGATCGCCAACCGGGCGCTCGAGCTGCTGGGCGCCGCGCGCGGCGACTACGCCCGGCTCCATCCCAACGAGCACGTCAACATGGGCCAGAGCACCAACGACGTGTACCCGACGGCGCTCAAGATCGCCGGGATCGGGGCGATCCGCCGCCTCGTCGCCGCCATGGCGTCCCTGCGCGCGAGCTTCACGGCCAAGTCGGAGGAATTCCGCGACGTCCTCAAGATGGGCCGCACCCAGCTCCAGGACGCGGTGCCGATGACCTTGGGCCAGGAATTCGGCACCTACGCGCGGATGCTCGCCGAGGACGAGGCGCGGCTTTGCGAGGCGGAACTCCTGATCCGCGAGATCAACATGGGGGCGACCGCGATCGGCACCGGCATCACCGCCCACCCGCTCTACGCCGAGCTGGTGCGCGAGCGGCTCTCCGCCATCACCGCGATCCCGCTGGTGACGGCGGAGGATCTGGTGGAGGCGACGCAGGATTGCGGCGCCTTCGTGCAGGTGTCGGGGGTGCTCAAGCGCGTCGCCGTCAAGCTGTCGAAGACCTGCAACGACCTGCGCCTGCTCTCCAGCGGCCCGCGGGCGGGCTTCAACGAGATCAACCTGCCGGCGCGCCAGGCCGGCTCCTCGATCATGCCCGGCAAGGTCAACCCGGTGATCCCGGAAGTCGTCAACCAAGTCGCCTTCGAGGTGATCGGCAACGACGTGACGATCTCGTTCGCGGCGGAGGCCGGCCAGCTCCAGCTCAACGCCTTCGAGCCGGTGATCGCCTACAGCCTGTTCCGCAGCCTCGCCCACCTGGAGGCGGCCTGCCGCACGCTCGACGTCCATTGCGTGCGCGGCATCACGGCGAACCGGGAGCGGCTGCGGGCCAGCGTCGAGCAATCCATCGGCATCGTGACGGCGCTCAACCCCTATATCGGCTATCGCAACGCCACGGCCGTCGCTATGGAGGCGCACGCCACGGGCCGGGGCGTCTACGACCTCGTGCTCGAGAAGCAGTTGATGGCCCGCGACCAGCTCGACAGGGTGCTGCAACCCGACCGGCTGACGCGCCCGCAGGTCCTCGCGGCGATCTGAACATTCGCCACACCATCACGGACGGAAACGCCGGACATCCGCGGGAAACCTCGGGCGCGCGAACTCGCGCCCGGGGCCTTGCCGCACATCCGTTCACCTTTCGGGAGGAACACGAACAATGGCACAGCACGATCTGTCACAGGGTGGATCGACCGGACGCTCGGGCCGGCTGACGCTCTATACCGGGATCGGCCTCGCCCTCGGCGTCGCCGTCGGCGCAGGTCTGCACGGCATGGCGGGAAGCCCGGCGGAAGCCAAGGAGATCGCCGGCTACTTCACCATCGGCACCGACATCTTCCTGCGGCTGATCAAGATGATCATCGCGCCGCTCGTCTTCGCCACCATCGTGTCGGGCATCGCGAGCTTCGGCGACACCAAGGCGGTCGGCCGCGTCGCGGGCCTCGCCATGGGCTGGTTCCTCACCGCCTCGATCGTCTCGCTGTCGCTGGGCTTCCTCGTCGCCAACATCTTCCAGCCCGGCGCCAGCCTCGGCCTGCCGCTGCCGGATGCGGCCGCGCAGACCGGCCTCAAGGCCGCCTCGATCAACCTGCGCGAGTTCATCACCCACGTCTTCCCGACCAGCATCGTCTCGGCGATGGCGACGAACGAGGTGCTGCAGATCCTGGTCTTCTCGGTGTTCTTCGGCTTCGGCCTCAGCGCGATCGACCGCCGTTACGCCGACCCGATGGTGCACATGCTGAACGGGCTGGCCCAGGTGATGTTCAAGGTCACCGACGCGGTGATGCAGGTGGCCCCGCTGGCGGTCTTCGCCGCGATGGCCTCGGTCGTCACCATCCAGGGCCTCGGCGTGCTGATCGATTACGGCAAGTTCATCGCCGTGTTCTATCTCGGCCTCGCGGTTTTGTGGGCGCTCCTCATCGGCGCCGGCTGGCTCGTGCTCGGCACCAGCGTCGTGCGGCTGCTGCGCCTCCTGCGCACCCCGATGATCGTCGCCTTCTCGACCGCGAGCAGCGAGGCCGCCTTCCCGCGCACCGTCGAGGTGCTGGAGCGGTTCGGCGTGCGCCCCCGCGTCACCGGCTTCGTGCTGCCGCTCGGCTACTCGTTCAACCTCGACGGCTCGATGATGTACCAGGCGCTGGCCTCGCTGTTCATCGCCCAGGCCTTCGGCATCCATCTCGGCATCACCGAGCAGCTGACCATGCTGCTGGTCATGATGGTGACGAGCAAGGGCATCGCCGGCGTGCCGCGCGCCTCGCTCGTCGTCGTGGCCGCCACCGTGCCGATGTTCGGCCTGCCCGCCGCCGGCATCCTGCTGATCATGGGCGTCGACCAGATCCTCGACATGGGCCGCACCGTCACCAACGTGCTCGGCAACGGGCTCGCCACCGCGGCGGTGGCCCGCTGGCAGGGCGAGATGCAGGAGGGCGGGGACGAGGTCGTCGAGGCCCCCGCCGCCGTGACCCTGCCGACCGGCAAGGCGGCGTGACGTCCCCGGCCGGCGATCGTCGATGACGGCCGCCGGCCACTGCGACCTGCCAGACACGACACCCTCCTAGTCGTCCCGGGGCCGCGAAGCGGAGCCCGGAGCGCCGGAGGCACGCCCAGAACCGCGGATGATTCAAGAACGAGCGGATCGCGGTCAGCTTCCTCCTGCTCGTCCTGAGTGTCTGGCTTCCGGGCTCCGCTGACGCGGCCCCGGAATGACGCGGTGGATTGCATCAGCGCGGCCGCAGGCAGCCCAGGTTCGGGTCCACGCACGCCCTCTGCATTCCGCACCCGGGCACCGCCCTACCCCGCCCCCGCCAGCACCTCGACGACCTTCTCGGGGTTCGGCACCTCGACGTCGTGCGGCACCGCGAGTTCGCGGTACTCCCAGCCGGCCTTGGCCTTCGCGCGCTGCCGGCTCGGCTCGATCGAGGCGAGCGCCGGGGCGGTGTAGGCGACGTAGGTCACGGCCAAGCCGGCGCCGGCGGGCTTCGTCAGCCGCACCGGGCTCTCGTAGGTGCCGATCGGGTGCGGTCGTAGGCGCTGCATGAACCAGTCCTTGGCCGGGCCCGCCGGGATCGGGAAGGCCTCCGGGCCGGGCACCGGCAGGGCGACGCCCGCGCCCTGCTCGACCGCCGCCTTGCGCCGGGCATCCGCCATGCCGGCGGGCAGGATCGTGAAGGCGGTGTCGCCGTTCTCGGGGATCAGGGCGTCGAGGTAGACGATGCGGCGGATCCGGTCGGTCATGCGGTCGGCGACGCCGGTCACCGCCATGCCGCCGTAGGAATGCCCGACCAGCACGACGTCGCGCAGGTCCTCGAAGGCGATCACGCTCGCCACGTCCTCGATATGGGTGTCGACGGTGATCTGGCGCGACAGCAGGTGGCCGCGCTCGCCGAGCCCGGTCTGGGTCGGCGTGAAGACCCGGTGTCCCTGCCGGCGCAGGCCCGCGGCGACGTCGCGCCAGATCCAGCCGCCGCCATAGGCGCCGTGGACGAGGACGTAGGTCTTCGGGGCCGCGCCCTGCGCCTGCGCCGTCCCCGTCGCGAGGGCGGCGGCGCCGAGGGCGGAGACGCCCGCCAGGGCGGTTCTGCGATTGACCGTCACGCTCTGCTTCCTCCGGCTGTTCGTTCTTGAAGCCGTTGTAGCGGGGAAACCGCCGAGGTCCATGGCTCCGCGGGCCCGGCCGCCGCGCGCCGTCGCGACCCATGCGCCGGTCGCGGCTCGCGCACCGCGCCGCGGGTGCTATGGAGGGGATCGCCGACACGCTCGCCCTTGGCCGGGCACGACACGAGGGCACGAGCCGCCGATGTTCCACGCGGAGACCCCCACACCGGACCTCGCCGCCGGACTCTCGCCGCGCATGCAGGGCATCGGCACGAGCCAGATCGGCCTCGTCGCCGATCGCGGCCGGGACGACCCCGAGGTGGTCAAGCTGTGGATCGGCGAGGGCGACCTGCCGACGCCGCCCTTCATCGTCGAGGCGGCCCACCGGGCGATGCTGGCCGGGCACACCCGCTACGCCACCTCGCTCGGCATCCCCCGCCTGCGCGAGGCCCTGAGCGCCTACCACGCCCGGCACTGGGGCGTGACGGTCTCGGCCGATCGCTTCGCCGTCACCGCCGGCGGCATGAACGCCATCATGCAGGCGGCCCAGGCCCTGCTCGAGCCCGGCGACGAGATCGTCATCCCCTCCCCGGCCTGGCCGAACCTGGCGGAGGCGGTGCGCATCACCGGCGGCGTGCCCGTGACGGTGCCCTACCGGGTGCAGGGCGACGGGCGCTTCGCCCTGCCGCTCGCCGACATCGCGGCGGCGATCACCCCGCGCACCCGCGTGATCGTGGTGAACTCGCCCTCGAACCCGACCGGCTGGACCATGCCGCTGCCCGAGATGACGGCGCTTCGCGACCTCGCCCGGGCGCGGGGCCTGTGGATCCTGTCGGACGAGGTCTACGCCCACTTCACCTACGGCAACGCCATCGCGCCGTCCTTCCTGCAGATCTGCACCGAGGACGACCGGCTGATCGTCACCAACACCTTCTCGAAGAACTGGGCGATGACCGGCTGGCGCGCCGGCTGGCTGATCGCCCCGCGGGGCCTCGCCGCCACCTTCGCCAAGCTCGGCCAGTACAACACCACCTCGATCCCGACCTTCATCCAGCACGCCGCCGTGACGGCGCTGGAGGAAGGCGACGGCTTCATCCGCCAGATGGTCGGCCGCTGCGCGGAGAGCCGCGAGATCCTGGTCGAGGGCCTGTCGCGCCTGCCCGGCGTCACCGTGTCGGTGCCCGAGGGCGCCTTCTACCTCATGGCCCGGGTCACCGGGCCGGGCACCCCCCGCACCGAGACCAGCCTCGAGATCGCCTTCCGGCTGCTCGAGGAGGCGAAGGTCGGCGTCGCGCCGGGCACCGCCTTCGGGCCGGAGGGCGAGGGCTTCGTCCGCCTGTGCTTCGCCGTCAGCCCGAGCCTCGCCCGCGAGGCGGTGGCGCGGCTCACCCCCGTCCTCGGCGGCTGAAGCGAGAGATCGATGCCCGAACCGATCGCGTTCCTCGGCAACCTCGACGCCGAGGAGGAAGCCGACTTCCTGGCGGCGCTGGCCCACGCCATGCCCGAGGAGACCGTCCGGCCGTTCCGGACCCTGAGCGAGGCGGAGCGGACCGGCATCCGCGTCGCGATCGTCGCCAATCCCGACCCGGCCGAGGTGGCGCTGCTGCCGAACCTCGCCTGGATCCAGAGCCTGTGGGCCGGGGTCGAGCGCCTGGTGCGCGACCTCGGGGACGACGGCGTGCCGATCGTGCGCCTGATCGACCCCGAGCTCGCCCGCACGATGGCCGAGGCGGTGCTGGCCTGGACCTACTACTTGCAGCGCGACATGCCGGCCTATCGCCGCCAGCAGGAGGCCGCGACCTGGCGCCAGATCGCCTACCGCCCGCCGGGGGAGGTGACGGTCGGGCTCCTCGGCCTCGGCGCCCTGGGAAGCGCGGCGGCGGATCGCCTGGTCCAGGCGGGCTTCCGGGTCGCCGCCTGGAGCCGCTCGCCGAAGCAGATGCCGGCCGCCGTGGCGGGCTTCTCCGGCCCCGAGGGCCTCGCCGGCCTGCTCGGCGTCAGCGACATCGTGGTCTGCCTGCTGCCGCTCACCGGCGAGACCCGCGGCCTCCTCGAGGCCGGACGCCTCTGCGCGATGAAATCGGGGGCCGGCCTGATCAATTTCGGCCGCGGGCCGATCGTCGCGACCGACGCGCTCCTCGCCGCCCTCGACGCGGGACGGCTCTCGCACGCGGTGCTGGACGTGTTCGAGGTCGAGCCGCTGCCGGAGGATTCGCCCCTGTGGCGCCATCCCGGTGTGACCGTCCTGCCGCACATCTCCGGCCCGACCACGCCGGCGAGCGCCGCCGCGGTCGTCGCCGGCAACCTGCGGGCCTACCGCGCCTCGGGGCGGATCCCGGCGGCGGTGGACGTGGCGCGGGGGTACTGACGGGGCGGCGCGCTCAACCGGCGCGCCGGAGGATCCGCGCCGCCGGCACGACGGCGCACGCCTCCGGCGGGCCTGCGCGAAGCAGCGCGGCCTCGGCGGCGCGGGCCGCCGCCTCGGCCCGCCGGGCGCGCAGCTCGGCCGCCGCGATCAACGCCTCCGCCCGCGCCTCGGCCGCGCGCGCCCGCGCCTCGGCCGCGTCGAGCCGGGCATGGGCGCCGTCGAGCAGGTCCCGGACCTGCCGCTCATGCCGCTCCTCGCCCTCCCCGGCCGCCCGCGCGGCGTCCCGCACATGGGCGATCAGCCGGTCCCAGTCGCGGGACGGCGAACGACCGTCGACCGGCGCCAGGCCGTGACGGGCGTTCATGACGCCGACCGACCGGATCACCTCGCCGAGATTCGCGACGAAGCTCTCCTCGAACCAGTCGCTCTCGTCGCCCGGCCGGCTCGCGCGAAGTCTCTCGAAAAAGTCGAAGTTCATGACAGGAAGCCTGCCCATTCAGCGAATATATCTCGCGTTTGGCAGAAGACTTGATCTCATACGGATGGTTAATTTTTCGTTAAGCGACCTGATCCGTCGAGACGTTCCATCGACGAGAGTCGATCCTCACCCACTATACATGTGCCCAGCATCGCGGACGCCGTCGGACCGACGCGATCATCGGGCAACGATCCGAATCATCACGCAGGGTCAAGCACAGCATTAGGATGGAAGCCTCCCCGACTCAAGCCGGCGCGCGCGCCTTCGGGCCGGGGCGGCCCGGGCGGCATGAGGTCGTGCCGGCGTGCGGGCACATCCGGGCGGCGACGATCGTCGGGAATCCGCGCGCACGGCCGTCCGGGGGCGTTGACGCCCCCGGCCCGTCCAGCCTACCCAGAGCCATGCGCGCGAGCCCGCCGAGACGGTCGATCGGACGCGCGACCATCGCGGTGGTCGCGCTCTACGCGCTGTGCCTCCAGGTGCTGCTCGGCGCCCTCGCGCCCGTACCGGCCAACGCCGCTCCCGGCGCGGTGATCTGCCACGTCGACGGGGCGGACGGTCCGTCGGGGCCGGACGCGCATTGCGCCCTGCCCTGCTGCGTCGCGGCCCATCACCTCCCCCTCGTCGCGCCGGCGCTCCTCGCCTTCACCCGCCTGTCCTTCGACGGTCCGAGCCCGGCCGACCGCTTCCCGCCCGCCGCCGACGAGGGCCCGGCGCGGGCGCCGCCCGACACCAACACCAGCCCACGGGGTCCGCCGCAGGCCTGATCGAGCCGTCCTCGCCATCGATCAGCCGCCTCCCGGATCCCTCCCATGCCCGCCCCGTCTCACGCCCCCGCCGAGGGGGCCGCCCGCTTGCGCGATGCCCTCCATCGCGCGGTGTGGCGCTGGCACTTCTATGCCGGCCTTCTCTGCCTGCCCTTCCTGATCCTCCTGTCGGTCACCGGCTCGCTCTACCTGTTCAAGGACGAGATCGACCGCACCTTGTTCTCCTACCGCACGGTCGTCGCGGTGCGGGCGGCGGCGCCGCTCTCGCCGGAGCGGCTGGTCTTCATCGCCGCCGACGCCGTGCCGGACGCGACCCCGACGACCTATGCCAGCCCCGAGGCACCCGACCGCGCCGCGGTCGTCACCATGGCGGGTCCCTCGGGCAAGACGCTGGTCTACCTCGACCCCTATGACGGCGCGGTCCTCGACCGCGTCGGGCGCGACGCGGAGGCGATGCGGGTGGTGCGCCGGCTGCACAGCCTGTCGTTCTTCGGACCGGTGGCGAACGGCCTGATCGAGGTCGTGGCCGGCTTCACGGTGATCCTGGTGCTGAGCGGGATCTACCTGTGGTGGCCGCGCCGGCCGAAGGGCGGCCGGGGTGGCGGCCAATGCGGCGGCATCCTGTCGGTGCGGGGCGATCCGGCCAAGCGGGTCTGGTGGCGCGACCTGCACGCGGTCACGGGCTTCGTCGCCGGCGCCGGCCTGTTCTTCCTCGCCGCCACCGGCCTGCCGTGGTCGATCGTCTGGGGCGACCAGCTCCGGGCCCTGTCGAACCGCGCCGGGCTCGGCCTTCCGACCGAATTGTGGGCCGGGGTGCCGGTCTCGCGCGTGCCGATGGGCGAGGTGCTCGACACCACCGGGTGGGCCCTCGAGACGGCGCCGCTGCCGCGCTCGGAGGCTCGCGAGGGGGTGCCGATCGGCATCGACCGGGCGGCCGAGATCCTGACCGGGCTCGGCATGCCGGCGGGCTACGAGCTGGCGCTGCCGGAGGGGCCGGCCGGCGTCTACGCGGCCGCCGCCTACCCGCGCGACGTCACGCGCCAGCGGATGATCTCCCTCGACCAGTATAGCGGGCGGCCGCTCGTCAACGTGACGTTCGGCGACATCGGCCTCGTCGGGCGCGGGATCCAGTACGGGATCGGGCTGCACAAGGGCGAGTATGCCGGGCGCATCAACCAGCTCCTGATGCTGGCCTTCTGCCTCGCCACGATCCTGCTCGCCGTCACCGCCGCGGTGATGTGGTGGAAGCGCCGGCCGAAGGGCCGCCTCGGCGTGCCGGCCTGGCCGGACGACCGCCGGGCGGTCGCCGGGGTCACCGGCCTCGTCGTCGCCATGGGGCTCGTCTTTCCCCTCACCGGGCTGGCGATCCTGGCGATGATCGCGGTCGATGCGGGCCTCGCGGGCCTGCGGCGCGGCATCCGGCGGCCGGCAACGGCCTGACGTCGGTCGCCTTCGGGCGGCCGACGGCCGCCCGGCGTCATCCTGTTGGCGGCTTTTCGCGCCGCGCCCCTCTTCGACGAGACTTCCCGATGCCGACCCTCCCCGGTTCCGGCGTGCGACCCCGCGCGCTCGCCCTCCTCCTCGCGTTCGGCCCGGGCGCCGCCCTCGCGCAGGGCGCCCCCGACACCATCGCCCTCGACGAGATCTCCGTCGCGGGAGCCGGGGGCCCTCCCAAGGCCGCCTTCGGCGTCGCGGCGCCGCCGGGCTCGGGCCCGAGCGTGATCGAGCGCCCGGTCGGCGAGATCGTCACGGCGATCGGCCGCCGGGACGTGATCGCGAACCGCCCGGCGACCACGATCGGCCAGGTGCTCGTCAACAGCCCCGGCGTCACCGTGCGCCAGGGCAACGGGCCCCGCGACGTGGTGGTGTCGATCCGCGGCAACAACGCCCGCTCGACCGGCGTCGTCAAGAACATGGTGGTGCTGGAGGACGGCTTCCCGCTCACCCAGCCCGACGGCGCCTCGCGCTTCGACCTCACCGACCCGCGGGCCTATTCCCGCATCGACGTCTTCCGCGGGCCGCAATCGCCCCTGTTCGGCAACTACGCCAGCGGCGGCGCCCTCGCCTTCCGCACCCGCACCGGCCGGGAGATCGACGGTTACGAAGTGGGCGTCGATGCCGGCAGCTTCGGATACCTGAACCATTACTTCACCGTCGGCGGGGTGAGCGGTCCCTACGAGGTCAGCCTGTTCGCCAGCGATTTCCGCCTGAACGGCTTCCAGGACCACGCCAGCGCCAACACCCAGACGGTCAACCTTCTGGCGAGCTACACACCCGGTCCGGACAACCGCTTTACCCTGAAGGTCATCAACAACACCCTCGACGTCGACCTCGCCGCCCGCTCGTCGCTCGCGCAGTACCGGATCAACCCCTACCAGCGCGGCTGCGCCACCGCGGCCAACGCCGCCGCGGGCTGCACCACCTTCAACCTGTTCCGCAACGGCGCCTTCGGGGCCACCGTGCCGGTGACGGCGTCCGAGGGCGCCTTCGGCCGCAACGACCGGCGCACGATCGTCGCCGGGCGCTGGGAGCACGACATCGACGCCGACACGACCTGGCGCGCGCAAGTCGGCTTCGACGAGCGCAACTTCGACCAGCCGTTCTACACCTCGTCGTCGCGCGGCAGCTATCCGTCCTACAACGTCCTCACCGACCTCACCCGGCGCGGCGAGGTGTTCGGCCTGCCGGCGATCGGCTACGTCGCGCTCTCCTACAACGCCATCGACAACCACATCGCGCTCTACAACCGAGCGCCCTATGGCGGCCCGCGCCTCGGCGCGCTCACGAGCAACCAGGAGGCGGTGCAGTCGAATCTCGGCGGCCGGGCCCGGGGCGAGATCGCGCTGTCGGACAGGTGGACCGGCGTCATCGGCGTCTCGGCCGAGAACACCTGGCTCAAGGGGCGCACCCTCACCTACGCCTACTCTGCCAACGGCGTGACGCCGGCGCGCGCCGACATCGACCGCAGCTTCCTCAACGTCGCGCCGGAACTGGCGCTGGTCTACCGGCCCGACGAGGCCCTCGCCGTCCGCGGCCGCGTCGCCACCGGCTACGCCACGCCGGCGGCGAGCACGTTGTTCGTCACCCCGGCCGGCGTACCGGGCAACAACACCGACCTGCGCACCCAGACCAATCTCGGCGTCGATCTCGGCGTCGACTGGTCGCCCCTGCCGGATCTCCGCCTGAGCCTCACCGGATTCTACGAGTTCTTCCGCAACGAGTTCGTCACCCAGTCGCCGGGGGCGGGCCTGCTCAGCTACACCTTCAACGCCCCGGCCTCGGAGCATCGCGGCATCGAGGCGGGCGCCGAGTGGGCGTTCTCGCCGGGCTGGCGCGCCACCGCGGCCTACGGCCTCAACGACCAGTTCTACACCCGCTACGTCGAGCAGTTGAGCGCCGGCAGCCTCACCGCGCGGTTCGACCGGGCCGGGCGCCTGATCCCCGGCGTGCCGGCCCACCAGCTCCTCGCCCGGATCGGCTACGACCAGCCGTCGGGACCGTTCAAGGGCGTCGGCGCCTTCGTCGAGGCGGTCTACCAGGACGGATTCTTCCTCGACAACGCCAACCTGCTGAAAGCCCCGGGCTACACGATCCTCAACGCCAACATCCACTACGACACCGACCTGATCGCGTCTTACGCCAAGCGCCTCAGCCTCTACGTCGAGGTGCGCAACGTCTTGAACACGACGTACATCGCCTCGGCCCAGCCGCTGGCGAACTCGATCAGCGCCGTGACCGGGCTGCAGAACGGCGCGAGCGTGCTCGCCACCACCACCGGCTCGATCTTCGCCGGTGCGCCGCGGAGTTTCGTCGGGGGGATGAAGCTGGCGTTCTGAGACCGCCCCGCCGCGCGTTTTGCGCACATCACGCAACGAGCAGGTTGACTTCCTCACCCTCTCGCGCCCATCAGGCGCTAACAGCCGGTCAATCGCGCATTCCTTGCGCGATCCGTGCATAGGAGGAACGCATGGGCATGGGCGAGGTTCGGATCAAGCGCGCGATCGAGAGCGTGCCGGGCGGGATGATGGTGGTGCCGCTGCTCGTCGGCGCGGTGATCGCCACCCTGTTCCCGGCGACCCCGAAGGTGTTCGGCTCGTTCACCGGGGCCCTGTTCACCGGGGCGCTGCCGATCCTGGCGGTGTTCTACGTCTGCATGGGGGCGAGCATCGACTTTCGCGCCACGCCCTACATCGTCAAGAAGGGCGGCACGCTGCTCGTCGTGAAGGTCGGCGTCGCGATGATCCTCGGCGTGGTCTTCGGCCGCCTGATCGGCGAGGCGCCGATCGGGGCCGGGCTGTTCGCCGGGCTCTCGACGCTGGCGATCGTGGCCGCCATGAACGACACCAACGGCGGCCTCTACATGGCGCTGATGGGCCAGTACGGCCGTCCGCGGGACGTCGGCGCCTACACGATCATGTGCCTCGAATCCGGGCCCTTCCTCACCATGGTGACGCTCGGCGTCGCCGGCCTGTCGGCCTTCCCCTGGCAGACGATGGTCGGCAGCATCCTGCCGCTCCTCGTCGGCATGCTGCTCGGCAACCTCGACCGCGAGATGCGCGCCTTCCTCGGCCGCGCCGTGCCGGTGATGATCCCGTTCTTCGCCTTCGCGCTCGGCACCGGGCTCGACCTGACCAAGATCTGGCAGGCGGGTCTGCTCGGCCTCGGGCTCGGCGTCGCGGTGGTGGTGGTCACCGGCATCCCGCTGTTCTTCGCCGACCGGCTCACCGGCGGCACCGGGGTGGCGGGCGTCGCCGCCTGCTCGACCGCGGGCAACGCCGCGGCCGTGCCGGCGATCATCGCCGCCGCCAACCCGGCCTATGCCGAAGCCGCAGCCCCCGCGACGGTGCTGGTCGCCGCGACCGTGGTCGTCACCGCGATCCTGACGCCGCTCGCCACCGCCTGGACCGCCCGGCATTTCGGCGAGCCGGTCGAGGCCGCGGCCGACGCCGAGGCGACGGACGCCGAGCCCGTGCCGGAGCGGGCCTGAGCCATGGCGCGCCGCTGGCTCATCCTCGCCGACGACCTCACGGGTGCGGCCGACTGCGCCATCGCCTTCGCCCGGCGCGGCCGCTCGGCGGTCGTGCAGTGGGGCGAGGCGGGCCGCGAGGCGCAGGAGGACGTCGTCTCCCACGACGCCGATAGCCGCCAGCTCGGGCCCGAGGCCGCCGCTTCGCGCCACGCCGCCCTGACTGAGCGCCTGCACCGGCCGGGCGCCGGGATGTTCAAGAAGATCGACTCGACCTTGCGCGGGCAGCCGGCGGCGGAACTCGCCGCGACGCTCGACGGGGTGCGCCGGCGGACCGGCCGGGCGTTCGGGGTCCTGGCGCCGGCCTTCCCGGCGACCGGACGCACCACGAAGGGCGGGCGGATCCTGGTCGCGGGCCGGCCGCTGGAGGAGACCGAGCTCTGGCGGCGCGACCACACCTACCCGACCGGCGCGCTCCCCGCGATGCTGGACGGGGCCGGCCTCGCGAGCACGGTGATCGACCTCGCGACCGTGCGGGCCGGCGGCGACGCCCTGCGCGACGCCCTCGCGGCCGCCGCGCGGGACCAATCGGTCGCGGTGCTCGACGCGGACGAGGACGACGACCTCGCGCGCGTCGCCGCCGCCGGCCTCGCGGCGGCGGCGCGGGAGGGCCTGGACGAGAGCCTGGTCTGGATCGGCAGCGCCGGCCTCGCCCACGCCCTGGCGGCGGCCGAGGACGCGCCGCCCGCCCCGGCCCGCACGGTCGCGAGCGGCCCGGGCGGCACGCTCGTGGTGGTGGGGAGCCTCGCGGCGGTCTCCCGCGCCGCATCCCGCAGGCTGGCGGCCGAGGCGCGGATGCGCCACGTCCCGGTGGCACCCGAGTGGCTGCTCGCGGCGAGCGAGGAGGAGCGGACGCGCTGGCGCGACGCCGTCACCGCGCGCCTCGCCGTCGGGGACGACGTCCTGGTCGAGGTCTCCATGGGCAACGTCTCCACGGGCAACATCTCCGGGGGCGAGGCGCCGGACCTGCGCCTCGGATCGCGCCTCGCGGACGCCCTCGGCGCGCTGCTTTGCCCCACCGCCCGCCATCTCGGCGGGCTGGTGGCGACCGGCGGCGAGACCGCGGCGGCTCTGCTCGCCCATTTCGGGGTCGACGGCCTGGCGCTGATCGACGAGATCGAGCCGGGCGTGTCGCTCGGCCTCACGCGGGGCCGCATCGCCGTGCCGATCGTCACCAAGGCCGGCGCCTTCGGCACCGAGGATACGCTCTCGCGCGCCGTGCACCATCTCCGGGCCATCAGACACGAAGGGTCTCCGACATGAGCCGACCGACCGTCGCGATCACCATGGGCGATGCCTCCGGCATCGGGCCCGAGATCATCATGAAGGCGCTCGCCCGGCCCGACATCGCGGCGCTCTGCCGGCCCGTGGTCGTCGGCGACGCGGAGCGCCTGCGCGAGGCGGGCCGCATCGTCGGGACGGACCTGACCGTGCGGGCGGTTGCCTCGCCCGGCGAGGCGGGCGACGCCCCGGGCGCGATCGCGTGCGTCGATCTCGGGCTGATCCCGCCGGGGCACCCGTTCGGCCGGGTCTCGCCGGTCTCCGGCGAGGCGGCGTTCCGCTACATCGAGCGCGCCGTGAGGATCGTCCAGGCCGGCGAGGCCGCCGCGATCTGCACCGCACCCTTGAGCAAGGAGGCGCTCCACGCCGCCGGCCACAAGTATCCGGGCCATACCGAGCTGCTCGCCGCGCTCACCGGCACGCCGGAGGTCTCGATGATGCTGGTCTCGCCCAAGCTCCGGGTGATCCACGTCACGACGCATGTCGGGCTGATCGACGCCATCGCGCGGATCGAGCCGGGCCTGGTCGAGCGGGTGATCGCGCGCGGGCACGACACCCTGGTCAAGGCCGGGATCGCGAACCCGCGGATCGGCGTCTGCGCGATCAACCCGCATGCCGGCGAGAACGGCCTGTTCGGCCGCGGCGAGGAGGCCGAGAAGATCACGCCGGCGGTCGAGGCCTGCCGCGCCAGGGGCTGGCGGGTCGAGGGACCGCTTCCCGCCGACACGCTGTTCTTCCTGGCGGGCCGGGGCGACTACGACATCGTGGTGGCGATGTACCACGACCAGGGCCACGGCCCGATCAAGGTGCTGGGGCTGGAGGCGGGCGTGAACATCACCGTCGGCCTGCCGGTGATCCGCACCTCGGTCGATCACGGCACCGCCTTCGACATCGCCGGCACGGGCATCGCCGACGAGGGCTCGCTGGTCGAGGCCCTGCGCCAGGCCGTCGACCTCGCTCCGCGCCGGGCGGTCTGAGCCCCGTGACGCGGGGTCGGCACCGTCACCCGCTGCTCCTGGAAGCGCTCCGGGCCGGCGAGGTCGTGGTCGAGGAACTGGCGGAGCGCTTCGGCGTCTCCGCCTCGACGATCCGGCGCGACCTGCAGCACCTGGCGGGGGAGAAGACGATCCGGCGCACCTATGGCGGCGCGGTGATCGCCCATCCCTTGGCCCATTCCTTGGCCCATCCCTTGCCCGAGACGAGCCTGAAGGAGCGCGAGGCGCAGGCCCGGCCCGAGAAGGCCGCCATCGCCCGGGCCGCCTTGAGCCTCCTCGCCGAGGACGACATCCTGGTCCTCGACGGCGGCTCGACGGTGGCGGCCTTCGGGGCCGGGCTGATGGGGCGCCGCCACGCGATCATCACCAACAACCTGCCGCTGGTCGGCGTGCTCGCCGGCGCGGCCGGCCTCACGCTCACGGTGCTCGGCGGCGCGGTGCGCGCCGGCAGCATGAGCACGCTCGGCCCGCTGGCCGAGGCCGCCCTGCGCCGGCTCACCGCCGACAAGGCGGTGGTGAGCGGCGACGGCTTCGTCGCCGGCCGCGGCCTGTGCGAGGCGGCGATCGAGCAGGTCTCCCTCAAGTCGCTGATGATGGAGCAGGCGGGCGAGGTGGTGGTGCTGATGGATTCGTCCAAGCTCGGCCGCGCGACGCAAGGGGCCTGGGCGCCGCTGCCGCGGCGCTGGACCCTGGTGACCGATGCCGGCGCGACGCAGGCGCAATGCGCGGAGGCCGAGGAGGCCGGGGCGCGGGTGGTGCGGGCGGGGTCCTGATCCCGGTCGCCGTCGCAGGCGCGGACACGACGGGCCCGGGGCGCCGCCCGCCCGCGCGCGCGATGCCCGGCCAAGATTACCTACGTATGTCATGATCTAACATGCCAAGTCTTTGCTGCGCATGTCGTTCTCATGTTTCTATTATTTTCTGATTGTAACGGTATTGGAGTATATCTGGACAGTCCTTAGGTCATCAAACATTCTTTAAATACGGCAGTCACGTGAGATCTGCCGCCACACAGAGAACGGCATCATGAAGAAGCTCGACGCCAAGTCCCTCGGCTCCGTCGCCGGCGGCTGCTGCAAGCCGGCCTGCCCGCCGCCCTGCCCGCCGCCGGCCCCGGCCTGCCCGCCCCCGGCCCATACCTGCGGCAGCGTCAAGTCCGGCTGCTGCTGATCCGGCCGGACGTGCCGGCGACGGGACCGCACGCGGCCATCGCCGGATGACCCTCCGGTGCCTCCTCTCCCCGGTGGATTTCGAGTGTGCCCGGAATCCGCGAGCGCTGGACGAAGCCGGGCAAGCCCGGCTTCTTTCGGGGGAGAGGAGGCATCCCGCGCGCCGGCCCGTCCCCGGCCGGCCTGCCGGCAGGGCGCTGCCAGGACGCGCGACAGGTCAGGCCGCCAGCTCGTCCTTGACGAAGCGCCCGTCGATCATGATCGCCCGCATGTGCCGGCCCTGGCCGGTCAGCAGCGAGAGGTCGGAGAGCGGATCGCCGTCGACGACGATCAGGTCGGCGAAGGCGCCCGGCGCCACCACGCCGGCCTTGCCCTCCAGGCGCACGACCTTGGCGGCGTTGACCGTGGCCGAGCGGATCACCTCGATCGCCGGCAGGCAGCGGCCGCGGATCACGAACTCCTCCGACTGGTGGCGGTGCATCTCGCCGAGGAGGTCGGTGCCATAGGCCATCATCACGCCCGCGTCGCGCAGGGTCTCGAGGGCGGAGAGCCCCGCCTCGCGCACGTCCTCGATCTTGGCGACAGAGGCCGGCGGCAGGCCCAGGGAGGCCCCCTCGCGCGCGAGCGCGTCGAAGGTGACGTTGGTCGGCACCACGTAGGCGCCCTTGTCGCGGATCAGCCGCGCGGTCTCGGGCCGCACCAGGTTGCCGTGCTCGACCGAGATCACCCCGTTCTCCACCGCCCGGCGGATCGCCTCGTCGGTGTAGAGGTGGGCGGCGACGTAGGTCTGGGCGTTGTTCGCCTCCTCGACGATCGCCCGCAATTCGTCCACCGAGTAGCCGAGGAACGCGATCGGGTCGGTCGGCGAGGACACGCCGCCGTTGGCCATGATCTTGATGAAGTCGGCCCCGGCCTTGATCTCCTCGCGCGCCACGCGGCGCACGGCGTCGATCCCGTCGCAGACCCGCCCCATCGCCCCGAGCTTCGTGCCGTAATGGCTCACGTCGCGGGAATGATAGCGGCCGCGATAGTCGGTGTGGCCGCCGGTCTGCGACAGGGCCTTGCCGCAGATCACGAGGCGCGGGCCGTCGATCAGCCCTTCCTTCACCGCCATCACCAGGCCGTGGTCGGCGCCGCCGAGGTCGCGCACGGTGGTGAAGCCGCGCATCAGCATCCCGCGCATGATCTTTGCGGTGCGCAGGGCCACCAGGGAATCCGGCAGGTCGGCGTTGGCGCCGAGGTCGGGGATCGTCGCGATGACGTGGACGTGGCAGTCGATCAGGCCCGGCATCAGCGTGCGCCCGGCGAGGTCGATGACGCGGGCCGACGAGGCGGTCAGCGGCCGGTCCGACACCTCCCGGATCGTGCCGCCCTCGACCAGCACGTCGCGGCCCTCGAGCGCGGCGTCGTGGGTTCCGTCGAGGATCGTGGCGTTGCGGAACAGGACGAGGTTGGCGCTCATGCGGGCGGTCCCTTCTTCGTGCGGTGCGGCCCGGGGGATGAGGGCGCGCGGGAGCGGACGGCACACTGGACAGAGCGAAAAAAACAGGCAAGCTTGTTTTTTTATCGGGCGCTCGCGATCGGGAGGAGCGGTGACTCAGACCGGACGGCAGCCGCAGGCTGGACGGCAGCCGCAGGCTGGACGGCAGCCGCAGGCGCGCAGCCTCGCGACGCGCGAGCGGGTGGTGCGCGCGACGATCGACGAGATCTACGCGGTGGGCTACCACGCGGCCACGACGCAGGCGATCGCCGAGCGTGCGCAGGTCTCGCGCGGGGCGCTGCTGCACCATTTCCCGACCCGGGCCGACCTGGTGCGCGCGGCACTCGAGACCCTGCTCGACGACGGCACCGCCGAGATCCGGTCGGTGTCGCGGAACGTGCGGACGGGGGCGCTGCCGCTCGCCGACTTCGTCGAGTTCCTGTGGCCGCTGTTCTCGGGCCGGTTCTTCCACCTCTCGATGGAGCTGATCAACGAGGCCCGCACCGATGCGGAGCTGCGAGAGTCCCTGATCCCGGTGGTGCAGCGCTTCCACGCCGCCCTCGACGCGATCTGGGCCGAGTTCTGCGATGCCGACGCACGGCCGCCCCGGGAAGCGAGGATCATCCTCAACCTCACCGTCAACCTGATGCGCGGCATGGGCGTGCAGACCGTGCTGCGTCCCGACCCGGATTACTACCGCGACCTGATCGAGGCCTGGAAGACGGTGCTGCCGCAATTGATCGCCGGCCCTGCGGGCGACGCCGCCTTCGCAGGATCCCGCTTCCGCGAGGTGCGGGCGTGAGCGTCGCCCGGCCCTGGCATCCGTCTTGCCATCACGGCAACACCTGTCTTGCCAGCAAGCCCGGTACCTGTCTTACAAACAGGTCAGCTGTCCTGCAGCCGTCCGAGCCGAATCCGTGAACCGCATGAGCGCCGCCTCCCTCTCCCCCGCCTCGGCGGCCCCGGCCGCGGCCGGTCCCGGCCCGTCGGTCCGGCTCGGTCGCCTCGCCGTCCTGGCGGCCGTCATCCTCGCCTACGCGATCGTGTTCGCGCCGATCGTGATGGTGATCGTGACCTCGGTCTTCGACCAGGAGATCGTCAGCTTCCCGCCGGACGGGCTGACGCTGCGCTGGTACGTCAATGCCTGGGCGCAGCGCGACTTCGCCCGCGGCTTCCTCACCTCGCTCCAGATCGCGCTCGCGGCGACCGCGATCGGCGTGCCGCTCGGCACCGCCGCGGCTTTGGCGCTGGTGCGGGCGAACATCCCGGGCCGCGGGGCGATCAGCACCTTCCTGCTGGCGCCGCTGGCGGTGCCGGCGATCGTCGCGGGCTCGGCCCTCTACATGTTCTATCTCCGGGCCGAGGACTGGCTCGACATGGACATCAAGGCGACTCTGGGCGGCCTCGTCGCCGCCAACGTGCTGATCACGATCCCCTGGACCGTGCGCCTCGTCACCGCGAGCCTCGCCGGGCTCGACCGCTCGGCGGAGGAGGCGGCGGCCAATCTCGGCGCGCGGCCGTTCACGGTGTTCACCCGCATCACCCTGCCGATGCTGCGGCCCGGCATCGTCGCGGCGGCCCTGTTCTCCTTCGTGGCGAGCTTCGAGAACCTCGAGCTCAACCTCCTCCTCGTCGGCCCGGGGCGCACCACGCTGCCCGTCGCCATGCTGAGCTACCTGGAATTCCGAATGGACCCGACCCTGGCCGCCGTCGCGACCGCGCAGATCCTGATGGTGACGATCCTGATGCTGGTCACCGACCGCTTCGTGAAGCTGTCGCGGATCGTCTGATGGGCACGCTCCTCCTCGACGGCGTCACCAAGCGCTACGGCGAGGCGACCGCGGTCGCCGGCGTCGACCTCGACATCCGCCAGGGCGAGCTGGTCGCCCTGCTCGGCCCCTCCGGCTGCGGCAAGACCACGACGCTGCGCATGGTCGCGGGCTTCATCGAGCCGACCGCCGGCCGCGTCGTCATCGGCGGGCGCGACGTGACGCGGCTGCCACCGCACGCCCGCGACACCGGGATGGTGTTCCAGTCCTACGCGCTGTTTCCCCACATGAGCGTCGCCGACAATGTCGGCTTCGGTCTCGAGATGCGGAAGGTGGGGCGCGCCGAGCGCGACCGGCGCATCGCCGAGGCCCTGCGGCTGGTGCGCCTCGACGCGCTCGCCGACCGGCTGCCGCGCCAGCTCTCGGGCGGGCAGCAGCAGCGCGTCGCGCTCGCCCGGGCGCTGGTGGTGAGCCCGGCGGTGTTCCTCCTCGACGAGCCGCTGTCGAACCTCGACGCGAAGCTGCGCTCCGAGGTGGGCCTGGAGATCCGCGAGCTGCAGAAGCGGCTCGGCCTCACGACCCTGATGGTCACCCACGACCAGGACGAGGCGCTCGCCATGGCCGACCGGCTGGTGGTGATGGAGCACGGCCGCGTGCTGCAGGTCGGCAGCGCCGAGGACCTCTACGAGCGCCCGGCCAACACCTTCGTCGCCGGCTTCGTCGGGCGCTGCAACCTCCTCGACGGCGCGCGCGAGGGGCCCAATGTGTTCCGGCTCGCGAGCGGCGCCGCCGTGCCCTGCGCCCCCGACGCGGGCGCGGCGAGCGGCCTGCTGGCGATCCGGCCCGAACGGGTCGAGGTCGCGCCCGATCCCGCCGGCACCGGCCGGCTCAGGGCCGTGACCTATCTCGGCGCGCGCACGGAATACCACCTGGAGCTGGCCGGCGAGGCGATCGTCGCGGTGAGCCCGACGCCGCTCCCCGACGATCCCCGCCGCCGCCTGACCGCCGGCGATCCCGTCCGCATCACCTGGACCCCCGACGCGGCCCGCGTCATCCCCGCACCCGACGCGGCCCGCGTCACCTCCGCAGCAGAGAGCCCCGCCCGATGATCGTCACCCGTCGCACCCTGATGGCCGGCAGCGCCGCCCTCGGCCTCGCCGGCACGCTTCCCGCCCGCGCCCAGTCCGCCTCGATCGTCGTCGGCACCTGGGGCGGCGATTACGGCGCGCTCTTGCAGCAGAACATCGACGTCCCGCTGATGAAGCCGCAGGGCATCGAGGTGTCGCAGGACATCGCCAACCAGGACCCGCGCCGCACCAAGCTGATCGCCGAGCGCACCAGCCGCCGCGCCAGCATGGACGTCGCCTGCATCAACGACATCGACAGCTACATGCTGAGCCAGCTCGGCGTGCTGGAGACCGTGCCGGGCGCCGAGGTGCCGCGGCTGTCGCAGGTGATCGACGTCTTCAAGAAGCCGCACTCGATCCCGCACATCTACTCGGCGCTGGTCGTGCTCTACAACCCGAGCAAGGTCACGACCCCGCCGACCCGCTACAGTGACATCTTCGACCCCAAGTACAAGGGCCGGGTCGGCTTCTCGGACATCCTCTGGAACTTCAACATGGCCGGCGCCAATATCGGGGCAGGCGGCACGTCGACCGACTTCACCAAGGGCAAGGCCGCCCTGATGGACCTGAAGAAGCTCCAGCCGAAGGTCTATCCCTCGAACGAGACGCTCGCCGCGGCGCTGAAGTCAGAGGAGGTGTGGATCTCGATGATGTGGCTCGCCCGCGGCTTCATGTGGAAGCAGGCCGGCATCCCGGTCGAGATGGCGATCCCCGAGGAGGGTGCGCTGCCGATCCTGTTCGAGGCCGGCGTGCCGAAGAACTCGCGCGCCAAGGACGGCGCCTTCAAGTACCTCAACGCCATGCTCGACCCGCAGGCGCAGGTCGCCTTCGCGCAGAAGATGGGCTACGTGCCGACGGTCAAGGACGCCAAGCTGCCGGCTGATCTGGCCAAGCAGATCAGCCTGACGGAAGCCCAGCAGGCCAAGCTCCGCCCGCTCGACTACGCGACGATGCAGGAGCAGCAGGCGGCGTTCAACGACTTCTGGAACAAGGAATTCAAGGGATAGGCGGTCGGATCGGCCGCGTGACGTCGCGGGCACTGCGCGTCATCCCATCCGCGACCTCATCCTGAGGTGTCGGTCGATCAGGGATCGACTGACCTCGAAGGCGGGCTCCAGTGATCTCGGCGACGTCTGGAGCCCTCCTTCGAGGCTCGCTTCGCTCGCACCTCAGGATGAGGTCGCGAGGGGGCTGAGCCGAAGACTCAGCCGAGCAGCTTCCAAGATCGAGACCTCCGCCCGTGTTCGCCCTCTTCCTGCCGGCCTTCCTCGTCGTCGCCGCGCTGCTGGTCGGCCCGATGGTGCTGCTCGCGCGCATCTCGCTCAACCAGTACAGCGCGACGCAGCTGATGATCGAGGCGACGACGGCGCAGAACTACCTCAACGCCGTCGCCGACCCGTATTACCGCGGCGTGATGGGCACGACGCTCCTCATGGCCTTCATCTGCACGGCGCTGACCCTGGCGCTCGGGTTCCCGGCGGCCTACCGGCTCGCCCGGATGGAGAGCCGCTGGAAGAGCCTCGTCACCGTCCTGACCCTGATCCCGCTCCTCGTCGGCAACGTCGTGCGGGCGGCGGGGTGGCTCGGGCTCCTCGGCAATGACGGGCTGATCAACGCCTCCTTGCGGGGCCTCGGCGTGATCGCGCAGCCGCTGCCGCTGATCTACACGCCCGGCGCGGTCGCGGTCGGCACGATCGCGGTGGTGCTGCCCTACATGATCCTGACCCTGTCCTCGGTGATCGAGAGCATCCCGCGGGCGGTGGAGGAAGCGGCGGCCAATCTCGGTGCTGGCGCCTTCACGGTGTTCCGCCGGGTGGTGTGGCCGCTCGCCCTGCCCGGCACGGTGGCGGGCTGCGTCCTCGTCTTCATCCTGTGCATGAACACCTACGCGACCGCGGTGCTGCTCGGCGGCTCGCAGTTCAAGATGATGGCGCCCGCCGTCTACGACCAGTTCTCGAAGAGCACGAACTGGCCGTTCGGCGCGGCTTTGGCCTTCATCCTGCTCGGCGCGACCCTGGTGCTGACGGTGCTCGGCACCGCGCTTCTCGGTCGCCGCTACGCCCGCTAGAGCTAACAAGAACACGGGAGGACACCATGAGCGACGCCACGAGCACTGGGACGATCCCGGCCGGCAACGAGCTCGCCGCCGAGCGGGCCAAGGCCGGTCAGCCGCCCCTGGTCCCCTCGACCTCCCGCGACCGCGGGATCGGGCCGCACAAGCGCCTGGTGCTGCGAGCCGCCACCGTCATCGACGGCACCGGCGCGCCGCCGATCGGCCCGACCGACATCGTGGTCGAGAACGGCCGCATCGTGCAGTTGAAGAAGGTCGCGGGCAACCTCGCGACCAACGCCAACCGGCCGGCGCCGGGCGACCACGAGATCGACTGCCGCGGCAAGTGGGTGACCCCCGGCTTCGTCGATTGCCACGCCCATGCCGGCGTCGCGTACCACGCCGCCAACGGCTGGGTGCCGCCGGTCGAGTACGTCTACAAGCTCTGGCTCGCCCACGGCGTGACGACGGTGCGCGAGATGGGCTCGTTCAACGGGCTCGACTGGATGCTCGACCAGAAGCGGCGCTCCGAGGCCAACGAGATCGCGGCGCCGCGGCTCCTGGCCTACAGCTACTTCCCGGCCGTCAACGACATGCTGAAGCTGATCCACACGCCGGACGAAGGGCGGGCGTGGTTGCGCAAACTGAAGGAGCGCGGCGCCGACGGGGTGAAGTTCTTCGGCGCGCCGCCCGCCATCATGGAGGCGGCCCTCGACGAGTGCGCGAAGCTCGGGCTGAAGTCGGGTTGCCACCACGCCCAGATGGCGGTGACGCGGATGAACGCGCTCACCACCGCCGGCTGGGGCCTGACCAGCGCCGAGCACTATTACGGCCTGCCCGAGGCTTTGTTCGAGGACCGGGTGGTGCAGAACTTCCCGCTCGATTACGACTACAACGACGAGTATTTCCGCTTCTCGGTCTCCGGCCAGATGTTCCGCCAGGGTGCCGAGCCCGGCTCCGCCAAGTGGAACGAGACCCTGGAGCGGTTCCTGGCGCTCGGCTTCACCTTCGTGCCGACCTTCACGATCTACGACGCCAACCGCGACCTGATGCGGGCGCGCCAGGCCGACTGGCACAAGGAATACACCTGGAAGTCGATGTGGGACTACTTCACGCCGCAGCGCGGCGGCCACGGCTCGTACTGGTATCGCTGGTCGACCCAGAACGAGATCGAGTGGAAGGAGAACTACCGGCTCTGGATGGCGTTCATCAACGAGTACAAGAACCGCGGCGGCCGGGTCTGCGCCGGATCGGATTCGGGCTTCATCTACCAGATCTTCGGGTTCGGCTACATCCGCGAGCTGGAACTGTTGCAGGAGGCCGGCTTCCACCCGCTCGAAGTCGTGCGCGCCGCGACCTCGCAGGGTGCGGCCCTGTGCGGGCTCGAGGACGAGATCGGCACGGTCGAGGTCGGCAAGCGCGCCGACCTGCTCGTCCACGACCACAACCCGCTCACCGACTTCAAGCTGCTCTACGGCACGGGCGCCTTGCGCCTCGACGAGGCGACGAACGGCGCCACCTGGCACCGGGGCCTGAAGTACACGATCAAGGACGGGGTGATCTACGACACCGCCGAACTGCTCGCCGACGTGCGCGAACTCGTGAAAGCGACCTGGGACGAGGCGGTACCGGCGAAATACGCCGCGCCTGATCAGGCGGCGCCGTGACCGACATCCTCGACTTCGTCGTCCTCACCGGCTTCCTCGGCTCGGGGAAGACGACGCTCCTGCGCGACTACCTCGGCCGCCCGGAGGCCGCCGACACCGCGGTCATCGTCAACGAGGCCGGCGAGATCGGCCTCGACGGGCTGATCCTGCGCGAGACCGCGGGTGACGTCCCGATGACGATGCTGGCGAATGGCTGCGTCTGTTGCCAGATGACGAGCGACCTCGCCCGCACCGTCGAGGCGCTGCTCGCCGCCGAGCGGCCGGAGGCCTCGGGCCCGCTGCGACGGATCGTGCTGGAGACGAGCGGCCTGTCGAAGCCCGGCCCGGTCCTGCGCCAGCTCGCGAGCCTCGCCGGCTTGCCCATGCGGGTCTCGGTCGTCGCCACCTACGACGCGCTGCGCGGACCGGAGGCGACCGCCTTCGAGGAGGCCGCGGCGCAATGGGCCGCGGCGCATCGCATCGTCCTGACCAAGCTCGACGCCGGCCCGCCGGAGCGCCGCGACGCGGCCCGGGCCGAGATCGCGGGGCTGAACCCGCTCGCCGGGATCGTCGCCGATCCCGACCGCGGGGCCGCCGTGGCGGCGGCCTTCGCGCCGCTCGCCGGGGCCGGTCCCGATCCGGCGCTGCTGGTACCGGAGACCGGCGGCGCGCATCCCCGCGTCGCGGTCTGGCTCGCGCGGCCGGTCGTTCCGCTGGCCTACGACGACCTCGCCGCCTGGCTCGACAACCTCGCCGGCCGCCTCGGCGAGCGGCTCCTGCGCCTCAAGGGGCTGGTGCGGGTCGCCGAGGCGGAGCGCCCGCTCCTGGTCGAGAGCGTCGGCACGCTGTTCTCGCGCCCGCGGCCCTTCGGCCGGCCCGGCGAGGATGGAGCGGCGTTCGTGGTGGTGATCGCCCGCGACCTGGCGCCGGGGGAGCTGGAGGGCGTCGCGCCCGCCGGCCTGTTCCGGCTCGCGCCCCGGGTCGCGGCCGACCCGTTCGCCCGGCCCGCGCCCGCCGGGGTGCCGCGGGCGGAGGCCGTGGGCCCTTAAGGGCCCGCTCGGCCCAGCCTCAGCCGCCCGACTTGGCGCTCGCCGTCACGTCGATATCCACCCCGACCTGCAGGGCGACCATCGAGTCGTTGGCCCAGGAGCCCTGGCCGACGCCGTAATCGGTGCGCACGAGGTCGAGATGCCCCACCGCGTGGGCGGTGCCGCTCGAGACCGTGAGCGTGAACGGCAGGGTCACGTCCTTGCGCATGCCGCGGATCGTCAGCGTGCCGACCGCGTCGTAGGCATCGCCCCCCTTCGCGACGAAGCGGGTCGCCTCGAAGCGGGCCTGCTTGTCCTTGCTGGTGTTGAACCAGTCGGATTGCGGCAGGGCCTCGTCGCGCTGCTTGTCGCCGGTCTCGGCGCTGGTGAGGTCGATCAGTACCACCGCCTTGCCGGCCTCGGGCTTGGCCGGGTCGAAGCTGATCTGCGCGTCGTAGCGGGTGAAGCGGCCCTTGAACGGCGCGCCGACCTGGGTGCCCGAGAAGCCGATGCGGCTCTTCGTCGGATCGACCGTCCAGTCGGCGGCCTGCGCGGCGAGCGGGGCGGCGAACAGGCCCAGGGCGGGCGCGAGGACGAGGGCGAGGCGAAAGGGTGTCATCGCGAGGGAACCTCGGGTTTCGAGCCGGGACGCGGCACCAGGGGGAGCATCCGCCACAGGGTGTCGTCGCGCAGCACGAGGTGGTGGCGCAGGGCCGCGCCGACATGCAGGAGGAGAAGGGCGATCAGGAGCCAGGCGCCGTAGCTGTGGACGAGCTTCAGCACGCCCTCGACCGCCGCCTTGTTCGGCAATTCGGGCAGGACCGGCAGGTGCGGCCACGGGATCACCCCGTAGAGCACCGTCGGAATGTTGTAGGGCGAGGCCGAGACCATCGCCCAGCCGACGAGCGGCATGGCGACGAGCAGGCCGTAGAGCGCGAGATGCGCCGCGCCCGCCGCCCGCCGCTCGGCCCTCGGCATCGCCTCGGGCAGCGGCGGGGGCGTGTGGAACAGGCGCCAGAGGACGCGAAGGCCCATCAGCACCAGCACCGTGAGGCCGACGGATTTGTGCCACTGGTAGAACGCGAAGCGGTCCATCGGCGGGAGCGAGCCCCGCGTCATCGCGAGGCCCAGGGCCAGCAGGACCAGGATACCGAGGGCGATCAGCCAGTGCAGCACGATCGCGACGAGGGTGTAGCGACGGGGCGTCGCGACCGTGCGCATGAGGATCGACCCTTCGGCTTTCGACTTACTGGTCCTTGCGCTCGAAGGCGCCGTTGAGGGTCAGGTGGACCTCGTCGCTGATCGCCGGCACGAAGGTCTTCACGCCGAAGTCGGAACGCTTGATCGTGCCCTTGGCCTCGAAGCCGACCGTGACCTTCTTGTTCATCGGGTTGGCGCCGGCGCCGACCAGGGTCACGTCGAGGGTCACGGGCTTCGTCACGCCGTGCAGGGTCAGGTCGCCGGTGACCTTGGCCTTGTCCTTGCCCTCGGGCGTCACCTTCGTGGAGGTGAAGGTCATCTCCGGAAACTGGGCGGCGTCGAGCCACTTGTCGCTCTTCAGCGAGTCGACGAGGTGCTGGCTCGGCGCGTAGAGCGACTTGATCGGCACGGTGACCTTCAGGCGGCTCTCGGCGGGCTTGGCCGGCTGCAGTTCCAGGGTGCCGGACACGTCTGAGAAGATGCCCGTATACGGCGAGAAGCCGAAGTGGTTGACCGTGAACACCGCCTGGGTGTGGTTCGGGTCGACCACGTAGGTGCCCGCCTGGATCTGGGCGGGGTCGCGGGTCGCGGCCCCTTGAGCCCCGGCGGGGGCGGCGAGGGCGAGACCGGCGGCGAGGCCGAGGGCGAGGACGGACAGCTTCACGAGAACACTCCGTGTCGTCGGGGCCGGGCGGGCCTGCATCCAGGTCTTCCGCACCGCGCCGATCGTGCGGCGCTCGGATTAAGCCGGTTCCGTCCCGGGCGTAAGACAGCTAAACCGGGACACATGGTTGCTGGTTCGGAAACCTTCCGGGGTGCCCTCTCCGACGTGAGGGCCTTTTGTGCCGTCGTCGATCACGGAACCGTGACCCAGGCGGCGGAAGTTCTCGGGGAAACCAAGGGCAGCATCAGCCGCCGCGTCTCGCGGCTGGAGCAGGAACTCGGCGTCACCCTGCTCGCCCGCACGCCGCGGGCGGTCTCCCCGACGGTCGAGGGCCTGGCCTTCCACGCCAAGGCGCAGGAGAGCCTCGCCCTCCTCGACGGCGCGCTGGAGACGGCGCGGGACGCCCGCACCCTGCCGCGGGGCCACCTGCGGGTCACCACCTCGATCGATTTCGGCATCGAGGTGATGCCCGACCTCGTCGCGGGGTTCCGGGCGCGCTACCCGCAGGTCACGATCGATCTTCTGATCACCGACACGCGGCTCGACCTGGCCGCCAACCGCATCGACCTGGCGCTGCGCCTCGGCAGCGGCGAGGGGCAGGACGGCGGCTACCGGGCGCCGGTGCTGGCGAGCCTGGTGATCGGCCTCTACGCCGCGCCGTCCTACCTCGCGGGACGCGGGCCGCCCGCGACCCTCGACGACCTCGCGAGCCACGACCTGATCCTGTCGCGGGAGCGCCTGGGCGCCGCGCCGGTGCGGCTCTCGGACGGCGAGGGCCGCGAGGGCCACGTCGCCGCCCGGCCGGCGATCCGCGCCACCGACTACGCCACGGTGCTGCGGCTGACCCGGGCCGGTGCCGGCATCGGCCACATCCCGAGCCTGGTGGCGGCCCGCGCCCTGAAGGAGGGCGCGCTCGTGCCGGTGCTGCCGGACTGGGCGAGCCGCGGCGGCGTCCTGCGGGCGGTCAGCCTCGCGGGCCGCGAGCTGCCGGCCCGGGTGCGGCTGTTTCGCGACCACGTCCGCCTCGGCCTCGCGGCGATGCGCGAGGAGGCGGGCCGGGACACGGGCACCGGGTGAAGGTTCATACGATTTTCGACCGGTTACACGTAGCGCAGCGCGCAGGTTGGTCGCAGGGCGGCCCGTGGCCGGGCGCGGCCTCCGCTGGCGGCGCGAGGGAACCGCGATAGGTCTCGTCGGATGAGCGCGAGGCCCCCAGTCCGGGCGGGCGGGGAGCGGATGCCGGCGCGCCCGATCGCGAACCGCCCGAGGAGGACCCCGATGATCCTGGTCTGCGGCGAGGCCCTGATCGACCTGTTCGTGGAGACCGGCTTCGCGGAGACGGGGCGCCCGGCCTCCGAGCGCGGCGGGCTGCCGGCGCTCGCGGTGGCGGGGGGCTCGCCGTTCAACCTCGCGGTCGGGCTGTCACGGCTCGGGGCGGGGAGCGGCTTCCTCGGCGGCCTGTCCGGCGACGCCTTCGGCCGGATGCTGGCCGACCGGCTGGCGGCGGAGGGCGTCGACCTCGCCTACGCCCGGACGAGCGCCCGGCCGACCCCGCTCGCGATCGTCGCGACGGGGCCCGACGGCCACCCCGCCTACACCTTCCACGCGGAATCCTGCGCCCATGCCGATCTCGGTGTCGGCGACCTGCCGGCGAGCCTGCCCGACGCGGTGCGGGGGATCGCCCTCGGCTCGGTCTCGCTGGTGGCGGAGCCGGTCGGCACGGCCTACGCGGCGCTCGCCGCCCGCGAGGCGCGGCGGCGGGTGATCAGCCTCGATCCCAACCTGCGCCTCGGCCTGATCCCCGATCTCGGGCGCTGGCACGCGCGGTTCGACGGGCTCGTCGCCTGCGCCGACATCGTCAAGCTCTCCGACGAGGACCTGCGGGCGGCCTACGGGGCGGGGGCCGGCGAGGCCGCGCTCGCCGCCCGCTGGCTCTCGGCCGGGGCGGCGCTGGTCGTCGTCACCGCCGGTCCGGACGGGGCGCGGGCCCACCATGCCGGCGGGACGGTCGCGGTCCCGGGCCGCGCGGTCGCGGTGATCGACACGGTCGGGGCCGGCGACAGCTTCCACGCCGCGCTGCTGGCGCGCCTCGACCGGGACGGCCGGCTCGCGCGCGAGACCCTGCTGCGCCTCGATGCCGAGGCCATCGGCGACGTCCTGTCCGAGGCGGTCGCCGCCGCGAGCCTCACCTGCACCCGCCGCGGCGCCGACCTGCCGACCCGCGACGCCCTGCGGTCGGCCTTGCGCTGAGGGCGCGACGCCGCCGAACGGATCCGTCCGGCGGCGCGGTATCGTGCCGTCCGGACGCCACCGTCCGGACGGCTCCCCACTCCGCCGGCGCGGCCTCTCACTCCGCCGGCGCCGCCTTGGCGGCCGCCGCGCTCTCCAGGTCCCGGCTGACCTTCAGGGTCATCGCCACGATGCCGCCCGCCAGCGTGGTGGCGCCGAGGACCAGGAGGCCGGCCGTGAAGGTGCCGGTCATGTCCTTGAGGTAGCCCATGACGTAGGGACCGGCGAAGCCCGACAGGTTGCCGATCGAGTTGATCGCCGCGATGCCGGCGGCGGCCGAGCTGCCGGTCAGGAAGGCGCTCGGGATCGGCCACAGGAGCGGCGGCGTCGCCGACACGCCGATCTGGCTCAGGCAGAGCAGCCCGAGCACCAGCACCGGGCTCTCGACCAGGCCCGCGCCCGCGACGCCGACCGCCGCGATGATCATGGCGAAGCAGACGTGCTCCCGGCGCTTGAGCGTGCGGTCGGAGCTGCGGCCCAGCAGCACCATCCCGACCGCGCCGAACACGAAGGGCAGCGCGGAGAGCAGGCCGGTCTGGAAGTTGCTGACCCCGAAGCCCTTGACGATGGTCGGCAGGAAGAACGCGACGCCGTAGCTCGCGGCGTTCAGGCAGAAATACACGAAGGCGCAGGCCAGCACCCGCGGGTCGGACAGCGCCTTGCCGATGCTCAGGTGCTCGACCGCGACCTTCTGCTTGCGCTCGGTCTCGAGGCGCGTCTCCAGCCACGACTTCTCGTCGGCGCCGAGCCACTTCGCCTGGCCCGGCCGGTCGGTGAGATAGAAGACGACGACGAACGCCATCACGATCGACGGGATGGCCTCGAGGATGAACAGCCACTGCCAGCCGTCATGGCCGGCCCCGGTGATGTTCAGGAGGGCACCCGAGACCGGCGCGCCGACGATCGACGAGAACGGGATCGCCAGCATGAACATGGCGACGACCCGGGCACGGTAGACCGACGGGAACCAGAGCGTGAGATAGAAGATGATGCCCGGGAAGAAACCCGCCTCGGCGATGCCGAGCAGGAAGCGCAAGGCGAAGAACACGTACTCGTTCGAGATCCCGGTCGCGCGCGAGATCGGCTGGATGTAGGCGAACAGGGCCGAGATCAGGCCCCAGCTGAACATGATGCGGGCGATCCACAGCCGCGCGCCGAACTTGTCGAGGGCGAGGTTCGACGGCACCTCGAGCAGGAAGTAGGCGATGAAGAACAGGCCGGCGCCGAACCCGTAGGCGGCCTCCGACAGCCCCAGGGCCGCGTTCATCTGCAGCTTGGCGAAGCCGACATTGACCCGGTCGAGGTAAGCAACAAAGTAGCAAAGGACCAGAAACGGCATCAGCCGCCACATGACCTTGCGAATCGTCCTGGTTTCGATCTCTTCCACGGCGAATGTCCTGCCCTAGGGTTATGCTTGTCAGAGCCGCGCTCTGGCGCCTCTCTAGCAGAGACCCGGGCGTCGAGGGGAGTCCGAAGCGGATCCCGGTCGCCCCCTTCCACCTGCGGGCCTTCGCCACGCGGGGCGGGAGAACCGCGGGCGCGTCCGCGGGTTGCCCATCCATGAGCGCGCAGACCCCAACCGACCCGACGATCCAGGCCCGCCGGCGCGAGATCGTCGCCGAGCACCTGCTGTTTGCCACCATCCAGTTCGTCGCCGGGCGGCATCCGGAACTGCTCGACGCCCTCGAGGCCAGCGTCGACCACCTCGGTGACCCGGCCGGTGACGCGACCCGGGACGACGAAGCGGTGCGCGCGATCGCCCGCCGGTTCGTCGCGAGCCTGCGCGCCGAAGCGCGGTCGTGACCTCCGACGCCCCTCCCGGCCTCCGCGAGACCCTGGCGCGGTTCGGACCGGGCACGCCCGTGATCCTGTGCCACGACGATGCCGACGGGCTGTCGGCCGGCGCGATCCTCGCCCGCGCCTTCGCGGGCACGTCGCACGGCCCGGCGCGGGTGCGGGTGATCGGCCGGGGCGAGGGCGCCTGGTCCGACGCGATCCGGGCCGAGCTCGCCGCCGGACCTCCCGTGGCGGGCCTCGTCGTCGCCGATCTCGGGGTGCAGGCCGAGCCGATCCTGCCCGGGCTGCCGACCCTTCTCGTCGATCACCACGTCCCCCGCGGCCGGCCCGCGCCCGAGGTCGCCACGGTGATCTCCGGCGCCGACGAGGCGCCGATCCCGACCTCGAGCCTCCTGGCGCATCGCTGCGCCGCCGCCCTCCTCGGCGAGGCGGGCGCCGATGCGCTCGTCTGGCTCGCGGCGCTCGGGGCGGTCGGCGATCTCGGCGAGCGCGGGGCCGCGGCGCAGTTCCCCGACGCGATGACGCGCGCGCGGCGATTCGGTACCCTGAAGGCGCTGCGCGAGGCCGTGAGCCTCGTCAACGCCCCGCGCCGCGCCAGCCGCGGCGATGCCGCGCCGGCCCTGCGCCTGCTCCTGCGCGCCGACGGCCCGGACGCGGTCCTGTCCGACGCCTCGCCCGACGGCGAGGCGCTGCGCTCCGCCCGCGCCGAGGTGGCGACGGCGCTCGACGCCGCCCGAAAGGGGCCCCCGCTCTTCTCCGGTCCGGTCGCGCTGATCCGCTGCGACTCGCCCTGCCAGATCCACCCCCTCGTTGCCCAGTCCTGGACCCACCGCCTGCGCCGGCAGGTGGTGATCGGCGCCAATGCGGGCTTTCGCGAGGGCTTCGTCCACTTCGCCGTCCGCAGCGCCGCCGTGCCGGACCTGATCGCCTTCCTCGGGGAACGCGCCCCGCCGCTCGGCCCCGACGACCAGTTCGCGCAAGGCCACCGGCGCGCGACGGGCGGGCAGGTGACGCGCGAGACCTGGAACCGCTTCGCCGCCGGGCTCGGCTTCGGGCCCGAGGCAGCTTTGTGAGACCGCCGCGCCTTCGAACGGATCCGTTCGGAGGCGCTGGCTTAAGCCGAACGGGCGTCGGCGCCGATGCGCCGGACGCCTTGGCATCGACACGGAGATACCAAGGCGCGAGGGTATGAGACCGGCATTCGGGTTGCTGCAACCCGGACGCGCAACCACCGGGCCGACCAACCGTTCTGCCCGGACGCGCAGCGCCGCGGATGGCGCCGCCGGACCGGATCGATCGCCGCGCCCATGCCGTCCTTCGTCGTCCAGAAGCACGCCGCCCGCCGGCTCCACTACGACTTCCGGCTCGAGGTCGGCGGCGTGCTGAAGAGCTGGGCTCTGCCCCGCGGCCCGAGCCTGATCGCCGGCGAGAGGCGGCTCGCCATCGAGGTCGAGGACCACCGCCTGGACTACGGCGGCTTCGAGGGCGTGATCCCGTCGGGATCCTACGGCGCGGGCGCCGTGCTCCTGTGGGACCGCGGCACCTGGGAGCCGGACGGAGACCCGGTCGCGGGTCTCGCCTCGGGGTCGCTCCGCTTCCGCCTCCACGGCGCGAAGCTGACCGGCGGCTGGCGCCTCGCGCGCATGCCGCCCCGCGGCCGGCAGATATCCTGGCTCCTCGTCAAGGCGGCCGATGCGGCGGCCCGCCCGCGCGGCGCACCCGACATCCTGGAGGAATGCCCGCTCTCCGTCGCCTCCGGCCGCTCGATCGAGGCGCTGTCGGCGGACACGCCCGGGTCAGGGGGCGCCCCGTGAGGACGAGCGTCGCGAGGGGCGCTCAGGATCGCGTGACGCGGCCCGGTCCCGCGCGGCCTCGGTCCCGGTCGACGGCCGGACCTCGCCGGGCAGGGCTGGCGCTCGGGACCGCGATCGGCCATGCCTCGAACGACCCAAGCGACGGTCACCTTGGACGATCAGGAGCACGCCCATGCCGCTGACGATCTCCGTGTTCTCCGACGTGATCTGCCCGTGGTGCTACGTCGGCAAGCGCCGGCTCGAACGCGCCCTGGACCAGCTCGGCCTGCGCGAGAGCACCGCGATCGCGTGGCTGCCCTTCGAGCTGAACCCCGGCATGCCGGCCGACGGCATGGAGCGCGCGCTCTACCGGGCCCGCAAGTTCGGGCCCGGGCGCGCCGCAGAGCTCGACGCGCAGATGGCCGAGCTCGGGCGGCAGGAAGGCATCGGCTTCGCCTTCGAGACGATGACGCGCACCCCGAGCACGCGGCGCGCCCACATGCTGATCGCGGCGGCGGGGCAGCGGGGACGGGCCGATCCGGTCGTGGACGCCCTGTTCCGCGCCTATTTCGAGGAGGGCCGGGACCTCGGCGATCCCGAAATCCTGCGCCAGGTCGGCATCGCGGCCGGGCTCGAGCGCGACGTCGTCGACGATGCGCTCGGCAACGCGCAGTTGCGGGCTCTCGTCGAGTCCCTGGAGCAGCAGGCCGCCGGCATGCAGGTCACGGGCGTGCCGTTCTTCATCGTCGACCGCGCGTGGGCGGTCTCCGGCGCGCAACCGACCGAGCAGTGGGTGGGGCTGCTTCAAGAACGGCGCGCCGAATGACGGGAGACGGCGTGGCGGCCCGGACGTCGCCCCCGGGATGCTGCTCATGCGACCTGTCCCCTGAAGAATGGGAGGGCGATCATGGTCGGCGAGGACCCGGAACGCGATCGTCGCTCAGAATGGAACCGTCCGGCACAGGATCCGGCCGTCCTCGCGCAGGCCATCCAGTGCGGCCGGGAGATCCTCACGGCCCTTCGACCGAACCGCTCCGGGTTCTTCGGAGACTGTTTGTCTTGGGTCAGGCGGCCAGGGCTTGGTCGCCGACGTGGGCATGATAGCGCCCCCGGCGCGAAGGCCTCCTGGCGCAGCAGCAGCCCGGCCCGGTCGTAGGCGTAGGCGATCCGCGCCCCGTCGGGATGGCGCGTCTCGCTCACCCGGTCGGCCCGGTCGTAGGCGTAGGCCAGGGTCATCCCGTCGAAGTCGGTCTCCTCGATCACCCGCCCGGCGGCGTCGCGCGCGAAGCTCCAGTGCCGGCCGAGCTGGTTCTCGACCCGCACCAGGCGCTCTTCCGCGTCGTAGGAAAAGCGCAAGGATCCGCCCTTGGGATCCTCGATCGCCTCCAGCAGGTCGAACGGGCCGTAGCGGTAGACGGTGCGCCGGCCCTCGCCATCGGTGACGGCGAGGGTGGCCTGGCGAGGCTCGGCCTCGCGCCGGACGGTGACGCCGTCGGGGCGGGTCAGCGCCGTGGGGGTCCAGAAGTCGGCGCCGGGCTGCGCGTCGTAGGCGAAGCGGGTGACGTGGCCGAGGGGATCGGTGCGGGCGACGAGCCGGCCGAAGGCGTCGCGGTCGAACAGGGTGGTGCCGCCGCGATAGTCGACGAGGCGCAAGAGGTTGTTGTGCGCGTCGTAGTCGCGCCGCTCGATCAGGCCGTCGTGGCGCATGATCGCGGTGGCCAGGCCGGCCGCGTCGGTGACGTAGTCGGTGCGGATGCCGAGCGGATCGACCGCCGAGACGAGGTTGCCGCGCCCGTCATAGGTCCAAGTCCAGGTCTGGCCGGCGGGGTCGATCAGGCGTTCGAGGCGGCCGTCCTCGTCGTGCTGGTAGGCGGTGCGACGGCCCTCCGGATCGGTCACAGCGCTCAGGGTGCCGAAGGCGTCGTAGTCGTAAGCCGTGCGGTGGCCCTTAGCGTCGGTCTCGGCCACCACGGCGCCGAACGCGTCCCGCTCGTAGGTGCGGGTCTGACCGAGCCCGTCGGTGTGCGCGACGAAGTTCCCGTCCGCGTCGAACACGGTGCGGGCCGCGCCGGTGAGGCGCGCATAGGCCAGCGTCGTCGCCCGGGCCTCGGGCTCGTAGGCGAGGGTGTGGTCGAACGCACCGCCCGGGGTGGTGACGGCGATCACGCGGTCCTGTCCGTCATAGGCGTAGGCGACCCGGGTCGCGACGCCGCCGTCGTAGGCGGCGAATCGGCCTGCCGCGTCGTAGGCGTAGCGGAACGAGCGGGCGTAGGTGTTGCGAACCTCGACCAGGTTGCCGTGCGCGTCGTAGGCGTAGCGGCTGATCGGCCGGGTCTCGCCCCCGGGCGCGCGCAGGGTCACGCCGGTGCGCCGCCCGGCCTCGTCGTTCTCGAACAGCAGCGCGAACCCGTCCGACCGGTCGAGACGATGGAGCAGGCCGGTCTCGTCGCGCACGAGGCGCGCGGCATTGTCGTTGAGGTCGCGGATCTCGGCGAGGCGCCACACACCGTCCGGATAACGGCGGAAGAGGCGGGTCACGCCGTGCTCGCGCGCCGTGAAGGTCGCGTCCGGGCCGGCCGCGAGGGTGATCGCGGGATGGTGGGTGTTGACGCTGACCTCGCCGATGGTGGGTGCGGGGCGGGCATAGTCGGCGGTGACGCCGGACGCCATGACGAAGAGCAGGCTGCCGTCCGGCTGCGCCGACAGGGTCTCGTCGAAGCTGCCGATGCGGTTGCGCCCGAGCGGCCCGTCGTGGTCGAGGTCCGAGGCGTAAGCGCGCGACAGGTCGAGCGGAAGGGCGCCGTGCAGCAGGAAATCGACGTCGAAGGTGACCTTGGTCCCGTCGCTCAGCACCACCGGGCGGCGGCTGCACGCCTTGCACGCCTTCCGGCCCCGTCCGAGCCGCCGCAGGATCCGCTCGCCGCCCTTCAGGAGCCGCGCCCCGCGCTCGTAGGGCAGGTTCTCGGCCAAGACCTCGCCGCCGGTCTGCGCGGTCGGCCGGTCCTCGGCATCGACCTGATTGACGGCCTCGTTCACCTCCTGGTTGAAGCGGTACCGCTCCGCGATGGAGTCGCCCTCGCCCTTGCCGAGGAGGGCGTCAGCTCCGGCGGATAACTTGTCGGCATAGCCGAAGGTGGCGGTGTTCGCGGCACTGCGCATGAAGGCGTCGGCGTGGCCGAGCCACCCCATGCCGGTCCGGTTCTTGCGCACCTCGCTCAGGATGCGCTCGCGCCTCTGCTCGTTCGTCTCGGACGGCGCCGACGGCGCGGCCGAGGCGCCGACGACCATTCTGCCGCCGGCATTGGCGGGCTGGGTGGACTCGTTCGGCTGGCCGCCCTCGCGGCCGCGGGTGGTGTTCGGGCCGCTCACGCGTCTGTCTCTGCGAGCGCTGTTGGACGCGGACGATGGAACGCCATCGGCTTACGCCCCCGCATCCGAGCCAGGCTTCGAGACCCAGGCCGACGGGATCTCGACGGAGCGCATCGTGCGCTGCGGCTCGGTCGGGCCGAGGTCGGGATGGTTGATCCAGCACGGGTCTCCGTCCCGCACCACCGCATGGCCGTGCGAGAACACGGTCGAACTCGCCGTCCTGACGTGCGAGTACTTCTTGTAACCCGGCACCACGACACCCTTGCCGGTCCCCGGCTCGTGGCCGGTGATGCGCACGGCGCGCGTGTTGAGCTGGAAGTCCTTGAGCGCGTTGTTGCGTACGTCCGGGGAGACGCGTTCCGACCCGTCGAGATCGACGACACAGGAATAGGCCACCGGCACCATGCCGCCGCCCATCGGCGTCCAGCACACGTCCGGGCCGGTCGTGACCATCAGGTTGCTGCCCTCGCGGCGGCCGGAAACCGGCTTGCTCATCTCAGCTCCTCTTCTCCGTTTCGGTCGACGGCGGCGCCATGAGTTCCGCGAGGTCGGCGAGCAGGAAGGTCAAGCCTTCGACCTCCCGATGATCGAAGATCGTCCGCCAGCTCAGGTGCGCGCGGTGCCGACGAGGATCAGGGTCGGCGACATCGAGGTAGAGGGTGTCGAGTTCGATCGGCGCCGCGTGTGCCCGTCCTCCGGCCCGCGTGACCTCGAGGACGATCGCGTGACCCGGCAGCCGGATCACCCGCTCCCCGTCCTCTCCGCCGAACCCGAACAACCGTACGGTCTCGTCCCCGATCAGCAGGTCGGGATAGACGAGGTCCGGATGCGCGCTGTTGTGGTAGGCGAAGTCGTAGTCGGCCGGCCAGTTCGGCCAGACATGCGCCCGCCAGTGCGCGTCGTAGGTGCCCCCGAGCGGCCGGCGCGGCAGCCAGGCCGGCGGGATCGGCCCGAACCCGGCCGGGGCATAAAGGTGGTGCGGCTCCCGGATCGGCGCGTCCGCCGCCTCGATCCGCGGCGCGGACACGGGCGCTTCGATCGGCGTCAGCGCGGGGTCGATCCAGCCGCAGCCGAGCGGGTTGCGCTCGTCGGCCTCCAGAAAGGCTTCGTCCGACCCCTCCTGCGGGCGCGCCAGCAGCCCGCCAGAGGCGAGCTCGTAGCGGATCGGCACCTCGCTCGCCGGCTCCGGCTCGCTCAAGCGCCAGCCGCCGAACACCCGCCGCCGCTCGGCCGCGCTCATCGTGGCGCGTGCCCGCTCCGACACGCCCCAGACCGGCTCCCACACCCGCGGGCCGGTCACCCGCAGGCGGCGCTCCAGCACGTGCTCGCCCTCGACCCGCACGCCGCAGGTCCAGGACGGCCGGGCGAGGCCGCCGGGCACGCGCGCCACCGCGTTCAGGATGACGTCGGCCCGCGGCTTCTTCGGCACGATGTCGGAGGGCACGCGCAGGGACGAGGTGTTGAGGGCGCCGTGATAGGTGTCGGTGAGCACCAGCGGCTCCTGCTCGTCGGCGACGACGAGGCGGCCGTCCGCGGTGATGTCGTAGGTGCCCTTGACCAGAAGCACCCCGAACTCCCGGCCCTCGTTGTCGGTGTTGAAGAAGCGCAGGTTCGGGAACGGGCTGAGGTTCAGCATCTCCATCGTCCGGCCCTCAATTGTGGTCGACGACCTTGCCGGTGAGCTGGACCTGCTCGGAACCATCGACGTAGACGGTCACGCCCTTGAGCAGGATGGTGCCGTCCTTCTTCATCAGCAGCGAGGCCTGGCCGACCTGGACCAGCAACTCCTCCCCGACCACGACCTTCTTGGCCTTGCCGACGTTCTCGATCGCGGTCTGGCCGACATTGACCACCTTCGACTGACCGACCTGCTCGGTCGACGCGATCCCGGTGCTGTCGTGGCGCATGTTCGAGACCATCGTGTTCATCACGCCGCCCAAGCCCCCCATCATCTGCTGCACCATCCCGGCGACCTGCGAGCCGCCCCCCGCCATCCCCGCCCCGCCGCCGGTGCGCAGGCTCTGCACGCTCGCGTCGTTCACCGCGCCCCGCGCCGCATCGACGCCCGCGCCGAGAAGGCCCCCGACCCCGCCGCCGCCGATCAGCCCGGCAAGGCTCGCCGCCGTCCCGGCCAGGGCCGCCGCATCGACGCCCGGCGGCAGCGCCCCACCGGCCTCAGCCCCCGCCGGCGCCGGGTCGCCCCCGCCGCCCGAGCCCGCCGTGCTCGCCGCCTGCATGGCGACCTGCATCGCCTGGCCCAGCAGACCCGCCGTCTGCCCCGACAGACCCGCCATCGCAGCGCCCAGCGCCGCCGTCGCCACGCCCCCCACCGCCCCCACGGTGAGCGAGCGCGACCCACCGATCGCCTGGTTCTGGTTGTTCCCGACCTCGAACGAGTGGTTCGCCCCCACGCTCCCGACCTGGTTGGCGTCCACCCGCGCCGTCGCGTCGTTCAGAACCTTCGTCGTCATGTCCTTCTGGGCGTGGGTGAACAGGTTCTCGGACCCCGCCACGTCCTCCATCGAGATCTCGTTGTAGCCCCGCCCCTTGTAGGTGTTGGACCGGACCACGAGCTTGGTCTTGTGCGCCGGCAGCGCGTAGGGCACCGGGTTGTTCGGGTTGGGCGCGATCCCGACCACGATCGGCCGGTCCGGATCGCCCTCCTGGTAGGCCACCAGCGCCTCCATCCCGACCCTGGGGATGATCTGCTGGCCCCAGCTCGTCCCGCCCCAGGACTGCGTCACCCGAACCCAACCGGTATCCGTCCCGTCGCCCCGGGCGCGCCGGTCCCACAGATGCGTGAGCTTGACCCGTCCGAACGCGTCGGTGTGGATCTCCTCGCCCGGCGGTCCCGCGATCCGGGCGATCTGCAAGCCGTCGATGCGCGGGCGCGGCACCGCGCGGTGCGGCGTCGCCGGGCGGTCGGCCGGCAGGGTGGTGAACGCGTTCTCGTAGTGCGGCGTGCCCGCCCCGCTCTCGTAGGTCGGGTCCTCGGCCCGGTGCAGGATCTGCGTCACTACCTGCGCCGGGTAGACGTGGCGCGGGTGGGCCACCTCGTAGGGGGTGAAGCGCGAGCCCGCCGCGAGCGTGCGCACGCTGGAGCGGCCCTCGATGCGGTCGAAGCCGGTCTCGGTCGCCTGGATGCGCAGGCGCGTGGCGCGCTCGCCGGCCTCGCGGGTCAGCGCCCTTGCCGGATACTCGTAGAGTTCGTAAGCCGTGTTCTCGGGAACGCGGTTGATCGACGGTGTATCGGCAACCAGATCGAGATTTGGCGTTAGAAACTCGTAATCCTTACCGGCTCGTCTTCCTGGGGTGAACGAGAGCTGCCGGCGCCAGTCGTGGATGTGCTCGGCATCCGACGAGCCGAAGGCGAGACGGACCCGGGTCTCGGTCCCGCCGTCATAGGCCGAGGGATGGTCGCCGACGACGAGCGTGTGCTTGCCGCGCTCATGCCGGAACCACAGGAACAGGCCCTCGTCTTCGAGGCGGCGCAGCAGATAGGCGAGATCGGTCTCGTTCCACTGCACGACATAGTCCCGCTTCTGCGGCGGGCGGGTGACGCCGGCAAGGTTGTAGTCGCGGATGCGGTGCTCGGCACACAGCGTCTCCAGCACCTCGAGCGTCGATTGGGTCAGGAAGATGCGGCAGTCGCTGCGCTGGCTCATCAGCCACAGCCGCGGGCGCAAGGTCAGCGCGTACTGGCGCGCGCCTCTCGTGACGATCGGCCCCTCGTGCAGCTCGGTGACGAGCCCGTTCCAGACCCGCTGCGAGCCGTCGGCCAGCGTGAGGGAGAGGTCGGCGGCGGTGCCGACGATCTCGTCGGGGCGGACCTCGTCGCGTTGCGCGCGGACGCGGGCCTGGATGGTGAAGAGGCGGTTGAGGCCCTCCTCGACCTCGAGGCGTTCGAGGAGCAGGGCGTCGGGTCCGAGCACGGTGTCGATCGCCATCAGGCGCCCGGCCTGGGTGTAGCGCACGTGCTCGCTCATCGCCTGCCCTGCCGTAGAAGTCCATGGAGTATTCCATAGTCTATGGCGCGACACTCGAACGATCAACCCGGCGAAGCGCGGTGAGTGCAGGCACGATCCATCCGGCATGACGCTGAAGTGTCAGGATGTCGGATCGTATAGCCGGCGCATGTCAAGCGCGAACACAGCACGTGTCGGGCGGATGGCACCCCGTCAGGCGTCGTCTGCCCGGACCGCCAGTGCCGAAGCGCATGATGAGGAGGAGGCGGGCCCGGCTGCATATGTCCGGCAACTGAGGGTGACGAGCCGCCAAGTTGCTTGCCGCGCTTCGTCCTGCTCCGATGTGCCGGGTTCCATACGCCCCCCTTATGCGAGGCAAGGAGGATCCGGAGAGGCGGCGCAGACGCCCTCCGGGGCGTCGAAGCCGCCGGCAACCCAGCGCCAGGCGGCCGGGCCGGGGTCAAGGCCCTTTGCGGCCTTGAGACCGGTTCGGGCGACTGGCCCGCCAAGTGACCTCGGCCGCCGATCACCGCACAATGCGTCAGCGACCGTAACCTGAAAGGCCGAAACCGCACAGCAGGTTCGGGAGCCGCCGCAGGCGGCGAGCAGGGCGCGGCCCGTAGGGGACGCTCTGCAAAATTGAACGTACTAAAAATATCTCTCGCATCTTATATTTTGTCTTAATTTTATTGAGAGGAATCGTTGATTAAAAATCACGCTCGGGCCAAGCATCACGGTGAAGACGTCGCGGCTACCCTGCACGCCGTGCTGACGCAGACCGCCTATCGAGGCAGGGTCGAGGGCCTCGCCGGACGCGCCTTGTCCGATCAAGACGTCGAGCGATTGTGCGTACTCGCCTTTCTGCACAATCTTGGCAAAGCCAATAGCGGCTTCTGGCGGCACCAATTTCCTAAGATGCCGTGTATTGGGCAGACCGAGGTCTTCGGCGCCCCATTTCACCACAGCGTACCGCTCCGTAACCAAGCCGTGGTGCGGGAGCTGAGCGCTCTTATGGCGGCTTGGGGAGCAGCCGAACATCTCACGGCCGTCATGGCTCATCACGGCCGTCCGCTCACGAGTTTCAACACAGCAGGCGCCATGAGCGGATCCAGCACCAGAGAGACACGGCGTGATGCCAGTTGGTGGCGCCCGATCGACGGCTACGATCCGCTCGCCGAGTTGGCACGGCTCCTCTCCGCCGCCCGCCTGCGCTTCCCGCTCGCTTTCGTGGAGGGCCCGCCGCTGCCCGATGCCCGCGTTTCGTGGCATTGCTCGCCGGCCTCACGACCTTGGCCGACTGGCTCGGTTCGGACACGGCGAACTTTCCCCTCGTGACGCCGTCCGGGCTGTCGCGATCGCAGTTTGCGGCGCAGCAAGCAGCTCTGGGCGTCACTGTGCGGGGCCTCCGCCCGTTGTCACGCACAGCGCCCGACTCCTTCGCAGCGGCGTTCGGCTTTCCGTCCTACGAGGCCCAGGAGCAGGCCGCCGCCGCATGGCTCGGTGCCATCGCTGCCCTTGAGACCGAAACCGGTTCGGGCAAGACCGAGGCGGCCCTGTGGCGCCCTCGGGCTGATCGCCCGCGGCGAGGTCGACGGGCTGTACTTCGCTGTGCCGACCCGCGCCGCAGCGACGCAGCTGCACGGGCGGATCAACCGCCACCTCGCCCGCATCTTCGGCGCCGATGCCCCTCGGGCGGTGCTCGCGGTGCCGGGCTACCTGCGCGCCGGCGACGAGGACGGGCAGCGGCTCGCGCCCTTCACGGTGCTGCGGCCCGACGAAGAGGACAACGACGCTAGGTGGGCGGCGGAGGCACCCAAGCACTACCTCGCCGCCCCCATCGCCGTCGGAACCATCGATCAAGCGCTGATGGCGGGTCTGCAGGTCAAGCACCCTCACCTGCGCGCCGCCGCTCTTTCGCGTTCGCTGCTCGTGGTGGATGAGGTCCATGCGTCGGACACGTTCCAGACCGAAATCCTGAAGACCGTCATCGGGAACCATGTTGCGGCCGGCGGTCGGGTGATGCTCCTCTCAGCCACCCTCGGCAGCGCGGCGCGCGCGGCCCTCCTCGGCCAGGAGGCGCCGAGTCTCGCGCTCGCCCTCGAGACGCCCTACCCGGCGCTCTCGGGCGCCGAGGCGGCTCCGGCGGAGGTCAAGACCGGCGGGCGGCGCAAGGAGATCGCGGTCAGGACCGCGCCACTGATCGCCCATCCGCGGGTAGATCGCCGTCCGGGCCCTCGCCGCCGCCCGCGCGGGCGCTGCGGTGTCGGTTATCCGCAACACGGTCGCCGACGCGGTGGCGGTGCAGCAGGCGCTCGAAGCCGAGGACGCCGGCAACCTGCCGTTCCGGGTCGGGGACGTCACGACCCTGCATCACGGTCGCTTCGCCGCCGAGGATCGGCGTCTCCTCGACACAGAGATCGAAGCGGTGTTCGGCAAGGTGGACGACGATCAGGCCCCGAGGAGCGTCGCGGCCGCGAGCGCCGGCCGATCGTCGCGTTCGGGACGACGACGCTCGAGATGAGCCTGGATCTGGATGCGGACCTCCTGATCACCGATCTCGCGCCGATGGATGTGCTGCTCCAGCGCTTCGGCCGCCTGCATCGGCACCGGCGCGACCGACCGGCCGGCTTCGAGACGTCGCGGGCCATCGCGCTGGTCCCGGAGGCACGCGATCCTCCGCCCCGGCTTGAACGCGCCCGGCACGGGCTGGGGCTGCGCAGCTGCGCTTCGCCACGATGCCGAACTACCCGGTCACCAACCGGAAGGCGGTCTATCCGGACGCCCTCAAGCGCCGCGTCACGCCCTGGCAGCAGGCCCACTTCCCGCCCTACGAGGAGATCGCCAAGGTCCGCTCGTGCTGGGTCGACCGCTGGAACCGCGAGATCCGGGGCTGAGATGGCGACGACGGCGGCACCACGGCCGGTCCTGACCGGACGCCCCTCCCATCGGTCAGCCTTTCCTGGCCCTGCCGGCGGTGCTGTTCCTGATCGCCTTCTTCGTGCTGCCGCTCCTCGACAACGGCCTGCGCAGCGTCGTGCCGGCGGAGGGCCAGAGCCTGACGGCGGCGCGCTACGTCCCAGGCCCTGACCGACCCGTTCCACCTCGACAGCATCCTCCAGACCGTCCTGCTCTCCGGCATCGTGACGCTGATCTGCGTGCTCATCGGCTACCCGGTCGCCTACTACCTCGTGTGCCTGATCCTGCAACTGCGCCTCGTGCGCCGGAGCGGCGCATGGTGCAGGCCCGGCTCGGACGTTTCCTGCTCGGCGGCTTCGTCGTCCTGTTCTTCGCCTTCCTGATCCTGCCGATCGCGGTCGTGGTCGTCGGCTCGTTCACGCAGGCGAGCTTCATCACCTTCCCGATCCCGGGCTGGTCGCTGCGCTGGTTCCAGCGCATCCTCGACTACCCGCCCTACCTCGCCGCGATCCGGGTGAGCCTCGCCGTCGCGGTGGGCGCGACGCTCCTGTCGTGCCTTGTCGGCATCCCGGCGGCGCTCGCGCTCGCCCGCTCGTCCTCGGCGCTCGCGGGCGCCACGATGGTCTACTTGCTCTCGCCTCTCTCGATGCCGATGATCAGGATCGGCTTCTCCGCCCTGTTCTTCCTGTCGCGGATCGGGGTCGGGGTCTCGTTCACGGCCCTGCTCATCGCCCATACGGTCGTCTGCCTTCCCGACGTCCTGCGCACGGTGGCGGCGACCTGTCGCGGCACCGGCCGCAGCCTCGAGGAGGCAGCGGCGCTCCTCGGTGCCAACCCGTTCCAGGTTTTCTGGCACGTGGTCCTGCCGCTGATCAGGCCGGGCATCGCGGCGGGCCCACTGTTCTCGTTCCTGGTGTCGTTCGACAACCTGCCGATCTCCTACTTCTTCGGCAGCCCGGAGACGCTCACCCTGCCGGTGGTGATGCTGAGCTACATGGAGCACCAGTTCGACCCCTCGATCGCGGCCCTGAGCACGCTCCAGCTCGTCCTGGCGGTCGTCGGCCTCCTCACCGTCGACCGCCTCTACGGGACCGACCGGATGACTGTCGCGGCCTGACGCCACGATCGGTGCTCGGACCGGCGCGCCGAAGCGCATCTGGGGCGCGGCACACCAGCGGCACGCGGCGTCGACCGCACCGCACGCCGTCCGCATCCGAAGCGCGATCCCGGCGTCCCAACGGCCCGGCCTTGCCTCCCCCGGCGCACCCGACACGATTCGCCCCGGTGACCTTTGCCGCAGGAGCCTTCCCGGGTCCCCTTGAGCGGATTGGCGTGCCGTTCCCTGTTGCGCTCCGGGCCGAGCCGGGCTACAGAGGCTTCGCGGTCAGCACCCGTAGCTCAGCTGGATAGAGCGTTGCCCTCCGAAGGCAAAGGTCACACGTTCGAATCGTGTCGGGTGCGCCAACAATTTATCTCGTGACACACAATCTGAAACTGATGCCACCAAGGTGGAATATGTTTCAAAATATGTGGCGCGAAGGTGTAACACAAACGCATTATTGGCGGCGCAAGACGCCGATGAATAATCGGGCGGCTATTGCCCTTCGATCGCGTGTTATATCGGTGTAATTGTGCATTAAATCTGCACTTTTGCTAACCAGATCCCTCTATATCCAGGCGCGTAGATAGCCGCTGTTCATCCATGAGGGTGTAACGGCGACCAAGAGATTTTGACTCATTCCGCCAGCAGGCGAGTGCGTCGCCTGGGTTGCTGTCCGCCGGACGCTGACGGCACTTTATAATCTTGGCGTGGCACGTCCGCGCAACGCCCCCGCCTCTCCTGAAAAATCACTGGTCGACACAATGCGCAGTTCGGCGACCCGCAGTCATACCTGACGGGCCCATCGGCGTCCTCCTGCGCGAAGGCGGTGGCGATGAAGACCGAGACGACGCGCCGGCCCGAGCGGCCGGCATGGGCCGGGACGTTGCGCATGACATACCCCCAGCGCCGCGGCCAGAAGACGGCCATGACCTTGGCGACTGAGGGCTTGCGCCCCTCATGAGCGTCTGTGACCGCCAGCTTCACCCCGCATAGGCCTCATCAGACAGCTTACCCGGGATCGCGGTCCAGAAGGTCTCGGCCTCGGACCGATATCGAGCCCCGGCAGTTCACGCCGGCCATCCGTATTAATGCCCACCGCCACGGTCGGCGAGGGCGCGCCAGGATGCCCGACGCGCCTACATTAGGGATCAGGTTACCGACACTGCTCACGAAGGCCTCGCTGGAATGCAAGACATTTTGTCCTCAAGCGCAAATGTGAGGCCGATTTTTCGATAGAGCATCTCACTCCTGAATAAATAGGCGACCTACTCACGCTGCCTGCATGCTCGTTGATCCGGACACGCCTTGCGGCTCTACTCAAAAGCCGACCTGCGGCTCTTTCTAGAGTATGTGTGACAGCGTTCGCGACCAGCGACTGCCACGATCTGGCAGACAAACCCAGCGATCACCAATCAGTGCCTCCCAGCGTTTCGAGCCGCTTGCTCCGTACCGTTCGTGCGGGACATTGCCGCAACAGTGTAAAATTTTTCCACTGCGCTACCGAATCGTAGCTTAAACATTCGCTAGAGAGGCAGGCTCTCGCATGACGGGGGCACGTGTGAACGTTCAAGACGGTGTCTCGCTCGAGCACCTTCGCGAGTTCTGGCAGGAGGCCACGGATGGTGGATCGCTCGACAAGCACGATCCCAGAACGATCGTCGCCGCTTGCCGCCGTCTCGATCCGACAGTGGACGGCCGCCTTCGCGAACAGCTGCTCAACCATCTTTGCGCGACGGCCCAGCGGATCCTCCGGCCACAGGTCAGCGCACGGCACGAGAACGGTGGTGAAGACGCTGTGCTCGAGGTGGTCGGAGCGATGGTGGTGTCTATCCTCGACCCCGACTCTGCGGACGGGATCGGTGACCTGCTCCCCTGATTTCCTGCCATCCGTAAGTTGGGTCCATCGGGATGGAGATGGACCATGCGCAAGAGCCGGTTTTGCGAGGAGCAAATCATCGCGGTGCTCCGCGAGCATGACGCGGGCGTGAAGACCGCCGATCTGTGCCGGAAGCACGGGATCAGCGATGCGACACTGTACAACTGGAAAGCCAAGTACGGCGGTCTGAAGGTGTCCGAGGCAGCGCGACTGCGCACCCTGGAGGATGAGAACCGGCGGCTGAAGAAGCTGCTGGCCGAGGCCGTGCTCGACAACGCGGCCCTGAAGGATTTGCTGGCAAAAAACTGACCACGCCCGCCGCACGGTTTGCTGCTGTCGAAGCCGTGATCAAACATCACGGCTTCTCGGAACGGCGTGCGTGCGGGCTTCTCGGGGTAGACCGCTCGGCTTTCCAATATGAGCGCAGGCCCGGCACCGATGACGCGCTACGAGCTCGGCTGCGCCACCATGCGGGCGAGCGCCGCCGGTTCGGCTACCGGCGGCTGGCGATGTTGCTCAAACGGGAGGGGGCGTGCGTGAACCTGAAGAAGGTCTACCGGCTCTATCGAGAGGAGAAGCTCACCGTGCGCCGTCGCGGCGGACGCAAGCGAGCACTTGGGACCAGAGCACCGATGGTGATCCCACAGGAGGCCAACCAGCGCTGGTCATTGGACTTCGTCAGCGACGCGCTCGCCGACGGGCGGCGCTTCCGCGTCCTGAACGTCGTCGACGACCACACCCGCGAGGCGCTGGCGACGGTGGTGGACACCTCGCTCTCGGGCCTGCGCGTCGTGCGCGAGTTGGACCGGCTCGTTGCCGAGCGTCGTTTGCCTGCCATGGTGGTGAGCGACAACGGCACCGAACTCACCTCGACCGCTGTCCTGCGCTGGGCTCAGGAACGAGGCGTTGAATGGCACTACATCGCGCCGGGCAAGCCGATGCAGAACGCCTTCGTGGAGTCGTTCAATGGGCGATTGCGCGACGAATGCCTGAACGAACATGTCTTCGGCACGTTGTTCGAGGCGCGTCGCATCATTGATGCTTGGCGGATCGACTACAATACCGCCCGACCACACACGAGCCTCGCCGGGCTGACCCCGATGGAGTTCGCCGCCAAGGCCAGTGCCCTCGCGATGCAACAGACTGGGGGCACTGCGCCGCGTGGGGGCTCCATGCCCCCAGCCTGTTGCTCACCCGCCCCGCAAGGGGCAGAACAGGAACAGACCTAACCTACGCGTGGCGGGAAAGCGGGGAGCAGGTCATGACGCCACCAAGGTGGAACATGTTTCGAATTGTGTGTCGCGAAGGAATAACACAAATTCATTCTTGGCGTCGTAGGACGCCTATAAGTAATGCAGTAAACCTTTTACATTGAGCGCGTGCAACATCCGTGCGATTGTGCGTTGATTCTGCACTTTTCGTCGAACAACCCCATATTCAAGCCCGTAGATAGATGCTGTTCATCCATGAGAGTGCAACGGCGACCAAGAGATTTGGACCCCCTCTGCCAGCGGGCGTGTGCGTCGCTTGGGTTGCTATCCGCTGGATGCTGACGGCACTTTGTAATCTTGGGATGGCATGTCCGCGCAACGCCCCCTGCCTTTCTTGAAAAATTATCGGTCGATACAATGCGCAGTTCGGCGACCTGCAGCCACTCCTGACGGGCCTCTTGGGGTCGTCCTGCGCGAAGGCGTTGGCGATGAAGACCGAGACGACGCGCCGGCCCGAGTAGCCGATATGGGCTGGGACGTTGCGCATGACATGCACCCAGCGCCGCGCGGGCGTTAATACAGTTTCCGTATCGCGAAGCGATCAATCGGAAACCATATGACCTGCGGAACTAAAGCGTAGGCGGCTCGAACCATAGCGCGGTCGCTCAGCGTGCATTTGTCAATCAGCACAACGCCAGCGCCAGGACAATCGCTTCAGCCTTGATGCGGGTTTGGGCTGCGCGGCGAGGAGGATCGTGGTTCAGGAGGGGCTTGGCGCTCTGCGAGGCTCCCATGCCGTCATCGCTGTCGATCCTCGACCACTTCTCGGCTCTGGAAGACCCGCGCCAGCATTGGCGGGTGATCTACCCGCTGCCCGAGATCCTGCGGCTGGTGTTGTGCGCCACGCTCTGCGGCATGGACGACTTCGTCGAGATCCGGCCGTGGGGCGAGCAGCGCCTGGACTTCCTGCGCCGCTTCCTGCCCTACGCGCGGGGCCTGCCCGCCCACGATACCCTCAACGACGTCATCGACGCGCTCGACGCCGACCTCTTCCAGACCTGCTTCACCACCTGGGTCGAGAGCCTGCGCGCGGCCGAGCCCGACCTCATCGCGGTGGACGGCAAGACCTCCCGGCGCTGCCACGGCAAGACCAAGGGCCGGGCCGCCCTGCACACCGTCTCGGCCTGGGCCGCCCGTCAGCGCCTCGTGCTCGGCCAGGAGGCGGTGGCCGACAAGAGCAACGAGATCACCGCCATCCCGTGCCTTCTCGACCGGCTCGAACTCCGGGGCGCCCTCGTCACCAGCGACGCGATGGGCACCCAGTCCGCCATCGCCGAGACCATCGTGGCCCGAGGGGGCGACTACCTGCTGGCGCGCAAGGCCAACCGTCCCGCCACCCACGATGACGTCGTGCGCGTCTTCGCCGATCCCGGCGACCTGATCGTGGAGACACACGAGACGCTCGACAACGACCATGGCCGCCTCGAACGCCGCCGCGCCAGCGTATGCCATGACGTGAGTTGGCTGACCTCGGATCGCCGCTACCCCGATGAACCGCACATGCCTCATCTGGCGATGATTGGCATGATCGAGACGCAGGTCGAACGCGCCGCTCGGATCGAACACGAACGCCGCTACTCTCTCTTCAGCGAGGCTCGACGCCAAGACCTTCGCGGCCGCCGTGCGGGCGCACTGGCAGATCGAGAACCGCCTGCACTGGGTGCTCGACGTCGTCTTCCACGACGATCTCGTGCGGCTGCGGACCGGATCAGGCCCGCAGAACATGGCGGTGGTGCGCCATATGGCCATCAACCTCGTGCGCGCACCGCACGATCGACACAGCTTCAAGGCCCGCAGAAAGCTCGCCAATCTCAATCCCGACTACCTCGAAGCCCTTCTCCGACACACCCCCGCACTCCCTTGAAAAAGCTGAAGCGATTCCCCTGGGATGTTTCAGTATCGAATAACTTGCCCAGAAGCTTCAAATTTTGCAACCGCCTCACGTTCCGCTGACCAGGGATGTCCATCCCATCCGCTGAAACCAAATCCGATCAAGCCAATTTTATAGTTTGAAAATCGCTCACACGTTAAAATGTACATGAGCGTCAAAAAACCTGTACTCGGCATCGAAAACGGATTGTCACATAGACACGACAGAAGCAAAAAAGAAAACTCATTAACCTCTTTTGGTAAGCAAATAATTTCTGCAGAAATTTTATTTCCCGCTATTATGTGATTTTTATAATCATTTATCGGACCCGGCGGGGCTTGATCGATGATCTTATTCGTATATATATCTCTATATTTAATATAAATATCTCTATCGCGTGGAAACCAGATCTCTGAAATTTCTCGCCAAAAAGGGAAACTTGAAAGCTTGTTGTCTTTACTCCAATCTAACGAGTGGGCACCTAGATTTCCAAGAACCAATATATCCGTTTTTGTTCCGGTGTTTTTTCCGTAATTTTCGCATTTATTGAATCTAACAACACAATCCGCAGTGTCTACTAAGCTTTCATGGTTATTTTCAACGGGGGCGTTCCCTACCACTATGAGTGATGTCATGTTTTTCAGGTTCGCGTTTAGCAAGCCGGTGGTCATCGCGCTGTAGAATCCTCAAATAAACCCTGGCTTTTTATAATTTGCTCACGGCGAACTTGTCAAGCTATGTCCTTCTTTGAAGTGTCAAGACTTGGTTCGATATTGGAAATTGTCGATGACGAGGGCTGATTTTTGATTATATTATGTGATAATCTGGCAAACAACGGGACTAGCGATCGTGATGGTGGTGGCCACATCGCGAACAATCTCCTGTGCATTTGCAATTGATTACAGCAGAGACAATCTCTCCCAGTTCGAATTCGCACCTGATGGTAATTTTTCCAAATTCCACACGTCACGCATGGTTCCTATGATTTCAAGGGCCCCAACGAGTCATGATAGGCTTGGAGCGTGCCGACTCGCCCTCAGAGGGCCGCAGGTTGCGACATAACGGCTCGATACATGACGCAATCACCTACCTCGCCCCAACCCCACCCTGGTCCTATCCTGTGTCTGGGGTGTAGCGGCATGGTCGAGGCGGGCGGCGAGGCGGCTGGATAGAGGGGCGAGACAGTGCGCGGCGCCTACCGCGCCGCCGACACGCTCGGCACCTCGTTCAAACGCGTCGTGAACCGCAGCGGGCACATCTCGAACTCGGCCGACGAAGTCCGCTTCTCGAACCGCCCAACCCAGCCCAGGCTGGCACCAGAGAGGTGACGTAGGCCCCGAGCAGCTGCATGTCCCGGGCGCGAAATGATTTGCGTGCCGCGGCTCCCGCCGGCACATCCCAGCGAGCGCGTGCCCACCGCCGAACGGGGAACCGAGCTTGTACAAGGTAACAGCAACCGATCCGACTGGCCGCGTGCTGACATTCGCCTGCGGCACCGACTTGCAGGCGCTCGACAAGGTCCGGGAGCTGATGGCGCGAGGCTTCCGCGACATCTCGGTTGCTGACCCTAAGGGGCGGCAGACGAACGGGACTGCGTTCGAGCATTCCGTTGGGCTCGAGTACGACTGAAGACCCACCTTGCAGCGCCAAAGGGCCAGCGCGCGTGCGCTTCACGCGTCCTCCGGCCAGCAATGCAAGACCTTGGTGGTGATGCTGTCGCGCAGGATCGTCGTCAGTTGGACGAACCCTCCGACGCTCGAGCCCGCCATCTGCCGCTGCGCGTCGATGATGGCGACCGCATCCGAGTTCGCGACGAAGGACACGACCGGGCCGGTGAAGTCCCGGCCGAGGCGCTCGGCGAGGCTGCCGTCGTTCGGGCCGAGCACGTCGCCACGCTGCAGGGCTCGCTGCCCCGCCCGTCGTGCGAAACCGCGGTGGCCCGGTGCGGGCGGCTCCACCCCTCTCCATGACGTTGCGGCGCCACGCTCGTCCCGGGGGGAGGAGATCGATCGCGTCGTGCGAGCAGCGCGACGGGGTGTCGTGGGGGCGAGAGGGGTCGGGTGCGAGGTCGGAACCGTCGTCTTCTTCAGGGACATCGTCGTGCCCGGTCTCGGTCGGATCACGTCGCCCGAATCGCTCGCGGGACCTTCAGGGCCGCGGCTCGCGCGGCTCGGCTTGCGTCTCGCAGTGCGGCGGTCATAGGCCGGCTGCCGCAGGCCGATCGCGTCGCCGCACCGCCGGAAGCGGGGCGCCTCCATGGCGGCGGCCGAGACGATGGCCGCCGGGGCCGGGGTCGCGAGGACCCTCGGAAAGCCCGAAACCATGCCCCGGATCGTGCGCCGCATCGTGTGCGCCGGTCCGGCCCGGGGATGGAAGCGTAGTGCCGCGCAGCCGCCGCGCCGCCTCCTCTCCTGGTTCGGCCCGGCGGCCCGCGCCCCTTCGAGCGGCGTCGCCGCGACGCCGTCGCGGATCCCCCCTCACCCCCCGCACCGCAAAGCCACCACCGCCCCGGCGAAGCGTCCGGCGAGGGCGCCGGCGGTGAGCGGCGGGGTCTCGCCCGCCTGCGCCGTCGGGCCGTCCGCGCCGAGGAAGGCCCTGAGCGCGTCCGGGCCGACGAGGGGGTGGGTGAGCGGCGGCACCACGCCGGCGACGAGGCGGGGTTGGGCCGGCAGCCGGGCGACGAGGCCGAGAAGGCGGCCGGCGCGGTCGAGGACCGGAGCGCCGGCGGCGCCGGGCTGGAGGGGGGCGAGGACGCCGCCCGCCGCCCACTCGCCGGGCGTCGCGCTCGGTCCGTCCGCGCCCGCCGCGAGCACGAGGACCGCCTCGCCGGGCGCGGGCGCCGGCGCGAGGGCCGGCAACGCCTTGGGCGCGGCGGCGGCCTCGAGGAGCGCGAGGCCGCTCCCCTCGTCGCGCCGCAGCATACGGGCCGGCGCGCCGCCGGCCTGCGGCGCCGGGCAGGGCACCGGCAGCACCGCGACGATCCGGCGGGGACCGACGGCGAGGCCCGTCGCGGCCGGGGGCCGGAGGCGGGCGAGTTCGCGGCGGGCGGGCTCGCGGCGGGGGGAGCGGAGACGGGCAGGCTCGGGGCGGGCGTCGCGGCGACCGGGCGCGGCGGGGCCGCCGCGGGAGCCTCGCCCGGGAAGGGCACGAAGCTGTTGGCGATCGCGATCACCAGCCGGTCCACCTCCCGGGCCGAGGCCTTGTCGTAGGACAGGCTGAAGCCGCGCAGGCCCGCCGGCCCGGCGGCGTCGCGGATGTAGAATTTGCCGGCCGGGGTCTCGCCGGTGACGACCGTGAAGTCGGGGCGCTTGAGGGTGTAGGTCACCTTGCGCTCCGGGCCCGCCGCGGCGCTCTGCGTGAACAGCGCGTCGAGGTCGGTGGTGCCGGGGGCGAAGGCCCGCGTGTCGAGGGTGATGCGCCCGTCCGGGCTCTGCCAGCGGCTGCCGGCGGGAAGGCGGCTTCGCTTCGGCAGCAGCCGCTCCGGCACCCCGAGGACGAGGCCGGTGGCGGGATCCGTCGCGACCGTGAACCGGGCCGCCCGGCGCGCCGCCTCGCCGGCCGCCAGCAGGGCGGCGCGGGCGGGCTCGTCGAGGATCCCGCTCGCCGCTCCCCCCGCCCGGCCGCCGTCCTTCGCCTGCCAGGCGACGATCGCCTCGTAGGTGCGTCGGCCGAAGGCGCCGGTGACGACGCTGTTGTAGCTCCCGGCCCAGACCAGCGCGTCCTGTACCGCCCGGCGCTCCGCCTCCGGCCGCGCCTCGAAGGCGGCCCGCGCCGCCTCGAAGGCCGGATCGGGCGCGGCGGCCGGGCGCGGCGCCGGTGCCTTCGGGCCGGGTGCCGCGGGAGCGGGCGCTTGTGTCGAGGCCGCGGGCGCTTGCGCCGAGGCCGCGGGCGCTTGTGTCGAGGCCGCGGGCGCTTGCGCCGAGGCAGCCGGCGCGAGGCCGCCGCAGGCGAGGAGCGGCAGGAGGCCGGCGGCGAGCAGGCGGGCAGGACGCGGCATCGGGCTCTCCGAAGCGGGACGGCGGACCTTGGCAGAGGTGCCGCCCGAGTTCCAGGGTCGCCTTGCCGGGGATTTCCTTGCCGGGGATTCCCTTGCCATGTCGTCCCGCGTCGTGCCGACATGCAACTGGATCGGCGCCAAGATGGATCGACGCCAAGACCTCGCGCCGCGAGCGGGCGGCGGCGAAGATCAGGCGAATTCGAATGCGCCGGAGCGGCGCCGGATTGCACCGCGATCAAGCGCTGCTTAGGCTCCGACCGGGCAGGGAATCGCCGCGAGGCCGGACATGTCGCTCATCATACGGGCCGGGCGCGCCGCCGCCGGGATGGCCGCGTTCCTGACGCTGCTCGCCGGCGTCCCGGCCGCGGCGCAGCAGCCCGGCTCAGGCCCCCGCCGCGCCGCCCCGGTGCAGCCGGCGCCCCGTCCCAAGAGCTTCGTGCGCCCGGCCCTCGCCAGCGAGGCGGTGCGCCTCGAGGCACGGCTGCAGGCGGAGGGCGGGGCGGGCAGCAAGTCCGCCGCCGGCAAGCCCGCCGCCCAGTGGCGCCGGGAGGCCGAGGCCCTGCGGGCGAAGGACGACATCGACGGGGCGCTCGCCGCCTTCCGCCGCGCCGCCGCGGCCGATCCGGCGGAGTGGCGCGGCTGGTACGCCCTGGCGCAGGCCGCGGGCGAGGCCGAGAACGACGATTACGAGACCAGCCAGAGGCTCAAGGCCGAGGCCCGGGCCGGCGCCTACCTCGCCTACCAACGAGCGCCCGCGCCCGCCGACGAGGCGCGGGCGCTGGCACTCCTCGGCGGGACCCTCGCCAAGCAGGAGAGCTGGCGCCCGGCGCTCGAGGCCTACGCGGCGAGCCTCGCGCTGGCGGGCGACGCGGAAACCGCCAAGACCTACGAGGCCTTGCGCGAGGCGCACGGCTTCCGGGTGCTCGACTACAAGGTCGATTCCGACGCCGCCCCGCGGGCCTGCTTCACCCTCTCCGAGACGATCGACCCGAAGGCCGATATCGCGCCCTTCGTGGCGGTGTCGGGCGCGAGCGACGCCGCGGTGACCGCGCAGGGCCAGCAGGTCTGCGTCGACGGGCTTCGCCACGGCGAGCGCTACGGCGTGGTGCTGCGCCAGGGCCTGCCCTCGACCGTCGGCGAATCCCTACGCAAGGCGGCCGACTACGACATCTACGTCCGCGACCGCAGCCCGCAGGTGCGCTTCACCGGGCGCAACTACGTGCTGCCCCGCACCGGCCAGGCCGGGGTGCCGCTGGTCTCGGTCAATGCCGGCAAGCTCGACGTCGAGGTGGTGCGCATCGGCGACCGCGGGCTGCTGCCGGCCCTGCGCTCCGACGCGTTCCTGTCGCAGCTCTCGGGGTCGGGCCTGCGCGGCATCGCCCGCGAGCGCGGCGTCCAGGTCTGGAAGGGCACCCTCGACACCGCGCCCGCGGAGATCAACCGCGAGGCGGTGACCGCCTTCCCGGTGCTCCAGGCCATCGGCAAGGTCGAGCCCGGTCTCTACGTGATGACGGCGCGCCCGAGCGGCGGCGCTTCCCTCGCCGACGGCGAGGAGGGCGGCTACGAGAGCGAGGCGACGCAGTGGTTCGTGGTCTCGGATCTCGGGCTCACCGCCTTCAAGGGACGGGACGGGATCCACGTGCTCGCCCGCTCGCTCGCCTCGGCGGCGGTCGTGAAGGACGCGGAGATCCGCCTGGTCGCCCGCAACAACGAGGTGCTGGCGACCCGCAGCACCGACGGGCAGGGTCACGCCGCCTTCGATCCTGGCCTCGCCCGCGGCGAGGGCGGGGCGGCCCCGAGCCTCGTGGTGGCGCGCCTCGGCGACGATTACGGCTTCCTCGACCTGTCCTTGAGCGCCTTCGACCTCGCCGATCGCGGCGTGAAGGGCCGGCCGAGCCCGAGCGCGGCGGAGGCCTACCTGTTTCCCGAGCGCGGGGTCTACCGCTCCGGCGAGACGGTGCAGCTGACCGCGCTCCTGCGCGACGCCAAGGGCGCGGCGATTCCCGGGCTTCCCCTCACCCTGGTGGCGAAGCGCCCGGACGGGGTCGAGTACCGCCGGGTCCAGGTGCCGGATGGCGGGCTCGGCGGCCGCGCCCTGTCGCTGCCGCTGCTGCCCGGCGCGCAAGGCGGCACCTGGCGGGTGTCGGCCTACACCGACCCGAAGGCGCCCGCGATCGGCGAGGCGAGCTTCCTCGTCGAGGATTACGTGCCCGAGCGCCTCGACGTGACCCTGATTCCGGCCGAGGCCGCCTTGCGTCCCGGCGAGCCCGCGACGGTGACGGTCGCGGCGCGCTACCTCTACGGGGCGCCAGGCGCCGCGCTGAGCGTCGGCGGCGCGGTCGCGGTGCAGCCGGCCTCCCGCAGCGGCATCAAGGGGTTCGAGGAGTTCTCGACCGGCCTCGACGACGAGGGCGTGGCCCCGGTGACGGCGGAGCTCGACGCCCCCGTCGCCACCGACGCGCAGGGGCGCGCGACCGTGCGGGCGCCGGTGCCGGACTCGCGCGGGCCGCGGCCGTTCGAGGCCAAGGTCACGCTCCAGGTCGGCGAGCCCGGCGGCCGGGCGGTGCAGCGCAGCCTGACCCTGCCGATCCTGCCCGCCGGGCCGGTGCTGGGGATCCGCAAGACCTTCGGCGCGCTGCGCGAGGGCGCGACCGCGAGCTTCGAGGTGGCGGCCGCGCGGCCCGACGGCACGCGGCTCGCCACCGAGGCGACCTGGACCCTGCTGCGGGTCGACCGGCGCTACCAGTGGTACCGGGCCGACGGGCGCTGGAGCTTCGAGCCGGTCAAGACCACCGCCAAGGTCGCGAACGGCCGCGTCGCGCTCGAGGCCGGCGCGCCGGCCCGGCTGGCGATGCCGGTCGATCTCGGCCAGTACCGCCTGGAGGTGCGCGGACCGGGCGTCGAGGCGGCGAGCCTGTCGTTCGATGTCGGCTGGAGCGGCACCGAGAGCGCCGATGCGCCCGACCTCCTCGACCTCACCCTCGACCGGGAGGCCTACGCCTCCGGCGACACCGTTCGGGCGCGCCTGCGCCCGCGCTTTGCCGGCACCGCCACGATCGCGGTGGTGAGCGACCGGGTGCACGAGATCCGCACCCTCGACCTGCCGGCCGGCGGCACCACCGTCGAGATCCCGGTGAAGCCGGATTGGGGCGCGGGCGCCTACCTCGTCGCCACCGCCTACCGGCCCCTCGACCAGGCGGCCCGGCGCCTGCCCGGCCGGGCCATGGGCCTGGCCTGGTTCGGGATCGACCGGGAGGCCCGCGCCCTCGGCGTCGCGATCGAGGCGCCCCTCAAGGTCCGGCCCCGGGGCGAGCTGCGCCTGCCGATCCGCCTCGCCGGGCTGAAGGCCGGCGAGGAGGCCCGGGTGACCGTGGCGGCGGTCGATGTCGGCATCCTCAGCCTCACCCGCTACGCCGCTCCCGACCCGTTCGGGTTCTTCTTCGGCCAGAAGGCGCTCTCCTCCGAGATCCGCGACCTCTACGGCTACCTGATCGACGGCATGCAGGGCACGCTGGGCGCGATCCGCTCCGGCGGCGACGCCGGCGGGGCGGAACTGGAGGGCGCACCGCCGACGCAGGAGCCGCTGGCGCGCTATTCCGGAATCGTCACGGTCGGGCCGGACGGCCGGGCCGAGGTGAGCTTCCCCCTGCCGGCCTTCAACGGCACCGCCCGGGTGATGGTGACGGCCTGGAGCGCGGCCAGGGTCGGCGCGGCCTCGGCCGACGTGGTGATCCGCGACGCGATCGTGGCGAGCGGCACCCTGCCGCGCTTCCTCGCGGTCGGCGACCGCTCGCGCCTGCACGTCGCCCTCGACAACGTCGAGGGTCCGGGCGGCGACTACGCGGTCGACGTCGACCTCGCTGGCCCCGTGGTGGTGCCGACGGGCGCGCTCGCCCGCTCGCTCCACCTCGCCCCCGGCGGGCGGGGCACGATCGAGATCCCGCTCACCGCCGCCGGCCCCGGCCTCGCCCGGGTCGACCTGCGGCTGACCGGGCCGGGCTTGCCTGAGCCCGCCGGCCAGAGCTTCAGCTTGGGCCTCCAGCCCGGTACCGGGACGCTGCTGCGCCGCGAGGTCCGCACGCTGGAGCCCGGTGGAAGCCTGACCCTGTCGGGCGACCTCCTCGCCGAGGTGATCCCGGGCACCGGCGCGGTGACGCTCGCGGCCTCGCCCTTTGGCGGCATCGACGTGCCGGCCCTGCTCCAGGCGCTCGACCGCTACCCCTACGGGTGCACTGAGCAGGTGGTGAGCCGGGCGCTGCCGCTCCTCGCGGTCAACCGCCTGGCGGCCCTATCGCAGCTCGGCCTCGACGGCAGCGCCGACGAGCGGGTGCGGGGCGCCATCGACCGGGTGCTGTCGCGCCAGGATGCGAGCGGCGCCTTCGGGCTGTGGTCGGCGGGCAACGCCGAGGACCTGTGGCTCACCGCCTACGCCACCGACTTCCTGACCCGGGCGCGCGAGCGCGGATTCGCCGTGCCGCCGACCGCCCTGTCGCTCGCCCTCGACCGGCTGCGCAACACGGTGGCCAACGCCACCGAGGTCACCGAGGGCGGGCTCGACCTCGCCTACGCGGCCTACGTGCTCGCCCGCAACGGCCGCCCGGTGATGGGCGACCTGCGCTACCTCGCCGACACCAAGCTCGCCTCGTTCGCGACGCCGCTCGCCCGCGGCCAGATCGCCGCGGCGCTCGCGCTGCTCGGCGACCGGACCCGGGCCCGCACCGCCTTCGAGGCGGCGCTCGGGGCGCTGCGCGCCGAGCGCGACGGCGGGACCTACCGGGCCGATTACGGCTCGCGCCTGCGCGACGGCGCCGGGCTGATCGCGCTCGCCGCCGAGACCGGGATCGCCCGGGACTCGCTCGGTGCGCTCGGCGCGGTGGTGGGCGAGGAGCGCGGCTCCGGCCGCCCGACCAGCACCCAGGAACAGGCCTGGCTGGTGCTGGCGGCGTCCGAACTGGCCAAGGAGGCGGGCAAGGACGCGGGCAAGGAGGCGCCCTCGCTCACGCTCGACGGCGCGCCGGTCCAGGGCGCGCTCTACCGCACGTTTCCCGGCACCGCCCTGGCGGCGCGGCCCGTGACGGTGACCAACCGCGGCAGCGCCCCGGTGCAGCTCGCCCTCGGCATCTCCGGCAACCCGGCGGTGCCGGAGCCGGCGGAGGCGAAGGGCTACGCGATCGAGCGCAGCTACCACCGCCTCGACGGCAGCCCGGCCGACCTCGCGGCCCTGCGCCAGAACGACCGCCTGGTGGTGGTGCTGAAGGTGACGGAGGCCAAGGCCAGCGCCGGGCGCCTGCTCCTCGTCGACCGCCTGCCGGCCGGCCTCGAGATCGACAACCCCAAGCTCCTCGACGCCGACGCGACCGCCGGCCTCGCCTGGGCGAAATCCGACGTGACGCCGACCCATACCGAGTTCCGCGACGACCGCTTCGTGGCGGCCTACGACCGGAGCCCGAGCCAGTCGGCCTTCTTCAGCGTCGCCTACACGGTGCGGGCGGTGACGCCGGGCCGCTACGTCCACCCGGCGGCGACGATCGAGGACATGTACCGGCCCGAGCGCTACGGGCGCACCGCCTTCGGGACCCTGGAGGTGGGCGCGGCACGGTAGGGAGCGGCGCGCTCGGCCCGGTTCAGGCCCGGCGGAGCGGCAGGGCGCGGCCGTAGGCGAGGACCCGCCACAGCCACTCCAGCGGGCCGTGGCGGAACCGCCGGAGCCAGAGGCGGCTCCCGACGACCTGGACGGCGTAGAGGGCGAGCACGATCCCGAGGCCGGCGGTGAGGCCGAGCCTGCCGAAGAGGCCGAGCCCGTAGCCGTAGAAGACGACGCCGAGCACCAGCGACTGCACGATGTAGTTGGTGAAGGCCATGCGCCCGACCGGCTCCGCCCAGGCAAGCCCGCGCCGGCCCGTCCTCGTCGTCCCGGCGGCGAGGATCGCGGCGGCGTAGCCGAGGGCGAGGAGGATCGTCCCGACGGACGCACCCACGGCCTCGAACCGGCCGAGGGACGGCCAGCCGGAATAGGAGCGCGCCGCGGTCGCCAGCGTCAGGACCACGCCGGTGCCGGCCGCGAGGGCCGCGAACCCCCACAGGCCCGCGGCGAACCGGGCCGCCCGGCGGACGAGGCCGGCCCGCCAGGCGAGCGCCCCGAGCAGGAACAGCCCCAGCGTGCGCGGCAGGACGAAGGCGTGCAGGGGCAGGAAGCCGGCGATCTCCCGGATCCGGAAGTCCAGGATCTCGAAAAATCCGCCGGTCGCGTAGACCCGGTCCGCGTCCGCGACCTGCCGGACCAGCCAGGCGCGGTCGGGAAAGGCCACGATGGGCGGCAAGAGAGGTGGCAAGAGAGATTGCAGGGCGAAGACGGCGAGGCACGCCGCGCACGCGGCCCCCATCAGCCAGGTCGGCCCGAACAGGAGCGGCAGGACGGCCAGCCCCGCGACCGCGTACGCGGTGAGGATGTCGCCGTTCCAGATCAGGACGAGGTGGACGAGCCCGAACCCGAGCAGGACGAGGAGGCGACGCAGGAGGAGGACGGTCCGGCGCGGCCGGCCCGCCCCTCGCTCGACCTGGATCGCCAGCCCGACGCCGAAGAGCAGGGGGAACAGCGCGAAGGCCTTCATGTCGACGAAGGTCAGGAGGACGGCGTCGATCCAGCGATCGAGGCCGGCCTCCGGCGGACCGGGCAGGAACTGCCGGAAGATCGAGACGCGGAACTCGCCCTCCAGGTTGATCGCGAGAACGCCCAGGAGCGCGAGGCCGCGCAGGGCGTCGAGGGCGGGCAGGCGCTCCGAGAGGTCGGCCGGGCGGGCGGGGTCGGCAGCGCCTCGACCGTCCACGATGCCAGGATCATCGATGCCAGGATCATCGACGTTCGTCTCGGCCGCGAGCATGACTCGACCTCCGGCGCGGAGCGGACCGCTCTGCCCACGGTCCGGCTATGCCTCGATGACCCGCGGTCCGGCAACGCGCGCCGTCAGGATCCCGGACGCCCCTCGCCGCCGAACTCGACGACCGGCGGCTCCGCGCCGCCGAAATGCGGATCCCGGGCGGGATCGGGCGTCGCGGCAGTTCCCCGGCCGAAGGTCTGGGCCCAGGTGAGGACGATGATCTCGGCGCCCTCGCCCCGCGCGTCGCGGCCCTCCCGCGAGGCGCGGCGGCGCCGGGCGCCGATCCAGCGCCGGACGAGGGGACCGTTCCCGATCCCCGGCGTACCGGCGGATCTCCGCCGCCGCCCGGCCCAGCCGTCTCGCCCGTTCCCGCGCCGCACCGTGAGAGCCTCCCATCCGACAGGACGACGACATCTCGGGCGCGCACCGGTCCGGGGCGAGCGCCGTGCGTCTCATTCGCTTGCGCGGACGTCCCAATTCGGGGGCAGGGTCCGCGGCCTCAGGCGTCGAGCAGCAGGACCCACTCGTAGAAATCGTCCCAGCCGCCGTCCGGCAGGCCGGCGGGCGGGCGCCGGACGGCCGGCGCACCCGCGAGTCCCGTCTTCGCCCGCACGTCGGCGGGGCTCGCGCCGAACTCGGCGCGGAAGGCGGTCGTGAAGCTCGCCGGGCTGCCGTAGCCGTACCGGTAGGCGACCTCGGAGACCCGCGCGGTGCGTTCCCCGCCCTCGGCGAGGTCGCGGTAGGCGCGGGCGAGCCGCCGGCGGCGGATGTACTCCGCCACCCCGCCCATGGGCGCGAAGAGGCGGTAGAGCCCGCTGCGCGAGACGCCGAAGCGGCGGCAGAGCCGCTCCACGCCGAGATCCGACGACGCGATCTCGGCGTCGATGTACCCGCGGATCGCCAGGAAGACCGGTGCGCGCTGCATCGGCCGCTCCAGGGCGTCGCCCTCGGCCGCCGCCCCGGCCATCAGGATCGCCGTCGCCTGCGCGGCCGCCCGCGCCTCCGCGGGGCTGAAGCGGGGGACGTTCGCGGCGAGCGAGCGCAGGTGGTCGTTGACCAGGGTGCCGAACGGCGTCGCCCCGCGCAGGACCGTGCCGTGCGCCGCGCCGAGCCGGGTCCCGCCGTCCGGGAACAGGGCGCGCGGGATGATGACCGTCATCGCGCGATAGTCGGTCGAGCGCATGGAGAGGGGCTGGGCGAGGTCGAGCAGGGAGACGTCCCCGGGCGCGATTGCCACCTCGCGGCCGCCGATCGCGAGCGTCGCCCGCCCCTCCAGCCGGACCTGCGCGGCGACGTGATCGACGCCCATGCGGGCGACGAGGCCGGGCGAGCGCTCGTTGCGCAGCGCCGAGGCCGCGGTGAGGCCGATGATCGCGTTGCCGAGGTGATAGACGTCCGACCGGCCGCGGAAATCCCGGGTGTCCTCCCGGCGGATCTCGACGTCCCAGAACGGCGCCACGGCCTCGCGCCAGGCCGTGATCGTCCGGGGACCGAACGTCGAGCCTTCCAGGCGCAAATTGGGACCGCGCACGGTCATGTCGGGCTCGAAGCTGCTGCGGCACGCCGCCCTGCGACGAGTGCTGACACGCCGGCCGAGCTTTCGCAATTCAAACCGTCATCGACCCCGGATCATCTCGACCTTTCCGGCAAGGGGAGCCGCCGTCGGGTCCTCAGCGCGGGGAGCGCTGCGGCGGGGCGCCGGGGCGCGGGGCCGTCCCGTCCGTCCTCTCGCCGATCCAGACCACGTGCCGCCCGCCGCTGCCGGCCGAGCGCACCTTGTGCTCCTCGACCGCGAAGCCGCCGCGCTGGAGCCGCGACTTGAACTTGCGGTCGGGGCTCTCCGACCACACCGCGAGCACGCCGCCCGGCCGCAGCGCCCGATGGGCCCGGCCCAGACCCGCGACGTCGTAGAGGCGGTCGTTCGTCTGCTGCACCAGCCCCTCGGGGCCGTTGTCGACGTCGAGCAGGATGGCGTCGTAGGCGCCCGGGCTCGTCGCGATGAGGTGGTGGACGTCGGTCTCGTGCAGGGCGACCCGGGGATCGTCGAGGCTGCCGGCGAAGAGATGCGCGAGCGGGCCCCGCGCCCAGGCGGCGACCGCCGGGATCAGCTCGGCGACCTCGACCTTGGCGCCGGGCCCGAGCTCGGCCAGCGCCGCCCGCAGGGTGAAGCCCATGCCGAGCCCGCCGATCAGCATCCGGGGCCGCGGCCGGTCGCGCAGGCGCGCGCAGGTCAGGGTGGCGAGCGCCCGCTCCGAGCCGCTGCGGCGGCTGTTCATCAGCTCGATCGAGTCGACCACGATCGCGAACTCGTCGCCGCGCCGCATCAGGCGCAGGGAGGCGGTCTCGCCGGGGATGGCGCTGGTGTCGAGGTGAACCCAGGGGATCAAGGATCGCGCTCCGTCGGGCTGGAATTGCGGGCAAGGGCCGCGGGCAAGGGCTGTGACAGGGACTGGACCAGCGTCCGTCGGCATCGCGTCGCGCCCGGGAGAGCGGCCGTCGCCGGCGATTTCGAGGGATCGACGGCGCGGGACGCGACGAGGCGGGAGGCGGTTCCGCGGCGGCGGGACACAGCGACGAGGGAGGTCGGCAATGAGCGTCGACGAGGGACGCCGGCTATCGCACGCGCCGGGCCGCCCCGTCGAGCCGCCGATCCCGGCGCCGTGCCCGCTCGGACATTCGGCCCGGTCGGGCATTTGTCCCCCGGGGGGCTTCCGTGCCATAAACCCGCGGATGAGCGACAACGAATTCTACCCCTTCTCGATCGAGGTGGCCCCGCTGAACAGCCCGAAGGGCAAATTCGGCTGGGCGATCCGCAAGCACGGCAAGCTGCTCGAGCGGTCGGACCGGCCGCACGACAGCGAGGAGCGGGCCTATGCCAGCGCGACCCAGGCCGTGGAGCGCGCCTTCCGCCCGGCCGACCCGCGCCGCCGCTGAGGACCAGGATCGCATCGAAGGCTCCTTGCGGCCCGCGCCGCCCGCCATCCGGCCGGGTTGCGCGGGGAAGCGCCCCGCCGCCGCCGATCGTGCGATCCTCGAGCGAGCGCGTCGCAGTTTTTCGTGACCGCCCGCGCGTCGTTCTGCCGAACATTTCCCCGCGACCATCATATGTGAACGAAGTTATTCCTTGCCGGCAGGACGAAAATCGTCGATAATCGAACTGTCGATATGTGGCTGGCTTTTTTGGATCTTGTAGCCTGAAGCATCGGGCGCCGGCTCTGACACTTCCTCCCAACATGATCGCCAGGTCTGCCCGGCGACGGATGTCGCGCGTTCGGGCGGGCCTGCCATCCGGCATGGTGAAGGAACAGCCGTGGCCAAGAATTTCATCACCGGCTCAGCCCGCAGCCCCTCGACCGAGGAGTTCAAGGCCCGCATCGCCCGGCTCTCAGAGATGCCGACCCACGCGACGCCGGCCGCGAATGCGCGCAAGAACAGGCCCGCGAAACAGTCATTCAGCCAGCAGCCGCTCCGGCGCGAACCGGACGGCGCGACGGAGGAGAACGCGACGGACGAAGCCGAGAAGGACGACGTCGAGAAGGACGGGGGCGAGACGGAATAGGCCCGGTCCCGCCCCGCGCCGCCGCCACGATGTGTTAGATCCTGCTCGCCGGCGCGATCGCCGGCGTCCTGCGGCAGGAGAGGCCCGATGAGCTTCGTGACCACCGGCGACGGCGTGGAGATCTACTACAAGGATTGGGGTCCGCGGGACGCGCAGGCGATCGTGTTCCATCACGGCTGGCCGCTGTCGTCCGACGACTGGGACGCCCAGATGCTGTTCTTCGTGGCGGCCGGCTACCGGGTCGTGGCCCACGACCGGCGCGGCCACGGCCGCTCGTCGCAAGTCGCGGACGGCCACGACATGGACACCTACGCGGCGGACGCGGCGGCCGTGGTGCACCGGCTCGGCCTGACGAACGCGATCCATGTCGGGCACTCGACCGGCGGCGGCGAGGTGGCCCGCTACGTCGCGCGCCACGGCGAGCCGCAGGGCCGGGTCGCCAAGGCGGTCCTCGTCAGCGCCGTGCCGCCCCTGATGCTCAAGACCGGGGCCAATCCCGGCGGGTTGCCGATCGCGGTCTTCGACGGCTTTCGCGAGGCGCTCGCCGCCAACCGGGCGCAGTTCTTCCTCGACGTCCCGACCGGGCCGTTCTACGGCTTCAACCGGCCGGGCGCGCAGGTCTCCGAGGGCGTGATCCGCAACTGGTGGCGCCAGGGCATGATGGGCGGCGCCAAGGCGCATTACGACGGCATCAAGGCCTTCTCCGAGACCGACCAGACCGAGGACCTGCGGGCGATCTCGGTGCCGACCCTGGTGCTCCACGGCGAGGACGACCAGATCGTCCCGATCGATGCCAGCGGTCGGATGTCGGCCAAGCTCCTGCGCAACGGCACCCTCAAGACCTATCCGGGCTACAGCCACGGCATGCTCACGGTGAACGCCGAGGTGCTGAACGCCGACCTCCTCGCCTTCGTGAAGGCGTGAGTCCCGCGAGCGGAAGGGGCAATCCCATGCAGGATACCGTCGCTGCCCCGGTGGCGGGCGAGCCCGACTACGACCGCCTGCTGCGGGCGAACCTCGCCGACGTCTTCAGCGAGCGCGATGCCGTCAAGCGGGCCGTCGCGCTCGACGCGCTGTTCGTCGCCGAGCCGGTGCTGGTCGAGCCGACCGGCATCGTCCGGGGTCGGGCGGCCATCTCCGAGGTGGCGGGCCGGCTCCTGGAGCAGTTCGGGCCGACCTTCCGGTTCGTCCCGGAGGGCACCGCCGTCGGTCATCACGGCCTCGGCCTCCTGCGCTGGACGGCGGGCCCGGAGGGCGGCCCCGTCGCGGTGACCGGCACGGACGCGGCCGAGGTCGTCGAGGGGCGCATCGCGCGGCTCTGGGTGCTGCTGGACCCGCCGCGGTCGTAGTCTTTCGGAAAGGAAAACCTTCGCGTCATCCCGGACCCGCCCGGCGGAACTCGGGATGACGCGGGGGATGGCCGGGCCGCCGAGACGACCGACCGCTCTCGCCTAACCCTTCCAGTTCTTCAACGCCGCGAACGGGCTGTCGGCCGCGGCGCTCTTTTGCGGGTTCAGCACCGGCTCGACCTGGGCGACGGCGTCGGCGAGCGAGAAGGCGGTGCCGGTCGGGAGCTTGCCGCCGGCGGCGTCCTGGTGGCCGCCGCCGCGGAACAGCCGGGCGCCGTCGAGGGCTGTGCCGTCGATCGAGCGGAACGACAGGGTGCCGGTGCGCTGCACGTTGACGAGGCGCTTGGCCCGTCCGCTCGCCATCACCAGGTCCGAGACCCGCTGGAAGGTGCCGGCATCGAGGGCGAAGGACAGGAGCGTGCCGTCGGGCAGCGCGTGGAACAGCGCGTCCGAGCGGGCGAGCGCCCGGGCCATCCGCTGGCGCGTGGTGAGGGCCGGGTCGTCGTCGGGCGCCTCGCGCATCAGGTCGTCGACGATGGCGCCGCGGATCGCCGGGACGGCGCGCTCCAGCTCCGCCGGGGTGGCGCCGGCGCGCAACGTGGCGGTCGCCTGGCGCAGCAGGCGGGCGACGAACGGATCGTGGCTCGGATGCCCGACCGGCACCAGGGTGCCGACGTTGTCCCAGAAGATCTCGTCGAGGGCGAAGCCGCCGGGGAAGTGGGGATCGTCCTTGCGCCAGAGGTCGAGGGCGTCGACGCAGGCGACGAGCCGCGCCAGATCCTCGACCTGGGCGGGGTCGGGCTCGCGGGTCGCGAACAGGGCGCGGTGGGCCTCGACCATCTTCGTCGCGCTCGAGCCTTCGTCGACCAGCACGGTGACCGACGGATCGCCGAGGTCGAACCGCGACAGGCGCGGGTTCTCCGCGTCGGCCTTCGGCTCCAGCCCCTGGCGGCGCATCTGGTCGATCGAGGAGGTGTGGTGGTCGAGGACGATCAGCCGGTGCGGCGCGTCCGCGTCGCGCTTGCGGTTCATCGCCGCGAAGCGGCGCAGGAAGGCGATCGTCGGCTCCTCGATGCCGAGATCGGTGATCAGCACCATCTCGGCCGCCTTGGTCTTCGCCAGACGCTTCAATTCGTCGTCGACCACGGGACCGACGTCGCCGTAGCGCGGCACGTGCACGATCCGGGCGGGCTCGGCATAGGCCGAGACGAGGGTCGCGGCGCCGTAGCCGTCGAGGTCGTGGTGGGTGATCTGGGTCAGGCGCACGGGATAAGGGTCCAGGGTCGGTTCGGATCGGCGGTGAATCCTGCGAGCATAGCGGCTTCCGGGCGGCACCGGCAGGCCCGGCGCCCAGGAAAAGGCCGGCGCCTCGCCGAAGTATCAGGAAGAAGCCGGCGCCTCGCCGAAAAATCAGGAAGAAGCCGGCGCCTCGCCGAAGAGTCAGGAAGAAGCCGGCGCCTCGCCGAAGAGTCAGGAAGAAGCCGGCGCCTCGCCGAAGAGTCAGGAAGAAGCCGGCGCCTCGCCGAAGAGTCAGGAAGAAGCCGGCGCCTCGCCGAAGAGTCAGGAAGAAGCCGGCGCCTCGCCGAAGAGTCAGGAAGAAGCCGGCGCCTCGCCGGCCAGGCGCCGCAGCAGGTCGCGCAGCCAGCGGTGGGCCGGGTCGTCGTCGTAGGAGGCGTGCCAGAGCATCGTCACCGCCACGTCGTCGAGGGCCACCGGGGCGGGGCTCACCGTCAGTCCGAGGGTCTCGGCGAAGAGGTGGGCGAGGCGGGCATGCATGGTGGTGAGCACCGGCGCGCTGCGCACCAGGAACGGCACCGCCAGGAAGCGCGGCGAGGTGACCGCGAGGGTGCGGCGGCGGCCGAGCTTGGCCAGCGCGTCGTCGACCACCCCGTGGGCGGTCTCGCGCAGGCTCGTCAGCACGTGGGGAAAGCGCAGGTAATCGTCGAGCGAGATCGGCGGCGCGAGGCCCAGCAGGGCGGCGTTGAACAGGCAGACGTAGCTGTCGCGGTAGAGCAGGCGCTGCTTGTGGTGCGTCTGGCCGCGGAACGACAGGCCGATGGCGAGGTCGACCTGGTCGGCGTCGATCTCCTGCAGGATGTGGTCGCGGTCGACCGAGCGCAGCAGCAGGCTGATCCCCGGCGCCTCCCGGCGGAGATAGGCCAGCAGCCGGGGCCCGAGCAGCACCTCGGTGCTGTCGGGCAGGCTGATCGTGAAGGTCCGCACCACCGTGCGGGGATCGAAGGTCTCGTCGCGGCGCACCAGCACCTGGACCTGCCGCAGGAGCGCCCGCACCGGCTCGGCGAGCGCCAGGGCGCGGGGCGTCGGCCGCATCCCCTCGGGACTGCGGGTCATGAGCTCGTCGCCGAACAGCACCCGCAGCCGCGCGAGCGCGGAGCTCATCGCCGACTGGCCGATGCCGATGCGGGATGCCGCCCGGGTCACGCTGCGCTCGGCGAGCAGCGCGTCGAGGGCCACCAGGAGGTTGAGGTCGACCCGGGCGAGATCGATATGATCAATAGTCATTATCGATGCGATCTGTTTGATCCATGCTGCACCGCAGCGCATATCACGTCCATGGATGCGGGGCGGTCGGGCCCCGCCACGGACGGGACGACGATGATGACGACCTTTCGCACGCTACTCCTGCACACGACCCTCTTGGCGGCCGCCGCGACGGCCGCCGCCACCGCCAGCGCCGGCGAGCTTCGCCCGTCCGGGGCGGCGAGCCTCGATCTCGGAACGCTCGCCGGCGTGGCCTACTACGCGCCCGAGCCCGCCGGCTACCGCGTGGTCGTGACCCTCGCCCCCCGGGCCGCCGCGCCCGCCTCCCGGTTCGAGGCGGTGCTGGCACCCGGCCAGAGCGTCGCGGTCTCGACCCCGCGCGAGGCCGGGGCCGCGCCCCGGGCGATCACGATCACCCGCACCGGCGACACGGTCACGGTGACGCCGGTCCGGGTGCGGGAGACCGTCGAGGCGACCGCCTCGATCGTCGAATGAGGCCGGGCGGCCGCCTCGATCGATGGGTGAGGCCGGGCGGCCGTCAGGCCGCGCTCGAGGCGGCCGCCTCGATCGATGGATGAGGCTGGGCGGCCGTCAGGCCGCCCGGGACAGGTCGCCGTCGAGCCCGGCGATCGCGCGTTCGAGCGCCGCGAAGCAATCCGGGTCGAAGGCGGTGCCGACATCGCCGCGCATGATGCCGAGCGCCTTGGCGACCGGCATCGCCGTGCGGTAGGGCCGGTCGGCGGTGAGCGCGTCGAACACGTCCGCGACCGAGACGATCCGGGTCTCGGGCGCGATGGCGTCGGCCGAGAGGCCGCGGGGATAGCCCTTGCCGTCGAGGCGCTCGTGATGGGCGCCGCCGATGCGGGCGATGGCGTGGAAGGCGGCGACGCGGGCGAGGATCGTCTCCGACAGGAGGGCGTGGTTGCGCATGTCGCGCCACTCGGCGTCGTCGAGCTTGGCCGGCTTGTCGAGGATCGCGTTCGAGACCCCGAGCTTGCCGACGTCGTGCAAGAGCGCCGCCCGGCGCAGCCAGCGCCGGCGCGCGGGCGCGTAGCCGAGTTCCGCCGCGATCAGGTCGGCATAGACCGCGACCCGCTCGGAATGGCCCGACGTGAACGGGCTCTTGGCGTCGATCACCTGGGCGAAGGCGGTGGCGATGTCGTCGAGGTAGTCCTCGTCGACGACGAGGCCGGCGCGGACCGGCTCCAGGCCCGCGACCGCGTCGGTCACCGCCTCGGAGGCCAGGGTTTCCCAGAAGCCGGGGCGCGCGGCCGCGCGCTCGAGGGCCGCCACCGCGTCGGGATCGAACCAGCTCCCGGCCCGGGCCCGGGCCTCGGCGAGCGCCGCCGCCGGGCCGGCGCTGGTGTGGAACACGTCCACCACCTGGGCGAGCAGCGCGATGCGGGCGTAGAGGGGGATGTCGGCTCCGGCGCGGCGGTCGGGCCGGCCCTTGCCGTTCCAGTGCTCGTCGAGGGCGTGGATCGCCCGGCAGACGCTGGGCGGGAAGCGTAAGCGCGCGGCGATCTCGGCCCCGCGCTGGCAGCGGGTCTGGATCAGGTCGTCGACGATCTCGCCGCCGTTCTGCAGGATGTTGAGGACCGCCCTGAAGCGCTCGGCGAGGCCCGCCTTGAGCCCGGTATGCGCGAAGACGAAGCCCAGCACCTGGGGCAGGCTGTCGCTCACCGTCTTGAAGTCGCGCTTGAAGCCGATGTCGTCGGACAGGTACAGCTCGCAGATCCGCGCCGCGTTGCTGGAGCAGCCGAGGTCCTTCAGCATCACCGTGTAGTAGAGTTCCCACAACCGGTCGGGATCGAGGCCTAGCTCGCGGCCGACATGCACCCCGATCCAGGTCGCGCGGACGCAATGGCCCGGGGGCTGGCCCTCGGTGAGGTCGAGGGCGTGGCTGAGCGCCCCCAGCAGCTCGGACAGCGGGATGCCCCCCGCCGGCGCCGCCCCGACGGCGTGCACGCTCGGCCTCATCGTGAGCCCCCTCCCCTCTTCATCCGGGCAGGATGGCGCGATGGCACTAACATTTGCTGAGCGCGCGAGGGATTGGCGCGCCAGCGCATCACGCAATCGAGGGCCGATCCCTCGCGGGTCCGGCTCAGGCGCCGCGCCCGGCGGCGACCTCGTCGATCAGGCGCAGGTGCGCCGGCAGGCAGACCCGTTTGAGGTCGTAGGCGAGCGCGCTCCGCCGCGCCGCCTCCCGCAACGGGGCGACGGCCCCCGGATCGGCCAGAACCGAGACCACCGCCTCGGCGATCGCGGCGGCCGAGAAGAAATCGACCAGGAGCCCGTTCTCGCGGTGGCGGATCACCTCCTCCACCGGCGGGGTCGCCGAGCCGACGATGCAGGCGCCGAGCGCCATCGCCTCCAGCATCGACCAGGACAGGACGAACGGGTAGGTCAGGTAGACGTGGACCGCCGAGACCCGCATGAGGTCGACGTAGTCGCCGTAGGGAATCTTGCCGACGAAGTGGACGCGCGACAGGTCGAGATCCGCCTTGACCTCGTCGAGGAAGATGTCGCGCCAAGTTTTGGCAGGGCAAGTTTCGGCAGCGGATGTCCGGCCGGCGGGGGCCTGGCGCCGTAGCTGGTGTCGCTGCCGCCGACGATCACCGCCCGGGCCCGCGGCCGCCGGCGCAGGATCTCGGGCAGCGCCCGCATGAAGCTGTGATAGCCGCGATAGGGCTCGAGGTTGCGGTTGACGAAGGTGACGACCTCGTCGCCGACGCCGAGCGACAGGCGGTCGCGGCCGAGCGCGATGCGCGCGCCGCGGTCGGGCCGCAGCCGGTCGGTGTCGATGCCGTCGTGGATGACCTCGAGCCGGTCGCGGAAGATCGCCGGGATCCGGCTCGCCTGCCAGGCGGTCGGGCTGACGAGCCGGTCGGAGGCCTCGAAGGCCACGAGCTGCCCGGCGTTGCGGGCGCGGGTGCGCAAGGCGTCGTCCTCAGGCACCGGAAATTCCGGGTCGAAGCCGGAATCGGCGCCGGACGCGCTGTAGAAGAACTCCGCGAAGGTCAGGAGCCGGGCCTGCGGCCAGACGTCCTTGAGGAAGAGGGTCTCGCCCCAGCCCGAATGGCCGCAGATCACGTCCGGGGTAAAGCCCTCCGCCTTGAGCATCGAGGCCGCCCGCGCCGCCGCCTCGCCCCGCAGGGTCGCGGTCTCGAAGCTCGCCGCGAGGGGGTGGATCCCGGGGGTGGAGCGGCCGGACACCGCGTAGCGCAGGTGGCGCACCCCCGGCAGGGCGGGCGCGGCATTGATGCCGAGCGCCACCACCTCGGTGCCGGGCCGGGCCGCGAGGGCCGGGGCGACGTGGCGGTATTGCCCGGGGAAGTTCTGGTGGACGAAGAGGACGCGCATCGGGAATCGGACCGAACCTCGGGGGCGGGCTTTCGCGCGAGGCACCCTCACGCGAAAGCGGGCCCGATGTCCACCGCCCGCCGCGGCGACCCCGGGCCGAGCCTCGATGCACCTCCCTCAAGGCGCCTCTCGCCCGCACGTCGCCGCCTCGGCCTCCGGCGAGGAGCGCGCGCGGGGGAGACCGTCGGGTGGATCGCCCAAGGCGCGCCGATCGTCGTTCCGGGGCCCGACCGCCCGGCGAGGGCAAGCTGGTCCGAGGATGTCGGCACGCCCCGGGAAGGCGCCGCGGCCTTCCCGGCGACGCCGGAGATCGGCCAGAATCCCGCGGCCGGGCGCCGGATGCCGTGGCCGGCCGCCCGATCTGTCCTTGCGTCACTTCGTTAATCTTTTCCAAGCATCATTCATCCAAGCCCACGCTATCAAATTTCCATCGCAACTTCGAAGACTTCGCCCTCAATTTTTCGGCGAAGACACTCAGCGTCTGCATCGCACAATATATTCCAAAAAGGATGCACCGAGGATGAAATCCTTGCCTCTCAAATCCAAGCTGATCGCCATTCTGGCGACCTTCTCGTGCATCACGCTCGGGATGTTCGGGCTAGATCTTCTGCGGTCTCGACAGGCCTGGACGGTATCGGAGGACATCGCACGCCTGGCGAAGATCGACGAAATTCTTCTCAACACCATGAACTCGCTGCGCTACGAGCTGAGCTACGCAGCCGGAATCCTGAGGTTCGACGGGCAGGCGGCCGCCACGACCGCCGCCCAGCTGGCGACGCGGCGCGACGAGGTCGATCAAGGGATCGATGGGGTTCTCGGGGGCCTCCGCCGGCTCGGCCCGGAACGGGCCGGCCTCGGCGAGGCGACGACGGCGGCCCACGGCAGGCTGCGCGAGTTGCGCGGCGAGGTCGATCGCCAGGCGATGCGTCCCCGTGCCGAGCGTGATCCCAAGCTGACCGCGGACCTCTCCACCCACATCCCGGCGATGCTGGCCACGATGGACGCCCTCGCGAGTGCCCTCGAGCGGCCGATCCGGGCCGGCGACCGCGCGCTGGTCGATCTGATGGAGATCCGGCGCATCGGCTGGACCGTCCGCGCCACGGCCGGCGACGCCGCCAGTGCGCTCGCCCGGGCCCTGGCCGCACAAAGCCCGCTGACGCGGCCGGAGGCGACCGCCATCCACGTTCGACGCGGACAGGCGGAGGCGCTGTTCCAGCAGATCGACCATGCCGTTCGCCAGCTGCCGGACGGCACGGAGCTCACTGCCGCCCTGGCGGCGGCCCGATCGACCTATTTCGGCGGCACGTTCGGCGAGATGGTGCCACCCCTGCTGGAGGCGATCACCGGCCGGTACGCGACGACCGTGACCAGTGAAGGCTACACCCAGGTGGTGGTGCCGGCCCTCGACACGCTGCAGGCCATCCCGAGCCGGGCGGTGATGCAACTCGCCCGGCTCGCCGAGGCGGCGGAGGCGGAAGCGATGCGCGCCTTCGCGGTCAACGCGTCCCTGCTGGCGGGGATCGTCCTCATGACCGGGCTGGGCGCCGTGGTGGTCGTGCGGGGCGTCACCCGGCCCCTCGACCGGATGACCGCCACGATCAACCGCCTGGCGGACGGCGACGCCGCCGTCACGGTTCCGGATCTCGGCCGCCGCGACGAGATCGGGGCCGTCGCCCGGGGCGTCGAGGTCTTTCGCCACAACCTCATCCGCAGCCGGGCCCTGGAGGCCGAGACCGCCGAGGCCCGCGCCGATGCCGAGACGCAGCGGCGGGCGACGATGCGGGCGATGGCCGAGGATTTCGAGGCGGCCGTGGGCGGCGTCGTGACCCTGGTGACGGGCGCGGCGACGGAGCTGCAGGCGACGGCCCGGTCCATGTCCGGCACCGCCGGCGCGACGGCGACCCGCTCGCTCGCGGTCGCGACGGCCGCCGAGGAGGCGGCGTGCAACGTCGGCACCGTGGCGGTCGCCGCCGAGGAGCTCGGCCAGTCGGTGCAGGAGATCGGCCGGCAGGTCCGGGGCGCGGCCGGCCTCGCCCGCGCCGCGGTGGGCGAGGTGGAGCGGACCACCGTCCTGGTCCGGGATCTGAGCGCGGCCAACGCGCGCATCGGCGACGTGGTCGGGCTGATCTCCTCGATCGCCGGCCAGACCAACCTGCTCGCGCTCAACGCCACCATCGAGGCGGCGCGGGCCGGCGAGGCCGGCCGCGGCTTCTCGGTGGTCGCCGCCGAGGTCAAGGCCCTGGCCAGCCAGACGGCGCGGGCCACGGAAGAGATCACCCAGCAGATCGGCCGGATCCAGGCCTCCACCGACCAGGCGGTGTCCGCCATCGCGGCGATCGCCGGGCGCATCGAGGAGATCGACGCGGTGGCGGTCGCCCTGACCGGCGCCGTGGAGCAGCAGGGCGCGGCGACGCAGGAAATCGTGCGCAACGTCGCCCAGGCCGCCGGCGGCACCGGCGAGGTGACGACGAACATCGCCGGCGTGGCCGGCGCCGCGGAGCAGACGGGAGAGGCCGCGACCCGCGTCCTCGCCTCGGCCTCGGCGCTGCAGCAGGAGGCGGCGCGCCTCGGCGCCGAGGTCGAGCATTTCCTCGGCACCGTGCGGGCCGCCTGAGGCCCGGCCGCCGGGCGGCAGGAGGTCAGGGCGCTGCGGTCAATGCGCTTCGGTCAACGCACGCTCTCAATGCGCCTCCTGCCAGTTCGTCGCCGCCTTGGCCTCGACGGCGAGCGGCACCCGCAAGGACACCGCCGGGTGGGGCGCCTCCTCCATCACCCGGGCGATGATCGGCAGCGCCCGCTCGACCTCGTCGTCGGGTGCCTCGAAGACCAGCTCGTCGTGGACCTGGAGCAGCATCCGGGTCGTGAGGCCGGCCTCCGACAGCGCGCCTTCCATCCGGGCCATCGCCCGGCGGATGATGTCGGCGGCCGTGCCCTGGATCGGCGCGTTGATCGCCTGGCGCTCGACCGAGGCGCGCTCCTGCGGGTTGTTGGAGCGGATCTGCGGGTAGTGGCAGACCCGGCCGAACAGGGTCGTGACGTAGCCCTTGTCGCGGCAGATCTTCTTGGTGTCGTCGATATAGGCGCGGATGCCGGGGAAGCGCTCGAAATACTGCTTGATGAAGGCCGAGGCCTCGCCCTGCGGGATGCCGAGCCGGTCGGCGAGACCGAAGGCCGAGATGCCGTAGATGATGCCGAAATTGATCGTCTTGGCCTTGCGGCGCAGGTCCGAGGTCATCTGGTCGAGGGGCACGCCGAACATCGCCGAGGCGGTGGCGGCGTGGATGTCGATGCCGTCCTCGAAGGCCTGGCGCAGCTGCGGGATGTCGGCGATGTGAGCGAGCAGCCGCAGCTCGATCTGGCTGTAATCGGCCGAGATCAGCTTGTGGCCGGCATCGGCCACGAAGGCCTGGCGGATCCGCCGCCCCTCCTCGGTGCGGACCGGGATGTTCTGCAGGTTCGGGTCCGACGACGACAGCCGCCCCGTCGTCGTCGCGGCGAGCGCGAACGAGGTATGGACGCGGTCGGTGCCGCGGTCGGCATGCTCCTGCAGGCTGTCGGTGTAGGTCGATTTCAGCTTCGAGAGCTGGCGCCATTCGAGGATCCGGCGCGGCAGGTCGTGGCCCTGGCCGGCGAGTTCCTCCAGCAGCGTCGCGGGCGTCGCCCACTGGCCGGACGGCGTCTTCTTGGCGCCGGGCAGGCCCATCTTGCCGAACAGGATGTCGCCGATCTGCTTGGGCGACGAGACGGAGAACTTCTCCCCCGCCATCTCCTGGATCTCGTCCTCGAGCCGTGCCAGCGACTGGGCGAAATCGCCCGAGAGCCGGCTCAGCATCCCGCGGTCGACCTTGATGCCCTCCCGCTCCATGCGGGCGAGCACCGGCACCAGCGGCCGCTCCAGGGTCTCGTACACGGAGGCGCGGCGCTCGGCGGCGAGCCGCGGCTTCATCAGCCGCCACAGCCGGAGCGTCACGTCGGCGTCCTCCGCCGCGTAGGCGGTCGCCTTGTCGAGGGCGACGCGGTCGAAGGTGACCTTCTGGCGCCCGGTCCCGGCGACATCCGCGAAGGTGATCGGCTGATGGCCGAGATGGCGGCGGGCGAGCTCGTCCATGCCGTGCGAGCCCTTGCCGGCATCGAGCACGTAGGAGATCAGCATCGTGTCGTCGAACGGCCGGACCTCGATCCCGTGGCGGGCGAGCACCAGCCAGTCGTACTTGATGTTCTGGCCGACCTTCAGCACCGCTGGGTTTTCCAGCAGCGGCTTCAGGCGCGACTGCACCGCCTCCCACGACAGCTGCCCCGGCAGCAGGCCGCCGCCGAACAGGTCCTCGCCGCCGCGGTGGCTGAGGGGGATGTAGCAGGCGCGGCCCGGCGCGGTGGCGAGCGAGACGCCGACGAGGTCGGCCGTGTTGGCGTCGAGCGCGGTCGTCTCGGTATCGACCGCGACGACCCCGGCCTCGATGGCCTCGGCGATCCAGGCATCCAGGCTCTCGACCGTGGTGACGGTCTCGTAGGCCGCCGTGTCGAAGGGCTTGACCGCTTCCGCGGCGCGCGCCGCCACCAGCGTCGTCGGCGTCGCCTCGGCGGGCGCCCTCGGCTTCGGGGGGGCGTCCGGCAGGTCGAGATCGGCGAAGGGGTCGACCTCGGCCGCGGCTGAAGCGGGCGCGCCATCCGGCGCGTCGCCGAAGAACGGCGTCACGTCGCTGCCGCCCTTCTCGTTGGTGAAGCCGGTATCGGCGCCCTCCGGCAGCAGGGCGGGATCGGGGCGCACCGCTTCCGGGTCGACGTGGAGCATCTGGGCGATGCGGCGCGTCAGGGTGTTGAACTCCATCGCCTTCAGGAAGCCGACCAGGCGCTCGGGGTCGGGCTTCGGCAGGGCGAGGTCGTCGAGGGGCACCGGCACCGGCACCGCTTCGTCGAGGGCGACGAGGCGGCGCGACAGCCGGGCCTGGTCGATGTTGGCGAGAAGCGTCTCGCGGCGCTTGGGCTGCTTGATCGTCGCGGCCTTCTCCAGCAGCGCCTCCAGGCTGCCGAACTCCTTGATGAGGGCCGCGGCGGTCTTGAGGCCGATGCCCGGCACGCCCGGCACGTTGTCGGAGGTGTCGCCGATGAGCGCCAGCGCGTCGCCGATCTGCTCCGGCCCCAGGCCCTCCCAGCGCTCCAGGATGGCGGCGCGGTCGAGGTTGCGCTCGGGCCGGTAGCCCGGCTTGCCCTTCTGGCCCGACTCGAAGTCGTAGAACCGCACGAGGTCGCCGACGAGCTGCATCAGGTCCTTGTCGGACGAGACGATGATGACACCCGCCCCCCGGCCTTCCGCTTGGCGGGAATAGGTCGCGATCAGGTCGTCGGCCTCGTAGCGCTGCAATTCGATCGGGTGCAGGCCGAAGGCGCGGACCGCGTCGCGCATCAGCGGCATCTGGCGCTTGAGGTCGTCGGGCGCGTCGGGCCGGTGGCCCTTGTAGTCCGGGAAGATCTCCTTCCGGAACGAGCCCTCGGACTTGTCGAACACGATGCCGAGATGGGTCGGCACCACCCCGGCCGCGCCCTCCTGCACGAACTGGGCGAGCTTGGCGCAGAACAGCCGCACCGCCCCGGTCGGCAGGCCGTCGGAGGGCCGGAAATTGTAGCGCTCGGGCTGGTTGATCGACTGGAAATAGGCCCGGAAGATGAACGACGAGCCGTCGACCAGGAGCACCTGATCGCCGGGGCCGACGGGCTTCGTCTCGGGGGCGGTCTCGGTGCTCATGCGGGCTGACATCTTTTCGGCGGGCTGACGAGACCCGTCTTAGTGCGTCGCCGGGGCGAGGCAAACCGCGGCGCGGGCGCGCTCCCCGGGAATGGGTGTGCCCCCCGCACGGATGCAGGGTTCGGGTGTGCCCCCCACACACCAGGCGCCCGCGAAAGCGCCGCCGGACTAGCCCGAAAGCTTGACTTGGCGCGGGCGGAAGCCTGGTGTCAGGCTCGAGAGAGCAACCGTCATTCGCCCGGGGACCAGGGTGCCGCCTTCGCGGGCCGGCGCCGCCCGGGCCCAGGGACCGGCCCATGCGCAAGACCCGCCTTCGCAAGACACCCCTTCTCGCCGCCCTCCTCGCGGGGCTCACCGCCGCCGGCCTGTCGCAGGCGGACGCCCGCTCGGCCCGCCAGGAGATCGCCCCGGCCGAGGAGCGCGAGTTCCCGTTCGACGCCCAGATCCCCGGCTGCCAGGATGCCGGCGTGCTGGAGAAGATCACCTACCAGTTCGCCGAGAAGGAGGCGAAGTTCTGGAACTCGACGCTGACGATCGCGGCCTACGACAGCATCGAGCGCACCGCCTGGCGCCCCTGGGGCATCGACTTCTATCCCCGCCGCTTCTGCACCGCGGTCGCCACCACCTCGGATGGGGTGCGCCGGCGGGTCGACTACTCGGTGCGCGAGAGCCTCGGCATCATCGGCTCGACCTACGGCGTCGAGTTCTGCGTCCACGGCCTCGACCGCAACCTCGCCTTCGCCTACGCCTCGGCCTCGTCCTGCCGCGAGGCCCGGCCGTAATGATCCGCCTCGCCGCCGCCCTCCTGACCCTCGCGGCGGCCCTTGCCGCCGGTCCGGCCGCCGCGCAGGGGCGCGGGGGCGAGCCCGGCTCGTTCGACTTCTACGTCCTGGCGCTGTCCTGGTCGCCGACCTACTGCGCGCTCACCGGCGAGCGACGCAACGACCGGCAATGCGACACCGGCCGCAACCCGGGCTTCGTCGTCCACGGCCTGTGGCCGCAATACGACCGCGGCTTCCCGAGCCAGTGCGGCGCGTCTCCGCGCAGCCCGAGCCGCCCGGCGATGGAAGAGGCCGAGGGCGTCTTCCCGAGCGAGGGCCTGGCCCGGCACGAGTGGCGCCAGCACGGCACCTGCTCGGGCCTCGACCCCGCCGCCTACTTCCGTGCCACCCGCCGTGCCCGCGACGCGGTGACGATCCCGTCCGCGCTGGCAAAGCCCGCGGAGGGCTTGCGCGCCGCTCCCATCGACATCGCCCGCCAGTTCGTCGCCGCCAATCCGGGGCTTCGCCCGGACATGATGGCGGTCACCTGCAAGGCGGACCAGCTCGAGGAGGTGCGGATCTGCTTCACCAAGGACCTGCGCGGCTTCACCGCCTGTCCGGAGGTGGCGCGCCAGAATTGCCGCGCCGGGGAGATGGCGGTGGGGGCGGGGCGCTGAGCGCGTCGCCGATCTAATTCATCACCTCATCCTGAGGCGCCCACGGCAGTGGGCCTCGAAGGACGGCTCCAGACAGCTCTGCGATATCTGGAGCCCTCCTTCGAGGTCAGTCGATCTTCGATCGACCAACACCTCAGGATGAGGTCGAGGGTAGGGTGTCCGCTGTCTGTTGCAGCGGGCGACGCTCCTCAAAACACCCTGACCGCATCCCGCTCGATCCGCGGGCGCAAGCCCGGATGCAGGCCGCTGCGGGTGCCGTAATCCACCCGTCCTCCCACCGCGGCCTCGATCGCCTCGTAGGCCGCCATGAACGGCAGGAATCCGAAGGTGACGCCGGGCTCCGGATCGACGAACACGTCGATATCCGAATCCTCCCGCGCCTCGTCCCGGGCATGGGAGCCGAACAGGTACAACGCGGCGACCCCGGCCGCCCGCAGGGCAGGTTCGGTCGATTTCAGTCGGGCAAGGACCTCGTCGCGGCGCATGCGATGATGATAGGGCATCGTGCGCCGATTCTCACGCGGGAACGGCGAGACGAGGACGTTGAGACCCGTGAATTACCGCCACGCCTTCCACGCCGGCAACCACGCCGACGTGCTCAAGCACTGGGTGCTGACCCGGGTGCTGGCGCATCTCCAGCGCAAGGCGACGCCGTTCCGGGCGATCGACACCCATGCGGGCCTCGGCTTCTACGACCTCGCCGCCGACGAGGCCGGGCGCACCGGCGAGTGGCACGACGGCATCGGCCGGCTCGACGCGCCCTTCCCCGACACGGTCGAGGCGCTGCTCGCCCCCTACCGCGAGGCGGTGGCCTCGGTCCGGGCGCGCCACGGCGCGACGGTCTATCCGGGCTCGCCGGCCCTGATCCGCGAGTTCCTGCGCCCCGGCGACCAGGGCGTGTTCGTGGAATTGCACCCGGCCGACGGCGCCGTGCTGCACGCCCGCTACAACCAGGATGCCCGCACCAAGGTGCTGGCCCTCGACGGCTGGACGGCGCTCCCCGCCCTGATCCCCCCGAAGGAGCGCCGCGGCCTGGTGCTCATCGACCCGCCCTACGAGGTGCCGGGCGAGATCGAGCGGCTGGGCCGCGAGCTCCTCAAGGCGGTGGGCAAGTGGGCGACCGGCACCTACCTCGCCTGGTACCCGATCAAGGATATTGCGGCGGTCGACCGGCTCGCCGCGGCTCTCGACGCCGCCCTGCCCCGCCCCGCCCTGCGCCTCGACCTCCTGATCCACCGCCCCGACCCGGCGCGGTTGAGCGGCAGCGGGCTCATCGTCGTCAACCCGCCCTGGACCCTGCGCGAGGAAGCCGACACCGTCCTGCCGGCGCTGGCCGAGCGCCTGGCGCAAGGGGGCTACGGCGCCTTCCGCTGCGCAGCCCTCGGCCCGCCGGCCTGAACGTCAGCGCAACGCCAACAGCCGCGGCTTGAGCGAGTGGCGCCGCTTGTGCTCGGTGATCAGCGCCTCGATCCGCGCGGTCCATTCCGTTTGCTTGCCCTGCGCCAGGTAGGCCTTCCGAGCGTGGGCGAGCCAGGCGGCGGCCTTCTCGTAGGCGCGCCCCGAGCCGGCGGTCAGGGGCGGCACGGCCCGCTCTTCCGCGAAGCGGACGAGCCAGGCTGGATCCCGCGTCAGCGCCGCTTCGGCCAATCGGTGCAGCACCGCCTCGTCGACATAGTCCTCGCGGCTGAACTCGGCTGCCCTCATGGCATCTCCGATCAGTCCCTCCTCGATCAGGATCGCGATCCGGTCATGGGCGAAATCGGCTCCGGCGAGGATCGTCAGGAGGTCGTCGCGGACGGGCTCCCAGCCCTTGCCCGCGATCCTTCGGGCGGCCAGGTAGTCGTCCAGGGCGCAGCTCTCCGCGAAGGCGGCGCGGGCCGCCTCGAGGGCGGGGCCAGGGCGCTTGAGCGCGGCGGCCTCGTCGCGCAACCAGCGCGCCAGGGCAGCGACCGACCGGCTCTCCTCCGGGTCGCTTCGTCGAAGGCCGGACTGCGCGAGATCGAGCGCCTGGTCGGGATGCCCAGCCTCGCGCAGGCGCCGGGCGAGGGCGAGGATCCGGTCCGGTTCGGCGACGTGCTCGGCCGCGTAGGCGACGGCCTCGTCGGCGCGGCCGAGCTGCGCCAGCATGCCGGCGAAGGCCGCTCCATCCCCGACGGCGCGGGCGAGGTTCAAGTATTCCTCGTGGCGGCCGGTCGCCGCGAGCACCCGCAGGCGCACGGCCGCGAGCCCCGTCGCCCGCTCGATCTCCGGCAGGGCGGCCTTCTTGCCGGCGAGCACGGCCTGGAGCGCCGGCGCGTCCCAGCCGGCGGTGAGCGCTGCCATGACGACCGAGAACCCCTCGGGCCCGTACTCGCCGAGCTCGGACTGCCAGCCCTCGACCGTCTCGAACAGGTCGTCGCGCTCGTCCTCCGAGAGGTCGCTCATCAGCACCGCCTCGGCCATCATCCGCCCGAGATCCTCGAACAGGAGGTACATGTCCTCGTCGGTCTCGACCATCTCGCCGAGCCACTGCTCGATGAAGGGCTCGGCCACCGCCGCGAGGACGCTGAGTGCGTTGCGCCCGTCTCCGGCCTCCAGGAACGGCACCGCCTTCTCGACCAGGGCGTGCAACTCGTCGGAGGGGCCGGTGGATTCGTAGTCGTCCCAGTAGGTCCGGCCCTTGCGGGCGAGGACGATCCTGGCCTGGGCGGCCAACGGTGCCGGATCGACGGGGCCGCGACCGGGTGCGGTGGCCAGCTCGACCTCGATCCAGCCGGGAAGGTCGGGGTCGGACCTGGCCCGGCGCAGCAGCAGGTCCGCCAGGGCCTCGCGCGGCAGGTCGGCGAGGAGCTGGCGCAGGGTCGGCCGCTCGGCCACCGCCCCGGGCTCCGCCGCGGCGAGCAGGGTCGCGACGACGTGCTTGCAGGCCCCTTCCCACTCGTAGGGGCAGGTGCAGCGGAAGTCCGCCACGTCGCCGTCCTTCAGCCGGAGCGTGACCCGGTAGGGCTCGTCCTCGCTGCCGGCGACCGCGGCGGCGAGCTTGTCGCCGCGGCGCACGACATCGGACACGGCGCCCGAACGCGCCACCTCGCGGCCGCGCTCGACCACCTTCGGGTCGGCGAGCGCCCTGACCGCCCCCTCGTCCGGCAAGCCCGTGGCGCGGCCTCGTTTCCGGTTCACGCGGCGATCCGCCCCTCCAGCGGAAAGACCTTGGCCGGGTTCATCAGCCAGGCCGGGTCGAACACCGCCCGCACCCGCATCTGCTGGTGCAGATCCTCCGGGTTGTACTGATACGTCATCAGGTCGCGCTTCTCGATGCCGACGCCGTGCTCGCCGGTGAGGCAGCCGCCGACCTCGACGCAGAGCTTCAGCATCTCCTCGCCGGCGGCCTCGGCCTTCTCCATCTCGCCGGGCGTGTTGATGTCGAACAGGATCAGGGGGTGCAGGTTGCCGTCGCCGGCATGGAAGACGTTCGCGCAGCGAAGACCGTAGGACTTGGTGATCTCGCCGATGCGCTCCAGCACCCGCGGCAGCTGCCCGGTCGGGATGGTGCCGTCCATGCAGATGTAGTCGGAGATGCGCCCCGTCGCGCCGAAGGCCGACTTGCGGCCCTTCCAGATCGCGGCGCTCTCGGCCTCCGATTGCGAGACCTTCAGGCTCGTCGGGTTGAAGGGCTTGGCGATCTCGACGATGCGGGCGAGCATCGCGTCGCATTCCTCCTTGCAGCCCTCGACCTCGATGATCAGCATCGCCTCGGCGTCGAGCGGGTAGCCCGCATGCGCGAAGGCCTCGCAGATCGTGATCGCCTCGCGGTCCATGTACTCGATCGCCACCGGGATGATGCCGGCACCGATGATCGCCGCCGTGCAGGCGCCCGCCTCCTCGACCGTGCCGAAGCCCATCAGCGCGGGCCGCGCCCCCTCCGCGGCGCGCAGGATCCGCACGGTCGCCTCGGTGACGATGCCGAGCTGGCCTTCCGAGCCGCAGACGAGGCCGAGGAGGTCGTAGCCGGCGGAATCGAGGTGGTCGCCGCCGATCTCCACCACGGTGCCGTCGACCATCACCAGGGTCACGCCCATCAGGTTGTTGGTGGTGACGCCGTATTTGAGGCAGTGCGCCCCGCCCGAATTCATCGCGATGTTGCCGGCGATGGTGCAGGCGAGCTGGCTCGACGGGTCGGGGGCGTAGAAGAAGCCCTCGTGGCTCACCGCCGCGCTGATGGCGAGATTGGTGATGCCGGCCTGGACCCGGGCGACGCGGTTCGAGAAATCGACGTCGAGCACGCGGTTCATCTTGGCGACGCCGAGGATCACCGCGTCCTCCTGGGCGATGGCGCCGCCGGCCAGCGACGTGCCGGCGCCGCGCGGCACCACCTTGACCCCGGCCTCGTGGCAGTAGCGCATCACCGCGGACACCTCGGCGGTGGTCGAGGGCAGCACCACGGCGAGGGGCATCCGGCGGTAGGCGGTGAGCCCGTCGGTCTCGAAGGCGCGGCGCTCGTCCTCGCTGGTCACCAGGGCCTCCGGCGCGACGAGGCCGCGCAAGCCCTCCACGATCGCGTCGCGGCGGGCGAGGATCGCGGGGTCCGGGGTCGGGAAGGCGATCGTCATGGCGTGTCCTCGGATGTCTCTGGAATCTTGTCCGACCAGTCGGGCGGTCGCTCGTGCCCCATCATAAAGGAGGCGAGTCACCGCGCCCATCCCGAGGCGCGCCCCGCACCTTCGTCCGATTGCGCGCTGACCCGGCACAGCTTCTTTTCGCCGCACGGGACCCGTCGCGAGCCGTCGGCGTTTTTAACTGTACCAATCTGCAGGCTGGGCCATATCCCGGAGGCCCGTCGCGAACGACGTCCGTTGGAGGGAACCTCATGCGTCAGCTCATCCTCGGTGCCGCCCTGGCGGCCCTTCTCCCCTTCGCCGCCCAGGCCCAGGACGCCGCCGCCGGCGAGAAGGTGTTTGCCGTGTGCAAGGCCTGCCACGCCTTCGGCAAGAACGGCGTCGGCCCGGACCTCAAGGGCGTCATCGGCCGCAAGGCCGGTACCCACGAGGGCTACAACTACTCGGCGGCGATGAAGAATTCCGGCCTGACCTGGGACTCGGCCACCTTCAAGGAATACATCAAGGACCCGAAGGCCAAGGTGCCCGGCAACAAGATGATCTATGCCGGCCTCAAGGACGACAAGAAGATCGCCGACCTCGAGGCCTATCTCGAGACCCAGAAGTAAGCCTGTGTCCGGCCCCGGCGGCGTCCGCCGGGGTCCCTTCCTCAATCGCCGACGCCGTCCCGCCCCTGCACCGCCATCAGGGTGGCGGTGAGCAGCGCGACGAGCTTCTCGCGCCCCTCCGTCTCCGCGACGACCTCGGCCTGCGCCAGCGTCAGGGTCCGCCCGGCCTTCACCACCCGACCCCGGGCCAGGATGCGGTCCCCGGCCGCCGGGGCCAGCAGGTTGATCTTGAACTCCGCCGTCAGCACCCCGGCGCCGGGCGGCATCAGGGTCAGGGCCGCGTAGCCCGCCGCGCTGTCGGCGACGGCGCTCACCGCCCCCGCATGGACGAACCCGTGCTGCTGCGACACCGCAGGGCCCGGAACGAGCGCGATCTCGACCGCGCCGGGCGACACGGCGTGGAGCGTCGCCCCGAGGGTCCGCATCAGACCTTGCTTGTCGAAGCTGGCGCGCACGCGCGCCTCTTGTGTCGGGTCCGTCACGGCTGCGGGGCCTCCCTGGCGATTTTCTTGGTATGGACCGTTGAGGCACGGCCACGGCCGCGCTGTCCAGTGCCATCGATCCCGAGCGCCCCCATGACCTCCCCCGATTCCGACCCGACCGGTTGGCGTGCCTTCGACGACGAAGGCTTCCTCTCCCTCGTCGGCCCGGTCCTGCTGCGCGAGGCGGGCGAGGCGGTGAGCTTCGCGTTCCGGGCCGAGCCCAAGCACGCCAACCTGATCGGCGTGGTGCAGGGCGGCATGATGATGACCTTCGCCGACCGGGCGCTGGGCTTCGCCGCCATGCGGGCGGCCGGCGGGGCGAATTGCGTCACGGTGCAGTTCGAGATGCAGTTCGTCTCGGCCGGGCGGATCGGCGAGACGGTCACGATGACGCCCGAGGTGGTGCAGCGTACCAGCAGCCTGGTCTTCCTGCGCGGCGACGCGCGCTGCGACGGGCGCATCGTCGCCACCGCCACCGGCGTGTGGAAGATCCTGCGGCGGCGGCCGGAGGGCGCCTGACGTCCGGATTCCTCGCGGAAGACCGGCCCGTACACAAGCCGCTCCACTCCGCTATGTAGTGCGGGATGACGCACGATCCGAACGGCGCCCCGCCCGGCGGGGTCCTCGAACGCCTCACCGCCGCCCTCGGCGCGGAGGGCTCGCGACGCGGGCCGCCGCCGGTCGAGCGCTGGAACCCCGACTATTGCGGCGAGATCCCGATGCGGATCGCCGCCGACGGGACCTGGCACTACAACGGCAGCCCGGTCTCCCGGCCGGCCCTGGTCAAGCTCTTCTCCACCATCCTGCGCCGCGACCCCGACGGGCGCACGGTGCTGGTGACGCCGGTCGAGCGGGTCGGGATCGAGGTCGAGGACGCGGCCTTCCTGGCGGTCGAGATGGCGGTGGAGGGCGAGGGCGAGGCCCGCGCCGTCGCGTTCCGCACCAACCTCGACGACGTCGTGCCCCTCGACGACGCCCACCCCTTACGCTTCGAGCGCGACCCGGAGGGCGGCTTCAAGCCCTACATCGCCGTGCGCCACGGCCTCTGGGCCCGGGTCACCCGGGCGCTCACCTACGACCTCGTGGACCTCTGCGAGGAGCGCGAGGAGGGGGGCGAGCGCTGGTTCGGGCTGGCCGCCGGCGGGCGCTTCCACCGCATCGCCAAATCATCCGAATTGTCGTGACCGGCCGAGCTGTCGTGACCGATCTCGCCGCGCCGCAAGTCCTGGACCCGTCTGCCCTCGACGCCTTCCTGGAGCGCGCCCGGGCGCGCCTGCGGCCCGAGCCGCCGGGTCCGCACGACGATACCTCCAACCCGAGGGGCGACCACGACCTCGAGCCCGACGTGCTGGAGGCCGCCCTGGCGCGCCCGCCCCGGCTCGCCGCCGTGCTGGTGCCGGTGGTGCCGCGCGACGACGGCGTCTCGGTGCTGTTCACCCTCCGGTCGGCGCACCTGCGCGACCATTCCGGCCAGATCGCCTTCCCGGGCGGCAAGATCGATCCGGGCGATCCCTCCCCCCTCGCGGCGGCCCTGCGGGAGGCGCAGGAGGAGATCGGCCTCGATCCCGCGGCGGTGACGCCGCTCGGCTACCTCGATCCCTACCTGTCGGGCACCGGCTTCCTGGTGACGCCGGTGGTCGGGCTGGTGGCGCCGGACGCCTCCCTCGCCCTCAACCCGCACGAGGTCGCGGAGGCGTTCGAGGTGCCGCTCGACTTCCTGATGGATGTCGCCAACCACGCCCTGCACAGCCGGGAATGGCGCGGGCGCCAGCGGCGCTACTACGCGATTCCCTTCGGCGAGCGCTACATCTGGGGCGTCACGGCCGGTATCGTGCGCAACCTGTACGACCGGCTCCGCGACGTGGACGAGTGATCCGGAATGGCCCGCGCGCTGATCGACGACATGCTGCTGTTCCTGCTGCCCTTCGCGGCCTTCGGCCTCTGGCTGGTGCTGAGCCGGCGCAACCCCTTGCGCTGGGCGGCCTGGAGCGACCAGGCCGTGCGGCTCGCCATCGCGGGCGCCGCCCTCGTCATCGCCTCCTTCGTGGTGGTGGCGCTCACCGCCGAGCGGCACCAGGACGGCTTCGTGCCGACCCATATCGAGAACGGCCGGGTGGTGCCCGGGCAGTTCCGGTGAACCTCTCCGTCGAGCACCCCGCCCTCGACGAGGCCGCCTTGCGGGCGGTGCTGGCGCGGCCGCGCCTCGCCCGGGTGCTCGCGGCCCTCGAAGACCCGGGCGAGGAGACCCGCCTCGTCGGCGGCGCGGTGCGCGACGCGCTGCTCGGCCGCCCGGTCGCCGACATCGACCTCGCCACGACGCTCCTCCCCGACGAGGTGGTGCGGCGGGCCGGCGCCGCCGGCCTCAAGCCCGTGCCGACCGGCATCGCCCACGGCACCGTGACGGTGGTGGCCGAGGGCGAGCCGTTCGAGGTCACGACCCTGCGCGAGGACATCGAGACCGACGGGCGCCACGCCGTGGTGCGCTTCGGCCGCGACTTCGCCCGCGACGCCGCACGGCGCGACTTCACCGTCAACGCCCTGTCGGCCGATCCGGCGGGCCGCGTGCACGACACGGTCGGGGGCCTGCCCGACCTCGCCGCGTCCCGGGTGCGCTTCATCGGCGAGGCGCGCCAGCGCATCCGCGAGGATTACCTGCGGGTCCTGCGCTTCTTCCGCTTCCATGCCCGCTTCGGCACCGGCGCCCCCGATCCGGAGGGCCTCGCCGCCGCGATCGAGGCCCGGGACGGGCTGGCGCTCCTCTCCCGCGAGCGGGTGCGGGGGGAACTCCTGAAGCTGCTGGCCGCGCCCGGAGCGCCCGCCGTCACGGCGGTGATGCAGGGCACGGGCCTGCTGCCGCGCCTGATCGACGGGATCGGCGACCTCGGCCGGCTCGCGCGGCTGGCCGCCGCCGAGACCGAGCCGGACCCGGTGCGCCGCCTCGCGGCGCTCGCGGTGCGCTCGAGCCCCGATGCCGAGCGCCTGCGCGAATCCTTGCGCCTGTCGAAGGCCGAGCACGCGCGGCTCGCGGCGTATGCCGGCGCCGAGGCCGCCCTGCACGGGGCGCCCGATCCCCTCGGGCCGGCGGAGATTCGGCGGCTGGTCGCCCTCCACGGGGCGGGTGCGGTCGCCGATGCCGCCCTGGTCCTGTCGGGCGAGCCACGGCCGGTCGTCACGGCCGAGGCCGCCGCCCTGCTGGCGCGCTTCGGCGACGGCCGCGATCCCGTGCCGGTCTTTCCGGTCACCGGGGCCGCCCTGGTGGCGGCGGGCGCGCCGCCCGGCCGCGGCCTCGGCCGGGGTCTCGCCGCCGCGCGCCGGGCCTGGCTCGACGCGGGCTGCCCGGGCGACGCGGCCGCGAAGGCGCGGCTGCGCGGGATCGCCCTCGCGGCGGCTCTCGGAACCGGCGAAGATGCCGCCCGTTCGCCCCGTCTCAAGGACTAACATTACCGGGTTCGGCCGGAGAGAGTGGGGCGGAATGGCGCGGATCGCGGTGGCACTCGGGGCGGTGGCCGTGGCCGTCGCCGGATCGGTGGCGCTGTCCTACCTGGCGGAAGGCGCCCGCCGGACGCGCCAGGGCCAGCAGGCGCGTCCCACCTGAGGGCGGAAGGGATGAGGGCGATCGGGAGCGGTTTGGCGCCGGATGCGTTATGATGCCTTGCCGCCGCGGGCCCGCGGCGCGCCTCGCATCCGCCCGCACGGGGCGCCCCCGGCGCCGGCCCGAGGAGTTCGACCGTCGATGCAGCCCCCGCTCCGCACCGTCCTGGCCGCCGGCCTCGTCCTCGCGACAGCGGGGCCCGGCCGCGCGCAGGAGCTGTGGCTGACCCTCAGCACCGTCGAGTCCGTGCCCCAGGTCCGGGTCAATTACGGCCACCCCTCGAAGCGCGAGGCGCCGGCCCCGGCCCAGCTCATCGACCTCCTCGCCCTGACGCAGGACGGGGCTGCGAGCCTGCGCGGCGCCCTCAAGCCCGCCCCGCCGGAGGTGCCCCCCGCCCTGCTGGCGCCGCTCGGCACGAAGCCCGGCCGCACCCTGGTCGCGGCGACCTTCGACGCCGGCTACTGGACGACCCTGCGCGACGGCACCCAGCTGAATGCCAGCCGGCGCCTGGTGCCGCAGGCCCGCTCGAGCCTGTGGTCGGTGAAGTACGCCAAGGCCGCCTTCGGCCCCGCCGCCCCCTGGCTGCGGGTGGTCGGCCACACGCTCGAGATCGTGCCGGTCGAGGTCCCGGGCCCGACCGCGGGGGCGATCCGGGTGCGGGTGCTGTTCCGCGGCGCGCCGCTGCCGGGGGCCGACCTCTATTACGGCGACAGCGGCATGGAGCCGGAGCGGGCCGGCGCGCCGGCCTACACCACCGATCCGGAGGGCATCGCCACGGTGCCGATCCGCAAGGCCGGCAGCCAGGTGCTCACGGTGAGCCAGACGGTGAGCCCGTCCGCCACCCCGACGCTCGCCGACGAGGACGTCTACACGGCGACCTTCGCGTTCCGGCTCGACGAGCCGTCGGTGAATTGAGGGGCGGCGTCACGCCTCCGGGGTGACCGGGGATATCGGCGCGAACACGCAATCCTCAGGGCTGCCGTCCTCGTGCACCAGCATCGCGAAGGTGCCCGGCGCCGCCATCGTGGTCATGTGCGCGTGCCAGGCGCCGCGGCGATAGACGATTCCCGTCCCGGCCGGCACCCGGAAGGCGCGCAGGGCCGCCTCGTCCGGACGTCCTCCGGTATCGGGCGCCACGACCACCAAGTAATCGCCGGCGGCGAGCGGCAGGAAGGCTTGCGCCGAGTGCGGGTGTCGCTCGAGCCGGCGCAGGGGCATCGTGGCGGCGAAGGGCTCGCTCCGGACGAGGGCGAGGTTGAGGGCCACGCCCGGGCGCCCGTTGTCGATCTCGGCCGCCCGATCCTGCCGCGGGCCGGCGGAGGGACCGACGAGCAGCGTACCGTAGGGCGCGAACGCCTCCGCGGTGATCGGCGCGATCGGAAGGGTGCGCATCGGTCAAGCTCCTGTCGGGATCGCGGTCGCTGCCGGGCGTCAGCGCCGGTCGGCTCTCACCAGGTCCGCGCCCTTCTCGGCGATCATCATCACGGCGGCCTGGGTGTTGGCCGAGACCTCGGTCGGCATCACGGCGGCGTCGATCACCCGCAATCCGTCGAGGCCGTGCACCCGCAGGCGCTCGTCCACCACCGCCTCCGGACCCCGGCCCATGCTGCAGGTGCCGACCGGGTGGTAGATGGTCTGGCCGTTACGGCGGGCGAAGTCGAGCCACTCGTCGTCCGTCCGCACGCCGTCGCCGGGATTGAGCTCGTGGGCGCGGTAGGGGTCCATGGCGGGTTGCGCGATCACCCGGCGGGCGATGCGCATCCCCTCGATCAGGGCCTCCTGGTCGGTGCGGGCGCTCAGGAAATTCGGCCGGATCGCCGGAGGGCGCATCGGGTCGGCCGAGACCGCGTGGATCGTGCCGCGGGAGTCCGGCCGCAACTGCGTCACGCCGATCGTCATGCCGGGCTCGCGGTCGAGGGTCCGGTCGGCGGCGTTGGCGTAGCTCGCGTGCATGAAGAAGTACTGCACGTCGGGACCGGCGAGCTCGGCCCTCGTGCGCACGAAGCCGTGGGCGAGGCCGGTGCCGAGGGTGAGGATGCCGCGCCGGGTCAGAAAGTACTGGCCGACCGCGAGGCCGAGGCGCCAGCCGCGGGTCGCCTCGTTGAGGGTCACCGGCAGCTTCACGCGCCAGTTCATCCGGGTCGCGTAGTGGTCGCGGTAGTTCTCGCCGACCCCCGGCAGGGCGTGGCGCACGGGGATCCCCGCCCGCGCCAGCACCTCCGGCCGGCCGATGCCGGAGAGTTCGAGGAGGTGGGGCGACTGCACGGCGCCGGCGGCCAGGATCACCTCGGCCCGCGCCGTCACCCGCTCCTCGCGCCCGTCACGGCGATAGGTGACGCCGGTCACGCGGGCGCCGTCGAGGTCGAGGCGCAGGACGTGGGCGTTCGTGCGCACCGTCAGGTTCGGGCGCGAGCGGGCCGGCTGCAGGTAGGCGTCCCGGGCGCTCCAGCGCCGGCCGTTGCGCTGGTTGGCCTGGTAGTAGCCGAAGCCCTCCTGCGAGGCGCCGTTATAATCGGGGTTCTCGGGGTAGCCCGCCTCGGTCCCGGCGCGGATGAAGGCGTCGGCGAGCGGGTTCCTCACACCGACCCGGGTGACGTGGAGCGGGCCGCCGCGGCCGCGCAAGGCAGGGTCGCCGCCCTCGAAATGCTCGAGCTTGCGGAAGTAGGGCAGCACCTCGTCCCAGGACCAGCCGCGGTTGCCGCTCTGGGCCCAGGTGTCGAAATCCTGCTTCTGGCCGCGCACGAAGATCATGCCGTTGATCAGCGTCGAGCCGCCGAGCCCCTTGCCGCGGGGCACCACGATGGCGCGCTCGTGGGTGTTGGGCTCGGGCTCGGTGGCGAAGCGCCAGTTGAACGCCGCCCCGGTGAGGAGCTTGGGGAATCCCGCCGGGATGCCGACCCAGAACCCCCTCCCCTCCCCGCCCGCCTCGAGCAGCAGCACGCGGGTGCGTCCGTCGTCGCTCAGGCGGTTCGCCAGGACGCAGCCCGCGGTGCCACCGCCGACGATGACGAAGTCGAACGCGTCCATGATCCTCCCCCGGGGTCGATTCTTCGTTGTGCGCGCCGGCCTTAGCCCTCCCCCGCAGAGGGGGGGGAGGGTTCACCCGCGCGCCTCCCTCCTATCCTCGCGCCAAGACCTTCCCGGGATTCAGCAGCCCCTCCGGGTCGAGCGCGGCCTTGATCCGCCGCGCCAGCGCCATCTCGTCCGGGTGGCGGTGGCGGGCGAGCTCGGAGACGCGGTACTGGCCGATGCCGTGCTCGGCCGAGATGCTGCCGCCGTAGCGGTCGACCACCCCGTGGACGAGGGCGTTGATCGCTTCGGACGAATGGTCCGGCCCGATCAGCACGTTGTAGTGGATGTTGCCGTCGCCCATGTGGCCGAAGGCGTTGACGCGGGTGCCGGGCGCGCCGGCGGCCAGCACCCGGCCGGCCTCGTCGAGGAAGGCGGGGATCGCGGTGATCGGCACCGAGACGTCGTGCTTGACGCTCCTGCCGGCGCGGGCCTCGCACTCGGTGACGTGCTCGCGCAGGGCCCAGAGCTCGGCGGCCTGGCGGCCGGATTCCGCCAGCACCCCGTCGGTGGCGTCCTCGCGCTCGAGCGCGGTGCCGAGCACGCCCTCCATCGCCTCGCGAAGCCCCGAGAGCGAGGAGGCCGCCTCGATCAGCACGGTCCAGCCCGCGGCGCCCACCGGGCTCCTGAGGCCCGCATGCTCCTCGACGAGGCCGAGCGAGGTGCCGGAGATCAGCTCGAAGGCCTGGATGCTGTCGCCGATCTCCTCCTGCGCCAGGGTGAACAAGCGGAGCGCCGCCGCCGGATCCGGCACCGCGAGCAGGGCCGTCGCGCTGTGGCGCGGACGGGCGACGAGGCGCAGCACCGCCGCCGTCACGATGCCGAGCGTGCCCTCCGTGCCGATGAAGAGCTGCTTCCAGTCGTAGCCGGCATTGTCCTTGCGCAGCGCCCGGAGGCCGTCGACGGTGCTGCCGTCGGCGAGCACCACCTCGAGGCCCAGCACGAGGCCGCGGGTCATGCCGTAGCGCACCACGTTGATCCCGCCCGCATTGGTGGCGATCACGCCGCCGACGAGCGCCGAGCCCTCCGCCGCGAAGCTCACCGGCAGGAGCCGCCCGGCGGCCTCGGCGGCGTCCTGCGCCACCTTCAGCACGCAGCCGGCCTCGGCGGTCAGGGTCAGGCCGACCGGGTCGATCCCCCGGATCGCGGTCATGCGCGCGAGCGACAGCACCACCTCCCGGCCCGAGCCGTCCGGCACGGCGCCGCCGGCAAGCCCGGTATTGCCGCCCTGGGGCACGAGGGCGGCCCCGGCCTCGGCGCACAGCCGCACCACGTCGGCGACCTCGGCGGTGCTCGAAGGGCGCACCACGCAGGCCGGCCGGCCCGGGAACAGGCGCCGCCAGTCGATCGCGAAGGGGGCCATGTCGGCCTCGTCGGTGAGGAGGCCGGCGGGGCCGAGGCACTGCCCGAGGCGGTCGATCAGGGTCTCTCGCGGGACCGGCTGGGCCTGAAAGGTCATCGGCGTCCTCCGACGGGTCGGGCGGCGTTGGTCATGATGGTGCCGGCCTCGCCCGGATGAATGACGGGGTCAAGCCCGGTCAGGCGTCGCGGCCTGGGCGCGGAGGTTCCAGGTCGTCTGCGGTCGCGGCGTCAGATGTGCGCAGAATGGTCTCCTTGATCGCCTCCGTATCGGGGACGGAAACAGCCTCGCCGACCGTTCTCCCGGCCATCGAGATCCTGCGACAACTGATCGCCATGCAAGCAGTAGTCGTGAATACCACGATCCGGATTTTTCCCCATAAATCGCTTGTGTTAACAAAATTTTTACCTAATAAACCTAGTTGATACTCCTTGGAGACAGTGATGTCCGAACGGCGCGTAATCCTGGTATTGCCGGCGCGAGAGGAACTGCGCAATCCTGCCATGATGCGGATAAGCGGCAACGACGGCAGGATCAGAACGCGGGTATCCGGGATCCCCGCTCGTGCCGAGCTCGACACGGACTTTTCGCCGGTTCCCCTCGGGCAGATCGGCCACACCGCCAGGCTCGAACTCTCGTCCGCTGCCGCAGCGCCGTACTTCGCGGTCCGTGCGACCATCGACGACGCCAACGACGTGCCGTCGACGACGACGGACGGCGCCGCGATCTTCTCGGACCCGCAGATCGCCGCCTTCGCCACCCCGCCGGGCTGCTCGACCGCCCCGATCGGGACGCGCGCGGACGTCGAGCGTCGCCTCGACGTGGCGGGCCTCGCGGCCAAGCAGCTCGACGGGTCGGGCGTGGGGATCGCCGTGATGGACGACGGCATCAACCTGGCGCACCTCGCCGGCAAAGGCATCGCGGCGGCGCTCGACGCGTCGGTCACCTGGCCGTCGCTCACCTGCCCTCCGGGCCAGCATCCAGTCGGTCACGGAACGATGTGCGCCTACGGTGCGCTTATCGCCGCCCCGAAGGCGACCCTGCTCGACTTTCCGATCCTGCGGTCGACGGCCATCGGCGGCAATCCATCGGCCGGGTTCCTGAGCGATGCCCTCCAGGCCTACGCGAGTCTCATCCCCCTGGTGAGCGGGCGGAAGCGGCGCTTCAGATCTCTCGTCGTGACGAATTCCTGGGGCCTCTATCACGAGAGCTGGGACTTCCCGGGCGGCCATACGGGACGATACGTCGACAACCCGGACCATCCGTTCAACGTGATCGTGGGGGCCCTCAGTCGGTACGGCGTGGACATTCTCTTCGCGGCCGGCAATTGCGGCGCCGGCTGTCCCGATCCGCGCTGCCAGGGCGTCGTCAAGCACACGATCATGGGCGCGAACGCTCATCCGGACGTGATCACCGTGGCAGGCGTCACCACGGGCGGCCGGCGGGCGGGATATTCGTCACAGGGGCCGGGAATACCCGGCATGGTCTATGCCAAACCCGACCTGTCGAGCTACACGCACTTCCTCGGATCGGAGGCCTGTGGGCCCGGCACGGCGGATGACGGAACCTCGGCCGCCTGCCCGGTGGCGGCCGGCTGCGTCGCCGCGATCCGGACCAGAGTGCCGCCTACGATACTCGGGCCTCGCGATCTCGCGCGCGAATTGAAGTCCGATACCAGCAGCCGCAGCGCTGCGGGCTGGAACCGCAACTTAGGATATGGGATTCTCGAGCCGCTTCGAACCGCCACGCGTCTCGGGCTATGACCTCAAGGAGGTCGTTCTTGGATACTGACGAAGGCGACACAGTTCTCATGACCGTCCGGGCGACGCGCCGTCCGCCCTCGCTCCAGCAGGCTGCCCGCTCGCTCGGCGTGCGGCAATCCGACATGGACCGAGCCTTCGGCGTCGTACCGATCGATCCCGATCGCGGCCTCTTCGCGGTCAAGGTGCGAAGCGCCAGCGTGGCGGTTCAGGGGGAGGCGGGTGGCAACCGCTTCTCCAACCCCCGTATCGCTCCGTTCGGACGGAAATAGCGTCTCCGCTCAGGGCCGCATCCGCAGGAAATCCGCCATCAGGGCGAGCTGGCCCTCCAGCATCGGCAGGCCCGGATGGGTGCGGCAGCCCCGGTCCGCGGCGGCGGCGAGCAGCGGGGTCTCGGCCGGCTGCATGATGATCTCGGCCACGAGCTGCTCCGGGCTCAGCCCGGCGGGGTCGAGCGGCAGGGCATCGTCGGGCCTCAGGCCGAGCGAGGTGGCGTTGACCACGAGGTCGTGCCCGGCCGGGTCGGGGCCGCCCTGTGCCAGCGGCAGGTCGGGATGGAGGCGGCGCAGGCGCGCGAACAGGTCCTCGACCCGCGCCGCCGTGCGGTTGTGGACGGTGAGGCGCGTCACTCCCGCCTCGGCGAGCGCGAAGGCGATGGCGTTCGCCGCCCCGCCGGCCCCGGCGAGGTAGGCGCTGCGGCCGCGGGGCTCGTGGCCCGCCGCCCTCAGGCCCGCGACGAAGCCGGCCCCGTCCAGGATCTCGCCGACGAGGCGGCCGTCGGGCTCGCGCCGCACCGCGTTGACGGCGCCGACGAGCCGCGCCGCGTCGCTGACCGCGTCGAGGAGCGGCACGATCGCGGTCTTGTGCGGCACGGTGACGATCGCGCCGCCGAAGCTCCGCACCGCCCGCAGGCCGGCGAGCACCGTGGCGAGGTCGGCCGCCGCGACGTGGAGCGGCACCATCACCCCGTCGACCCCGCGCTCGGCCATGAGGCGGTTGAGGCCCTGCGGCGCCTTCACCTGGCCGATCGGGTCGGCGAGGATCGCGAAGACGCGGGTGCGGCCGGTGATCTCGGGCATGTCGCTCATCCTCCGAAGCGCTCGGTGCGGATCGTGCGGGCGGGCAATCCGGCCTCCACCAGGAGGTCGGAGACCGCCGAGACGAAGGGGTTGGCTCCGCACACGAAGGTGTGGGCCGGGGTCCCGAGGGCGGCGAGCGCCTCGGCGATCCGGGCGGCGTCGATCCGTCGCCCGTCCAGGCTCCGGGTGAGGGTCAGCATCAGCCGGAAGCCCGGCTCCTCGGCGTCGCGGCGGGTCAGCTCCTCGCGGGCGATGACCTCCTCGGCCGTGCGGGCCGAGTAGAGCAGCAGCGCCGGCACGCCGGGCGCCGCCTCCGCCCGGTGGCGCAGCATGCCGAGCAGCGGCACCACCCCGGAGCCGCCGCCGACGAGGAGCAGCGGCCCGCCCATCTCCGGATCCCACACGAAGGACCCGCCGATCGGCCCGCGCAGCTCGATCGCGTCGCCGGGCTCGGCCACGTCGGAGAAGAACCCCGAGACCTCGCCGTCGTCGAGCCGCTCGATCAGGAGGTCGATCGTCGGAAGGACCGTCGGCGAGGAGGCGATGGAATAGCTGCGCTGGGCCTGGTAGCCGTCGGGAGCGGTCAGCCGCACGTCGACATGCTGTCCGGCCCGGAACGGCCGCGACCAGCCGACCGCCAGGGTGAGGCGGCGCACCCGCGTCGTCTCGGGCGCCGCGGCGGTGATGACAGCGTCCTGCCAGGTCAGGGCCGTCGTCACGTCGACCGGGCTCTCAATCGCCGGTGAAGCGCTGCTCGCGCCAGGGATCGCCGACCATATGATAGCCGCGCAGCTCCCAGAACCCGGCCTCGTCTTTCTGCGTGAACCGCAGGCCCTTCACCCACTTGGCGCTCTTCCAGAAGTAGAGGTGCGGCACCAGGAGGCGGGCGGGACCGCCGTGGTCGGGCGGGATCGGCTCGCCGGCGTAGCGGGTCGCCACCATGCCCTTGCCCCCGACGAGGTCGGCCACCGGCACGTTGGTGGTGTAGTCGTCGTAGCCCTCGGCGAGCAGGTAGGCGGTCGGCGCCGCGATCCCGGCCGCCGCCAGGAGGTCGTCGAAGGTCACGCCCTCCCAGGCGGTGTCGAACTTCGACCACTTGGTGACGCAGTGGATGTCGCCCTTCCAGCGGGTGCGCGGCAGGGCCTCGAACTCCGCCCAGGTCCAGCTCTTCAGGGGCTTCGCGCCGTCCCGCAGGGTGAAGCGCCAGCGCGCGGTGTCGAGGCGCGGGGTCGGCCCGAGCTGCAGCACCGGGAAATCCTCGGTGAGGTACTGGCCCGGCGGCAGGCGCTCGGCCTCCGGCCGGGCCGGGCGGCGCCCCGTGAACCCTCGCGTCACCATCGAAGCCTCCTCGACTACGCCTCACCATCGATGATCCGCGCGATGGCGTCGAGGAGGGAGGTATCCTCCCCGGCCATCCTGTCCATCCCGGCCATGCGGGCGATCACGGTCGCGGCGACCCGCTCCTCGACGGTGCCCTCCGCGTAGGCGAACAGGATCGCGGCGCGCTCGCCGTCGCGGTGGCAGCGGCCCTCGATCTGGCTGAGCTGGATCGCGCTGTGGCGCATGTCGTGGACGATCAGGCTGCGCGGGCGCTCGCCGCCGGGCAGCTCGTTGCGATGGAGCGAGATCGATTCGGTGACGGTGAACACCACCGCGTCGAGCTCGCCGCGCTGGAAGGCGGTTCGTACCGCCTCGTTCGCCTCCGGGTCTCGCGTGCCGTCGATGGTGCCGGCGCGCCAGCCGCGGCCGGTGAAGCCTTGCGCCAGGGCCGCGCCGGTCTCCAGGAAGGCCACCGAGACCGCGACCTGCTCGCCGGCCTCGAGCAGGTCCTCGGCGAGGTCGAGCGTGCCGGCGACGCGGATCAGGCTCGCCTTCTGGCGGAAGCGCAGGTCCGCAGCCCAGCCGGCGGCGCGCCGGTTCGAGCCCCCGGTCAGGCCCCATTCGCGGCGGAACTCGCGCCAGGTCGCGTCGTAGAGGCGCTTCGACGGCGCATCGAGGGCGGTGGGCGCCAGGTCCCGCTGCACCTCGGGCCAGCCGGCGATGTCGGCGGGCCGCCGCCGCAGCCCGATCGCGTTCGGCCCGCGATAGAGCAGGCGCGCCATCGTCTCCTCGTCGCGGGCGTTCGGCTCCCACGACCAGTTCTGCCACCGCCCCTTGGCGCGGCCGATCTTGAGGTGCTGCATCAGGGCGCGGAAATCGGCGGTCGTCTCGACCGGGCGGCCGACGGCGTGGCCGAGCAGTGCGCCGAGATAGGACAATTCGTGCGGCGCCTGGCCGGCGGTGGCGCTGGCATAGAGCGTGAACGCCGCGGCCTCGGCCATCCGCCGGCAGGCCTGGCCCTGTTGCGAGTTCGGGTTGCGCAAGCGGTGGGCCTCGTCGAAGACTACGATCGGCCAGACGCGCTTCGGCTGGCCGAGCTTGGCGAGCTCGTTGTTCTTCGCCCGCACCGAGCGGCGGCCGCTCGCCGCCGGCAGGGCGAGGAGGGACTTGGTCCGCTCGTAGTTGATCAGCGTCACGTCCTTCGCGCCCAGATCCGAGTCGCGGATCGTGCGCCGCCATTGCGGCATCGCCCCCTTGGGACAGACGATCAGCACCGCGCGCTCGGGCATCGCCGCGACGGCGCCCCAGACCGACAGCGTCTTGCCGAGCCCGGTCATGTCGCCGAGGAGGAAGCCCGGCCGGCCCGCCTCCCGCGCCGCCAGGATGGCGCGGATCGCCTCGGCCTGGTGCGGGCGGGGGATCAGGCGGGGCGGGGCGGGGAGCGAGGAGGGAGCGGGGGCGGGCATGGCGAGGGTGGACATGGCGACGGCGGATATGGCGCCCCTATGCCCGCGGGGCGGGGTGGGGCTCAAGCCCGCGCTCCGGGCCGAAGCCCGGGAACGCGCCGCCGCGTCCGCGACCGGCAGCGTTCCTCTCCGTCCGGCTCCACCCCTAGCTCAGGCCGGTCGTCGGCGCCTGCCACGCGACGCCGGGGTGCTCGCGGACGTCGCCCGCCGTCGTGCCGGTATCGGACGTGCTGACCCAATCACCGGGCTCGGCGACCTCGACCACGTCGTCGTCCGGGTAGGCCGCTTCGAGGAACAGCTTCGCCTCGCCTTCGGCTGCCGCGCGCACCGTCACGAGCGGCCGGTCTCCCGACGGGCCGCGCACGCGTGCGATGAAGAGCTTCGTCATCGTCGTCCTCGTGAGATGTCGAGCCGGCCGCGTCGCGGCCGGCCCAGGCGCGGAGGATCCGGACGGCGCCGGAGCGCGCCGCTAACCCGTCCCCGGATCGGCCTCGACCGTCTGCCGGTCCCCCGCATTGGCGCCGGACGTGTTCGCCTCGCCGTCGCCGTCCTGCGGCACCGCCGCGACGCCCTTCAGGTCGTCGGCGGTGATCGTGTCGTCGCGGGCGGGCTTGCCGTCCCGGCCGTTCTTGCTCTGCTCCGCCATCGTGATCTCCTCACCAATCGACCTTGCCGCCGGTCTTCTCGGTCCGGTACTCGCCGTCCGCGACCTTCTTGCCCGCATCGGGCCCCTGGGCTGCGACCTGGTCGGAATGGCCGCCGGAGCTGCCGCCGACGGAGACCGGCGGCCGGCCGGGCGTCCCGGCCGAGGACCATTCGCGCTTCAGCTCGGCCTCGTCGCGGCCGCCGCCCTCCTGCCGGGTGATCGCCTCCTGCTCGGGCGTCTGGTGGCCGCCGCCGGCGGCCGGCCCGCCCCGGCTGCCCACCACGTCGTCGGGTTTGCGCGTCATCGCCTCACTCCCCCTCGTCCTTGCCGACCGCGGCGGTCGCCCGGTCGATCGCCTCCTTGGTGGCGGGGCTCTGGGTGGCCGGACCGCCGGTCGAAGGATCGCTGATCCGGCGAAGGTTCTCCGGCGGCGTCTCGTCCTCGGTGGCCTGGCTGCCGTCGGTGGCGCCGATCGAATCGAGCCGGTTGAAGTCCGAGGCGACGCGGGCGTCGCGGGCCTGGCCCATCGGGTCGTGGGCCATGTCGGCTTGCGTCCGCGGCGGCACGCCGACGTCGAGGGGCGAATCCTGGCCCATGTCCTGACCGTTGCGGTCGGTATAGGGGTCGAAGTCGCGCAGCGAGGGCCGCGCCTGATCCGTCTTCGCCATCGGGGTCTCTCCTGTCGCGGCCATTTCGCGCGTGCGGAGGACAACACCGGCGGCGGTATGAGGTTTCCGCGGGTCAGCTCCGCCCAAGGACCCGTATCCCCGCCCCGTGACAACCGCCGCGCTTGCTGGCAGGACGGCGCCAAATCCACGGAGATCGTTCACCCGTGACAACATCCGCCAATTCCCGCACCGCCGACCATCCGATCGACGCACTGTTCCTCGAGCGCTGGTCGCCCCGCGCCTTCACCGGCGAGGCGGTGCCGCTGCCCGCGCTGATGACGATGATCGAGGCGGCGCGCTGGGCGCCCTCGGGCTACAACTCGCAGCCCTGGCGCTTCCTCTACGCCCTTCGCGACACGCCGGCCTGGGAGACGCTGTTCGGGCTGCTCGTGCCGTTCAACCAGGGCTGGGTGAAGAGCGCCGGGGCGCTGGTGTTCATCGCCTCGAACGGGATGATGAACACCAAGGACGGCCTGAAACCCTCCTACAGCGCGTCCTTCGATGCCGGCACGGCCTCGGCCCTGTTCCAGCTCCAGGCGGTCAAGTCGGGCTGGCATGCCCACGGCATGACCGGCTTCGACCACGAGGGCGCGCCCGCCGCGCTGAACCTGCCGCCGCACCATCGGATCGAGGCCGCTTTCGCGGTCGGCCGCAAGGCGGATCCCGCGACCCTGCCGGAGGAGACCCGCGCCCGCGAGACCCCGAACGGCCGCCACCCCCTGCCCGATTTCACGTTCGAGGGCGGTTTCCCGCCGCGCGAGGCGTGATCCCGACCTCCTACGACGCTTGGCGCTCCGGATTCCAATGGCGGATCCCGGAGCGCTACAACATCGCGGTCGACGTCTGCGACCGCTGGGCCGCGGCCGACCCGGACCGCACCGCGATCCTCGACGTGAGCCCGGGCGGCCGGGTGGAGACCTGGAGCTTCGCCGCCTTGCGCGAGGCGTCGAACCGCTTTGCCAACGCCCTGCGGGCCCACGGTGTGCAGGCCGGCGACCGGGTGGCGGTGCTCCTGCCGCAATCCCCCGCCGTGGTGGTGGCCCACCTCGCGATCTACAAGCTCGGGGCCGTGGCGCTGCCGCTCGCGGTGGTGTTCGGGCCCGAGGGCCTGCTCCACCGCCTCTCCGATGCCGGCGCGAGGGCCGTCGTGACCCATGCCGGCGGCGTCGCCAAGCTCGCCCCCTTGCGCGACGCGCTGCCGGACCTCGCCCTCGTGGTCTCGACCGACGGGGCGGGCGACGGGGCGCTCGGCTACGCCGATCTCCTGGCCGCGGCCTCGCCCGACCTCGTCCCGGTCGACACGCGGGCCGACGACCCGGCCCTGATGATCTACACCTCCGGCACCACAGGCCCGCCGAAGGGGGCGCTGCACGGCCACCGGGTGCTGCTCGGCCACCTGCCGGGCTTTTCCATGATGCACGAGTTCATGCCGAAGGCCGGCGACCGGATGTGGACCCCGGCCGACTGGGCCTGGGCCGGCGGCCTCCTCAACGCGCTCCTGCCGAGCCTGCATCACGGCGTCGCCGTGGTGGCGCGCAAGGCGGAGAAATTCGAGCCCGAGGAGGCGTTCCGGCTGATGGCCGACCTCTCCGTCGCCAACGCCTTCGTGCCGCCGACCGCGCTCAGGATGCTGCGCACCGTCGAGGACCCGCGCCGGCGCTTCGACCTGCGGCGCTTGCGCACCCTGGCCTCGGCCGGGGAGATGCTGGGGCCGGAGACGTTCCACTGGGCGACGGGAGCGCTCGGGCTCACCATCAACGAGGCCTACGGCCAGACCGAGTGCAATCTGGTTCTGGCCTCCTGCGCTGCCTTGGGCGTGGCGCGGGCGGGGTCCACCGGCCGGCCGGTGCCCGGCCACCGGGTCGCGGTGATCCGCCCGGACGGCAGCCCGGCGGCCCCCGACGAGACCGGCCAGATCGCCGTCGCCCGGCCCGACCCGGTGATGTTCCTGCGCTACTGGAACGACCCCGAGGCGACGACGAGGAAGTTCCTCGGCGACTGGATGACCACCGGCGACCAGGGCCGGGTCGATGCCGACGGCTACGTCCACTTCGTCGGGCGCGACGACGACGTCATCACCTCCGCGGGTTACCGGATCGGCCCCGGCGAGATCGAGGATTGCCTCTTGCGCCATCCGGCGGTGGCCCTGGCCGCCGCGGTGGGCAAGCCCGATCCCGTCCGCACCGAGATCGTCAAGGCCTTCGTGGTCCTGCGCCCGGGGCACAGCCCCTCCGAGACCCTCGCCGCCGAGATCCAGGCCTTCGTGCGCACCCGCCTCTCGGCCCACGAATACCCACGCGAGATCGCGTTCCGGTCGAGCCTGCCGCTCACCACCACCGGCAAGATCATCCGCCGGGTTCTGCGCGACGAGGCGTGAGGATCGGGGCGGGATCCTCGCCGCGATCTCGAAATATCGTCGTGCACCACTCGTTTGATGGCGAGATAGTCGCAAGTCCGTGAGAATTCCGGACGGTTTCGCCCGGACAGGCCTCAGTTAGACCTGGGAGACGAGATTTTCCGCAGATATGCATTAAGGGAATGACGGCTAAGAAGCCGACATGCCCCTTGGTCATATCTTCGCTTGCACCGCCGCAGCACTGCGTCAAGTCCGGTCTCGCGCTTCGATAGCCGTGCCGGACCGGCCGAGCCTGCTCCTCCTCGTCGGCGGCCTCGTGCTGCCGAACGCCCTCGCGCTCGTCGCCGGCACCGTCGCGGGCGTGCCGGCGCGCACGAGCACCATCGCGCTCTACGCCGCGCTCGCGCTGCTCGCCGGGCGGCTGCCGGGCTGGGGCCTCGCCCTCCTCGGTCTAGTGGTGGTGGCGCTCGACCTCCTGCTCGTCGTGGGCCGCCTGTTCTTCCTCGATCTCGGCGCATTGCTGCGCCTGATCGACGTCGGCGTGCTGGTGCCGCTCCTGACGACGCCCGCCTACGCCGCCTGCGCCCTCGCGGTCGCCGCCGCCACGGTCGCCTACCTGGCCTTCCTGGTGCGCGCGGGCCCGGCGATGCGCCGGGGCAGCCGCCCGGTCTTCACGGCCGCCGCCGCCGCGCTGTTGGCCGGCGACCTCCTGGTCAACGGCTCCGCCGCCCACGATTTCGGCCTCCTGGCCAGTGCCGGCCAGGCGTTCGAGTCGGGCGGCACCGGATCGGGGTTCGAAGCCGTGCCGGGCCGGCGGCAGCCGCCTCCCCGCGCCCTCCTGGTGATGGTCGAGAGCCTGGGCGTCCTGCGCGATCCGGTCGAGCGCGCGGTCCTGACCGCGCCGTTCGACGATCCGGCCCTGCGCCGCCTCTACGCGGTCGCGACCGGCACGAGCCCCTTCTTCGGCAGCACCGCCGCCGGCGAGATGCGCGAATTGTGCGGCACCTACCGCCCGTACTGGCGCTTCTTCGCCGAGGAGGATCCGGTCTGCCTGCCCGACCGCTTCGCCGCCCGCGGCTACCGGACCGTCGCGGTGCACGGCTTCCACGCCGGCTTCTACGACCGCGACCAGTGGTACCCCCTGGCCGGCTTCCAGCGCAGCCTGTTCGGCGAGACCCTGGGGCCCCGGTTCGACCGCCGCTGCGACGGGCCGTTCCCGGGGCCCTGCGACACCGACCTGGCGCAGGTGGTCGAGGCCGAGATGGCGGCGGACGGGCCCTCGTTCGTCTACTGGCTCACCCTGAACTCGCACGTCCCGGTCGCGGCGGGCCGCGGGACGCCGCGGCAGGATTGCGGACGCCCGGGCAGTCGCTTCGCCGACCCGGAGGTCTGCGCCATGGTGGAGGTGTGGCAGGACGTGTTCGCGGCGGTCGCGCGAATCGCGCTGGCCCATCCGGGAACCGAGATCCTGCTCGTCGGCGACCACGCCCCGCCGCTGTGGCGCCGCGCGGCCCGCGACGCGTTCGAGCCGGGCCGGGTGCCGTGGATCCGGCTCTCGCCGCTCCCGGTCGCCGCCGCCGCCCTGCCGTGAACGCGAAGGGGGCGGCGGAGCCCTTCGGTCCCGCCGCCCCCTTCGAGAACGTTCGTCGCCGGGCGAACGGCGATCAGAAGCTCAGCGCCACCTTGGCCTCGCGCAGCTGCGCGATCTGGCCTTCGAGCTCGAGCTTGCGGTCGTAATCGTCGGTGGCGTCGTAGAGGAGTTCCGCCGCCGCGATGTCGGCGTCGATGATCGCCGGGGTCAGCTCCTCGAGCGGGGTCGCGCGCTCGGCGATCACGGTCAGCGAGGTGGCGTTGATCTCGGCGAAGCCGCCGCGCACCAGCACACGCTTGCCGTGCTGCGGGCTCTCGGTGATGACCAGCATGCCGGTCTTGAGGGTGGTGAGCACGGGCGCGTGCCCGGGCAGCACCGTCATCTCGCCCTCGGAGCCCGGAAGCTGCACGGCATCGACCGCGCCCGAATACAGGATCCGCTCGGGGCCGACGAGGTCGAACTGGAAGGTGGCCATGGGGTAGGATCGTTTCCGGTTTCGTCAGACGCGCGAAAAGGCCCGGCCTTGCGGCCGGGCCCGTTGTTGACGCTGCCGATCAGGCCGCGGCGGCGAGGCGCTGGGCCTTCTCCTTGGCCTCCTCGATCGAGCCGACCATGTAGAAGGCGGCCTCCGGGAGGTTGTCGTACTCGCCGTCCACCAGGCCCTTGAAGCCCTTGATGGTGTCCTCGAGCGCCACGAGCTTGCCCGGCGAGCCGGTGAAGATCTCGGCGACGTGGAACGGCTGGCTCAGGAAGCGCTCGATCTTGCGGGCGCGGGCCACCGACAGCTTGTCCTCCTCGGACAGCTCGTCCATGCCCAGGATCGCGATGATGTCCTGGAGCGCCTTGTAGCGCTGCAGCACCTGCTGGACGCGGCGGGCGACGTTGTAGTGCTCCTCGCCGAGGATCGCCGGCGACAGCATGCGCGAGGTCGAGTCGAGCGGGTCCACCGCCGGGTAGATGCCCTTCTCGGCGATCGAGCGCGACAGCACGGTCGTGGCGTCGAGGTGGGCGAACGAGGCGGCGGGCGCCGGGTCGGTCAGGTCGTCCGCCGGCACGTAGATCGCCTGCACCGAGGTGATCGAGCCCTTGGTGGTGGTGGTGATGCGCTCCTGCAGGGCGCCCATGTCGGTGGCGAGCGTCGGCTGATAGCCCACCGCCGAGGGGATGCGGCCGAGCAGCGCCGACACTTCCGAGCCGGCCTGCGTGAAGCGGAAGATGTTGTCGACGAAGAACAGCACGTCCTGGCCCTCGTCGCGGAAGTGCTCCGCCACGGTGAGGCCGGTGAGCGCGACGCGGGCGCGGGCGCCCGGGGGCTCGTTCATCTGGCCGTAGACCAGGGCGCACTTGGAGCCTTCCGCGGAGCCGTGCTCCTTGGGATCCATGTTCACCTTGGACTCGATCATCTCGTGGTAGAGATCGTTGCCCTCGCGGGTCCGCTCGCCGACGCCGGCGAACACCGAGTAGCCCGAGTGGGCCTTCGCGATGTTGTTGATGAGCTCCATGATCAGCACGGTCTTGCCGACGCCGGCGCCGCCGAACAGGCCGATCTTGCCGCCCTTGGCGTAGGGAGCGAGCAGGTCCACCACCTTGATGCCGGTGACGAGGATCTGCGCCTCGGTCGACTGCTCGGCGTAGGACGGGGCCGGCTGGTGGATGGCGCGGAGCGACTCGGACTTGATCTCGCCGGCTTCGTCGATCGGCTCGCCGATGACGTTCATGATGCGGCCGAGCGTGTTGGCGCCGACGGGCACGCGGATCGGCGAGCCGGTGTCGGTGACCTCCTGGCCGCGGACCAGGCCCTCCGAGGTGTCCATGGCGATGCAGCGCACGGTGTTCTCGCCGAGCTGCATGGCGACCTCGAGGACGAGGCGGTTGCCGTTGTTCTTGGTCTCGAGGGCGTTCAGGATCTCGGGCAGGTGGCCCTCGAACTGCACGTCGACGACCGCGCCGATGACCTGGGTGATGTGACCGGTCTTGTTCGAGCCGGCGACGGGGGTGGCAGTGTTCGCCATGATGCTAATCCCTGATTGCGTGCGGTCAGAGCGCCTCGGCGCCCGAGATGATCTCGATCAGCTCCTTGGTGATCATCGCCTGGCGCGTCCGGTTGTAGATCAAGGTCTGCTTCTTGATCATCTCGCCGGCGTTGCGCGTGGCGCTGTCCATGGCGCCCATGCGCGCGCCCTGCTCGGAGGCCGCGTTCTCCAGGAGCGCCCGGAGGATCTGAACGGTGAGGTTCTTCGGGAGAAGGGCGGCGAGGATCTCGCCCTCGCCCGGCTCGTACTCGTAGACCGCATCGGCCGAGGTGCCGGCGGCGGCGGTCTCGGACGGGGCGATCTCCGCCGGGATGATCTGCTGCGCCGTCGGGATCTGGGCGATCACCGAGCGGAAGCGCGAGTAGAACAGGGTCGCGACGTCGAACTCGCCCGCGTCGTAGCGGCCGAGCAGGTTGCGGGCGATCCCTTCCGCGTTCTCGAAGCCGAGCTGGCGCACGCCGCGCAGCTCGATCAACTCGACGATCTGGTCGCGGAACTCGCGACGCAGGACGTCGTAGCCCTTCTTGCCGACGCAGATGATCTTGACCGTCTTGCCCTGCGCCATGAGGCGCCGGGCATGATCACGGGCAAGCCGCGAGATCGAGGAGTTGAACGCGCCGCACAATCCCCGCTCCGCCGTGCAGACGAGGAGCAGGTGGGTGCGGTCCTGGCCGGTGCCGGAGAGCAGCCGGGGCGTCTCCGCCCCGGGGGTCAGGTTGGCGGCGAGGTTGCCGAGCACCTGCGCCATGCGCTCGGCGTAGGGCCGGGCGCTCTCCGCCGCCGTCTGCGCCCGGCGCAGCTTGGCGGCGGCGACCATCTGCATCGCCTTGGTGATCTTCTGGGTCGCCTTCACCGAGGTGATGCGATTGCGCAGGTCCTTCAGACTCGCCATCGGAGGGTCCTTTGGTGTCGAGCCGGGGGCTTACTGGAAGGACTTGGCGAAGGACTCGACCACGCCCTTCAGCTTGGCGCCGCTGTCGGCCGACAGCTCCTTCGAGGAGCGGATCGTGTCGAGCAGGTCGGCGTGGCGGGTGCGCAGGGTCGAGAGCAGGCCGTCCTCGAAGGCGCGGACCCGGTTGACCGGGATCGTGTCGAGGTAGCCGTTCACGCCGGCGTAGATCACCGCGACCTGCTCTTCCATCTTCAGCGGCGAGAATTGCGGCTGCTTCAGGAGCTCGGTCAGGCGGGCGCCGCGGTTGAGCAGCTTCTGGGTCGAGGCGTCGAGGTCGGAGCCGAACTGCGCGAAGGCCGCCATCTCGCGGTACTGCGCCAGCTCGCCCTTGATCTTGCCGGCGACCGACTTCATCGCCTTGGTCTGGGCGGCGGAGCCGACGCGCGACACCGAGAGGCCGACGTTCACCGCCGGGCGCACGCCCTGGTAGAACAGGTCGGTCTCGAGGAAGATCTGGCCGTCGGTGATCGAGATCACGTTGGTCGGGATGTAGGCCGAGACGTCGTTGGCCTGGGTCTCGATGACCGGGAGCGCGGTCAGCGAGCCGTTGCCGGCGGCGTCGCCCATCTTGGCGGCGCGCTCGAGCAGGCGGGAGTGCAGGTAGAACACGTCGCCCGGATAGGCCTCGCGGCCCGGCGGGCGGCGCAGCAGCAGCGACATCTGGCGGTAGGCCACGGCCTGCTTCGACAGGTCGTCGTACACGATCACGGCGTGCATGCCGTTGTCGCGGAAGTACTCGCCCATGGCGCAGCCGGCGAAGGGCGCCAGGAACTGCATCGGGGCGGCGTCCGAGGCGGTGGCGGCGATGACGATGGAGTATTCCATCGCGCCGTTATCCTCGAGCACCTTCACGAACTGGGCGACGGTGGAGCGCTTCTGGCCGACCGCGACGTAGACGCAGTACAGCTTGGCCTTCTCGTCGGTGCCGGCATGGGCCGGCTTCTGGTTCAGGATGGTGTCGAGCGCGACGGCGGTCTTGCCGGTCTGGCGGTCGCCGATGATCAGCTCGCGCTGGCCGCGGCCGATCGGGATCAGGGCGTCGATCGCCTTGAGGCCGGTCGCCATCGGCTCGTGCACCGACTTGCGCGGGATGATGCCCGGGGCCTTCACGTCGACCCGGCGGCGCTCGTCGGACACGATCGGGCCCTTGCCGTCGATCGGGTTGCCGAGCGCGTCGACGACGCGGCCGAGCAGGCCCTTGCCGACCGGCACGTCCACGATGGCGCCGGTGCGCTTGACGGTCTGGCCTTCCTTGATCTCGCGGTCGGAGCCGAAGATCACGACGCCGACGTTGTCCTGCTCGAGGTTCAGGGCCATGCCGCGCACGCCCGACTCGAACTCGACCATCTCGCCGGCCTGGACGTTGTCGAGGCCGTAGACGCGGGCGATGCCGTCGCCGACCGACAGCACCTGACCGACCTCGGTGACCTCGGCCTCCTGGCCGAAGTTCTTGATCTGCTCCTTGAGGATGGCGGAGATCTCGGCGGCACGGATGTCCATCTGGACCTTCCCTCGTTCGTTCTGTCGGGCGTTGTTCTGGGTCGGCGGGTGCGTCGGGGCCCTTAGCGGGCGCCCTGCATCGCCAGGCGGATGCTGTTGAGCTTGGTGCGCAAGGAGGCGTCGACCATGCGCGAGCCGAGCTTGACGACGATGCCGCCGATCAGGCTCGGGTCGATGCGCAGGTCGAGGTCGACCTCCGCCTTCGCGACGTCCTTCAGGGACGCCTTGATGTCCTGGAGCACCGCGTCGGAGGGCTTCTCGGCGAGCCGCACCTCGGCGCGCACGATGCCCTTCGATTCGCGCACCAGCTCGCGGTAGGCGCGGATCATGTCCGGCAGGGCGAAGAGGCGGCGGTTGGCGGCCGACAGCCGGATGAAGTTGGCGGCGAGCCCCCCGATGCCGGACTTGGCGAGCACCGCCTCGATCGCCTTGACCTGGTCCTCGGCCGAGAAGGCCGGGCTGCGCACGAGGCGCCGCAGGTCGGCGCTCTCGGTCAGCAGGGCGTCGAACCGGTCGAGCCCCTCGGCCACCGCGTCGACGGCCCGCTCGTCGCGGGCGAGCTCGAACAACGCCGAGGCGTACCGCCCGGCGACGCCCGCCAGGGGAGAACCCGATTCCGATGCGTTCTGAGCCACCAGCGCTCTCTCTTCATGTCCTGGCCCGACGGGTCCGGCCGATCGCGCCGGTCTGGAGTTGAGCGGCGGTGGCGCGCGGCCCGTCGATGATGGGAAAGGCTCCGGCGCGAGAAGACAGCCCCCTCCCCCGGCGCGGCGCCGGCCTAGCATGGGTTTTTAAGGGGCGCAAGGCGAGCGCGGGCGCGCCAATCGCGAGGCGGGCCCTGAGTTTAATCCGTTCGGGCGGCGTCCGGCGCCACCCCTTCGACGATGGTCGGATCGCGCCGGATGCGGCCCCCGCCCCCGGCTTCGGGCCGGGCGCGACGAAAGCGCGAAAATTTCGCCGCGGTTTCCGGACGATGTCCGGGCGGTGACGGCAGGGGTGACTTCCCGTCAGCTGGCGCAGGCGATCTCGTCGCACTCGGCGACGCTGGAGAGCACCCGGGCGAGGCTCTTGGGCCCCGGATAGCCCAGCAGCGCCGAGGTGCCGACGACGTAGGAGGGCGTGGCGTGCAGGCCGAGATTGGCGGCGAGCCGCATCTGCGCCGTCAGGGCCTCGCGCACCTCGTCGGAATCCGCCGCCTGCTCGATCCCCGCCCGGTCGTGGCCGAGCCGCGCCGCGGCCTCCAGCGCCCGGGGCCCGTCGATCCGCCCCGACGTGCCGGGTCCGAGAAGCGCGGCGTAGAACCTGGCGGTCGCCGCCGAGCCGCCGGCGCGCTGCACGGCGAGCGCCACCTTGGCGGCCTGGGCCGATTGCACCGACAGGATCGGGTTGTTGACGAGGCCGATGCGCAGGTCCGGATTGGCCTTGACCAGGTCGTCGAGGTCGCGCGCCGCCGCCCGGCACCACGGGCAATTGTAGTCGAAGAATTCGTAGAGCGTGACCGAGGCCTCCCGCGGCCCGAGCCAGGTCACGCCGCGCAGGCGCCCGATCTCGGAGGCGAGCTCGCCCGGCAGGCGGGTGTTGGGGATCGGCTGGCCGTTGTCGCCGGTCACCGCGCGCCACTGGCCGTCCGCTTGCGCCTGGGCCGCGCTGGCGAGGGCGGGGAGTGCCGCCAGGGAGGCGGCGAGAAGGGTGCGGCGGGAGAGCGACATCGGCGGACTTCCAGGGCGACGGGACCTCGTCGTCGCTCAGGTCTAGCTCGGCCATTTTGGCCGGATGATGGCCTCACGCCGTCTCCGTCAGCGCCGTCACCACCGCTTTCTCCAGCCCCTCCGGCGTCACTCGCGGCGCGAAGCGCGCGATCACCCGGCCGTCGCGGCCGACCAGGAACTTGGTGAAGTTCCACTTGATCGCCCGGGTGCCGAGCAGTCCCGGCTTTTCCTGCTTCAGATGGGAGAACAGCGGCTCGGCCTTGGCTCCGTTCACCTCGACCTTGGCCAGCAGCGGGAAGGTGACGTCGTATTTCAGCGTGCAGAACCGGGCGATCTCGGCGGCGTCGCCGGGCTCCTGGGCGCCGAACTGGTTGCAGGGGAATCCCAGCACCACGAGGCCGGCGTCGCGGTGACGGCGCCACAGCGCCTCAAGCCCGGCATAGTGCGGGGTGAAGCCGCAGGCCGAGGCGGTGTTGACGACGAGCAGCACTTTTCCGCGATACTGCGCCAGCGGGTGGGGCGCGCCGTCCGGCGCGGCGGGGACGAAATCGTGGACCGTGCTCATGGCCGCCTTATGCCCGAGCCGGTCCCGCGCGTCTCCTGCCGGGCGCCTCAGAACCGGGCCGCGACCCCGCCCATGATCGTGCGCGGCTGGCCCGGCGTCGCGTAGCGGTTCTGGAACGAGCGGTCGAAGTAGCGCTCGTCGAACAGGTTGTCGACGTTCAGGTACACCCGCACGTCGGGCGTGATCCGGTAGTACGAGATCAGGTTGGCGAGCGTGTAGGCCGGCATCGTGAAGGTCGAGAGGGCCGTCCCGGCGACGCGGGAACCGACGTAGGTCACGCCGCCGCCGAGGCCGAGGCCGCGCAGGGGCCCGCCCTGGAACTCGTAGACGCTCTGGAGCGCGACGCTGTTCTGCGGGATGTTGGCGAGACGGGTCCCAATCGGGAGCGTGGTATCCCGCGTGATCGCCGCATCGACGAAGGCGTAGGTGCCGATCACCCGCCAGCCCGGAGCCAGGACGCCCGCCACCGTGAGGTCGAAGCCGCGGCTGCGCGCCACGCCGGTCGCGACCTGGAAGTTCTGGTCGACCGGATCGGTGGCGAGCTGGTTGGTGCGCCGGATGTCGAAGAAGGCGGCGGTGGCGTCGAGCCGTCCGTCGAGCAGGCTGAGCTTGACGCCGGTCTCGACGCTCTCGGCCTGCTGGAACGGGAAGGCCCGGCCGGAGCGGTCGGCGCCGATGTTCGGCCGGAACGATTGGGCGTAGCTGCCGTAGATCGAGGCGATCTCGGTCACGTCGTAGACCAGGCCGAAGCGCGGCGTCGCCGCCGTGCCCTGCGGCTTCGTGGTCACGCCGTTGATGTAGGAAATCGAATCGACGGCGATGTCCTCGACGCGCACGCCCAGGAGGGCGTGGAGCTTCGGCGTGATGTCGATCTGATCCTGGACGTAGCCGGCATGGCTCGTCGTATGCTGCAAGAGGTTGCTGCTCGGCACCGTGAGGGCGGGGAGCGGCTGGCCGTAGCGCGGCGCGAACAGGTCGAGGACGAAGGGATTGGTGTTGAAGTTCGAGCGGGTGATGTCCTCGCGGTAGCGCAGGCGGTCGTATTCGAGGCCGAGGAGGAGGGTGTGGCGGAATGCACCGGTCTCGAACTTGCCCGCGAGGTTGATCTGCAGGTCGAGGTCGGACCAGGTCAGCTCGCGCCGGTCGAGGGTGCGCCGCAGCAGGCGGCCGTCGCCGAGGGTGCCGACGGTCTGGACCGCCTCGCCGGCGATGGTGCCGGCGAGCCCCTGCACGCCCGCATTCAGCACCCAGTCCGCGTCGAACCGGTGCTCGACGCGCAATTGGCCGAGCGCGTTGTCGTTGCGGAACGGGGGAAGCCCCGGCTCGCCGATGTAGCGGCTGCGCGGCACCGCCCGCAGGTCGCCGCGGAACGGCACGATGCCGCGATCGAAGACCTGGCCGGCGCTGATGAACTCGCCCTCCAGGGTCACCGTGGTGTCGGCGTTCGGCTTCCAGGCGACGACGGGCGCGAGGTAGTAGCGGTCGCCGTGCACGAAATCGCGAAAGCTGCCGTTGTCCTCGACCGCGCCGGTGAGGCGGGCGAGCACCGTGCCGCCCTCGTCGAGGGCGCCGGTTGCGTCGAAGGTGCTGCGCTTGGTGTTGTAGCTGCCGATCTGCGTCCCGACCGCGAGGGAGCGCTCGGGCGTCGGCTGCTTCGTCACGATGTTGAAGGTGCCGCCCGGGTCGCCGCGCCCGTACAGGAAGGCCGAGGGGCCCTTCAGCACCTCGATCCGCTCGATCGACACGATGTCGGGCGAGTTCGGATAGCCGCGGTTGATCGGGAAGCCGTTGCGGTAATACTCGCCGGTGGCGAAGCCCCGGATGGTGAACTCGGTGAGGCCGAGGCCCGCGAAGTTGTTCGAGCGACCCACGCCCGCGAGGTCGAGGGCGGTGTCGATCCGCGTCGCCGCCGCGTCGTCGAGGACCTGCCGCGGCACCGGCACGATCGCCTGCGGCACCTCGCGCAGGGGCGTGTCGGTGCGGGTCGCGCTCACGGTGTTGCGGGCGAGATAGCCCTCCGTCTTCGGCGGGTTGCCGCCATTCCCGGCGACCGAGATCTCGTCGAGCTGGATCTCCGGGGAGACGTCGGCGGCGGCTTGCGCCGATGCGACCTGCGGCTTCAGGCCGACGCCCGGAAGCGCACAAGTCATCGACAGGGCGGTCGCAACGGCGGCGGCGCCCCGAAAGGTTTTCACGGTCACGATCGAGGATCTACACTAACGGCTACGCTTGGCCTCGCCCTACGGCAACGGACACCGAGCGTCAACATGCAGACACGACGGAACTCAAGCAGCCATCGCGAAGAAACAACTCTTCATTTGAATAAATACAAACAAATCCGGCGACCGCGGCGCGGCCACTGGTGAGGGCGGGACGACCGCTCAGGCCAGTGCCCGCTCCGCCGCGTCCGCCAGCACCCGCAGGCCGAGCACCAGGTCCTCCTCCTTCGTGTCCTCGGCCCAGTGATGGCTGATGCCGCCGATCGAGGGCACGAACAGCATCGCGGCGGGCATCATCTTGGCGACGTTCTGGGCGTCGTGGCCCGCACCCGAGGGCATCGCCTGCCAGCCGCCCGGGCACAGGGCCTCGGCGGCGGCCGAGAGGGCGCCCATCAGGCCGGGATCGCACAGGGCCGGGGTATTGCGGGACATCTCCTCGAGGGTCGCGGTGCAGCGCTCGCGCCGGTTGCTCTCGCGGATCAGCGCCCGCAGGGTCGCCTCCATCCGCTCCAGCACCGGCACCGCGACGTCGCGGACCTGGAACAGGATCTCGGCCCGGCCCGGGATGATGCTCGGCGCGCCGGGATCGAGCGTGATGCGCCCGGTGGTCCAGGTGCTGCGCTCGCCGCAGACGCGCGGGAAGGCCTCGTCGATGGCGGCGAGCAGGCGCACCGCGGTGAGGCCCGCGTCGCGGCGCTCCGCCATGGTGGTGCCGCCGGCATGGTCCTGCGCGCCCGCGATCACGATCCGCCACTGCCAGATCGCCACGATGCCGGTGACGATGCCGAGGCGCTGACCCGCCGCTTCGAGCCGCGTGCCCTGCTCGATATGCATCTCGAGGAAGCCGCGGTAGCGCCCCTCCTCCAGCCGCATCCGCTCCAGGCCGGCGAGGCCGGCCTGCGCCAGCGCCTCGCGCAGGAGGGTGCCGTCGGTGCGGTTGCGGCTGGCATCGATCTCGGCCTCGCCGACCTCGCCGATGGCGGAGCGGCTGCCGAGGAAGCCGATGTCGAAGTGCCCCTCCTCGTCCGCGAAGGCGGCGACGTCGACCGGCAGCCCTCCCCGTGCGAGCGCGATCCCGGCCACCACGCCGAGCGCCCCGTCGAGCCAGCCGGCCTCGTTCTGGCTCTCGATGTGACTGCCGACGAGGAGGTGCGGCCCCGGTCCCGGATGACGGCCGAGGACGTTGCCGACCCCGTCGATCGCGGGCGCGAGCCCGCATGCCTCCAGGCGCCGCATCAGCCAGCGCCGGGATTCCATGTCCTGGGGCGAGTAGGTCGGGCGGTGCACGCCGGTGCGGAAGCGGCCGATCGCGCGCAGTTCGTGCAGGTCGCGCAGGAAGGCGTCGGTGTCGATCTCGGGCATGGGTCCGGGCTTATCGGCTCAAGAGCTAACAAATCGGCCGCAGCGCCGTTCGGGGGCCTGCGGTCCGGATCTCGGCAGCACGAAACGGACCAGTGAGGAGGATCGCCTTAGTCTTCAGCCGATCGCGGCAAAAAGAAGGCCCGCCGAGGCGGACCTTGGTCTGAGTGCACGCCCGGGAACCACGCGGCAGCGGACCGGGTTTGTCCTGTGCAGGGCGGTGGCGATGCCGCTGCGCTGCTCGCGCCCTCCTCGGGCGTTTCCTCCCTAGACTCGGGCCGCCTTCTTCAGGGCGGCCCTTTTTTCGTCCAGGATCGTTAACCTAACTCAAATTCGAGCTTCCGGTTGCATCATCCGTTGGCAGCCCGCCCTCCGCCGAAAGGCGCGCCGGTCAGGCAGAGCGGCCCGTCAGGCCGTCGCCCACTCGTCCTTGGCCTCGGCTGTGGTGCGGTTGAGGCGCACCTGCCCGCCCTCGACGCTGGCGATGGAATCGATGTGGATGAAGTGGTGGTGGCCGCCGGCCTCCGGGTCGGTCCGGGTCAGCTTGATCCGCTGGCCGTCGAGGTGATCGATGGTGCCGACATGGCCGCCGTCGGAGCCGACGACCGGCATGTGCTCCTTGATCTGGCTCGTATCGATCATCGCGCGCTCCTTCTGGTGCGGCGACCAACGAGGATACGGGGGGCGGGTTCCGAGCCTCGCGAGTCGCCCCCGGGAGGCTTGCGGCTTCCCGGGGGCGAGGTGGAATCAGGCGCCCGGCGCCACGGCCTTTCCGTCCTCGCGCCGCCACAGCTTGAGCGGGTTGCTGTCCTTCAGGGCGGCCGGCAGCAGGGAATCGGGCAGGTCCTGGTAGCTCACCGGGCGCAGGAAGCGGTGAATCGCCAGGCTGCCGACCGAGGTGGTGCGCCCGTCCGAGGTCGCCGGATAGGGCCCGCCATGCACCATGGCGTGGCCGACCTCGACGCCGGTGCCGAAGCCGTTGACCAGGATGCGCCCGACCCGGCGCTCCAGCACCGGCATCAGCGCCCGGGCGGCCTCGTGGTCGGCCTCGTCGAGGTGGAGCGCCGCGGTCAGCTGGCCTTCGAGCCGCTCCAGCACCGCACGGACCGTCGCGAGGTCGGGGCAGCGCACCACCAGCGAGGCGGCGCCGAACACCTCCTCGGCGAGGGTGTGGTCGGCGAGGAAGGCCTCAGCGGTGGTGGAGAACAGGGCCGCCTGGCCCTGGTGGGTGCCGCCGGCGAGGCCCCGCGCCAGGGTGGTCACGGCCGGGTTGGCCTCCAGCGCCGCGACGCCCGCGCAGTAGGCCTTGTGGATGCCGGGCGTCAGCATCGTGGCGGCCTGGGTCTCCTTCAGGGCGGCGGAGGCCGCCTCGACGAAGCCGTCGAGGCCCGCGCCCTCGACCGCCAGGATCAGGCCGGGATTGGTGCAGAACTGGCCCGAGCCGAGGGTGAGCGAGCCGACGAAGGCGCGGCCGATGTCGCGGCCGCGGGCCTCGAGCGCCGCCGGCAGCAGGACGACCGGGTTGATGCTGCTCATCTCGGCGTAGACCGGGACCGGGACGGTGCGCGCCGCGGCGGCCTGCATCAGGGCGACGCCGCCGCGGCGCGAGCCGGTGAAGCCCACCGCCGCGATGCGCGGATCGGCCACCAGCGCCTGGCCGACCGAGATGCCGGCATCCAGCAGCAGCGAGAACACGCCCTCGGGCAGGCCGCACTGCTTCACGGCTTGCTGCACCGCGCGGCCGACCAGCTCCGAGGTGCCGGGATGGGCCGGATGGGCCTTGGCCACCACCGGGCAGCCGGCGGCGAGCGCGGACGCCGTGTCGCCGCCGGCGACCGAGAAGGCGAGCGGGAAGTTCGAGGCGCCGAACACCGCGACCGGGCCGACGGCGATCTGGCGCAGGCGCAGGTCGGGGCGCGGCAGCGGCTTGCGCTCGGGTTGCGCCGGGTCGATCCGGGCCTCCAGGAAGCCGCCGTCGCGCACGACCCCGGCGAACATCTTGAGCTGGCCGATCGTGCGGCCGCGCTCGCCCTCGAGGCGGGCCCGGGGCAGGCCGCTCTCGGCCATGCAGCGCACGATCAGCTCGTCGCCGATCGCCGCGATGGCGTCGGCCACCGCCTCCAGGAAGCGGGCGCGGTCCTCGAGCGGGGTCTCGCGGTAGGTGTCGAAGGCCTCGGCGGCGAGGGCGCAGGCGCGCTCCACGTCGGCCGGCGTCGCCGAGGCGAAGGCCGGCTCCAGGCTGTTGCCGGTCGCGGCCTCGACGGCGCGGAAGCTCTCGCCCTCACTTCTGCGGGCGGCGGCGCCGATCAGGTTCTCTCCGGTGATGGGCATGGGTCGCGTCCTCTCCTGCGTGGCGATGTTGAGCGGGCTTATGCCCCGGCGGGCCCCAGGGGATCCACCGGGGCGCGGAGAAAAATCCGCGCCTGCCCGACTGCGACGGTCTGTCCCGAGGCGCGGGCGCTTGCCGCGGGACCCGAGGAAGCGATGTGCCGTTGGACCGGCGCGAGGTCCGCCACCGGCGAGTCGTACGCGATCACGAAGGACCCGATGCAGATTCATCTCGACGCCGTCGGCGGGGTCGCCGGCGACATGTTCGCCGCGGCGCTCCTCGACGCCTTTCCGGAGCACGAGGCGGGCGTGCGCGAGAGCGTGGCGCGGGCGAGCCGCGGCCGCACCGCCTGCGCGCTCCTCGCCCACGGCGACGGCGTGCTCCAGGGCCGGCGCTTCGCCGTCACCGGCCCCGGGGGCGAGGCGCCGGAGCGTCGGGCGGACGACCACGCCCACCACCACGATCATCACCATCACCACGGCGACCACGATCACCGCCATCACGGCGGCGATCACGCGCACCGGCACTGGTCCGGCATCCGCCGCGACCTGGAGGCGAGCGGGCTGTCGCCTCAGGTGCTCGCCCACGCGCTGGCGATCTTCGGGCACCTGGCGGAGGCCGAGGCGCGGGTGCACGGCATCCCGGTCGAGGAAGTGGCGTTCCACGAGGTCGGGGCCTGGGATTCGATCGCCGACATCGTGGCGGCGGCCCACCTCGCCGGCGCGATCGGGGCGACCGGCTGGAGCGTCTCGGCCCTGCCGCTCGGCTCAGGGAGAGTGCGGACCCAGCACGGGCCCCTGCCGGTCCCGGCGCCGGCCACCGCGCTCCTGCTCGAGGGCTTCCTCACCCTCGACGACGGCGTGCCGGGCGAGCGGGTGACGCCGACGGGAGCGGCGATCCTGCGCCATCTCTGCGGCGGGCAGCCTCGGAGGAGCGGCCCACGCCGGCTCCTGCGCAGCGGCCTCGGCTTCGGCACCAAGGTGCTGCCGGGCCTGAGCAACGTGCTGCGGGTGCTCGCCTTCGAGGAGCCCGGCGAGACCGGCTCCCCCGGCCACCGCGAGCTCGGCATCATCGAGTTCGAGGTCGACGACCAGTCGGCCGAGGACCTCGCCACCGGGCTCGACCGGCTGCGGGCGCATGAAAAAATCTTCGACGTCGTGCAGATGCCGGTCTTCGGCAAGAAGGGCCGGATGATGACCCATGTCCGGGCGCTCGTCCGGGCCGACGCGATCGAGGAAGCGATCGAGGCCTGCTTTCGCGAGACCACCACGATCGGCTTGCGCCACCACGCCGTCTCGGGCGCGGCGCTCACGCGGCGGCTCGACACCGTGGAGGTGGCGGGACAGGCGGTCCGGGTGAAGAGCGTGGAGCGGCCGGGCGGCCGCACCGCCAAGGCGGAATCCGACGACGCGCTCAGCGTCGAGGGCCATGCCGCCCGCCAGAGCTTGCGCCGCGAGGCCGAGTTGCTGGCTCTGTCGCTGCCGGAGGACGAGCGATGAGAGCCGCCCTCGAGCAGGCTCTCGCCGGCCTCGGGCCGATCGCCGTCGCGGTGAGCGGCGGGGTCGACAGCCTGACGCTCGCGACGATCGCGCACCGGGCCGCGTCCGAGCAGCCTCGGCAAGAACCGCCCCTGATGGTCCACGCCGTCTCCCCGGCCGTGCCGGGCGAGGCGACGGAGCGCGTGCGGGCGGAGGCCGCCCGCGAGGGCTGGCGGCTCCGGGTGATCGAGGCCGGCGAGTTCGCCGATCCGGCCTATCGCGAGAACCCGGTCAACCGCTGCTTCTTCTGCAAGACCAACCTCTACGGGGCGATCCGGCGCGTCACCGACCGCCAGATGGTGTCCGGTGCCAACCTCGACGACCTCGGCGAGTACCGCCCCGGCCTCGACGCCGCCCGCGAGCACGGGGTGCGGCATCCCTTCGTCGAGGCTCAGTTCAGCAAGGCGATGGTGCGGGCGCTCGCCCGCGACCTCGGGCTCGGCGCGGTGGCGGAGCTGCCGGCGGCGCCCTGCCTGTCGAGCCGGGTCGAGACCGGGATCCGCATCGAGCCCGAGACCCTGGCCTTCATCCACGCCGTCGAGCGGCTGGTCGGGGAGGATCTGGCGGAAACCGGGCCGAAGCGGGCCGTGCGCTGCCGGGTGCGCGCCGCCGGCATCGTGGTCGAGCTCGATGCCCAGAGCCTCGCCGGCCTGACCGAGCCGGCGAAGATCGATCTCGGCCGCCGCATCGCCGCCCGCGCCCCTGACCGGCTCGCCGCGGCGCCGGTGTCCTTCGCGCCCTACCGCACCGGCAGCGCGTTCCTGGTGGGAAGCGCCCGATGAGCGTCCGGGACGAATTCGCCCTCGACTTCGCCCGCACGGAGCGGATCGGCCTCGAGGAGGCGGTGTTCGCCGCCGGCAAGTCGCCGGCCCAGATCGACGCGATCCTGGCCGCCGCCGAGGAGCGCGGCGCCCGCTTCCTCGTCACCCGCCTCGATCCGGACCGTCACGCGGCGCTCACCTATCGCGACCGGCTCGATTACTGCCCGGTCTCGCGCACCGCCTTCTTCGGCGAGGCGAGGCGGGTGGAGGGCCCGGCCCGCATCGCCATCGTGGCGGCCGGCACCTCCGACGTGCCGGTGGCCCGCGAGGCCGAGCGGACGCTCGCCTACCAGGGCCATGCCACGACGCTGATCGCCGATGTCGGCGTCGCCGGCCTGTGGCGGCTGACCCGGCGGATCGAGGAGATCCGGGCCCATCCGGTCGTCATCTGCGCCGCCGGCATGGATGCGGCGCTGCCGAGCGTGCTCGGCGGCCTCGTCGCCGGGGCGGTAATCGCAGTGCCGACCTCGGTCGGCTACGGCGTGGCGGAGGGCGGGCGCGCCGCCCTCGACGCGGTGCTGGCGAGCTGCGCCCCCGGCATCGCGGTCGTCAACATCGACAACGGCTACGGCGCCGCCTGCGCGGCCCTGCGCCTGCTCCACGCGGCACGCCGCCTGACGGAGGCACCCCGATGACGTTCGCCCCAATGCCCCTCATCCCCGGAGAAACGCCATGGAACGTCGCAGCTTCCTGCAGGGCGCGGCCCTCGGGGCCGGTCTCGCGGTCTCAGGTCAAGCGGGGGCGGCCGTGAACGCCCCGCCGCCGCCCAGCTCCGGCCCCTTGCCGAACACCCGCCCGGCCGATCCCGCCGACCTGCCGCTCGTCACCGATCCCGGCGAGCGCCGGGGCGAGATGCTCTACCGCCCGTTCGGGCGCACGGGCGAAAAGATCTCGGCGATCGGCATGGGCGGCTTCCACCTCGGCAAGAGCGCGGTGACCGATGCCGAGGCGACGCGGCTGATCCACGAGGGGATCGATCGCGGCATCACCTTCATGGACAATTGCTGGGACTACAACGAGGGCCGCTCGGAGGAGCGGATGGGCATCGCCCTCGAGCAGAGCGGGTACCGGGACAAGGTCTTCCTGATGTCCAAGATGGACGGGCGGACCAAAGAGGAAGCCATGAAGCAGATCGACCAGTCGCTGCGCCGCCTGCGCACCGACCGGATCGACCTTGTCCAGCACCACGAGATCCTGCGCTACGACGATCCCGACCGGGTCTTCGCCGAGGGAGGCGCCATGGAGGCGTTCCAGGAGGCGAAGAAGGCCGGCAAGCTGCGCCATATCGGCTTCACCGGCCACAAGGACCCGCGCATCCACCTGCAGATGCTCGAAGTGGCGGCCGAGCGCGGCTTCCACTTCGACGCGGTGCAGATGCCGCTCAACGTGATGGACGCGCATTTCCGCAGCTTCGGCCACCTCGTGCTGCCCTACCTCGTCCAGAACGGCATCGCGCCGCTCGCCATGAAGACCTTCGGCGACGGGGTGATCCTGAAGAGCGACGCACCGATCAAGCCGATCGAGTACCTGCACTTCTCGCTCAACCTGCCGACCGCGGTGGTCATCACTGGCATCCAGAACCAGCGCGACCTCGACCAGGCCTTCGAGGCGGTGAAGACCTTCGCGCCGATGGACAAGGCGACGGTGGCGGAACTCCTGAACCGCAGCCGCCCCTACGCGCTGGAGGGCAAGTACGAGCTGTTCAAGACGAGTGCCACCTTCGACGGCACCGCCAAGAACGCCGCCTGGCTCGGCGAGGACGTGCCGGGGGTGAAGACGCTGGCGCCCACCATGGAGTGAGGGCGGCGGGCAAGATGACACAACCATGACGGCGGCCGGCGCGTTGACCTTGGTCTTCACGCCGGCACGAGGCCGTCCCATGAGCGACACGCCCCTCCCCCATCGCAACCCGTCCGCCGAACTCCACACGATGAACGAGCGGCTGGCGGCCTGGGCCGCCTGCACCGCCGAGGACAGCCCCACCCTGATCGAGCGCCTCGAGGCGATGGGCTACGCGGTGCGCGGCAAGACCCGCGAGGAGGTCGAGGCGGCGTTGCGCTGCCCGCCGACGCAAGCGGGGCGGGGCTGATCGCCGGATCAGTGCGCGGTGTAGCCGCCGTCGACCGGCAGGGCGACGCCCACGACGAAGCTCGCCGCATCGCTGCACAGCCAGAGCACGGCGGCCGCGACCTCCTCCGGCCGGCCGAGCCGGCCGATCGGCTGCTTCCTGAGGATCTCCGCCATCGCCTCGGGCCGCTCGGCGACCATCCGGGCCACCATCGGCGTGTCGATGGTGCCGGGGCAGACCGCGTTGACGCGGATGCCCCGCGCGGCATTCTCGAGCGCCGCGCTCTGGGTCATGCCGATCACGCCGTACTTGGTGGCGTGATAGGCCGCGAGGCCCGGATTGCCGACGAGGCCGCCGATCGACGAGCAGTTGACGATCGCGCCGCGCCCTTGCGCCTGCATCTGGCGCAGCTCGGCCCGCATGCAGGTCCAGACCCCGCGCAGGTTGATCGCCATCACCCGCTCGTAATCGGCGCTCGGCACGTCGACGACGTCGTTCGGCGGGATCTGGATGCCGGCATTGTTGAAGGCCGCGTCCAGCCGCCCGAACGTGTCGACGGTGCGCGCGACCATGGCGGCGACCTCGTCGTCCCGCCCGACGTCGCAGCGGACCGCGAGGGCCCGGCCGCCGGCGGCGTTGATCCCGGCCTCGGCCGCCCGGGCGGCCTCGAGGTCGAGATCGGCCAGGACCACGGCGGCCCCGGCCTCGGCGAAGGCCCGGGCGGCGGCGAGCCCCATGCCCATCGCCGCCCCGGTCACCAGGGCGACCCGGCCCTCGAACGAACCCGTCGCGCTCATCGTCCGTCCCCGTGTGGTGGTCGTCATTTCGCCCGTTCCTCGGAGTTCCGTGCCTCGAAGACGCTTCGGGCGACCGGCAGGGCCGAGAAGGCGCTGGGCCAGCCGGCGTAGTAGGCGAGGTGGGCGATGACCTCGCCGGCCTGCTCCTTCGTCAGGCCGGCATCCATCGCCCGGTCGAGGTGGTAGGGCATCTGGGCGACCTGGGAGTTGGCGACGAGCGCGCTCACCGTCACCAGGCTGCGGTCGCGCGGGGCGAGGCCGGGCCGCAGCCACAGGTCCCGGAACAGGATCTCCGTCGTGTCCTTGACGAGGTTCGGCGACACCGTCCCGAACTCGGCCTCGACGCGGGCGGCGCGCCGGCTCTCCGCCGCCTGATCCAGGGGCAGCGGCTGCGCCGGCACGGCCTCGGGCAGCCGGTCGGCGCCGATCCCGCGCTGCGCGAACGCCGCCCGCAGGGCCGGGAGCGCCGCATCGGCGCTGCCCCAGCCGGCGTAGAAGGCCAGGTGGGTGACGGTCTCGGCGATCTCGCCCGGGGTCACGCCGTTGTCGAGGGCGCGCCCGACATGGAACGGCAGCTCGACCGTCTGGCCGCGGGCGATGAGCGCCGCGAGGGTGACGAGGCTGCGGTCGCGGGGCGACAGGCCGGGCCGCGTCCACACCTCGCCGAGCAGGGTGCCCTCGGTGTAGCGCGCGAGGGCCGGGGCGACCGCCTGCGTCGACGGCGCCGCGACCTCCGCCGGTGCGACCGGGGCGGCGTAGTGCGCGTCGTCGACCTTCTCCATCCACGCGACGTTCCGGCCCTCGACGCTCTCCTGGACGGCGAGATGGCTCATGGCCGTGGTCGCCGTCGCGCCGTGCCAGTGCTTCACGCCCGGCGGCGTCCAGACCACGTCGCCGGGCTTGATCTCGCGCTTGCGACCGTTCCACTCCTGCACCCAGCCGGTGCCGGAGGTGACGATCAGCACCTGGCCGGCCGGGTGGGTGTGCCAGGCCGAGCGGGCGCCCGGCGCGAAGGTGACGTGCCCGGCCGAGAGCCGGCTGTCGGGCGAGGCGAATTGTGGATCGACCCGCACGGTGCCGGTGAAGGTGGCCTCCGGTCCCGCGACCGTCGGGCGCGAGCCGGCGGGAAACACCCGCATGGCCTCGCCCGAAGCCGGCCCGGCGAGGAGGCCGAGGGCGACCAGGGTGGCGCAAGCGCGGATCATCGTCGGGCTCCTCACGGCCGGCTCCGGTACTGCTCGTCCGAGACCTTCCCCATCCAGTCGACGGCGCGGCCGTCCTGCTTCTCCTGGATGGCGATGTGGCTCATGGCGGTGGTCGGGCTCGCGCCGTGCCAGTGCGTCTCGCCGGGCGCGAACCAGACCACGTCGCCGGGCCGGATCTCCTCGACCGGACCGCCCTCGGCTTGCACGAGGCCGCAGCCGCTCGCGACGATCAGCGTCTGGCCGAGCGGGTGCGTGTGCCAGGCGGTGCGGGCGCCGGGCTCGAAGGTGACGAGGGCGCCGCCGGCCCGGGCCGGCTCCGGCGGCCCGAACAGGGGATCGACCCGCACCGCTCCGGTGAACCAGTCCTGCGGGCCGGCGCCGGAGGGTTGCGTGCCCGCGCGCGTGATCTGCATGATGATGTCTCCGCTTCGCCGCGAGGTCGCCGTGCGGGGGCCTGGCGGCGGTCCCCGCGACGGATGAAGGCGTCGGCCGTCGATCCGGCGGCCGCGTTCCAGCCCCGGATACGGACACTCTCACGGCGTATGGCCGGCCATGAGCTGGCGCCGCCCGAGCCCGACCGACGATCTACCGGCTGGGCCGATCCGCGATTAGCCGGTAGAATCCGCATGCGGTCATAAGCTGGGCTCATGAATGGCGCGGGAGAACCTGAACGACCTCGCCGCCTTCCTGGCCGTCGCCCGCGCCCGGAGCTTCACCCGGGCCGCCGCGCAGCTCGGCGTGTCGCAATCGGCGCTGAGCCAGGTCGTGCGCGACCTCGAGGCGCGGGTGGGCCTGCGGCTCCTCACCCGCACCACCCGCAGCGTCGCGCCGACGGAAGCGGGCGAGCGCCTGCTGCAGGAGATCGGCCCGCACCTCGACGGGATCCATGCCGGCCTCACCGCCCTGACGGCCCTGCGCGAGACGCCCGCCGGCACGGTGCGGATCAACGCCGACGAGCACGCCGTGACCGCGGTCCTGTGGCCGGCCCTGCGGACCATCCTGCCGGATTACCCGGACATCCGGGTCGAGCTGGTGACCGATTTCGGCATGACCGACATCGTCGCCGCGCGCTTCGACGCCGGCGTGCGCCTCGGCGAGGTGGTGGCCAAGGACATGGTGGCTGTGCCGATCGGCCCCGACATGCGCATGGCGGCGGTGGCCTCACCGGCCTACTTCGCCCGCCGTCCGCCACCGCGCACGCCGCAGGACCTGACCGGCCACACCTGCATCAACCTGCGCCTGCCGACCCATGGCGGCCTCTACGCCTGGGAGTTCGAGGAGGCGGGCCGGGAGATCCGCGTGCGGGTCGAGGGCCAGGTGGTGTTCAACACCGTCAGCATGATCCTGCGCGCGGCCCTCGACGGGTTCGGCATCGCCTACCTGCCGCAGGACATGGTGCAGGCCCATCTCGACCGGGGCGAGCTGGTCCGGGTGCTGGAGGCCTGGAGCCCGCCCTTTCCCGGCTACCACCTGTACTACCCGAGCCGGCGCCAGCACGCCCCGGCCTTCGCGGTGCTGGTCGAGGCCCTGCGCTACCGGGGGTGAGGCCAGGGACGGGCCGACGTCACCCCGCCCGCAACCCCGCCGCGATCTCCCGCACCGCGTCCCACGCCATCATCACGTCCGCCCGCGTCGTGGTGGTCTGGCCGACCTGGAAGCGGATGACGAAGCGGCCATCGTGCCGGGTCTGGGTCAGGTAGGTGCGGCCGTCGTCGTTGATGCGCTCGACGAGGCGGGCGTTGAGCGCGTCGAGGTCGTCGATCCCTGCGGGCGCAAAGCGGAAGCTGAACAGGGACAGGATCGGCGCCGAGGTCAGCTCGAAGTCGGGCTCGGCCTCGATGAGCCCGGCGAGCTCCCGCGCCCAGGCGACGTGGTCGCGGATCATGCCCCGCAGCGCCTCGACGCCGTAGGAGCGGATCACGAACCACAGCTTCAGCGCCCGGAAGCGGCGCCCGAGGGGGATCGACCACTCGTTGTAGTCGACGACGCCGTCGTGGCCGAGCGTGCGCAGGTAGGAGGGGCGAAGGCCGAGCGTGTCGGTGAGCGCCTTCGGGTCGCGCACGAAATGGGCCGAGCAGTCGAAATGGGTGAACAGCCACTTGTGCGGGTTGAACACCAGGCTGTCGGCCTGTTCGGCGCCCCGCATCAGGTCGCGGAACTCGGGGCAGATCATCGCGCTGCCGGCCCAGGCGGCGTCGACGTGGAGGAAGACGTCGTGACGGCGCGCCACCGCGGCGACGGCCTCGATCGGGTCGCAGGCGCCGATCCCGGTGCCGCCGAGGCAGGCGACGATCGCGGCAGGCCTCAGCCCCGCCTCGCGGTCGGCCCGGATCGCCGCGTCGAGGGCGCCCGGGTCCATGCCGTGGAGAGGGCCGGCCACGGGGATCCGCACCAGGTTGGCATCGCCGATGCCGGCGATGCGCACCGCCTTGTCGACCGAGGAATGCACCTGCTCGGAGGCGTAGACCCGTAAAGCAGGCCCGCCGGCGAGCCCTTTCGCGTTGCCGGTGAAGCCGAGCGCCCGCTCGCGGGCGGTCAGCAGCGCGGCGAGCGTCGCGCCCGAGGCCGAGTCCTGGATCACGCCCGAGAAGCCGTCGGGCAGGCCGATCATCTGGCGCAGCCAGTCCATCACCCGGGTCTCGAGCTCGGTCGCCGCCGGCGAGGTCTGCCAGAGCATGCACTGGGCGGCGAGCGCCGCGGTGACGAACTCCGCCACCAGGGAGGGCGGGCTGGCATTGGCCGGGAAGTAGGCGAAGAAGCGCGGGTGCTGCCAGTGGGTCATGCCCGGCATCACCACCCGGTCGAGGTCGGCGAAGATGGCCTCCATCGCCTCGCCCGCGGCCGGCGGCTCGGGCGGCAGCTGGCGGAAGATCTCGCCCGGCGCCACCTGCGCCCGCACCGGCCGCTCGCCGACGCCCGCGAGGTAGTCCACCGACCAGTCGGCGGCCCGGCGCGCCCAGGCCCGAAACGTCTCGTCGTCCATCCGCTCCTCCCGCCGGCCCGGTCTTCCGGTGCCCGGCCGGCTGTCTAGCAGGTTTCGGCCGGCGCGCCTCCCTGCCCGCCATCCGGCCGGCAATCGAGGCAAGCGGCAGCGGAGCAGGAAGCGTCGCGCCTGACAGTCAAACTTGCAAACATTCCGGCTTGAGACCGCAGAGGGAACATGGCACGCTCAATCAAGCGATCACCATTCACGGTTGTTTAACCAATCAAAGATTGCAACCTTGGACGGCTCATCCGCATCGACACAAGGAAAAGGGCAGCACAGCGGCATCCTTGGCCGGTGCAGCGCATTGTCCGGATTGGTTTCAATGTTTCTTAAGCGCCGTGTTAGCTCATGAGCGCACCACGACGAGGAGCGCGATGTTCGGGCGGCGTACCCAGGCGGCAGTGGCGGACAGGCTGACCCGCCGCCACGTTCGGATGAACCGCGGCGGGGCGGAGCAGGAAGGCTGCCTGATCTATCTCGGTGACGAGCTCGTCTCGGTGCTGGTGCGCCTCGAGCCCGGCACGCCGCACGCGCCGGAGCACCGGCACAAGTGGCGCGTGACGGAAGCCTACGGCCCCGGCGTCTCGCTCGCCCGCGCCCCGCTCTTCGACACGCCGGACGCGGTGGCCGACTGGATCGCCGACCGCCTGCCGCCGCCGGCGCCCCGGCCCTGGCTGGACGCGCACCTGCTGCCGTGAGGCGCGCGCATACCCGGTGCGACGGAACCGCAACCGCGATACCAACTCACTGATCGATAACGGTTTTTCACCGGAGCCGGATGCTGCTTGCCGGCGGGCCGGGTGCGCCCGCGCACAGGGGTCCGGCGGGTTCGAGCCCATCTTCCTCCCATGCCGCTCAGGCCCGCTACGCCGCTTCCGTGGCGCCGTGCGCGAGACGCCGGGACCGAGGCGGCCGGAGGTCACCATGTCGCTCTTCGCCATGTCGCTCTTCGCCAGGCCCCTCGTCGCAAAGTCCCGCGTCGCAAAGTCCCGGTTCCTCGGAGCCGCCGCCCTCGTCGCCCTGCCCCTGTCCGCCGCCCACGCCAATGGCGGCGACCGCGAGCCGGCCGGCGGCGCCTTCATGAGCAGCTACGTCACCAACCCCTACGCCACGAGCCGCTCCCCCGCCGAGGCCCGCCCGCTCGACCGCCCGGCGCCGTGGTTCGCGCCCGGCCCGGCGGTCCCCGAGACCACCGGCTCCCTGCGGGCGCTGCCGGCCCGGCCGCGGACGCACCGCTGAGCCTGTCATCCCGCCGCCACGGTCCCCAGGGTAAGCTCCCGTTTTCTCGAAGGGCGGGAGCGCCGAGGGGACCGATGACACAGCCGTCGCTGAATCGATCGCAGCAGGCCGAGGCGGCCGAGGATGCCGGCTCGAACCCGAGCCCGAACCCGACCCTCGGCGAGGTCGTGGCCCGGCGCTTCGACCGGCGCGAGATTCTTCGCGGGGGCTTGGCGGGGAGCTTGGCGGGCGGTCTGGCCGGGGGTCTGGCCGTCTCGGCGATCTCCGCGACCCTGGCGCCCCGGGCGGTGGCGGCGGCGACGCCCGAGACCTTCCCGTTCCGCGAGCTGCCCGCCGGCGCCGACGAGCGCCACCACGTGGCCGACGGCCACGACGCCGAGGTGCTGATCCGCTGGGGCGATCCGGTCCTGCCCGGCGCCCCGGCCTTCGACCCGCACCGGCAGTCTGCCGCCGCGCAAGGCATGCAATTCGGCTACAACAACGACTTCCTAGGCTTCTTCCCCCTGCCGGGCGCGAGCGACCCCGCCGCCCACGGCCTCCTCGTCGTCAACCACGAATACACCAACGAGGAGCTGATGTTCCCCGGCCTCGGCCGGCAGGACGGCAAGGCCGGCTTCGCCGGCATGAGCCGCGACCTCGTCGACGTCGAGATGGCGGCCCATGGCGGCTCGGTGATCGAGGTCAGGCGCGAGGACGGGCGCTGGCGCGTCGTGCCGGGTTCGGCCTATGCCCGCCGCATCACCGCCACGACCCCGATGCGCCTCGCCGGCCCCGCCGCCGGCGCGGACCGCCTGCGCACGAGCGCCGACCCGGAGGGCCGGACGGTGCTGGGCATGCTCAACAACTGCGCCGGCGGCGTCACCCCGTGGGGCACGTGGCTGACCTGCGAGGAGAACGTCAACTACTACTTCCAGGGCCGCCTGCCCGAGGGCTCGGTGGAGGCGAAGAACCACAAGCGCCTCGGCATGCCCGGCAACCTCTACGGCTGGGCCCGCTTCCACGAGCGCTTCGACCTCGGAAAGGAGCCCAACGAGCCGAACCGCTTCGGCTGGGTGGTCGAGATCGATCCCTTCGATCCGGCGAGCGTGCCGGTGAAGCGCACCGCCATGGGCCGCTTCAAGCACGAGGGCGCCGCCGGCGCGATGGCGCGGGACGGCCGCTACGTCGTGTTCCAGGGCGACGACGAGCGCTTCGACTACGTCTACCGCTTCGTCACGCAGGCACCGGTGAACACGGCCGACAGGTCGGCGAACCGCGACATCCTCGATTCCGGCACCCTGTCGGTCGCCCGCTTCGACGCCGACGGGCGCGGCACCTGGCTGCCGGTCGTGTTCGGGCAAGGCCCGCTGACGCCGGCGAACGGGTTTCGCGACCAGGCCGACGTCCTGGTCGAGACGCGCCGGGCCGCCGATCTCCTCGGCGCCACCAAGATGGACCGGCCGGAGGACGTCGAGGCCAACGCGACGACCGGCAAGGTCTACGTGATGCTGACCAACAACGTGCGCCGCAAGGCCGACCAGGTCGACGCCGCGAACCCGCGGCCGGACAACCGCTTCGGCCACATCGTCGAGCTCACGCCCGAGGGCGGCGACTTCGCCGCGAAGGACTTCGCCTGGGAGGTGCTGGTGCGGTGCGGCGATCCCGCGATCGCCGCGGTGGGCGCCACCTTCTCGTCGGCGACGACGAAGGACGGCTGGTTCGGCATGCCGGACAATTGTGCGGTCGACGGAGAGGGCCGCCTCTGGGTCTCGACCGACGGCAACTCGCCGGCGAAGACCGGCCGCACCGACGGCATCTGGGCGATGGAGACCGACGGCGCCCGCCGCGGCACGGGCAAGCACTTCTTCCAGGTGCCGCTGGGGGCCGAGATGTGCGGCCCCTACTTCACCCCCGACGACACCACCTTCTTCGTCGCCGTGCAGCATCCGGGCGAGGCCGACGAGGAGGATCCGAACGCCGTGCCTGCCACCTTCGAGAACCCGGCGACCCGCTGGCCCGACTTCGACCCCGCGGTGCCGCCGCGCCCGGCGGTGGTGGCGATCACGAGACGGGGTGGGGGGAGAGTGGGGACGTAGGCGGCGTCCCGGTCCGGCGCCCGGCTCCGGCACGAGGCGGCGGGGATCCCCCCGCCGCTCGACGGACGAGGCCGGGTCTGCCGGCCTCGCGATCTTATCCGATCAGGGTCCAGTCGGACGTGATGGCGCCGATGTTGGGGGTCCCCGACAGGGTGGTGCCTCCGGCTCCGACGAGCCAGGTGTTCACGTGGCCGACATTGTCGCGGAAGACGATGTCCGAGCGGCCGTCGGCATTGGTGTCGCCGATGCCCTCGATCGTCCATTCGGACCCGACCGTGCCGAGATTGGGAGCGGACACGACCGCGCCGCCGGAACCCAGGATCCAGGCGTTGATGTGCCCGGCCTGGTCCCGCCACAGGATGTCGTCGCGCTTGTCGCCGTTGAAGTCGCCGATGCCGGCGACCGACCACTCGGACGAGATCGTGCCGATGTTGGGCGCCCCCGTGACGAGGTCGCCGTTCACCGTCCAGATGTTGACGTGCCCGGCCTGGTCCCGCCACAGGATGTCGTCGCGCCCGTCGCCGTTGAAGTCGCCGACGCCCTGCACCGTCCACTCGGACCCGATCGTGCCGAGGTTCGGCGCCCCCGTGACGGTCGCGCCGTTGACCTGCCAGGCGTTGACGTGCCCGGCCTGGTCCCGCCACAAGATGTCGTCGCGCCCGTCGCCGTTGAAGTCGCCGACGCCCTGCACCGTCCACTCGGACCCGATCGTGCCGAGGTTCGGCGCCCCCGTGACGGTCCCGCCGTTGACCTGCCAGGCGTTGACGTGCCCGGCCTGATCCCGCCACAGGATGTCGTCGCGCCCGTCGCCGTTGAAGTCGCCGATCCCCTGCGCGACCCATGCGCTCGAGATCGTGCCGATGTTGGGCGCTCCGGACACGCCCGTGCCGGTCAGCTGCCACGTGTTGATGTGCCCGACCGTGTCGCGCCAGAGCAGGTCCGCGCGCCCGTCGCCGTTGAAGTCGCCCAGCGCGGAGACGGAGAGGGGGGAGGGCCCGGTGCCGGTGCCGCCTCCGGTCCCACCACCGCCTCCAGTCCCGCCTCCGGTTCCGGAGCCCGTGCCCGCAAGCCTGATGGCCAGTCCGCTCGAGGCATTGTTGGCTTCATTCACCTCGAGAATGCGATTGTCGTAATCGGCGATGACCCCGAAATAGTACGTGCCCGCCGCCAGGTTGGCCGGCAGGGCGAACTCGCCCGGACCCGGCTTGGATCCATTGGCCGGGATCGTCTCCAGCAGGTTGCCGAAACCGAGGAAGAGATCCGAGGTCGTGATCGTCGAATCGGTCGACAGATAACCGGCGATGTTGCCGGCCGACGATGACAGGGTGCCGGTATTCGTGATGGCCACGTCGGCTGCGATCCGCCCGGTGCCCGTCAGGCGGACGTTCGATGCACTCGCCGTCAGGTCGACGCCGGATGTCGCATTCGTGATGCCCTTGACCGTCAAGGCCAGAACGTTCGAGGTATTGTTCGCCTCGTTCGTCTCGGAAATCTTGTTGTCGTAATCCGGGATAATTCCGAGATAATAGTTTCCCGGAGCAACGTCTGTGGGGATCGTGAAGGTGAAATTCTGGTTCGCGCTGCTTTTGGCGGCGACCAGGTCGATCATGAGATTCTTGGTGGTCAGGAGACGGTCTGTCGCCGGATCGATCGTGCTGTCCGAGGACAGGTAGAAGGCGATGTTGCCGGCGGAGCCGTTCGCACCGCCACTGTTGGCGATCGACACGCCGACGCTCTGCGTGGCGCCCGGCGTCGCCACGCTGCCGCGGTCGAGCGACAAGTTGCTGAGCGAGGACGTCAGATCGATCTGGGCGCTCGGATCGCCGGTTCCACCCCCTCCGGTACCGCCCCCGCCGTTACCAGTGCTCGTCTGATTATTGAGGACAATCGAATAGAGTCCGTTGAAATTATCGGGTTTCTGAACCGAAATTTTGAAGGTGAGAGCATAATCACCAGGAGCGCTAGGCCTCCAGCTGGTCTCACGCAATATGATCGATCCCGTCCCCGTAATATTTCGACTGCCGCCCAAGAGACCGATGCCGGTGGTATTCAGCTTCGTATAGGTGGATGTCTCGTATTCGAAGAATAGAGTCACGTTCGGGTCAACCGAGTAGCCGATGACCAGATCTCCACTCGTCCCAAGTGAATCTCTGCCGCTGTCCCGCGATCCGCCAATCAGATCCACGGCGAAGAAATCCTCCGTATCGGCCCCTCTGGATGCGATGGATCCGGTGAAGCTACCACCATCCGCGGCAATGAGCGGAAAATTGTTTGCTGTCGTATCTGCGCTGAGGTCTGCGTATCTCTTAATAGGAATATTTGGAACGGTCATAGCGCGCCTCACTCGGCCAGCAGGACAATGTCATACCCGCATCTGCCGCACTCATATCACCCGCCTCAAATATCGTCCATCTCCATGTCATCAAATACAAAACTGAGGCAAGGTAAAATCTGTGAGCACCTCGCCACAACTCAGGCGAAAGCAAGAATCAATTCCTCTCATCACGATAACGAGCTACAATATACAATCATATGATTATCAGACCGGTGGAGCGGATTTGTCGAGGCTGGATCACGATCTTGCGCACACCCTTTGGTTGAAATTGGCATCGCTGGCAACCTTGGCATCGTTTTATGTTGAGCGATGTCGCAGACTCGGCTGGACCGCGGTCGACGCGGAGCGCGCATTTCTTATTGTTGCTGAAACGTTGCTCGATTCTGGGCGGAAATTCTGCTGGGTCAGGGACTACACTCGGCCCGTGGCCGCATCGGCGATGCGAGCCCAGGTCCGGCCAGCGGCTGAGCCTGGTACCCTGCCGCGCATCGCGCTGCGTCAGCCATCGACGCGAAGCCAGCCCTCGCCGGTGGTGGCGCGGGCCGGCGCTGAGGACGCGCCCGGCCCCGTATCGAGCCGGGTTCCTGGGCGAACTCGGATTCGGCCCTACAGCAGCTTGTCCAGCGTCACCGGCAGCTTGCGCACCCGCTTGCCGGTCGCGTGCCAGATCGCGTTGACGATCGCGCCCGCGCTCCCGGTGACCCCGATCTCGCCCACCCCCTTGATGCCGAGCGGGTTGACGTGGGGATCCTCCTCCTCGACCAGGATCGCCTCCAGGGAGGGCACGTCGGCGTTCACCGGCACGTGGTACTCGGCGAGGTTGGCGTTCATCGGCCGGCCGGTGCGCGGGTCCATCACCGCCTGCTCGTGCAGGGCGAAGGAGACGCCCCAGATCATCCCGCCGTAATACTGGCTGCGCACCAGCCGCGGGTTGATGATCCGCCCGGCCGCGAAGGCGCCGACGAGGCGCGTCGCCCGGATCTGGCCGAGATCGGGATCGACCGTCACCTCGGCGAAGACCGCCCCGTGGGCGTGCATGGCGTATTGCTCCCGCGCCGCGTCGGGACCGGCCGCGCCCTTGCCCTCGACCGATTCGCGACTCGCCCTCCCCAGGATCTCGGTGAAGGCCTCGGACCGGGTCTCGTCGTCGCGCCGCACGAGGCGGCCGCCGCGGGCGATCACCCCGGCATTGCCGGCGCCGTAGAGCGGCGAGCGGGAATCCTGCGTCGCCAGGGCCGCGAGCTGCGCGATCGCGTCCGCCGCAGCGGCCTTGATCGCCGTGCCGGCGGTGGCGGTGTGGGCCGAGCCGCCGGCGATGCCGCCATTCGGCAGGTCCGAGGTACCGATGCGGAAATCGATCGCGTCGATGTCGAGGCCGAGTTCTTCCGCCGCGATCTGGGCGAGCGCCGTCCAGGCCCCCTGCCCCATGTCGATCGCGCCGATCGCGACCGCCGCCTCGCCGGTGGCCCTCAGGACGGCCCGCGCCTCGGCCTGGAACATCAAGGCCGGGAAGGTGGCGGTGCCCACGCCCCAGCCGACAAGGAGGCCGTTCGCATCGCGCATCTGCCCCGGTGCGAGCGGGCGCTTGCGCCAGCCGAACGCCTCGGCGCCTTGCGCGTAGCACTCCCGCAGGGCCTTCGAGGAGAACGGCTTGCCGGAGGCCGGCTCGGTCTCGGCGTAGTTGCGCAGGCGGAACGCCAGCGGGTCCATCCCGCAGGCCTCCGCCATCTCGTCGATGGCGCCCTCGAGCGCCGCGCTGCCCGAGGCCTCGCCGGGCGCGCGCATGAAGAGCGGCGTGCCGGTATCGAGCCGTACCGCCCGGTGGCGGGTGGCGAGAGCCGGGGCGGCGTAGAGCGTGTGCGAGACGCCGCCGCTCGGCTCGATGAAGTCGTCGAAGGTGCTGGTCGCCGTGAGCGTCTGGTGGTCGAGGGCGGTGAGGCCGCCATCCTCGGCCACGCCGAGGCGCAGGGTCTGGCGGGTCGGGGCGCGGTGGCCGACGGGGCCGAACATCTGCGGCCGGCTCATGACGAGCTTCACCGGCCGGCCGACGAGGCGGGCCGCCATGATGCCGAGCACCTGGGGCCCGGCGATCATCCCCTTCGAGCCGAAGCCGCCGCCGAGGAACGGGCTGCGGATGTGGATGTCGGAGGCCGAGATGCCGAACAGGCCGGCGATGCGCCCCTGCGCCATCGCGAGCCCCTGCGAGGGCATGTCGAGGTCGAGCCGGTCGCCGTCCCAGGTGGCGACGACGGCGTGGGGCTCCATCGCGTTGTGGTACTGCGCCGGCGTCTCGTAGGTCGCCTCGATGGTGCGCGCGGCGGCGGCCAGGCCGGCCTCGACGTCGCCCGTCTCGAAGTCGGCCGGGTCGCCGACCCCGATCGCCGGCGGGGTGAAGGGCTCGGCCGAATCGAGCCCGATCGCCGGCGCCTCGGCCTCGTAGGTGGGGGCCAGCAGGGCGGCGCCCTCGGTCGCGGCCTCCAGCGTCTCGGCGATCACGACGGCGACCGGCTGGTTGGCGTAGCGGACGCGATCGTCCTGCAGGAGGTCGAGCCGGAAGGTGAAGCCGTCGTTCTTCTCGTCCGGATGCCGGGCGAGTGCCGGCTTGTTGTCGGGCGTCATCACGGCGACGACGCCGGGATGGCTCTGCGCCGCCGCGACGTCGAGACGCGCGACGCGGCCGCGGGCGATGCGGCTCACCGCCATCACGCCGTAGAGCATCCCGGGCGGGTGGTGGTCGGCGGCATAAGCGGCACCGCCGGTCACCTTCAGGATTCCGTCCTGGCGGGTGAGCGGCTGGCCGATGCTGGAGCCGTGGCGAATCCGATCGGACGTCTGGTTAGACATGAACGGCCTCCGAGGCGGGCGCGAGAACGGAACCCGGCAGGGCCGGCAGGCGCTCGGGCGTGCCCGCCGTCGCGCGCTGGAGCGCCCGCACCACGAGGCGCCGGGCGAGTTCGATCTTGAAGGCGTTGTCGCCGGAGGGTGTCGCGCCGGCGAGCGCGGCGTCGGCGGCCGCCCGGAAGGCGGCCTCGTCGGGCGCGCGGCCGGCGAGCAGGCCCTCCGCCTCCCGGGCCCGCCAGGGCTTGAGGGCGACGCCGCCGAGCGCGAGCCGCGCCTCGGCGATGCGCCCGCCATCCAGCCGCAGGCCGACCGCCGCCGAGACCACCGCGAAGGCGTAGGAGGTGCGGTCGCGGACCTTGAGGTAGCGGCTGTGGCCGGCGAACCCCGCGGCCTCCGGCGGCAGCACCAGGGCGGTGACGAGCTCGCCCGGTTCCAGCGCCGTCTCGCGCTCCGGCGCGTCGCCCGGCAGGCGGTGGAAGGCTTCGAGCGGCAGGTTGCGGGTGCCGGCCGGACCCGCGATCTCGACGCTCGCCTCCAACGCCACGAGGGGCACGCAGAAATCCGACGGGTGGGTGGCGATGCAGGCCTCGCTCCAGCCGAGGATCGCGTGCAGCCGCGTCTCGCCGCCCCGCGCGTCGCAGCCGCTGCCGGGCTCGCGCTTGTTGCAGGCGCTGCCCGTGTCGGTGAAGTAGGGGCAGCGGGTGCGCTGCATCACGTTGCCGGCCGCCGTGGCGGCGTTGCGCAGCTGCGCCGAGGCGCCCGACAGCAGCGCCTCGGCCACCGCCGGATAGGCCCTGGCGAAGGCGGGATCGTGGGCGAGGTCGCTGTTGCGGGCGAGCGCCCCGATGCGCAGGGACCCGTCGTCCCGCCACTCCAGGGCGGCGAGCCCGGGCAGCCGGGTGATGTCGACGAGGCGCGTCGGGCGGGCAACGCCGCCCTTCATCAGGTCGAGGAGGTTGGTGCCGGCGGCGAGATAGGCGGCACCGGGCTCGGCCCCCGCCGTGACCGCCCCGGCGACATCGGTCGCGCGGACGTACTCGAACGGGATCATGCCGCCTCTCCCCGGCGCTCGCCCGCCGATCGCTGGGTCATGGCGCCTTGCGCCTCCAGCACCGCCTCGGTGATGCCCGCATAGGCGCCGCAGCGGCACAGGTTGCCGCTCATCGCCTCGCGCACCCGCTCGGGGTCGTTCCCGGCCTGCGCCTCACGGATCAGCCCGACCGCGCTCATGATCTGGCCCGGGGTGCAGAAGCCGCACTGGAACCCGTCATGGGCGATGAAGGCCTCCTGCACCGGGTGCAGGTGCGCACCCTCCGCCAGGCCCTCGATGGTCAGGACCTCGGCGCCGTCGAGGCTGACGGCCAGGGCGAGGCAGGAATTGATCCGCCGCCCGTCGACCAGCACCGTGCAGGCGCCGCACTGGCCGCGGTCGCAGCCCTTCTTCGTACCGGTGAGGTGCAGGCCCTCGCGCAGGAGGTCGAGCAGGGTCGTGCGCGGGTCCGGGATCGGGATCGTGCGCCTCGTGCCGTTCACCGTCAGGACGATGTCGACGCTCATGCGGCTTCCTCCAGAGCATTGTCCGACGAAGTGGATGCCGGTTCGTCGCAGAGAATGCGGCGAACCGAGGACCTGAACTCGTGCCCGGACGCAGCGCGTCCGGGCACGAGTTCAGGCTAGACGGGCTCCAAACTAATCCGGCCCCCCGGACTGCCCAGATGCGGCTGCGTGCGGCAGCGCACATGTCGCAGCGAACCTTTTGCCGGCACGATGGTTGACGCTGCGAAACCGCACAGCGATCCCCCTCAACTGGACAGGACCTATGATGAAGACCCGCCTCGCCCTCGCCGCGGCCCTGCTGACCGTTGCCGCCGCCCCCGCCTTCGCCCAGGGCGGCTCGCCCTACAACCGCTCGGGCTCGCAGGCCGGCGGCCCGCTGGGCGGCATGGAGCGCGCCTACGGTGAGCCGGGCGGCGCACCCGCCGTCGACAGCACCGGCAGCGTCGTCGTGTATCCGCGCGACTCGCGCGGCATGATGGTCCGCGAGGTGCCCCCGGGCTACGCCCCGGCCGCTCCCTACGTGTACGGCCGCTGATCGAGCACGGGGCTCCCGTTCCGCCCCGTTCGGGAGCCCGCTCTCGCGAGCCGGCGAAGCCCGTCCCCGCCCCCGCGGGGGCGGGCTTTCCGTTTTACGGCGTCCTGCGCGTGGCTTCGTGGCGTTATGGCTTGCCTTGAGGTGCGAGCCCGGTGTGAACTCCCGCGGCCCCGCGTCCCGCAGGATCCCGAGCCGCCCGCCGATGACCGCACCCGCCTTTTCCGGCCCCATCGTCCTCGCCCACGCCGCCTACCGCCTCGGCGACGCCTACGCGGCGAAGGGCGCGCCTCAGCCCTTCGTCGAGGTGCGCGACCTCGCGGCGCTGGAGGCGGCGGTCGCGGAGGCCGAGGTGCTGGTGGTCTCGGGGCTGTGGCGCCATTCCCTGCTGGAGCGGGCGCCGCGCCTGCGCTTCATCCAGTCGGTCAGCGCCGGCACCGACCAGTTCCCGAAGGATCTCCTGCGCGAGCGCGGCATCCGGCTCGCCAGCGCGCAGGGCGGCAACGAGCGCGCGGTGGCCGAGCACGCCCTGGCGCTGATGCTCGGCCTCACCCGGCACCTGGCCGAGGCCCTGCGCAACCAGGCCGAGGGGCGCTGGCGGCCGATGATCGCCGATCCGGCCGCACGCGAGCGGGAACTGGGCGGGCGGACGCTGCTGGTGATCGGGCTCGGCCGCATCGGCGCCCGCATCGCCCGGCTGGCGCAGGCCTTCGACATGCGGGTGATCGGCCTGCGCCGCCGCCCGCTCGAGCCCGGCGACCCGGTCGAGGCGGTGTTCTCCCCCGACCGGCTGCACGAGGCCTTGGCCCAGGCCGACGTGGTGGCGCTGTCCTGCCCGCTGACGCCGGAGACCGAGGGGCTGATCGACGAGGCGGCGCTCGCGGCGATGCGGCCGGACGCGCTACTGATCAACGTCGCCCGCGGCCGGGTGGTCGACCAGGACGCCCTGGCGCGGGCCCTCGCCGACGGCCGCATCGCCGGCGCCGGCCTCGACTGCTTCCACGAGGAACCGCTGCCGGCCGACGCGCCGTTCTGGCGCATGCCGAACGTGATCGTCACGCCCCACAGCGCCGGGGAGACGAGCCTCTACGAGGGCCGGGTGATCGACCTGCTCGTCGAGAATCTCGGGCGGCTGCGGCGGGGGGAGGAGTTGGTCAACCCGGTGGCGTGAGGGGTCCGTCGAGGGGGCAACCGCCTCTCCTTCACGCCGGCACGCTCACCCCGCACGGCGGATCGCGCGCATCCCTCCTCTCCCCGCGCCTCGTCCGGAAAGCGGGCGGATCGGATCACGCCGGCCCTGCTCTCACCGGTCCAGCACCGCCCGGTCGTTCTTCGCCACGAGCGCCCTGAAGTACGGGGTCAGGTCGTTCTCCGACAGGCCGAAGGCCTGGGCGAACTGCATGATCAGGCGCTGCTCGCCCTCCTCCGCCTCGCCGTCGGCCATGGCGCTGTCGATCATGTTGAGGATGATGCAGAGCCGCTGGTCCGGGCGCAGGCGGGGCGCGGCATCGGCCAGGAACTGGGCCGGCTGGGTGGCGCGGGCGTACTTGACGGCGGAGTCGAGGTGCTGGCGCGTCGTGTTGCGGCCGAGCACCGACATCAGGTGGCCGATCTCCTCCGGGTCGATCTCGCCGTCGGCGCTCATGCAGTAGATCAGCGAGACCGCGAGGCAGGTCCGCGGCGTCAGGTCGAGCGAGGTCTGCGACTTGAACATGTTGAACATCGTCGGGGGCCCCTGGCAAACGGCCAAATGCTCTGGCACGGCGCTGAGGCGATCCGTCAGCGCAGGCCGTCGATTACCGCAACGGTGCAGCGGTGTCGATGATCCGCAAGCCCGTCGATCGCAAGTATTTTTCGAATGCCGAGTCTTCCTTCGGACGGGCGTGACACCCATATAAGCATCGATTTGTCTGATATACGTTCGATGAGAGGGTTTAATCCCCGACCACTGTTTGAAAATACCGGCATGGGACCGCGCACCGCTCGAGGCGAGCGGAGCGGGTCCGGTCCGCTCGCCTCGGCGATCAGGGCCGTGTGGCCGCAGGTACTGCGCCGCGTCGAGGCCGCAAAACGCAGCATAGCCCCCGGGGCCTCCCACGATTTTCTCGGCCCATACCGGGAGAGAAGCCGCATTTTCTCCCTGCCGCCACCGCCATAGCAAGATCAACTCTCGCTATACGTTCATTTAAAATCTCATTTCATTGACGGATCCCGGCACCGGTCGCATCGTAGCGACACCGAGCACGGGGGCCGCGACGCCCCGGCCGTGCATGTGCCCCCTGACCTTTCGGATCGACCCCCATGACGCGACCGCGCCTCGTCGGCTTCTCCGCCAACATCCAGCGGCCCTCGAAGACCCGCACCCTGGTCGAGGCGATCGCCGCCGAGGCCGCCGTGCGGCTGCCGGTCGAGGTGCGGATCTTCGACCTCGTCGATGCCGGCCCCGGCCTCGGGGCCGCGCTCACCCGCGACCAGCTCTCCCTGCCGGCCCGGCGCCTCGTCGAGGCGGTGGAGGAGGCCGACGCCCTCGTGGTCGGCACCCCCGTCTACAAGGGCGCCTATACGGGCCTGTTCAAGCACCTGTTCGACCTCGTCTCGCCCGAGGCCCTGGCCGGCAAGCCGGTGGCGCTCGCCGCCACCGGCGGCGGCCCGCGCCACGCCCTCGTGGTCGAGCACGCCTTGCGCCCGCTCTTCGGCTTCTTCACCGCCTTGACGGTGCCGACCGCGGTCTACGCCTCCGACCCCGATTTCCGCGAGGGCGGCCTCGACGCCGCGGCGATCCGCCAGCGGGTCGCCGAGGCGGGCGACCAGCTCGCGACCCTCGCCGGGGCCCGCGCCGCAGCCTCCGCCGCTCCCCTGGCGCGGGCCGCCGGGGGTGCCCGGTGATCGACCGCCGCAGCCTCCTGGCGGCGGCCCTCGCGGGGGCCGCCGCCCTGCCGGCCCGGGCCGCTCCGGCCGACACCCTGCGCATCGGCTACCAGAAGAACGGCACCCTGGTCGTCGCCAAGCAGCAGGGCGCGATCGAGGCGCGGCTCAAGCCCCTCGGCGTCGGCGTCACCTGGGTCGAGTTCTCGTTCGGCCCGCCGCTCCTCGAGGCGATCAGCCTGGGGGCCATCGACCTCGGTCCGACCGGCGACGCGCCGCCGATCTTCGCGCAGGCCGCAGGGTCGCCTCTGGTCTACGTGGCGGCGCAGGAGGCCGCGGGCTCGGGCGCCGCGATCCTGGTGCAGAAGGAATCCCCCATCCGCACCCTCGCGGACCTCAAGGGCAGGCGCGTCGCCTTCGCCAAGGCGTCGAGCGCGCACAACCTCACCATCGCGGCCCTGGAGAAGGCAGGCCTGACCTACGGCGACATCGAGCCGGTGACCCTGGCGCCGGCCGACGCCGCGGCGGCCTTCGCCCGCGGCAGCGTCGATGCCTGGACGATCTGGGACCCGTACTTCGCCATCGCGGAGCTGCAGCCGACGACCCGGGTGCTGACGCTCGCCACCGACATCGCCAGGCCGAACAGCTTCTTCCTCGCCCACCGGAGCCTCGTCGCCGAGCGCGGGCCCGTGCTCGACGCGGCGCTCGACGCGCTCGCCGACATGGCGCGGTGGTGCGAGGCCAACCGGGGCGAGGTGGCGGCGATCCTCGCGAAGGGCACCGGCGTGCCGCTTCCCGCGACCCGCCGGGCCGTCGACCGAACCGACTACGTCATCGGCCCGATGACCGCGGGCGCGGTGGCCGAGCAGCAGCGCGTCGCCGACCGCTTCCACGCCCTCGGGTTGATCCCGCGCCCGATCCGGATCGCCGACGCGCTGCGCGCGCCCGTCCCCCAGAACGGCTGAGTTCCCGATGCCCGCCCTCGCTCTCCCCTCCCCCGCGGCCGCCGCGCGGCGCCTCGCCCCCTGGCTGCTGCCGGCCGTGATCCTGATCGGCTGGCAGATCGCCGGCTCGGCCGGGCTGGTCTCGACCCGGCTGATGCCCGCCCCCCTCGACGTCGCCGCCGCCGGCTGGCGCATGGCCGAGACCGGCGAGCTCTGGACCAATCTCGGCGTCAGCTTCCTGCGGGCGGCGAGCGGCTTCCTGATCGGTGGCGGCATCGGCTTTGCCCTCGGGCTCGCCAACGGGCTGTCGCGCCTGTCGGACAGCCTCACCGACACCACGGTGCAGATGGTCCGCAACATCCCGCACCTGTCGCTGATCCCGCTGGTGATCCTGTGGTTCGGCATCGGCGAGGAAGCCAAGCTCTTCCTCGTCGCCCTTGGGGTGTTCTTCCCGATCTACGCCAACACCCTGCACGGTATCCGCTCGGTCGATCCGCAGCTCGTCGAGATGGGCCGGATCTACGGCATGTCGCGGCCCGAGCTGTTCTGGCGCGTGGTGCTGCCCGGCGCCCTGCCGTCGATCTTCGTGGGCCTGCGCTACGCGCTCGGCATCATGTGGCTGACGCTCATCGTCGCCGAGACGATCTCGGCCTCCTCGGGCCTCGGCTACATGGCGATGCAGGCGCGCGAGTTCATGCTGGTCGACGTCGTGGTGCTGGCGATCCTGATCTACGCGCTGCTCGGCAAGGTCGCCGACCTGCTGACCCGCCGGCTCGAGCGCGCCTGCCTCGCCTGGAACCCGGCCTACCGCTCGGCCTGAACCACCCGCTCTCGCCTCCAGGGTCTCTCCCCATGATCGCCAGCACCCTCCGCCGGTTCGAGGGCGTCGCACCCGCCCTCCCCGCCCGCCCGCGCCGCGAGGCCCAGAACAGCCCGGTCGCCCGGGAGATCGCCCGCGACCGGATGCCGGCGACCGGCCTCGGCATCACGCTGCGCGGCCTGTCCAAGTCCTTCGACGGCGGTCCACCGGTGATCGACGGGCTCGACCTGCACATCCCGGCGGGCGAGTTCGTCGCCGTGGTCGGGCGCTCGGGCTGCGGCAAGTCCACCCTGCTGCGCCTGATCCTCGGCCTCGAGGCGCCGAGCGCCGGCCGTGTCGCCATCGAGGGCGGGGAAGCCCCGCGCCGGATCATGTTCCAGGAGCCGCGGCTCCTGCCCTGGGCGCGGGTCCTCGACAACGTCGCGGTCGGGCTCGGGCGCGACGGCTCGGCGGCCGGGCGGCGGGAGCGCGCCGGCGCAGCGCTTCACGAGGTCGGCCTCTCCGAGAAGGCGGGGCAGTGGCCCGCCACGCTCTCGGGCGGCCAGCGCCAGCGCGTGGCGCTCGCCCGCGCCCTCGTCAGCCGCCCGGGGCTCCTCGCCCTCGACGAGCCCCTCGGGGCGCTGGACGCGCTGACCCGCATCGACATGCAGGCGATGATCGAGCGGATCTGGCGCGCGCAAGGGTTCACCGCGCTCCTCGTCACCCACGACGTCGCGGAGGCGGTGGCGCTCGCCGACCGCATCCTCGTCGTCGAGGCCGGCCGCATCGCCCTCGACGTGCCCGTCACGGTGCCCCGCCCGCGCCGGCGCGGCGACCCGGAGCTCGCCGCCCTGGAGGGGCGGATCCTCGACCACCTGCTGGATGGGCGGATGTAATTCGCCCGAAGAAACCGTCACTATCCGCGTCATACCGCATTGATCTGCACGATCACAAGATTAAAATCAGATAAAACATCCTTCTGATCTGCAATCATATCAATCGCGGGATCCCCTCTCCCGTGTGGGAGAGGGGTAGGGGTGAGGGTGACACGCTTCAGCGTGAAGCTCGGATCGTCCCGCTGCCAGCACGACGCTTCGTGCCTTGTTGCGGAACCGTGTCACCCTCACCCCCTCCCCCTCTCCCACACGCGAGAGGGGAGATGTGCTCTATCTTCATTCGCGCAGATCAGGCGGAATTCGAAAAATTTCATGAAGCCGGCGCCGTCTCGTCTTGCTCCCCCGAGCAGACCGGCGCCCACCCCCTCACCGGAGTCTCCCCATGACCGGCCAGACCGACGTCCTCTGGTTCCTGCCCACCCACGGCGACGGCCGCTACCTCGGCGCCCAGGAAGGGGCGCGGGCCGTCTCCCTGCCCTACCTGCGCCAGATCGCGCAGGCGGCGGACGAGCTCGGCTATTACGGCGTGCTCCTGCCGACCGGGCGCTCCTGCGAGGATTCCTGGGTCGTCGCCTCGGCGCTGGCGCCGCTGACGAAGCGCCTGCGCTTCCTGGTGGCGGTGCGGCCGGGCCTGCAACTGCCCGCCACCGCCGCCCGGATGGCCGCGACCCTCGACCGGATCTCGGACGGGCGGCTCCTCATCAACGTGGTCACGGGCGGCGATCCCGTCGAGCTGCGCGGCGACGGCGTGTTCCTCGCCCACGACGAGCGCTACGCCGTGACCGACGAGTTCCTGCGGGTCTGGCGCGGCCTCCTCTCCGGCGAGACCGTGACCTACCAGGGCGAGCACCTGCGGCTGGAGGACGGACGGCTGATCTTCCCGCCGGTGCAGAAGCCCTACCCGCCGCTCTATTTCGGCGGCTCGTCGCCGGCCGGGATCGAGGTCGCGGCCGAGCATTGCGACGTCTACCTGACCTGGGGCGAACCCCCGGCCGACGTGAGGGAGAAGATGACCCGGGCCCGCGAGGCGGCGGAGAAGCGCGGCAAGACCTTCTCGTACGGCATCCGCCTGCACGTCATCGTGCGCGAGACGGAAGGCGCGGCCTGGGAGGCGGCCGAGTCGCTGATCTCGCGCCTCGACGACGCCACCATCGCCAAGGCGCAGGCGACCCTGGCGCGCCAGGATTCCGTCGGCCAGAGCCGGATGATGCAGCTCCACGGCGGCCGGCGCGACAAGCTGGTGGTCTCGCCGAACCTCTGGGCCGGCGTCGGGCTGGTGCGGGGCGGCGCCGGCACCGCCCTCGTCGGCTCCCCCGACCAGGTCGCCGACCGGATGAAGGAGTACATCGATCTCGGCATCGACCGCTTCATCCTCTCCGGCTACCCGCACCTGGAGGAGGCCTACCGCTTCGCCGAGCTGGTCTTCCCCAAGCTGCCGCTCCGCAGCACCACCGGCACCGCGGCGACGGGCGCGCGCAACGACGGCCCGTTCGGCGAGGTGATCGCCAACGACATCGTGCCGGCGCGGGGGGTGGCGGCGCATTGAGGAGGGTAACCTCCCGACCATATCAGGCGGGCCCCGTTCGACGGGCCGAGCGAAGTCGGACGGGCTCTCAGCCACGCCACGGATCGATGACGGTGAGTCCGCAGCCACTGAACCCGCCGACATCGCGCGTCGCGATGCTCGCTCCCGCACTCGCGACCGTGGCCGCGATGAGCGCATCGAATCCTTCGATCGGCCGTCCGGCCTTGCCCCTGCTCGCGACGATCCGCGCATAGTGCGGGGCTGCATCCGCGTCGAACGGGAGGACGCGCCCGGCAAAGTCTTCCGCGAACATCACCTCGACCGGCACACCCAAGGTGTCGCGCCGCTTGCCCTGCGGCATCGCCGCGACTCCATGGAGGAGCTCAGCGCGCGTGATGCTGGTCGTATAGAGGTTGTCGCGCGGCTGTGCCGACACCCAAGCCACTACGCTGGCATGCGGCCGGGGGCGCATCAACTCGGAGACGACGTTCGTATCGAGAACGATCCTCCGTCGAAGCGCGGCCGCGGACCGATCGCCACCGGCGGATGCGGCTCGAGCTCAACGCCACCGAGCGGCGCGAAGCGGCGGCGGATCGCCTCGGCCAGATCGACCGTCTCGCGTGGAGGTGGTGCGACGCTCTCGGCGAGGATCGCGCGCGCCTCCGCTTCGATGGAGCGGCCGTGGCGCGTGGCGCGCAGGCGCAGCGATTCTTCGACCTGGATATCGAGGTTACGGATCGTGAGCGTGGCCATGGGCGATTCGCGTATGGGCAGGCCGGTTGTGTAGCGTGAAAGGCCGAACCCCGGCAGGGCCGCCCCTCACCGGAAATCCCGGCTCCCCACCCGCAGCGGCCGGCCTACCCCCCGCGGATCCGCGCCCCCGCGCCGCGCCTCGTCCCCCCGCCCGCCATCGACCGCCAGCGGCTCGGCCTGCGCGTCCTCCGCCACCCGCGCGAGCAGGTCCGAGCGGTCGATCAGGTGCTCGGCGACGAGGTGGATCACCTCGCCCTCGCGCTGCACCCGGCCGCGGGCGGCCATCAGGCCGGCCTGGAGGATCAGGGTGCGCTGGCGGGTGAACAGGGACGGCCAGATCACCAGGTTGGCGACCTCGGTCTCGTCCTCGAGGGTGATGAACATCACGCCCTTGGCCGAGCCCGGCTTCTGGCGCACCAGCACCAGCCCGGCCACCGTCACCCGGGTGCCGTCGCGCAGGCGGCGCAAGGCGGCGCAGGCCGAGACGCCGTCGCGCGCGAGTTCCGTCCGCAGGAAGGCGAGCGGGTGGCGGCCGAGGCTGAGGCCCGACGCCCGGTAATCCGCCACCACGGCGGCCCCCTCGCCGAGCGGGGCGAGGCGCACCGGTGGCTCGGTGAGTTCGGGGCGGGCCGACGCCTCGCGCCGGTCGGCGGCCGCGAAGAGCGGCAGCGGCGCGGGGGCGAGGCCGCGGATCGCCCACAGGGCCTCGCGCCGCTCCAGCCCGAGGCACGCGAAGGCATCCGCGGCGGCGAGGCTGCGCAGACCCTTGAGCGAGAGCCCGGCCCGGCGCCACAGGTCCTCGACCGAGCGGAACAGGTCGGCCTCGCGCACCGTCGCGATCCGGGCGCCGTCCTGGTTCGGCAGTCCGCGCACCAGCCTCAAGCCCAGGCGCACCGCGAGGCGCCCGTCACCCGACGGCTCCAGGGTGCAGTCCCAGCGCGAGGCGTTGATGCCGATCGGCTTGACCTCGACCCCGTGGGCGCGTGCGTCGCGCACGATCTGGGCCGGGGCGTAGAAGCCCATCGGCTGGGCGTTGAGGAGGGCGCAGCAGAACACCTCGGGATGGTTGCACTTCAGCCAGGACGAGGCGTAGGCGATGAGGGCGAAGGAGGCGGCGTGGCTCTCCGGGAAGCCGTAGGAGCCGAAGCCCTCGAGCTGGCGGAAGGTGGAGGCGGCGAAATCCGGGTCGTAGCCGTTGGCGATCATGCCGCCGATCAGCTTCTCCTCGTAGAGCCCGATCGTGCCGTCGCCCTTGAAGGTGCCCATGGCCCGGCGCAGGCCGTCGGCTTGCGCCGCGGTGAAGCCGGCGGCGACGATCGCGACCTGCATCGCCTGCTCCTGGAACAGCGGCACGCCGAGGGTGCGCTTCAGCACCGCCTTCAGCTCCTCGGTCGGGTAGGTGACCTCGTCGAGCCCGCGGCGCCGGCGCAGGTAGGGGTGGACCATGTCGCCCTGGATCGGGCCCGGCCGGACGATCGCGACCTCGATGGTGAGGTCGTAGAGATTGCGAGGCTGCATCCGCGGCAGCATCGCCATCTGCGCCCGGCTCTCGATCTGGAACACCCCGACCGTGTCGGCGCGCCGGATCATCGCGTAGGTGGGTCCGTCGCCCTGCGGGATATCGGCGATCTCCCGCGGCGGGTTCGTCTCCGGCCGGTGCTCGGCGAGCAGCGCGAAGGCCCGGCGCAGGCAGCCGAGCATGCCGAGCCCGAGCACGTCGACCTTCATGAAGCGCAAGGCTTCGATGTCGTCCTTGTCCCACTCGATGATCTGGCGGTTCTCCATCCGGGCCGGCACCACCGGGCAGAGGAGGTCGAGCCGGTCGAGGGTCAGGACGAACCCGCCCGGATGCTGGCCGAAATGGCGCGGCGTGCCGATCAGCGCCCGGGCGATCTCCAGCGTCAGCCGCAAGGAGCGCTCGGAGAGGTCGAGGCCGAGCGCCTTGGCCTCGCGCTCGCCGACGCCGTCGCGCGACCAGCCCCAGACCAGGCGGGCGAGCCCGCCGGTGACGTCCTCCGGCACGCCCAGCACCTTGCCGACCTCCCGCACCGCCCCGCGGGCGCCGTAGCGGATCACCGTGGCGGTGAGCGCCGCGCGCTCGCGGCCGTAGGTGGCGTAGATCCACTGGATCACCTCCTCCCGGCGCTCGTGCTCGAAATCGACGTCGATGTCGGGCGGCTCGTCGCGGTTCTCGTTGATGAAGCGGGCGAAGAGCAGGCCCTGCTCCACCGGGTCGATCGCCGTGATGCCGAGGCACCAGCAGATCGCCGAATTCGCCGCCGAGCCGCGGCCCTGGCACAGGATGCCCTGGGAGCGGGCGTAGCGGACGATCGCCTCGACGGTGAGGAAGTACGGCGCGTAGGCCTTCTTGGCGACGAGGTCGAGCTCGTCGCCGAGCTGCCTGCGGACCGCCTCCGGCACGCCTTTCGGGTAGCGCCTCGCCGCGCCCTCCCAGGTCATCGCCTCGAGTCGTCCTTGCGCCGGGCGGCCGTCCGCCCCGGCCTCGTCCGGGTAGGTGTAGGTCAGTTCATCCAGGGAGAAGCGGCAGGCTTCGGCGATCGAAGCGGCCCGGGCGAGCGCCTCCGGGTGGCGGGCGAACAGGCGCGCGGTCTCGTCGGGCTCGTGCAGGTGGCGCCCGGCATGGCGCTCGCGGGAGAACCCCGCCGCCGCGATGGTGGTCTTGAGGCGGATGCAGGTGACCACGTCCTGCATCATCCGTCGCTCGGGCACGTGGTAGAGCACGTCGCCCAGCGCGACGGTCGGCACCCGGGCGGCCCGGGCGATCCCCGCGAGACCATCGAGCCGCAGGTGGTCGTTGACGCCGAAGCGGCGCGACAGGCCGCAGGAGAGGTCTTTGCCGAAGATCGCCTTCAGGATGCGCAGGCGCTCGGCGAGCGCGTCGTCCGGCCGGTCGGCGGGCAGCACCGCGAGCAGGCCCCGGCTCCACGCGGCGACGTCGGCGATTGCCAGGTGGCAACCGCCGTGGGGCGCCCGCTCGCGCGAGCGGCCGATGGTGAGCAGCCGGCAGAGCCGGCCGTAGGCCTCCCGGTCGGTGGGGTAGACGAGCAGGCTCCAGCCTTCCGCGAGGTCGAGCCGGCAGCCGACGACCAGGCGGCAGCCGGTGGTGCGGGCCGCCGCGTGGGCCCGCACCATTCCGGCGAGCGAGTTGCGGTCGGTGACGGCGAGCGCCCGGATGCCCAGGAGGGCGGCGGCGGCGAACAGCTCCTCCGGCGAGGAGGCGCCGCGCAGGAACGAGTAATGGGTGGTGACCTGAAGTTCGACGGTCATGGTGAGACCGATCGACGGCTGACGGCAGAATCGCCAATACCCTTCCTCTCCCACACCACGACCTCATCCTGAGGTGCGACTGAAAGGAGCCTCGAAGGAGGGCTCCAGGAATCGCGGAGACTTCTGAAGCCCTCCTTCGAGGCTGCTTCGCAGCACCTCAGGATGAGGTCACGATTGGGATGAACTGCGTCGGCCGAAGCCGGCAAACTTCGGGAGACCGGCCGCATCACGCCTCGCCCAGACCATGCAGCCACCAGCGCGCGCCCTCCGGCGTCAGGCAATCGCGGAACAGCCAGTAGCGGGCGCCGGTCTCGTCCTCGACCCGGTAATAGTCGCGGGTGGCCGCGGCCTCGTCGTCGGACAGCCACCACTCGCCGAAGATCCGTTCCGGCCCGTCGGCCCGGGCCACCCGGCGGCGGGTGCCGCGCCAGGTGAAGGCGGAGGGCGGGGCGTCGGGGAGGGCTGCCAGCACCGCCACCGGCTCCGGGACGGGGAGCAGCCGGCCCGGCCGCGGCAGGTCGGCCGGCCAGGTGATCCCGGTGGCGGGGCTCAAGGGGGCGACCCGGCGCACCGCCCGCTCGGGCCACTCGCTCTCGACGGGGGCCCGGCGGAACACCCGGCCCGGGCCGAGGCGCAGCACCAGCCGGTCGACGAGCTCGGCCATCGTGTCCGGGTCCGGCTCCTCGCCCGGGGCCGCGATCTGGCGCGCCTCCAGGCGCTCGACGGCGGCCGCCGACAGCCGCGCCTCGTCGAGGCCGTGGCCGGGATCGATGTGGCCCAACCGCTCGCAGAGCAGGCGCGCGAGGTGGCGGGGATCGCGGCTCGGACGGGCGGTGCCGACGCTGACCGACTGGTCGAGCCCGTCGACCCGGCGGAACACCAGGTCGAGCCGGCGCGCCCCGAGGCCGTGCCGGGTCAGGTCCTCGGCCAGAAGGGCGGTCAGCCGCCCGGTCACCCGGGCGAGCGTCTCGGGCGCGCCGATCGGCTCCGGGAAGGCGAGGCGCACGGCGTGGTCCACCGGCGGCGCCAGGTACGTGAGCGGTTCGGGCGCGTGGCCGAGCGCCTGGTCGAGGCGACGGGCGGGCGCCTCGCCGAAGCGCAGGCGCAAGGGGCCGCGGGGCTGCCCGGCGAGGTGGGCGATCCGGGTGAGGCCGAGCTGGGCGAGCCCCGCGACGGTGTCGCGCTCGAGGCGCAACGCCCGGAGCGGCAGGTCGAGGAGGGCGTCGCGCTGGCCGCCCGGCGGCAGCACGGTCTCGGGTGGCAGGCAGCGGGCGGCGGCCCAGGCAGCGCCGGGGGTGTCGGCTAGCGCCGCCCGCACCCGGTAGCCGGCCCGGGCGAGGCGGCGGCGTAAACCGGCGAGCAGGGCCGCCTCGCCGCCATGCAGGTGGGCCGCCCCCGCGACGTCGATCCAGATCCCGTCCGGCGGATCGGGGGCGACGAGGGGCGCGTAACGCAGGCACCAGGCCGCGAGGCGGTGGAGCGCAGCCGCATCCCCCTCCGGGTCGGCGGCGATCACCGTGAGGCCCGGCACCATGGCCTGCGCCTGCGCGAGCGCCAGGCCGGGGCGCAGGCGCGCCGCGCGGGCGGCGCGGTCGACGGCCGTGAGCACCCGGCGCGGGCCCTCCTGGCCTGCGGCCACCACCGGCTCATCCGGCGGCTTGCCGCCGTGCCGGCGCCGCCACAGGTCGGTCGACCAGGTCGGCAGGAACACGCAGACGACCCTTCGCATCGGGAGCCTCGAGGAGCCAGGTGCGGGGCTCGGCGCCCCGGGCGCGCAGGAGCGCCACGGTCCAGCGGGCCCGCGACAGGCCCGGCAGGGTGAGAGCGGCGGAGGGCGCCGCGGTGACGCCCCAGCGGGTCGCGGCGGCGTTCGGCTCCGGCACGGCGGCGCCCCAGCGGCGGATCACCAGGGCGAGCCCCCCGCTGCCCTCGGCGGCGAGCTGGAGCCGGCGCGACGGGGTGAGCCCGAGCCGGGCGACCTCGCCGACCACGGCGGCCAGGCCGCGATGGCGCAGGCCCTCCTCCATGGTGGGCAGGACCTCGGTCTCGCGCCGGGTCTCGGCGTAGAGCACCCGGTCGGGATGGAGCCCGACCGCGGCGAGGCCGGGGGCGAACAGGTCGCGCCCGGGCAGGCACCACAGCACCGGGCCCGAGAGCCTCGCCAGGATCGCGGCGGCGAACAGGGCCGCGAGCGCCCCCTCCCCGTCCACCGGCCCCGCCGCCAGCACCTCGTGCACCGCGCCGAGGCGCAGGCCCCCGCCCGGCAGGTGCGCGTCGAGGGGGGCGACGCCGAACGGCAGGACCGGCCGCCCCGCCCCCTCGGGCGCCAGCCCCCCGATCCGCTCGCGCAACGCCGCGAGCTGCCGTTCCCGCTCGGCCTGCCGCATCTCATGCCCATCACCGAACCGAAGCAACAACTCGTTCTTGTTTTGTTCGGTTTCACGGGAGTGTCAATCGGGGCTGTGGACGGGTGGGCTGTCAGAGCCTCGCGGAAACCGGCTCCTGTTGACGGGAGCGGGGATAGCCGTCCCGGCGGCACCCGGAAAGCCCGATGGCCCAAGGGGATCGGGCGGGGCCGCGGTGCGGGACACGACCGGGCACAGCCGTTGGACAACCCGCGCCAAGCCGCCAGGAGCGCCGCTGAGCTGGATTCCGGGCCGGCGGGTGCCGTACAACGGTCCTGGGGCGGAACGGGCCTCCACGGGCCTCCTGGTGGAGAATCCGGGGTTCCCGGCTTGCCCACCTCGCGTCGCCCGCCGGATTCGCAAATCCGGCGCCGTCCGGGGGTGGTATTCCGGCCTCGCGCGGCACGCCGAATTGCCTACGCGGCGCCATCCGCGATTCACACAGCTTTCCAAGCTGTTAATCGGGGGGCTACGCCGAGTCACCTACGGGGCCACGCCGAGTCGCCTTCGCCGGGCGGGGGATTCCGCGCAGACCTGCCTACGCGGGTGCGCCGAGTTGCCTACGCGACCGCGCAGACCTGCCTACGCGAATGGGTCCCAACCCCTTGGCAGGTCTCAGAAAATCGCGGCCCCATATAATACCCATATAGCTCTACGGATTCAGACTCGGAATCTAGATTCTGAATCTCTCATAAAAAGGCTTTCGGGGATCAGGAGTTAGGGGCCATTCGCGGCGATCGGCGCGCCGGCGGCATCCCGGGGCCTTCGGCCGGGGGATGCGCGAGCCCCCTCCCCTCCCCTCCCCGGCCGGAGTCCTGGATGACCCAGCCGGAGTCGCGGCCTCACGGCGCCCGAGTCATCGCCCGACAAAGCCCAGATCAGCCGGAGTCGTTTCCACGGGGAAGAGTCGAGCCGGGGCTTGAGTGGGTGGAACCGACTCGCCTGTACGCCGGCTGATGATTCGCCGTCCCGATGCGGGACTCTCCCTCGACTCTGCGGTGTCGATCGGAGCGCAGCAATACTTTGCAGCGACTCGCCAGGCGTGCGACCCGGAGGGTTACCGAGGGGCTGACCGGTCGCGGCGGAGCGTAGGCAATTCGGCGTGGAGTCGTTCACGTCCCGTAGGCAGGTCTGCGTGGGTGCAAGTCGGGAAAAGACGTGGAATCGCAACGGGGAAGCGGGCGATTCGGGCTGTCGGGCCGGCCGTGGGGCGCGTAGGCGATTCAGCGTGGCCGGGCACGGTCGCGGTGGCGAGGGGGCGTAGGCAATTCGGCGTGCGGCGGCAGCGGTGGCGGGGCGCAATGAGCCCGCCGGACCGGACATTGGGATCGAGAGTCGATGGATGAATCACGGTCATGTCGGATCACGAGCTTCGATCGATCGGATGTTCCGGCGACATGAGCAGGATTTCTCGAGATCGCTCACGTCGATCGTCAGGCACGGACTTGCGTCGAACGCCCGTATGGCTTCCTCGAACGCGCATAGACCTTCCGCGTCATCCCAGGGCCACTCAGCGGAGCCCGGGATCCATGAGCGCTGACGATGCAGGACGGCGCGGCACGCCGATACCGGGGGCGATGCCCGGACATGAACAGAGAAAAGAAAATAATCCTATATACGGTCACGGCAAGCGTCGCGCCGTCGAGGCGCCGACGCCGCCTGCCTTCGCCCCGTGGCCCGACCCCCCTCCCCTCGTAGGGAAGTCGGCGGAATCAAGCCCTTGCCCGGGCTCGCTTATTCGCGAGGGCCGCCTTGGGGGGCACCAGCAGGTCCTTCGGATCGGAGGGGTGCAGCTGCATTCCCCCGTCGTCGAGGGTCAGGCGCAGGCGCGGAAACACCTCGGTGAGGTGCGCGACGTCCTTGCGGAATTCCTGGCGGAACGAGCGGATCGAGCCGTTC